>UQMV01000001.1 GCA_900542315.1 uncultured Collinsella sp.
CCAGACCGGAGGGGCGCCGTGGGCGGGAATCTGGGCGTACACATTTCCTACACATTTTTGAACCCGACTAACGTTTGCCAGCCGTTACCTACCGCTCGCCGAGCATCTCTTTATATAAGGCAGTCTCATGGTTAAAGCGGATACGTCCCCCTAGCTAAAGCACAGCCAGCATCGAGCAACTCATCACGTTCTTCCACCGAGAACCCCTCGGCGTAGACGCGCACCACTGGTTCGGTCCCGCTAGGACGGACCAGCAGCCACGTGTCATCCTCGAATGCCAAACGCAAGCCATCCATATGACTAACGTTTTGCGGCACCTTGCCACAAATCGACTTGGGGTTTACACCCGGCAGCAGGGTTCGTAACGTTTCGGCATCTTCGGCCTCAAGGCGCAAATCCCGTCGACCGTAACTCGTCTTACCAAAACTGTCCTCGAGTTGGTCGACCAGAACGCCCAAAGGCGCGTCCGTCTTTGCCATAAGCTCACACAGAATCAGACAGGCGAGGATTCCATCGCGCTCGGGCATATGCGCGGCAATGCCGATACCACCGGCTTCTTCGCCGCCTATGAGGACGCCGCCCTTCTTCATCTCCGCCGCTATATATTTGAAACCGACTGGTTTGACGGTCACGCGGCAGCCAAGCGCCTCGGCAATGCGACGCACGAGCGTCGAGCACGAAAGATTGACGACGACGCGCCCCTCCAAATTACGAAATTGAACCAAGTCGCCCAAAACGAGCGCCATGATCTGATGCGGATGTATATATCTGCCGCGCTCGTCAACCGCGCCGATGCGGTCGGCGTCGCCGTCGGTCACCAGGCCAGCGCAAGCTCCGTCCTCGATAACCGTGCGCTCGCAAGCGTCCACCCAAGGCTCAACGGGGTCGGGGCAGATATCTTCTTGGTCAGACGCCTGCCCGGCGTGAATCTCGTGCACCTCAACGCCAAGCTCGCGTAGCAAGTCGGCCAGATAGCCCTGGGCTGCGCCGCCCATCGGATCGACAACCACGCGCAGGTGCGCGGCGCGGATGGCTTCGGCATCGACAAACGATGCCACCGCCTGCATATAGTCAGGAATGATATCCGCGGTGCGATATTGCCCCTCGATCCCCATTGGCTCGGGAGCCATGGTCTCTTCGAGCTCTTCGATGACATCCTGGTTGGCGGTCGAGCCGTCACCCATGCGAATCTTGAGGCACAGATAACCCTGCGGATGATGGGACCCCGTCACCATGAGCGCGCCGCACGCCTCACCGTCATAAGCCGCCGCCCACGTAAGGGCAGGGGTCGGGACAGGTCGCGAAGCGAGCACGGCGTCTAGCCCGTGCGCTGCTAGCACACCCGCCGCAAGCTCAGCGAACTCGCGCGCCAGAGGCCGGTTGTCGAACCCTATATATACCGTTTTGCCCGGATTGGTCTTTTGCCACAACTCGCCGACGGCGTCGGCGATACGGGCAACGTTATCGGCAGTGAAGTCCTCATCGACGCGAGCGCGCCAACCGTCAGTTCCAAAATGAATTATCGCGCACACGCGCAGACACCTCACAGTGTTTGGATCATGGTACGCATGGGGTATACCCGCAACATGCACTCGGCAACCTGCCGGCACCAGCATTCACCATTTGGGCAAATGCTGCTGAGGACATGCAGGCAATAAAAAAACCGCCCCGTATGGAGCGGTTTTGCCCTTTATATATCGAGCGCCTCGGCCATCGCTGCCGTAGTGATTGCCGTGGTTCCACAGCAACTGCCCACCATTGCGGCACCGGCATGCCTCCATTCGATGCATGCGCGCGCGAAAGCTTCGGGGTTCTCGTGCCATACGGGGCCATCCTGAGTCTGGACCGGATCGCCCACGTTGGGACGCACCGTGACGGGAGTAGTCGCCGATGCAACCATCCTGGGCACCGCCGCATTCGCGGCCGCAAGCGAACAGCAATTAACACCAACCGAGTTTGCGCCGTGTTTTTCGGCGTACAAAACGGCTGCCTCGATGTTGAGGCCATCGCTCAACAGGTCGCCTTTATCGTCAACGACAAAACTCACCAGAACAGGCATGCCGTCGGCGGCATCTCGAGCGCCGGCAAGCATGGGCTGCAAATTACGGATAGACGTCACCGTCTCGATCAGCAGACCGTCAACGCCGGCATTGAGCAAGGCGTGCGCCTGTTCGCGCGCAATGCCTCGGATTTCACGATACTCGGCAGAGTCCTCGGCAAACCACTCAATACCGATCGGGCCCATCGAGCCCAGCAGCAGCTGAGGGTGCGCCTGGCGGGCATCGTCGACGGCCCCGCGATTGACCTCCGCCACGGACGGCGCAATCTGGTCGTGCTTGAGGGCATAGCTTGATGCCTGAAAGGTGTTGGTAATGAGCACCTGCGCGCCGGCGGCGACATACAAGCGATGGATACGAGAAACGGTCTGCGGCTCTGCCAGATTCCAAAACGCCGGTGGAATGTCGGCGGCATCGTACTCACTCAACAAGACACTGCCCATGGGGCCCTGCGCCAACAAGGTCTCGCTCGACAAGCGGCGCGCAAGTTCCTCGGCACCAAAGCGGTTGTAATAACTCGTATCCATATATATCCCGCTATTCCTCGACGCTGATTCCCTGCTTTTCGAGATAGGCGAGCCAGCGGCTCATCGTGTCCTCGGATAGCGCATGCTCCATCATGCAGGCCTCGGAATCGGCTCGCTCAAATTCGACACCGAGCTCCTGAACCAAAAACGTACGGATGAGGCGATGACGGTACCAGATAGCCGTGCCAACCTCGCGGCCGCGATCGGTCAGGATTACCTTGCCGTAGTGCGATTGCTCGACAAGCTCGGATGCCTTGAGCGCCGAAACCGCTTTATTGACCGATGCCTTGGAGACGCCAAGGCGCTGCGCGATGTCGACCGATCGCACGCCGTTGGTTTCCCCCTCTTCGCTTTCAATGCGAACCATGCACTCCAAGTAGTCTTCGTTCGCCACCGTCAGATGTAGTTCGCGCGAGCTATTTGTCGTATCCATGATCTTCCGTCCCTTCTGCATTCAATGGCTGATTCTACCCCATCCAAGCGTCGTGGTATGCCGTGGCATACCGTGCTAGAGTTCTTGTTGCACACGACGACCAAGATTGGAGCGGTCTTTATGGAAAACACCACCACGAGCCCCGATGTCCTCGAGCGCTTTTTGCGCTACGTCCAGATCAACACGCAGTCCGAGGATGCAAACTGCGACCAGGTACCCTCGAGCGCCGTTCAGTTTGACCTTGCCAACGTGCTGGCTGAAGAGCTGCGCGAGCTTGGTGCGGAAGATGCCCACGTGACCGAGCACGCCTATGTCTGCGCGCATATCCCCGCAAGTGCGGGCGCTGAGGACAAGCCCGCCCTGGGCCTGATCGCCCATCTCGACACCACCGAAGTTGCACCGGGTGCCGGCGTGAAACCGCACATCGTACACTACGAAGGCGGCGACCTGGTCTGCGGCACGGTTGACGGTAAGCCCGTTGCCATGAGTACCGCCAAGCTTCCCGCCCTGAACGACCTCGCGGGTGAGGACCTGGTCTGCAGCGATGGCACCACGCTGCTGGGCGCGGACGACAAGGCAGGCGTCGCCGAGATCATGTCACTTGTCGCGCGTATCGCTCAGGACCCCTCTCTGCCCCATCCCGCACTCGGCATTTGCTTCTGCCCTGACGAGGAGATCGGCCACGGAGCCGAGCTGCTGGATATCGATACCTTTGGCTGCAAGTACGCCTACACGGTCGACGGCGGTCCCATTGGCGAGCTGGAGTGGGAGTGCTTTAACGCCGCCGAGGCAACCGTTCACTTTGAGGGCCAGTCCATCCATCCCGGTGACGCCAAGGGCCGCATGGTCAACGCGGGCAATCTGTTCTGCGACTTTAACGCGCTGCTCCCTTATGCGCAGCGCCCGGAATACACCGAGGGCTACGAGGGCTTCTATCATCTTGAGGGCGTGTCTGCAACCGTCGACCACGCTACGGCGCGCTATATCGTTCGCGACCACGACGCAGCAAAGTTTCAGCAGAAGCTCGCGCTGATTGAATCTGCCGCAGCCCTGCTCAACCAGCGCCTGGGCGAGGAACTCGTGACGGTCGAAATCAAGCAGCAGTACCGCAACATGGCCGAGATCGTGCGTGACTATCCCGAGCTTATCGATGTCGCCAAGGAAGCCTACCTTGCCTGCGGCATTGAGCCCCAGGTACTGCCGATTCGCGGTGGTACCGACGGTGCGCAGCTGTCGTTCCGCGGCCTGCCCTGCCCCAACCTTTCCACGGGCGGCTACTGCTACCACGGCGTTAACGAGTTTGTCCCGGTCAGCTCGCTCGTCAAGATGACCGACGTCCTGCAGGAGCTCGTCGCCCGCTTCGCATAAGCCTGGCTGCACAAGCCTAAAAGAGAAATCGCCCCGTCCTCATCAGAGAACGGGGCGATTATTTTTGGTGCACTGAGGACAGGTAGATGTGCGCCAGGCTCTTGGCACAAGGAGTGTCTCAAACTGCCGGCACATAAGGAACGTCCCCAAGTGCCAAGTGCAGCAAGAGTGTCCCTTTTGACTAGTCGTTTAAGAACGTCCTCAATGACTACCCAACGACTAGTCCGGACCAAGGCAACGCCGATGTTTTGGCAACGACAGCGAAAACCCGCCAGAGCGAGCAAGGTGCCTTGAAACAAGGCGGCATTGATCTTTTGATCATGCCGCCGAAGTTGAAAGGCAGATTGCCGCTCTGGCGGGTTTGCAGCGTCGAGCGGTTACGCGGTTTGGTAAAACCGCGTAACTCTAATAGTTGGCCTCGTAGCCGTTGCCGTCGCCGGTCGGCTCTTCGTAGTAGTCCGAATCGCTCGAATCGCTTGAGTCATCGGGATCGTCAGAGCTGACCGATGAGGTTGCGGTACCGTTTGCGTAGTCGTCAGACGTGTTGTTGTTCAGGTCGCCGATCGTAGAGCTGGAACCGTCGGAAAGACCCATGGTGTTGGGACCCTTGGGATCCTTGCCGGCATCGACGCGCTCCATCATTTCCTTGAGCTCGTCCTCGTAGACAAAGACGTAGCTCACACCGTCGATCATGGTGCTGTCGTCGGCGTACGAGGGCAGGTTGGCCGAGTAGATACCGTCGACATCCATACCGCGCATGGCGTTGACCGTAGCCACGATATCCTGAACGCTCATATCGGTTACAAGCATATCGGACAGCGAATTAACCAGGCCAAAGATCTTCGTGGCATCGAAGTTATTGAGAATCTGGTTGGCAAGGGCGCCAAGCACCTGACGCTGGTGGCGCATGCGCGTGTAATCGCCGTCGGCATAGGTGTAGCGGCAGCGGGCATAGGTAAGGGCGGTGGCACCGTCCATATGCTGCTGGCCAGCGGTAATCTTGATATCCAGGTGCTCGGGGTCGTCAACATCATCGGTTGCGTTAATGTCAATACCGCCAACCGAATCAATCAGCGCCTGCATACCGTCGAAGCTGACCTCGGCATAGTGGGAAATCTGAACACCGCACAGCTCGTTGACCGCCTCGACCATGGCCTCGGCACCGCCAACGGTATGGCAGGCGTTGATCTTCATGGTCTCGCCCTTGTACTCGACCTTGGTGTCGCGCGGAACGGAAATGAGCGTCGCCTGCTTTTGCGTGGGGTCGATGCGTGCCAAGATAATCGAGTCGGCACGATACGTATCCTCGCCCGGACGGCCGTCGGTGCCAAGAAGCAGCACGTAGAACGGATCCTTTGCCTCATCGGTGTCAACCAGAACCCGACGCAGATTGTCGGTAATGACATTAGAATCGCCGAGCTTGCCCATAATGGTGGCAAACCACAGGCCGGCAGCGGTAGTGGCACTCAGCAGCACGCCAAGCACGACAATGAGCGCGACGTGACGAATCGTGTGGCTACGACGACGTTGACGAGCGCGCTCGGAATAGCGAGCCACGTTATCGCGACTGTAGATCTTGGCCTGCGCACCAGTTGAGGGTCTTCGGGCGGTGGTATCCGCGAGGGGCTTTTTATTAAACATAGGCAACCTGTATTAGTAGATGACGGGATCGGGGACGGTAGCATGCTCGACATGCGCGCCGAGCGCCTGCAGCTTTTCGACAAACTGCTCGTAGCCGCGCTTGATATGATGGATGGCCGAAACCTCGGTCGTCCCGTCGGCGATCAAGCCCGCTACGACGAGGGCCGCTCCGCCACGCAGATCGGGCGAGGTAACCTGTGCACCCGAGAAGCCCTTGACGCCATGAATCATGGCATGATGGCTCTCGATACGAATGTCGGCACCCATGCGTACCAGCTCAGAGGCAAACATAAAGCGATTCTCGAAGATGTTCTCGGTGATAACGGAGCTACCGTCGGCAAGGGCGGAGAGTACCATAATCTGCGCCTGCATGTCCGTCGGGAAGCCGGGGAACGGAAGCGTCTGGATGTCGACCGGCTTGATACGCTCGGCACGGTTCACATGGACGCCATCCTCGACGCGCTCGCAGTCGATACCCATGAGCTCCATCTTCTTGAGCACCATGCCCAAGTGAATGGGGCAAAAGCCCGTGACATCGACACCGCGATCGTCGGCCATCAACGCACCTGCAACGATAAAGGTACCGGCCTCGATGCGGTCGCCCACCACGCGATGGGTAACGGGATGGAGCTCTTCCACGCCTTCGATAGTCACGACGGGCGTACCGGCGCCTACAATCTTGGCGCCCATCTCGTTGAGCATGTTGGCGAGATCGACAATCTCGGGCTCGCGGGCGGCATTGTCGATAACCGTGGTGCCCTGTGCGCGCACAGAGGCCATGATGAGGTTCTCGGTCGCACCGACGCTGGCGAACTCGAGCGTGACGGTGGTACCGCGCAGACCTTGGGGCGCATTAGCGTTGATGTAACCGTGGGCGGTATCGAACTCAACGCCCAGGGCCTCGAGACCCAGAATGTGCATATCGATCTTGCGAGCACCCAGGTTGCAGCCGCCCGGCATGGCAATCTTGGCGCGATGGAAGCGGCCCAGCAGGGGTCCCATGACGGCGGTGGAAGCACGCATCTTGGCAACGAGCTCGTAGGGGGCCTCCCAAGAATCGACCTGAGAGGTATCAATCTCGAGCGTGTGCTCGTCGAGAACATCGATCGTAGCGCCCATGCCCTTGAGCACCTTGCCCATCACGTGAACATCGGAAATATCGGGCACGTTCTGCAGCGTCGTCTTGCCCGGCGCCAGAAGCGTTGCCGCCATGAGTTTGAGCGCGGAGTTCTTGGCACCCGAGACGGGCACGGAGCCTCCGATGGCGTGGCCACCCTCAACGCGGATAATATCCAAGGTCTACCCTTTCAAAAAGCATGCCCGGGATGGCTGGGCCATCCCGGGCATGATGTGTTCGCAAATGGTCGAACGCTAAATCGTTTGACTATTGGGCAAGCTTGAGCTTACACCATGCGATTTCATTATAGAGGTAGGCGCGGCGTGCATCATCCTCCGACAAATTACCCAGCTTCTCTTCAAAACCTTGAATATCAGCTTTAAGCTTGTCGGCATCGACGGTCGCCAAATCGCAAGCGCGCTCGGCGAGAACGGTCACGACATCGTCCGCAACCTGGGCATAGCCGCCGGCCACGGCAAACGTGTGGTCGACAGTGCCCATGGCCTTATCGGAAACGCGAACGTAACCGCGGTCGATCGTGCAGATCTCGCTGGAGTGAGCAGGCAGAACGCCAAACTCGCCATCCGTGGACGGAATCGACACAAACGCAGCGTCGCCCTCATAGGCGCAGCTCACGGGGCACACGATGCGGATACGCATAACCTACTTCTCCCCCATCTTGCGGGCGCGCTCGCGCACGTCCTCAATCGTGGAAGCATAGCGGAAAGCCTGCTCGGGCAGGTCATCGGCCTTGCCGTCGACAATCTCGGCGAAAGAGCGGACGGTATCCTCGACGCGGACGTAGACACCGGGGTTGCCGGTGAACTTCTCGGCGACGTGGAAGGACTGCGAGAGGAACTGCTGAATCTTACGGGCACGGTTGACCGTAAGGCGCTGCTCCTCGGACAGCTCGTCCATACCCAGAATGGCGATGATGTCCTGAAGGTCGGAGTACTCCTGCAGGAGCTCCTGGACCTTGACGGCGACACGGTAGTGCTCCTCGCCGACGATCGAGGGATCGAGAGCGTCGGAGGAAGATGCGAGCGGGTCGATAGCCGGGAACAGGCCGAGCGACGAAATGCTACGCGAAAGAACCGTGGTGGCGTCGAGGTGCGTAAACGTCGTGGCAGGCGCCGGGTCGGTCAGGTCGTCTGCGGGGACGTAGACAGCCTGGACGGAGGTAATGGAGCCCGTCTTGGTCGAGGTAATGCGCTCCTGGAGGTCGCCCATCTCGGTTGCCAGCGTGGGCTGGTAACCAACGGCGGAGGGCATACGGCCCAGCAGTGCGGAAACCTCGGAACCTGCCTGGGAGAAGCGGAAGATGTTGTCGATGAACAGCAGAACGTCCTGGCCACGATCACGGAAATACTCAGCGGTAGTAAGGCCGGCCAGACCGATGCGCAGACGCGCTCCGGGCGGCTCGTTCATCTGACCATAGACCAAGCAAGTCTTGTCGATAACGCCAGACTCGCTCATCTCGAGGAACAGGTCGGTGCCCTCGCGGGTACGCTCGCCGACGCCGGTGAACACCGAGGTGCCACCGTGCTCTTGGGCGAGGTTGTTGATGAGCTCCTGAATCAAAACGGTCTTGCCGACGCCGGCGCCGCCGAACAGGCCTGTCTTGCCGCCACGGATGTAGGGCTCGAGCAGGTCGACGGCCTTGATGCCGGTCTCGAAGATCTCGGTCTTGGTGGTGAGCTCGTCGAAACGGGGCGCTGCATGGTGGATGGGGTAGAACTCCTCCACCTCGGGCATGGGCTTGCCGTCGACGGGCTTGCCCATGACGTTCCAAATACGGCCGAGCGTCTTGGGGCCAACGGGCATCTTCATGGGCTCACCGGTATCGGTGGCGATGAGGCCGCGCTGCAGGCCGTCGGTCGAGGACATGGCGACCGTGCGGACAACGCCGCCCGGAAGCTGGCTCTCGACCTCGAGGATCGTGCTCAGATGACCGATCGGGGTCTCGGCCTCGACCGTGAGCGCGTTGTAGATCGGGGGCACCGCACCGTCAAACTTGACGTCGACGACAGGACCGATGATTCGCACGATGCGACCATCACCGGCAGTCGTCTTCTTGGTGGCTTCCTCGACCGCAAGCTTTACGGTGTTATTAGCCATTACTGTTCCTCCAATGCTGAGGCTCCGCCGACGATCTCGTTAATCTCGGTCGTGATCGAAGCCTGGCGCACGCGACTATACGTGCGGGTAAGGGTCGAGATGATCGCGGTGGCGTTTTCCGTCGCGGAGTGCATGGCCTTGCGGCGTGCACCCTGCTCGGCAGCCGCCGAATCGATCAGGGCCTGGTAGATGACCGTCAGGATATAAGACGGCACAAGCTTGCCGAGAACATGCTCGGGAGAGGGCACGAACTCGAACGTGGACGAGATGCGCTTAGGGGCGTCGGTCTCGTTCTTACGCGGACCGTGGGCCATAGCGATCATCTCGGGGTCGAGCGGCAACAGATGCTCGACGCGAAGCTCCTGATCCACGCGGTTCTTGGCGTGGTGGTAGACAAGCTCGACACGGTCAAGCTCACCGGCACGATACGCATCGCAGATATGAGAGGAGATCATGCGGGCCTGATTGAAATCGGGCTCAGAGGAGTTGCCCTCAAAGTGCATGACGACGTTTGCACGGTCACGGAAATACGTGGCCGGTTTGCGCCCGCACGCGATAATCTCGCACTCGATGCCGTCGTTCGCCCAAGAAGCGGCGAGCTTTTCGGCCGTGCGCTCCACCGTCGTATTGAAACCGCCGGCAAGGCCGCGGTCCGAAGCAATAACGACAATCAGGCCATGCTTGACGCTCTCATGCTTCTGCAGCATGGGATCGGTGCCCGAACAGGAGGCGTCGCCGGCGACCGTCAACATGACGTCGGTCAGCGCCTCCTTATAGGGCTCGGCCTGCTTGGAGCGATCGAGGGCACGACGGATCTTGGCCGTAGAGACCATCTCCATCGTGCGCGTGATCTGCTTGGTCGTGGTAACCGAGGAGATTCGCTTCTTAATGTCGCGAAGGTTGGCCATGGGGCTTAGTTCTCCTCTGATCCAGAAACATCCGAATGGTGCTTGGCCATGAACTGCTGCTTGAAGTCGCCGATGACGCGCAAGAGCTCAGCCTTGGTGTCATCATCGATCTTCTTGGCGCGAACCTTGTCGAGCAGCGAGCCAAAGCCATTGTCCATGTACTCGATGAGCTCGGCACGGAAAGGCAGCACGTCGGCGATCTCCAGGTCATCCAGGAAGCCCTCGTTGCCAGCGAACAGCGCAACGATCTGCTCGCCAACCTCAAACGGCTTGTAACGCGGCTGCTTCAGGAGCTCGGTCATGCGGGCACCATGGGTCAGCTGCTTCTGAGTAGCCTCGTCGAGGTCGGAGCCGAACTGCGTAAAGCCGGCGAGCTCCTGATAGGAAGCGAGGTCCAGACGGAGGTTGCCGGCGACCTGCTTCATAGCCTTGGTCTGCGCGTCGCCACCGACGCGGGACACGGAAATGCCCACGTCGACTGCCGGGCGCTGGCCCTGGAAGAAGAGCTCGGACTGCAGGTAGATCTGACCATCGGTAATGGAAATGACGTTGGTCGGAATGTAGGCCGAGACGTCGCCGTCCTGGGTCTCGATGATCGGCAGAGCCGTCATGGAGCCGTAGCCGTTCTTCTTGGACATCTTGACTGCACGCTCGAGCAGACGAGAGTGCAGGTAGAAGATGTCGCCAGGATAGGCCTCGCGTCCGGGCGGACGATGCAGCGTCAGCGACATCTGACGGTAAGCCACAGCCTGCTTGGACAGGTCGTCGTAGATGACGAGCACGTGGCCGCCGGGGTTGGTCTCGCTGGCGGGCTTGCCGTCCTCACCGTTGTACATGAAGAACTCGCCGATAGCGGCACCGGCCATAGGCGCGATGTACTGCATAGGGGCGGAATCGGCAGCGGTGGCCGAAACGATGATGGTGTAGTCGAGCGCGCCGTGCTGAGCGAGGGTCTCGCGGATGTTGGCAACCGTGGAGGCCTTCTGGCCGATGGCGACATAGATGCAGACCATGCCCTTGCCGCGCTGATTGAGGATAGCGTCGATGGCGATAGCGGTCTTACCGGTCTGACGGTCGCCGATGATGAGCTCACGCTGACCGCGGCCGATAGGCACCATGGAGTCGATGGCCAACAGGCCGGTCTGAACCGGCTCGCACACCGGGGTACGGTCGATGACACCGGGGGCCTTGAACTCGATGGGGCGACGATGCGTGGCGACGATGTCACCCAGGCCGTCGATAGGCTGGCCGAGCGGATTGACGACGCGGCCGAGCATGGCGCGGCTCACGGGGATATCCATAATGCGGCCAGTGGTGCGGCACTCGTCGCCTTCCTTGATGGAGTCGACGGCACCGAACAGAACGGCGCCGACCTCGTCACGGTCAAGGTTCTGGGCAAGGCCGAAGACGGTCTCACCGGTATCGGAGCTCTTGAACTCCAGAAGCTCGCCTGCCATGGCGCTCTTGAGGCCGGAGACGTGCGCGATGCCGTCGCCTACCTCGTCGACCGTTGAAACCTCATGCGTATCGACCGTCGCGGAGAGGCTCGTGAGCTGCTCCTGCAGTTTCTTGGCGATATCCTGGGCATTGAGGGTTTCGGACATTAGGCTTCACCTCCGTACGAATTAGCAGAGTTTGCGAGGGTCTCCTGCGCGATGCGCAACTGCGTCTTGACGGAAATGTCACGACGCTCGCCGCGGGCCTCGAGCACCAGGCCGCCCACGATAGACGGGTCGACCTGCTCGATAAGGAATACCTTGCGGCCGAAGTCCTGCTCGCATTTCTTAGTGATGGTTTGACGCAGCTCGTCGTCGAGCGGGATCGCCGTGGTGACGGTCACGCCCACTACATCCTCGTCTTCCTCGGCAACATACTTAAAGGCAGCTGCCACCTTGGGAAGAAGGTCGAGCTGGTCGCGCTTGGACATGGTGTCGAGCACGGCGATGATCTCGGGGCTGGCGCTAGCCAGGCGCTCGATCATCTCGAGGTCCTCGAACACATGGTTCTCGGCCTTAGCGGCTTCCAGAAGGGAGCGCGCGTAGGTCTCGAGCACCTTGTCCTGATAGCGGCTAGTCGGCATTCAGGCTACCTGCTTCCTGGATGTAGCGCTCGATGAGCTTCTTCTGCTCGGCCTCGTCCTCGAGTGCCTCGCCCACGATCTTGGTGGCGACGGCAACGGACAGGTCGGCGATGGAGCTCGCGGCACCGGCGTAGATGGACTTGCGCTCGTCCTCGACGGTCGTATGGGCCTTGGCGATGATCTCCTCGGCCTCCTTGTGAGCAGCCTCGATGATACGGGCGTGCTCGGACTCGGCGTCCTTACGGGCCTCGAGAACAATGTCGGCAGCCTGACGACGGGCGTCGGTGACGATCGAGTCGGACTCAGCGCGCTTGGCGATAGCCTCCTGCTTGGTCTTCTCGGCCTCGTCGAGGCTCTCCTCGATCTTCTTGCCGCGCTCCTCCATGGTTTTCATGATGCCCGGCAGGGCGACCTTGGCCAGCACGATCCAGATAATCAGGAAGGCGATAAGCGCCGGGATGAACTCCGCCATCTTAGGGATGAGGATGTCCGCACCGGCAGCGCCGTCCTCGGCGAACGCGGAAACCGGCATGAGCAGCGCGGCCGCGGACGCGGAGAGTGCGATCGCGCTCTTCTGGGATGAAAGATTCATACTTGACGCTCCGTGCTATTTAACGATCAGCGCGACAACGAAGCCGATCAGAGCCAGAGCCTCGCCGAAGGCGGAGCCCATGATGAAGACGGTGAACACGCGGCCCTGGACCTCAGGCTGACGGGCCATAGCACCCGTAGCACCCAGAGCAGACAGGCCGATAGCAAGACCAGCGCCGATAACACCGAGACCGTAACCGATAACTCCCACGATTCCTCCTTTGTCGTGCGTGTCTTATTTCACGCAGGATAACCTTTTTATAACTGCCGGGCTCCATGGGTACGGGCACCGGCGGTTTAACGAATTACCTTACCTTTAAGGCGCGAACGGAAGACTACTCCTCCTCCGCGACCTCCTCTGCCTCGGAGACATACACGGCGGTAAGGACCGTGAAGACGTAAGCCTGGATAGCGCCGACCACAAGCTCGATCGCATAGATCAGGATGAGGATGGCAAGCCAGGCCAGCGAAGGCAGGGCGCCGACGGCGTGGGCCGCGGAAACCTGCTGAAGCAGCGGCTGCATGAACATGCTCGCCATGATGGCGAACGAGCCCATGACCACGTGTCCTGCGAACATGTTGCAGAACAGACGCACGGCGAGCGTGATGAGGCGCAGGAAGGTCGAGAAAAGCTCGACGACCCACACAAGCACGTTCATCGGGAAGCTCACGCCCTGCGGGGCGAGGCTCTTGATGTAGCCGATCACGCCGTGAGCCTTGCATCCGTAGTAGATGAAGTACACGAAGGCGAAGATGGCGAGCGCGGCGGTGGAGCCGATTGCGCCGGTGCCGGGCTTCATTCCCGGGATCAGGCCGATCATGTTATTGATCAGGATGAACAGGAAAAGCGAGCACAGGAACGGGAAGTGCTTCTTCCAGTTCTCACCCACGACGCCCTTGCCGATATCGTTCTCGACGTACTCGATGATGTACTCGAAACCGTTGACGAAGAAGCCCTTGGGAACCAGGGTCTGCTTCTTCTTGAACACGGCCAGGACGATCAGGAGCACGATCGTGGAGACGATCAGCCAAAACGAGTACTGCGTGATGCCGCAGCTCAGATCGCCCACGACAGGGGTGGAGCTGAACTCGCTGACCAGATGATTAATCTCATCAGGCAGCTTTTCAAAAATTTCCACGACTTACCTTTCGACCTCATGAGGATCTCGCAGCGCCTTGGCGACGCGAACCGTGCAGGCGGCCATAAAGGCCACGAAGCCGATCGCCTCGCCCAGGAGGAACATGCGAAATGCCTCTCCGAACAACACAAACACAACCAAGGTAAAGACGAGCAGGGCGATTGCCGAGACCGCCAGACTCACCATACCCTTGAGCATGTCCGCATTCTGTTTATCGTCAAGAACCGGCTTGAGCGTAAAGACAAAGGGAAGGAAGGCAATTGCGCCCGCGATGGCGCCTGCAACGATAGCGAGCAGATCGGCTATCTGAAACACTGGCGTCCTCACTTTCCTTTTTAACGCTTCACAGAACAGTTCCCGCCAAACATTGGTGACTATTGTACGAGCCAATCGCTAAAGTACAACCGAAAAAGCATCGGTTAATACGCACCTGTTCGTTTTCTTAAGACCTTCTTTATGCCGCAGGTACGGTAATACGTTTTTCTCGAACCCTGCAGGGCAAAACGTCCGTTAACAGGAGTGCGCGCGGTCGCCTTTTGTTCGTCCGCGCGCACCGTTTCTTCGTATTTGCAGCCGCGGCCGTCTTAGCCCAGCGACTAGAGCGTGCCGTAGATGCGGTCGCCGGCGTCGCCCAGGCCGGGAACGATGTAGGCCGCCTCGTTGAGATGGTCGTCGATGGCGCAGGTATAGATATGCACATCAGGATCCTTCTCAGTCAGCGACTTGAGGCCCTCGGGGGCCGCGACGATGCACAGCATGCGGATGTCCTTGACACCGCGCTCGTGCAGGTAGCTAATGGCCATCTCGGCCGAACCGCCCGTGGCGAGCATGGGGTCGACGACCAGGCAGATGCGCTGGTCGATATCCTTGGGCATCTTGCAGTAATACTCGTGCGGCTCGTGGGTGACCTCGTCGCGCTCCATGCCGATGTGGCCCACGCGAGCGGAGGGCACCAGGTCGAGAATGCCGTCGACCATGCCAAGGCCCGCACGCAGAATGGGCACGATGGCGAGTTTCTTGCCGGCGAGCTGTTTGAACGTGGCGGTAGTGATGGGGGTCTCGACCTCGACGTCTTCCATAGGCAGGTCGCGCATGGCCTCGTAGCCGTCAAAAAGCGCGAGTTCGCGCACGAGCTGGCGGAACTGGTTGGTGCCGGTGTTTTTGTCGCGCAGGATCGACAGCTTGTGCTGGACGAGCGGATGATCGACAAGCGTCACACGGGACGCATCGTAGGTGACGGTCATGGGTTGATTGCCCCTTTCGTTGCGGCCGCAAAACGGCCTTGCTGACAAGGCGCGCAGCAATGTTGCCGCCGCACGCCATGCATAAGTTTAGCGGTTTGTTGTATCGAGCAGCCCATCGCAGCCCTACTGTGCGGTACTGAGCGAGCGCTTGACTGCATCACGCCAGCCCGCAAGGTTTTGCTCGCGACGCTCGGCGGACATATGGGGAAGGAAGGTCCTAACGATCTGGGCATTTTGCTCCAGCTCCTCCAGGTCTTCCCAATAGCCGACGGCAAGACCCGCCAAGTACGCGGCACCGATTGCCGTGGTCTCCACCGTCTCGCATTGCAGCACGGGGATATCCAGCAGGTCGGCCTGGAATTGCATGATGAACTCGTTGCGCGAGGCGCCGCCATCGACGGACAGGCGCTCAATCGAAAGTCCCACGTCCTGCTCCATGGCGCGCAGCACGTCATAACTCTGGTAGGCCATGGACTCGCAGGCCGCACGCACAATGGTCGCGCGACTCGAGGCACCGGTCAGACCGCACACGATACCGCGGGCATGCGGGTCCCACCAGGGAGCGCCCAGGCCAGCGAAGGCGGGGACGAAGTAGCAGCCCTCGTTGTCGTTGATCGAAGCGGCGAGTTGCGCGGACTCGCTCACACTCGAGATGATGCCCATGTTGTTGCGCAGCCAGTTCATGGTGGAACCGGCGGCAAAGATAGAACCCTCGAGCGCATAGCTGATCTTGCCGTCCGCGGCGATACCGATCGTGGAGACCAGACCGTTCTTGGATTCGACGACCTCGTCGCCGGTGTTCATGAGCATAAAGCAACCCGTGCCATAGGTGTTTTTGGTCTGGCCGGGATGGAAGCAGCAGTGGCCGAACAGCGACGCCTGCTGATCGCCCGCCACGCCCATGATGGGCGGCATGTTGGTCATGATGTCGCTCGCGACGCGGCCGTAGTCGCCCGAGCTCCAACGAACCTCGGGCATCATGGAACGTGGAACGTCAAAGAGCGCCAGCAGGTCGTCGTCCCAATCGAGCGTATGGATATTAAAGAGCGCCGTGCGGCTGGCATTGGTGTAGTCGGTGGCAAAGACCTGACTGCCGGTGAGGTTGTAGATGAGCCAGGTGTCGATGGTGCCGAACATGAGGTCGCCCGCCGCCGCGCTCTCACGCGCACCGTCGACGTTGTCGAGGATCCACTGCACCTTGGAAGCCGAGAAATACGGATCGAGTGTGAGTCCCGTGCGGGAGCGCACCAGCTCTTCTGCGCCCCGCTCGACCAGCTCGTCGATCAGAGGTGCGGTGCGACGGCATTGCCACACGATGGCGTTATAGATGGGTTGGCCGCTTATGCGGTCCCACACCACCGTGGTCTCGCGCTGGTTGGAGATACCGATGGCGGCGATGCGGTCAGAATGGATGCCGCTCTTAAACTGGACCTCCATCATCACGCCGATCTGGCTGGCAAGCACCTCCATGGGGTCTTGCTCTATCCAACCGGGACGTGGGAAGCTGGTTTTGACGCTACGACGTGCCTGCGCGACGATGCAGCCGTACTCGTCGACGATGGTCGCAAGTACCGAGGTGGTGCCGCAGTCGAGCGCCATGATGTAGGAACCGCCAAAGTTAAACGAGGCATCTTCCATGCCCAGGCTGCCCAGATTCAACGACATCGCTTACACCTTTCTATTGCATCGGGTCGGACAGGACCCGTTCGATCTCTGATGCGGGAAGTGCGCCTTGGCGCAGGATCTGGAGTCCGCCGTGCTGGAACGACACGATGGTCGAGGCGTCGCGACACGGGGTCTCGCCGGCGTCGACGGCAACATCGACCCCCTCCAGGATGCGCTCCTCCACCGTGACAAAACCTGCCGGCGCGGGCGCGCCATGCGTGTTGGCGCTGGTGCAGGCAAGAGGGCTGCCGCAGGCGCGGATGAGCGCTTGCACCACGGGCGAGGCCGAAGCGCGAAGTGCCACCGTGTCGTCGGCGGCGCGCATAAAGGTCGGCACGCAGGGGGCTGCCTTGACCACGATAGTCAGGGCTCCCGGCCAGCATCGTCGCGCGAGTACGCGGGCATCTTCCGGGATATCCACGCCATAGCGGTCGAGTGCTTCGACGCCATCGACCAGCCAAGCGACGGTTTGCGTGAGCTCACGTTGCTTGAGAGTGAAGATACGGCGATAGCCGGTGCCGAGCGCAGGAACTGCGGCGCCATTGACGGCAGCCTGCGGATCGCGCGGCCACGATGGGAATTCGCTTGTATCTTGGGGCACGGCGTCCGAGAAGGCGTTGACTGCCACGGCGACACCGTAGACGGTCTCGGTCGGAATCAAGGCCAGGCCGCCGCGGCCGAGCACCTCGGCCGTGCGCTCGACGGCAAGCCGATGCGGCTCGCGCGTTCCCTCGTATACCCGATAGACCGTCTGCATGTGTATGCCAGCCCCTTACGCTCCGGTGCAAGTTTGTTTACTGTGGGGCATTCTCGCACGAAACATTCAACCTATTTGCCCAGAGCGCATGTTGGTTTGGTGAGCGGCTCTAGTAGTCGGTGAAAGTGAGGGGGTTAATTGAAGATTTTTAGCGCGCAAGCGTAACGGTACGATCGGGAAACTCGATGCTTGCAACCAGTTTTCCGCCGAGGCTCTCTGCGTACCTGCTCAGCGTGTCGAGCCTCATCGAACCCAACTCCCCACGCTCGAGCTCGGATACACGTTTTTGAGAAACGCCCATCGACTGGGCGACCGACGCCTGTGTTAGATCTTTTAACCTGCGAATCTGAGCAAGCTTATAGGCTTCGATACGATCGCGAGTCCTCTCCTGCTCGGCGGTAATGGAGTCGCGTGTTATCCCGCGAGATTCCATATACTCATGCAGTTCCATCTCGATCGAGCCTCCTTACGTGGCGACGGTATATTTGCTCGGCCCTTGGAATGTTGATCGCATACCAACCGTTCCATTTTGCCCTTGACGATCCCGCTCGCGACTTATCACCCGCCAATAGCAATACCGCCTGGCGCTTGGGGTCAAAGGCGAAGAGGATGCGAATCACCTGCCCACCACACGACGTCACTCTCAGCTCCTTTAAATGATGAAGCTTCGAGCCCTTTACGCGGTCAACCAGCGGACGACCAAGGCTGGGACCTTCCTTCTCGAGCACCAAAAGGTCTGCATAAATCTGCTTCAGCGTAGCTTCATCCTGCTCATCAAGCCAAGGTTCAATGTAATCAAGCACGATACGGTACCGATGCAGCTGATTTGACATACCTTTCTCCTTCTATAGTAGAAGTTTTACGGTATATTGCAAGGACAAACTTGCGCAAATGTCTCTTTATTCAGCTTAAATACGCTGTTTGGGCTCGGTGACGATGGCTCGAACGATGCGGGGACGATCGGTGAGGTCGTGGACGATACGCACGTCCGAAAGGCCTGCTTGACGACAGAGCTCGGCCGCGGCGTCGAGCGCGCCCTCGTAGAGCTCGCAGGCAAACAGGCCGCCGGCACGCAGCATGTAGGGCGCCGCGTTGAGCAGGCGGCGGAAGATATCGAGACCGTCGGCACCGCCCTCGAGCGCCAGATCGGGCTCAAAGTCCTTGACCTCATGCGGCAGCGAGCGCATGACATCGGTGGGGATGTAGGGCGGGTTGGAGACGAGTACGTCAAAGGTGCCCCACTCTTCGCGGGGAATGGAACTCACCAGGTTTGTGAGGCTGAAGGCGACCTCGTCGGACGTGAGGCCAAGCGCATCGCGGTTTTTGGTAGCAAGGTCGATGGCGCGCGGCTCGATATCGGTAGCAGTGCAGGTAACGTGCCCGCGGCGCTCCCAGGCAAGGGAGAGCGAAATGCAGCCCGTGCCGCAGCCGACCTCGAGAACGCGGGCAGTGCGGGGCTCGGCTGGGGCAGATACGTTGGCCTCGGCGGCATCTTGCGCGGGAGTCGCCTGTTGGTCGTTGTCCTCAATGGCGATGCCGTATTCGTCGAGCTCGGGCTCGGGGGTTTCCATGGCCTCTGCTTCTGCCGCTTCGGCTTCTGCTGCCTGCGCGGCGGCTTCCTCGGCCTCGCGGTCGGCCAGTTCCTCGGCATAGGCGCGGCTACCGAGCACGTCGCTACCCAGCGCAGCCTCATCGGCGGCCGTCAGGTTGGCGGCACGGCGCTCGGCGGCCGCGCGTTCGTCAGCCAGCGCCGCCTCGGCTTTGCGGGCCTGCTCGACCTCATCGTTCCAAGGCAGCTCCACGCGCTGGCGGGCAGCGGCCTCGGGGCTCAGCACCTCGGCATCCAGATAGTTCAGAACTTCTTCGACGAGCATCTCGGTCTCGGGGCGCGGGATGAGCACACCGGGGGCGCACGCGACGTCGATCATGCGAAACTGCGTGCTACCGGTGATGTACTGCAGCGGCTCGCCCTTCGCGCGACGGACGACCGCCGCGTGCATGGTCTCGAGCTGCGCTGCGTCGAGCGTCTCGTCCATGCGCATATATAAGTCGATACGCGCCAGACCCGTAGCTGCGCACAGCAGCCACTCGGCAGAAAGACGGGGGTGCTCCTCGCCGCGCTCGGCCAGGTACTCCTTGGTCCACTCGAGACAACGCTTGATGGTCCAAATCTCGTTTGCCATGGGGCCCTCCCCTCTTAAGCGCCGGACGGCGCGCGAATGTCGGAGCAGATTGTACGCGAGGCCAGCGCTTGGCAAGGGACGATTGAAGGCAATTATCGAGAATCAGCCCAGAATTTTGCTTGGAACCCATCTGAAGTGCCCATTCGTCGACGTCTAAATCTGCATCCGTCAAGCTTTTGGCAAGGTTGACCCAAAACTGACCAATATCTAACCAAGAACTTGCCAAATCACTTGACGCGCGACGCATCAAAAATCACCTCGCGACTTCTTGGACGATTTTTTGAGCAATATTTTCAATAGCAGATACACGACGTTAATTGCTTTAAGCAGGCAAACAGCTCAAATGCCATCACAGCCGACTGAATAAAATCTCAAGGCAACGTCCCCAATGACTCCCTACGGATCATTTGACGACCAAGGAAACGCCGATGTTTTGGCAATGTCAGCGAGCGACGTCCAGAGCGAACAAGTTGGCATGAAAAAGGCAGGGCATAGACCTTCTGGTCATGCCTTGCCTTTTGAATGACAAATTGTCGCTCTGGGCGGCGCGCAGCGTCGAGCAGTTACGGCGTTTGGTAAAACGCCGTAACTTAAACTGCTTGTGCCAGCTTCTCGGCTCGCTCGGCGGCGGCGAGCGCCTCGATGACGGTGCCGAGCTGATCGCCCAGAAGGACGCCGTTGTAGGTGGAGTTGAAGCAGATACGGTGATCGGTCACGCGGTCCTGGGGCTGGTTGTAAGTACGGATCTTCTCGGAACGGTTGCCATGGCCGATCTGGCTCTGGCGCTCGGCACCGAGCTCGGCCTGCTGCTTCTCGAGCTCCATCTCGTACAGACGGGCGCGCAGCATCTGCATGCAGACCTCGCGGTTCTGGATCTGGGAACGTTGCTCCTGCGACTGCACCACGGTGTTGGTGGGCAGGTGGGTGATGCGCACGGCGGAGTAGGTGGTGTTAACGCACTGACCACCAGGGCCGGAGGCGCAGTAGGTGTCGATGCGCAGGTCAGACTGGTTGATCTGGACGTCGATTTCCTCGGCCTCGGGAAGCACGGCGACGGTAGCCGTTGAAGTCTGGATGCGGCCCTGGGACTCGGTCTTGGGGACGCGCTGGACACGGTGCACGCCAGACTCGTACTTCATAACGGAGTAGACGCGGTCGCCCTCGACCTTGAACTCAATGGACTTAAAGCCGCCGGCCTCGCTGGGGCTGGAATCGAGCACGGTAGTCTTCCAGCCGCGCGACTCGCAAAAGCGCTGATACATCTTGTACAGGTCGCCGGCAAAGATGGCAGCCTCGTCGCCACCGGCGGCGGAGCGGATCTCGACGATGGTGTTCTTGTCGTCGTTGGGGTCGCTCGGGATGAGCATGTACTTGATGTCTTCCTCGAGCTGAGGGAGCTTGGCCTCGTTTTCGGAGATGTCCATCTGGAGCATCTCCTTCTCATCGGCATCGGTGGCATCGTGGAGCATTTCCTTGGCAGCCTCGATGTCATCGAGCGCGCCGATGTACTCGCGCGAGGCGGCAATGAGGTCGGACTGGTGCGCGTACTCCTTGTTGAGACGCGTGAACTCCTTGATATCGGAGGCGACGGCCGGGTCAGACAGCTTCTTCTCGAGCTCCTCGTAGGCCTTGATGATCTTTTCGAGCTTGTCGCGCATGACGGACTCCTTTATATGCGTGAAGGTGAAAATCGGCAGAATTGATGGGGCGCGGGGCGCCGCTGCGGGGGTAAGACCAGCTAGAACATGTCGATCTTCAGATACATGCGCATCCCTTCGCGTATGGGGTACATAGTTGCGTCTAACCCACATATGATAGCGTGCGCAGGCAGACCTGCATATAACCCGCACGGAATCTGACAAAGGGACAGTCCCTTTGTCAGATTCTAGAGCGCGTGGAGCAGGGCGATGAGGAAGCGCACGCCCTGGAGGTAGGCGCGGCGGGTGATGCGCTCGTTGGTGCCGTGGACGCCGCGATCACACTCGTCGTCATCAACCACAAAGGCCGAGAAGCGAATGCACTCAGGGCAAATGTGCTGGTAGTTGGCGGCGTCGGTCGCACCGATCACGGTCGAGGGCACAATTGCCACTGGCTCGAATGATCCGTTTTCCTCCGTCCTTTTTGGATCACGGAAATAGCGGGCGGCAATGGCGCGAACGGCCTCGAGTCCCGGTCCACCAACGCGCGGGGACGGCGAAGGCTCGGAGCTGCCGGGGCCAAGTTCGACCTCCACACGTCCGGCAAGGCCCGCCGCGGCAACCGCCTCGCGGCAGCGCGCCACAACGTCGGCCACGCTCGTGCCCTCGAGCATGCGGAAGTTAATGTTGGCCCACATATCCTGCGGCATCACGTTGGCGCCGGTGCTGCCACCCTCGATCTGCGTGGGCGCGCAGGTGGTCGTCACCAGCGGATAGAGCTTTTTGCTGGCGAGGCACTCGCGCACGATGGTGTCCTTGTTGGCGGCAATTTCATCGGCCGTGTAGAGCCCCAACTCGACGAGTTGGGCGGCAAGCAAGTCGGTCACGCGCGTCGGCCAATCGATATCGCAGATTGCGGTGATGGCACGGCTGAGTACCTCGAGCGAAGTGCCACCGTAGGGGTTGGACGAATGCCCGCCCTCACTCTTCGTCTTGAGCACGATATCGGCATAGCCCTTCTCCGCGAGGTCGGCATGCATAAGCCAGCCCTCGCCTGCGCCGTACTCGGCAGCCGAAACGATACGATAGTCGCCCTCGTCGATCAGGTACTCAAGCTCAACGCCACGCTCCTCGAGCGCGCGACCAATGGCGCCCGCGCCGTGCTGCGTGGTCTCCTCATCCTGGCCAAAGGCCAGTAGCAAGGTTCGTTCGTGTTGCCAGCCGTGCGCCAACGCATACTCAACGGCCTCCAGGATACCCGCAACCTGGTCTTTCATATCGATGGCGCCACGACCCCAAATATAGGTGTCGTCCACGTGCCCGCTAAAGGGATCGTGCGTCCAGTCTGCCTCGGTGCCCGGCACCACGGGAACCACGTCCATGTGGCCCATGAGCATGACCGGCTTGAGGGCGGGGTCGGTGCCGGCAAGCGTCACGAGCAGCGAATGGTCGATGAGCTCGACCTCGCCCGCCGCAAACACGCGCGGCCAGGCCTGCTGCATATAGGCGCGCAGGTCGGCAAACGCCTGCCAGTCCACCGTCTGGGCATCCATGCTCGAAATCGTCGGAAACGACAGCACGCGGCCCAGGCGCTCGCACGCGCCGAGCTCGTCGATATCGGCAAAATCATCCTCGTGCGCAAAGAAGCGCCAAACCTCGGCCATGACATCCTTTCGATTGTGATGACGAGGGCCGCCCCACCGGAGCGGCCCTGCCACGTACGCGTTTGCGGTCGGTTATTTGTCCTCGAGATAACGCGAGAGGAACTCGCGGGTGCGCTGGTGCTTAGGGTTGCCGAAGAGCTCGACCGGCGCGGCATCCTCGAGCACCACGCCCTTGTCCATGAAGACCACGCGGTCGGACACCGTGCGGGCAAAGGCCATCTCGTGCGTGACGACGACCATGGTCATGCCGTCGGCAGCGAGCTTGCGCATGACCTCGAGCACCTCGCCCACGATCTCGGGGTCGAGTGCGGAGGTCGGCTCGTCGAACAGCATGATCTGCGGGTTCATGCATAGAGCACGAGCGATGGCCACGCGCTGCTTTTGACCACCGGACAGGCGGCCCACGGCGGCGTGCGCGAATTTTTCGAGTCCCACACTCGTCAGATGCTCCATCGCAATTTTTTCAGCCTCGGCCTTGCTCATCTTTTTGAGCGTGACGGGCGCGAGCGTGCAGTTGTCGAGCACATCCATGTTGTTGAACAGGTTAAAGCCCTGGAACACCATGCCGATGTCCTCGCGCAGCTTGTTGATGTTGCAGCGCTCGGCCGTGAGATCCTGACCGTGGAACCAGATGTGGCCCGTGTCCGGAGTCTCGAGCAGGTTGAGGCAACGCAGCAGTGTCGACTTACCCGAGCCCGAGGCGCCGATGATGGTGACGACCTCGCCGGGACTAACGGCCAGGTCGATGCCCTTGAGCACCTCGAGCGAGCCAAAGCTCTTGTGCAGGCCCTCAACGCGAATGAGCGGCTCTTTGGTTTGCGCGGCCGCAACGCCGGTAGTGGCGGTATCTGCCATGATGAATCTCCTCGTCTTGCGGCTAGTTGGAGCTGGGCAGCGTGGCCGGAGCCTCGGCGCCGAGCTTTTTGCCAAAGGCCTCGAGCAGGCGGCTCGCCACGAGCGTCAGGATCAGGTAGACCACGAGCGCCACGCAGTAGACCTCCATCTGGCGGTAGTACACGCCGGCGACGGTGGTGGTGGCGTACATGAGGTCGAACACGCCGATGACCGAAAGCACTGACGAGTCCTTGATGTTGATAATGAGCTCGTTGGTGAGCGCGGGGATCGCGTTTTTAATGCCCTGCGGGAACACGACCTTGCGCATGGCCTGCCATTGCGACAGACCCAGCGAGCGCGCCGCCTCGGCCTGGCCGGGGTCGATGGACTCGATGCCGCCGCGCAGGACCTCCATCATATAGGCGGTGGAGTTGAGCGAGATGGTGACGAGACCCGCGGTAAAGGTGCTCCAGATCTGGTTGGCCTGCGCCGTCTCGAAGCCCATGCCGCGCAGAACGGTAAAGCCCGCGTAGTAGATGAGCAGACCCTGCACCATCATGGGCGTACCGCGTACGATGGTGGAGTAGACGGTCGCAAAGCCTCGGCCGATGCTCTTAAAGAAGCGCGTGAGGTCATTGTCCACGCGGTCGAACGTCTGGATACGCAGGAACACCAGCAACAGCGCCAGGAAGAAGGCGATGATGGTGCCAAAGAACGCGAGCGCGATGGTGATCTGAATGCCGCGGATAAAGAAGTCGCCACTCTTGTAGGTCATGTAGACCAGGCTCGACAGAAAGTCGCTGGGATTGGAGTCCGAGACAATGCTTACCCGCACCAGATCGATAAACGACATAACGCAGCGGTCGATAAAGAAGATCGCCGCAATGGCAACCACGACGTAGCTGCCCATACGCGCGCCGCGGCGGAAGCGATCGGACGCGAACGGCGACTTCTCGCGATAGTCGTTCCAATGCATGAGCTTGGTGACGAGTGCCGCCGCCGACACGACGATCCAAGCCCACAGGATCGCCCAGAGGCAATCCTGGAACACGCCCGTGGGTGCCAAAAAGCTCAGCGGCGTGGGGTTGCGCTGGCTCGCGGCCAGGCCGAGTGCCGCGATAACGCTCGTGCCCAGGTAGACATAACGGTGGTCGGCCTTGATAAAGGAGGCCAGGCGATTGATGGTCTTCATGCTGCCTCTCTATGCCGGCTGACGGTCGAGGCACGCGTCCCACATCTGGTCGCGCTCCTCCTGGCTGATGCCCTTGAGGGTCTTGTCGATAAGCTTGAGGAGCTTCTTTGAGCCCTTGCGGCAGCCGACGTTTGCCGTGACCTCCTGCTTAAAGCCCTCGCCTTCGGCAAATTGAATGGGGACGATACCGGGATTTTGGGCCATATAGCCCTTCTCGTTCTCGGTGTTGTACGTCACGGCATCGCAGGTGCCCTGCAGCAGGTTCGAGAACACCGTGGGGACGGAATCGACCGGGTTTTTGTGCACGACGCCCGGGATCTCGTCGATGACGGTATCGAGCATGGTGTCTTTTTGGCCGAGAACCGTGGCGCCGCTAAAATCGCTGAGCTTGGTGGCGTTTTGGTAGGGCGAGCCCTCTTTTACGAACAGGCCAAAGTAGCCGATGAAGTAGGGGTCGGAAAAGCCGACCGACTCCTCGCGCTCGGGCGTGGCGCTCATGCCGGCGATGATGAGGTCGATCTGACCGTTGTTGAGCGAATCGATAAGACCCGAGAAGCTTTGCTTAACGGCGACGGGCTCGCCGCCGAGGGCCTTGCAGACGACCTTGGCGATCTGCACGTCGTAGCCGTCGGCATAGGCGCCCTGCACGTTATCGATGGGGATGGTGAACTCACTGGCCTCGGAAACCTGCCAGTTGTACGGGGCGTAGGCAGCCTCCATGCCAATGCGGATCTTGTCCTTGCCAATCACGGAATCGGACAGGTCGTCGCGACCGCCGCCCGTCGTGGGCTGGACCACCTTAAGCGTGGACGGACGCTGGCAGCCGGCAAGCGCGCCGGCGACGACGGTAGCGCTTGCGGCAAGAGCACTGCCCAGGAAGATGCGACGGCTGCACACCGGTTGGGGCCGCGCGTCACACTGTTGTCGAGGTTGCATCTGATGCCTCCCCTGTATCGAATCTGTTCGGATAAGGAAAACAGAATAACAGGATAGTGCAGTGATGGCAGCGATGCAGCGTACGGAGACGATTTAACAGAGCGATTGGTGCAAGGTAGTCGTTGTCGTTGGGAACGTTCTTAAACGACTAGCCGTCGGGGACAGGGCGTCGCCCATGCGCGGGCAGCTCGAGGACGGGCGCTACAGGAAGACCTGGAAGAAGATGGTGGAGCCGGACTACGAGTTCCATCCGGAGCTGGACGTGCAAACGGCGGGTTAGCATAGCCTTCCACCAAAAAGGGCGGGCGGCCGCGCCCTGCGACCACCCGCCCTCAATTAAAGCCCCTCTCGGCCGCCGCAGCTACCGGTTCCGGCGCCGCAGGATCACGCCTGCGGCGATCAGCACCACCGCGCCGCCCGCGATGCCACCCAGGGCCATCGGCGACAAGCTGGTATCGCCCATCTCCGGCAGACCCGGCTTCTCCTTCTTCGGCACCGGCGACTTGCTCGGCGGATTCGTCGGCGGGTTGACCGGCGGGGTGGTCGGCGGCGTGTACGTGTTCTTGAACACCGGCGCCACGTCGCCGCCATAGGTTACCGTCGCCACCAGATGGCCCGCACCGTCGTCCGTCACCGTCACCGTTACCCGGTGCTCGGCCGCGTCGTACGTCACGTTCTTCTGACCGTCGTCCACCTCGGAGATGCTGTAGGTGTACGTCCCGGGCTTGTCGTACGAGATTGCCTCGAAGCCCACCGTGCCGTCCGCCGCGTTCTTGGCGGTCTGCAGCACCTTGCCGTCGGCATCCTTCAGCTGGAAGGAGAACTGCCCTTCCTTCAGGTCTTCGCCGCTCAGCACCTTGGAGGCCCCCAGCTTCACCTCAGTCGCGGCCGGCGCGTAGCTGTTGCTGAATGCCACCGCATCCGCAGCCTTGCCGCCCTTGCTGTAGGCAACCTGCGCCTCCAGCTCGTGCGTCTCCGCATTCTCCGTCACCGTCACCGTTGCGGTAAAGACCGTCGCGTCGTAGGTGACGCCGTTCGCCGTCGCCCCTGCCTGCTCGGACACGGTGTAGACATACGTCCCCACCTTATCCAGCTGCAGCGGCGCGAAGCCGAACGTGCCGTCGACGCTGTTCTGCACCGTCTGTACCACGTTACCGTCGGCGTCCTTCAGATCGAAGGAGAACTCACCCTCGGCCAGGTCGCGGCCGGTCAGTGCCTTCGTTCCGGTAATCGTCGTCGTCGTTGCCGTCGGCGTGTAGGTGTTGGTAAAGGTAAGATCCGCAGCCGTCTTGTTCGCCGTCGCGGTCAGCTGACCGCTGCCGTCGTCGGTCACGCTCACCTTCACATCCAACACCGCATCGCTGTAAGTGATGGTGCCATCATGGCCCGCAACCTCCTTCACCTGGTACGCATGCGAACCAGTCGCAGTGTACGAGATGGCCTTGAAGGTAAACGCGTTACCCACGTTCGTGGTCCGGTCGATCTCCTGCCCCGTGGCCACGTCAATCAGCGCGAACGTGAACTCGCCATCGGCGGGCGTCCGCGTGGTGGCCGGGTCGGCATTCTTAAGCACCTTGGTGCCAGAGATCTGGTAGGAGGTCTGGCCCGGCTGGTAGCCGTTCGTAAACGTCATGGTTCCGGGCGAGACGCCGTTCTCGGTACCCTCGCTCGGGTTTGCCGTGGAGCTCTCTACCACCAGCTTGCCGTCGTTGTTGTCCTTCACCACGTAGGTCAGGGTGTACGTCTTGCCGGTGTAGGTCACGCCCGGCACGCCCGGCGCGTCGTCCGTCGGCTGCACCTCGCGGACCGTGTAGGTAAAGGTGCCCGCATGGTCGAAGGTCAGCTTGTCGAAGGCAACTTTGCCGTCGACATCGTTCTTCTGGGTCTGGATCACCGAGCCGTCAAACCCCATCAGCTCGAAGGCGAAGTCTCCCGCCTTTAGCTGATAGCTGCCGTCGTGCACGCTAACGCTCTTGGTGAGGGCGATCGCACCGGAGTCCGTCGCCCGTGCCTCGTAGGTGTTGGTGAAGGTGGGCTTCGTGGCGTCCGTACCGTCGTAGGCGACGCTCGCCTGCAGCGTGCCGGCATTGTCCGCAACCGTCACCACGGCATGGTGCACCGCAGCGTCATAGGTCACGTAGGCCAGATCGCCCTTCCGCTCAACGATGGTGTACTCGTGCGTGCCCGGCTTCGCGTAGGAGAAGGCGCCGAAGCCGACGCTTCCGTTCGCGTCGTTGGTCGCGGTCCGGACGGGTTGCTTGCCCTTCAGCTGCTCAGCCGTAAGGTTGCCCTCGTACACATCGAAGGTGAACTCGCCGCCCTTGAGTACGATCGGCGTGTTGTCGGACTTCACGTACGATTTCTTCGCCGTGAGTGTAGCCGAGGTCTTGGCAGGCTGGTACTTGTTGGTGAAGGTCGGCACGGCCTTATCGCCGCCGTAGGTGGCGGTTGCGTCCAGCGTGCCGTTCTTGTTATCGGTGACGCTGACCTTGACCTTCACTTTCTGACCGTCGTAGACGACGGTCGGGTCGGCGCCCTTCACCTCCTTGATGGTGTACTCGTAGTCACCGGCCTCGGTGTAGTTGATGGGCTGGAAGGTAATGTTGCCGTTCTCGTCGTTCGTGACGGTCTCAAGGGGCGTGCCTTCCGCCTTGTCACCCTTGTACAGAGCAAACGAGAAATCGTTCCCCGCGAGCGCACCGCCCGTAAAGTGCTTCTTCGCCGCCAGGGTCACGGAACCCTTCGCAGCATAGCTGTTGGTAAAGGTGGCAAGGTTCACCTTGCCGTTCTTGACCTCAAGCGTCTCGCTCTTGTCATCGCCATCCTTCTTCACCGTCACGCCCGTGACGGTCAGCTTGGCGTCCACGTCCTCCACCGTCACCGTGGCGGTGTAAGCGGAGGCGTCCATCGTCCAGCCGGCGTTCTGCACGCCGTCCACCACCGCGTCGTCATCGGCGTCGTGCGCCTCGGAAAGCGTGAACGTGTATGTACCGGCCTTGTTGAACTTCATGCCGGAGAAGTCGACCGTCTGGCCGTCCTTGTCTGTGATCGCGCCCTTCGTGGCCCGGGACTCCGCATGCGCGTCGCCCGCCAGGTCATCCGACACCGTCAGGTCGCCGGCAGCGATCTTCGCCTGCATGTCCGGCGTGGCAGCCAGCGTGAACGAGAATGCCTTCTCCGTGCTCCCGGTGCCGGAGATCTGCTTGCTCACCTGCGGGGTCAGCTCATCGCTCGCAGTCGTCCCGTAGCTGTTGCTGAACGGGATGGTCGCTGTGTTCTCCTCGGCCGACTGGTCGGCGTTGAACTCGCGATAGTCGACCGTCTCGTCCTTGCCGGTCTCCGCGTTCTTTTTCAGAACCGTCGTCTTGACGCTCAGCGTGCCGTTGCCGTTGTCGAACACCGCGATCTGGACAGTGTAGACCGTCTTGTCGAATGTGTAGCCAGCGGGAGTGGGCGTCGGCACGTCCTCGACCACCTGGTACTGGTAAACGTTGCCGCCGTTGGCGTTGGCCACGTCGTCATGGGTGAACTGCAGGTTCGTCGACAGCAGGCCCACGAAGTCGGTATCACCCAGATTCATATCCTTGGTGGTAACCGTCTTCGACCCATCGGTGATGCCGAGCTTCTTCGCCGCGGCATCGGCAGAAGTCAGCGTGAACTTCGTGCCGTCCTGGCCCTCGGCTTGGTAGTCCTCGGGCGTCACGGTGAAGCTGAACGCGCGGCTCACGCCGCCCATACCGGCAAACTCCTTCTTGATCTGCAGGCCGGCCTTCGCGCCGTACTCCACCGACGTGACGCCGTATTCATTCTTGAACGGGACCGTGGGCGCGGGGGCGTCGGCATCCAAGCTCGAGACCGTCTGCTTGTAGTTCGCATCGCCCAGCGCGGCGATGGCCGCGGGCGTCAGGGCATCGACGACGCCGTCCGCCACCAGGACCGTCACGCCCGGGCCCTTCACGATGGTCGTCTCGGTGTAGAGCTGGCCTTTGTTGTCCGGATTCGGCTTCACCGCAATGAGCACGTAGGCATCGCCGGGGCATGCGGTGTCAAACGTGTAACCATTCCCGTCGGCACTGTGATGCTCGGCCACCTTGTACACGTACGTCTTGTTGTAGCTCAGCTGCGTGAACTTCAGCGAGGAGAGCTTGCCAGACATCGTGGCGGTCTGTGAGCCGTCTTTATTGGCCTTGCCTTTTGTGTTCGTAAACGTCCTGTCGCCATCGGCCGGAGCCGGCGCCGTCACGCCGCCGTACGTCATCGCCTCGATCGCGAACGGGAACGCGCCGTTCTCCAGCGGCTGGCCAACCATGGTTTTCGTCACGTTGATGCCCGCGTAAGCGCCCGATGCCGCATAGATGTTGGTGAACGCGGCAGCGCCCGTCACCTTCTGGTCAACCTGCGTCGTCGCCTTGGAGTTGTCGTACGCAACCGTCGCGGTTAGCTTGCCGGTGTGCTTGCCATCCTTATCGAGGTCAGTCACCGTGTAGGTCACCGTAGACGTATGGCCGTCATACGCAATACCAGTCTTATTCACGTCGGTCGGCTTCGTCTCGTTCACATTGAACGTGTACGTACCGGGTTTGGTGAACACCAGGTCGCTCGAGCCAAAGGCTGCGACACGGGTCGCGTCACCCGCGCTCGTGCTTGTGATCTTCGCATCGGTCGTCAGCTTGCCGGTCTTGTCATCTTCGCCCGTCTTCTGGGAGACAACGCCGTCCGCGATCGCTTTCGTCGTCACCTCATCCGTCGCCGTCAGCGTGAAGTCGAACGCATCGTCTGCCTCCCATGTGCGCCCAGTGAACGTCTTCTGCACCTTCACCGGTGCCTCCGCCACCGAATCCACCTTATAGGTGTTCGTGAACGGGATGCATCCACTCGTGTCCGTCAGCTGCGTGCCATTGGCATTCCAATACGTGGCCACAGAAGAAAGTCGCATGCCCGACCCGGATTCGTCCTTCACCTTCTGGTTCTTCACCATCACGTAGTACACCGTATCGTCGTAGTTCATGCCATCGGACGTCGACGCATCGGATTTGTCGATCTCGGTCACCTTGTACACGTAGGTGAGGTTCTCGCTGCCCATCGTATAGGTGATCTGCGGGAACGCGGCGATACCGACGTCATCGTTCTTCGCCGTGGTCGTGGTGGACGTGCACCCCTTAGGCATGGGGACCTTGCTGGCATCGACGCTGTAGGTAAGATCGTCGAACTTAAGGGTGCCACTCGGCACGGCGTCATTCTTCATCCCGCCGAATGCCTCGAGCTGGAACGTGAACTTATCCTTCACAAGCGGATTTGCACCGGACTGGTCGACATACGTCTTCTGCACGTGGAAGGAGATGGTCTTCTCATCGGTGTTATAGGTGTTCGTTATCTTGGCGATTTTGTCAGCAACCTCGATCGGGTTGTTCTCATGGCTCATGCCGTCGTCGGTGTAGGTCTGCTCCATCTTGACTGTCGGCTGCGACAGCGTGCCGTCGCCGTTATCCCTCACCGTCACCGTGACGCGGTAGGAAGCGCTCGAATACCCGAACCCGGGCAGCCAGTCAGCGTCGTTTTGAGACGGCGTGGCCTCGGCAATGAGATAGGTGTAGGTGCCGGGCTTGGCGTACTCAATATTGCCGAAGTCGAACTTGTTCCCGTTCTTGACGGTCTTCACAACCTGCTTCATGCCACTCACGGGCGCATCCTCGGCATCGTCGGGCATCGGCGTGCCCTTGTCCGCGCGCAGGTAAATCTTGAAGCTATCGTCATCCTTCCAGTCACGGCCCTGGAGCACCTTCTGCGCCCAGAACGCATTGGTGAGCGTCACCGGCGGCTTTACGCTGTAGGTGTTCGTGAATGCCAGCTTGTTGGCATCGGCCACCGCGCCGTCGGCGTTCTTCTTCGCGATCGTGCCGGAGATGCTGTCGCCCTCACCGCTCAGGGCGTTACCGCCCTTCTCGCGACCGGTCAGCGTGAAGCCACCCGGCATCTTGCCCGCGTCGGTCAGCTCCTGCACCTCGTACTTGTCACCCACGGCGAGACCGTACACGCGAATCGTCTGGCCGGCCGTGATGGTCTGCTCGCGGCCGTTCTCGAGGTCGAACATTTTGCCGACCTGCTTCTCGCTTGCGGTCCCCGCGTTCTCAAACACCGCGGCCTTGTACGTCTTCCCCGCCGTCGTGGGCACGGTGAACTTGAAGGTGAACCCCGCGTCCGGTTTTCCCGTCAGGCCCGCTGGCACCACGACCTTCTTCGTCACCTCGAGGCTCGCCTCGCGCTTGTTAGCCACGCGCACGCAGGTGGCGCCCGTGAACAGCGCGTTCAGATTCTTGCCGTCCAGGTCGGCGCGGGCGCCCTTCGCATTAGTGTCACCAAGCACGTCCTGCGTGATGCCCATACGTAGCCAGCCCGTCTCGGTCTTCAGGCGGTAGGGTTCGCCCTCTTTGGTGGGCCCATACTGGTAGACACGTCCATTGGCGCCGTACTTGAGATGTACCTCATCCTCGCCACCCTTGGCGTCATTGTTCCAGGAAAGGTTGTCGTTGCCGTCGAGCGTCCCGTCGGACGTCTGGCGCTGGCCCTTGATCCACGTGAGCGTGTTGTCAATGTCGCCCTCTGCGCCAAACTGGCCCAGGCTCTTCAGGAGCGAGCCCACGCCCACGAACGTCGAAACGCCGTCATCGGGCGTACCAGCATCGGCGTGGACGCCGTAATCGTCCACAATCACCTTGGTGAGCCTGTCGTTAAGCAGGAAGCCCTGGGGCGCCGAGACCTCCTTTAGGTAGTAGGTGCCCTTCACGAGCGGCTCTTTACCGTCGCTCGTATACGGGAATATGCCCGCACCTTCGAGCTTGACCGGGTTGGCGACCGACCTTGTCGTCAGGGTGTCGTAGGGGGTCTGTTCGCCATTGAGCACGGCCTTGCCGTTCGCATCCTCAGTCACCTGGGTGGACTTGTACAGGCCGAACTTCGCCCCGTCAACGGGCTTACCCTCGGTATCGGTCTTCTGCACGAACAGGCGATTCTGGATGTTCGTGACGAGCAGGCGCGTGGCGAACTGCCGCTTGAAGTTCGTGCCGTCTGCGATGTCGTCGCTGTACACGTGGACTGTGTTCTCAGGCGTCGCGTCGCCGATCGAGCTCGCCGTTGTGTGGTAGATGGCCACCGTGTACTCGGCATCCTTGCGGGCATCACCGCTCAGCAGGTAGTAGTACTTGGAGATGTCACCGGGCAGATTTTGAATCTCTACCTGGTACTGGCCGCTTGTGTTGAGCGTGAAGGCGTGCAGGTCCTTCTTCGCCGCCTCGATAGCGCCGGTCATGCCCGGCTCCCTGGCGAGGGTGTATCCCGCTCCCGTCGATGGGTCGCCCGACACGGCGTACCAATTGCTCGGATCTTTGATACCTGTGCTTGCGCTTTTGTCGCGCTTGAGCACCACAGCGAACAGTATGCCGGACTCCAGGCTGACGGTCTCGTTGGACATCGTCAGGTCATTATTCGCCTTGTGCACGGTCGACGGCGCGGTGATGGTCTCCTTCGCGCCGGCGAACGCACCGGTCTTCCACACGACGCCGACCGCGTCCATACCGCCGCGGTTGATGATGACGCCGCCCGCGCCGTTCTCGGCGCTCGCGGGCACGTACTCGAGCTGCATGCTGTCACCCGTCGCCGTGAGACTCGAGCGGTATCCTTTGGGCACGTACGTCTCCTTCAGGAGGTAGTACCTGTTGTCGCGATTCTCCTTGTAGAGATCATCGAAGTTGATGACCCCGTTGTCCACGTCGTTCGTGAGCGTTAGGCGGCCGGCCTCGTCCGTGGTGCCGGAGCCGAGAAACTCGGCCTCGGTCTTGAAGTCTTTGTCGGTCTTATAGAGCTTGAACTCGGCGCCCTGTACGAACTTGCCGTCCTGGTCGAACTTGATGATGTCGGACTCGGGCACCGTCACGAGGTTGAACTTGAGCTCCATGTTGGAGTAGAGGGCGCCGCGCTCCAGGTAGAAGAACTTGAGGGTGTGGTTGGTGCTGTCTTTGAAGGTGTTGCCGGCAAAGCCCGAAGTAGTGTCCTTATTTGCCGCCTGGTACTTGCTCAGCAGCGTGCCGTCGTTATTGCCGTTCACCTTAATGTCGCCCGTTTGAAAGTCGATGCTCAGACTCGCCCGGTCGTGAATACCGCCGATATCACCCACGAGGACATCGTCGATGAACACCCAGACGTCATCATCGCCGGCGAACTCGAAGGTCATGGGCTTGTCATCGTTCGTCAGGCCGCCGTTGGGCTGCACGAATCGCGTGGACATTGAGAGGCCGAAGTGGTGGTTGACGGGCTTGCCGCCGTTGTAGCTCGAATTACCGGTGTTGTCTGCCGTGATGCCGTTTTGGACGAGCCGGCCGTTTTCCTCATTGAACACCTCGTCTGCCGCGTCGAACGGGAAGAACTGACCCTGGTGGGACGAATTGCCAATACCCCAGGTGTTATAGATGTCGAAGGCATTCTTGTCAGCGTTGTAGGCTGCGTAGTTTTGGGTGCTGTCATAGACGTAGTAGCCGCCCTGAGCCTGGAGGAGGCCCGTCACGCCAAAATGGGACGTCTTGCCGGTCTGGGCAGAGGAATCGAACAGGTAGCTGAGGGAGTCGCCGCCCCAGGTTTTGGAAAGCTTCGGGTAGCCGTCTGAAAGCGTGTTGTTGACGATGCCGGACCGCGGGCTCGTGCCGCCCGTCCAATTGTTGAGCGACCCATCACCCTGGCCATTGTTAAACTGGAACTTGTGGCCTGCGTTGACGCCGCCGCTGCCGGAAACCGACAGATGGTCATCGGGATTCACCCAGTAATCAAACAGGTTGATTGTTGTCCCCGAAGGCGAAATCGTCGGAACCGTGTGGTCGGAGATCGCCGCCTCGGCACGAAGCGGCAGGAAGAAGCTCGCCGTCAGCGCGACGGCGAGGGCCAGAACAATCACATATGGCGAGACCGGGCGCAGCCCGCGACGACGGCCATAAGACATGACGGACCACCGCTCGCGCGGCCGATGTCCACCAAGAAGTTCCCTGCTGGGACACCCCCCCGGTAACCATATTCATGAGTAGAGACATCGCCTCTCTGAGCTCCTGCATAATTTCCCTCCCCGTCACACGGCGACCCGCCTGGGCACCCCCCGGGGGGGCCGAGGCAGCCTGGCACATGCCCGCAGTCGTTCAAGAAATATCAACCCCAGTATATGCCTCTCAGGATATCTTAGCTTTTTATGTAGCATTTTAATTTTATGGTTACCGACTACCGTTCGCCGACTTTTTTCGACCGCACGCCCATCCCAAATTTGAATAGGTTTTACCGCTCACTCGAAAACAGGGGGTGCGACGATAAAATCTCCCGTTTGGAGTCAGGTGATATTGAAAAGCCAGACGATTGGCCTTCCAATATCACCTGACCTCAACGGAAGGCCTTGCGTTTAGCCGCTGGCAATCTTGTTTCCCAACAAGAAATCGACAGCCCCTACGATTTTGATGTCATAGATGGCCGTTGGATGGTCACCATCCCCGACAATCAGAATCTTCTCGTACGAATCAGGTATTTTTCCTAGCACCGCAAATCATGAAAGGGACTGCAGCTCGACGGGAATCTGGATGCAGCAGAACTACCCTGTTCCCTTTGCGCCAATGGGGTGCAGGGTAGCTAATTTGGGACGGGGCTTTTTTGACTACTTTTTATGCTAGTCAAAAAAGCCCCGTCCCAAATTAGCTACCCCCCGTCAGCGGGCGCCGCTCAGAATGGCATATGTCACTCTGGGCGGCGCGGAACCTCTACAGCAGGGTGACGCTAAAGCTGCGTTTATCGGTGGCACCCGGTGCCAAAGTAATGGTGTTGACCTTGTGCTCAAAGACGTCGTCCTCGGTGTCCATGGTGGTGTGGCCGGTCCAGGGCTCGAGCGCCACAAACGGGGCGTCGTTGGCGGCAGACCACACGCCGATGTACTTAAAGCCCTCAAAGTCGATCTTCACGCCGTGACCCGACTTGCGTCCGCGCAGGGTGAGCGTGGAGCCGGGAACGTCGGTGAACATGATGGCGTCGTTATCGAAGCTGCGGTGCGTGATAGGCAGCACGTCCGAGTTGTCGGGGGCCTTGTAGCTGCCCTCAAACGTCATGAGGCCATCGGGCGTAATGATGGGCGCCTCGTTGGTCCATGCCTCGGTAAATGCCAACTCGTAATCCTCGAACGCCTCGTCATCGGCACCCGGGGCCGGCACGTTAAAGGCAGGGTGACCGCCCACCGAGAACGGCAGATCCACGTCGCCGGTGTTGGTGACGGCAAAGGTCTGGGTAAGCGTAGCGTCGCCGGTGAGCGCATAGGTCATGTTGAGCTTAAAGTGGAAGGGGAAGGCCTTGAGCGACTCGGGCGTGTCGGCGATCTCGTAGGTTACCGAGGAGCCGTCCTCCGAAACCTCGACCAGCTTGTGCTCGACAATGCGCGCGATGCCATGGCGCGCCATCTCGCAGGTGCCGGCGGCAGATGTCGCCGTGTTGTTGCGCAGCGAGCCCACGATGGGGAACAGGATGGGCGCATGCTTGCCCCAAAAGGCGGGGTCGCCCTGCCACAGATACTCGTTGCCGTTGAGGGCAAGGCTCGTGAGCTGGGCACCCATGGAATCGATGGCCGCGGTGAGGCCGCCGCGCTTGATGGTGGTGACGGTGGACATGCTACTTCCTCCAAAAGTAAACAACAGTGTCGAGGGCTATTGTCCCACTCTTGGGAGCAGCGCGAGGCGGCGGCGCAGCTATTGAGCGGCCACATAGAGATCGAACCCGCCCTGTGGCGTGGAATCGACCGTATTGGGCGCCTGGGAGTTAAAGCTCACGGGCACCATGCGCTTTGAGGCGCGGAAGCGCGTGCCATCGGTGGCGACGGGAGGCTCATCGACGGTGAGCTCATAGTCGCCGGGCTTGAGCTCGATGCCATCGCCGTCGGAGCTGATGTACTGATACTCGTCGACCGTCTGGCCCTTAAGCGTGCGACCCACGATATGGATGAGCATCTGGCTGTCGCCGCGCGCGGTGTCCCACGTCGCGCCGTCTTTGACCTCGACCGACACATGCACCGAGCGCGTACGGCTGAGCGACTGCTCGATGGACATCTCGGCCTTGGCGGCGTCTTTTCGCTGCTGCTCAACATGGCCCCAAACGTTGCCGATTGCCGAGCACGCAATAACGCCGGCCATAAAGGCGATGAGGATTGGGCCGAGCGGAGAGCGGCGACCCGCATCTTCCTCGCGAGCCAAGTCGGGACGATGCGTGGGGGCGGGCGCCTGGGCGCCCTGCGCGGGCACGTCGAGGATGCTGAAGGACGCCGTGCTGCCGGGGTCGATGTTATGGCGCGGCTGCGGCGTCTTGGCCGGCGAGATCGACATATCGGCCGGCTGGCTCAGCGTGGCTGTGGCATCGGCCTTGGCCTCGTTGGCCTCTGCCTGGGCCCAAGCTTGCTCGAAGGTCAGGGGCTCGGCGGGGTCGGAAGCGGCATTATCGGATTCGGCCGTGGCGTCGCCGGCGGCCTCGGCATCAGCACCAGCCGCGCCCTCGGCATCCGCCCCATCGCTCGACTCATCACTCGTCAAAGGCTCGTCCCACTCCTCGTCCGGAGCCTCACCTTCGCTATACCACCATTCAAAGTTATCGATATCCATACGGGGCGCCCCCTTTGGCCTCGCAAATACATATTTGCTAGCCTTATACCCCCAGATGGCACAGGCGCTCGCCCGCGCTGGACAACAAAACCGTCCCAACACTCGGCGCTTTTCCTCGATTTCGAGCTTTTCATCGATTGTTGGGACGGTTTGAAGCGCGGTAAAGAAGCTGCCCCCTTGCCGCTTTCTGATAGAGTTGCAGAGTCCCCAAACTCAGCCTTGCCCATTATTGGAGTTATCGCTTTGACGACCACATCTACCCTTTCCCCCGCTCGCACCAAGCTCTGCCTGGCACTGCTTGTGTTGCTCGGCTTCTCGCTCGGCTGTTCTGAGTTCGTGGTCATTGGCATCGAGGGTGACCTGGCGACGGAACTCGGCATCTCACTTGCCACCGCAGGCCAGCTCATCAGCGTGTTCGCGCTCGTCTACGCCATCGCGACGCCGGTGCTTGCGCTCAGCACGGGACGCTTCCGCCGCTACCAGCTGCTCGTGTGCTACAGCATTGTCTTTGTGCTCGGCAATCTTGTCATGGCGTTGGCGCCCAACTTCCAAGTGCTGTTTGCCTCGCGCATCATCTTGGGCTCCGTCTCGGGCGCACTGCTCGCCGTAGGCGTGACGTATATCCCCGAGCTGCTGTCTCCGCAGCAGACCTCGCTCGCCATCTCGGTGGTGTACGGCGCTTTCTCCGTGGCGATGGTCTTTGTGACCTCGATCGGCAAGTTTGTGGCCGATACGCTCGACTGGCACGTTGCCATGTACGGTACGCTCGCCTTCGCCGTTCTGATCTGTACTGCGCTCGTGGCGTTTATGCCGCGTGCCGGACAGACCGATGAGCCTGCCACATTCCGCGAGCAGGCGGGGCTTCTGCGCGAGCCGAGCATTATCACCGGCATGCTCATCTTTTTGTTTGGCGTGGGGTCGGTCTACGTGTTTTACGGCTACGTGACGCCCTATCTGGAGCAGGTGTTGGGCATGGGCACCGTCCAGGCAAGCACTACACTCATGGCCTACGGCGTGTTTTGCCTGATCTCGAACATCTTGGGCGGATGGATCGACGCGCGTTTTGGCATGAAGGCGCTGCTCGTGACGTTTACGCTGCAGGCAGCGGCACTGTTTGGACTGTTTGCCGTGGGCGCCGCCATGCCCCTCGCACTCGTTTTTGTCTTTAGTCTGGCGATGCTCATGTATCTGTTCTCGGTCTCGTGCATCACGCACTTTATGGACGTGGCCCGCAGCCGTCACCCCAAATCGATGGTGCTCGCGAGCTCGGTGGAGCCCATGGCGTTTAACGTCGGCATCTCGTTTGGCACCGCGGTGGGCGGCGCCGTGGTAAGCGGAATTGGCATTGCCTACGTGGGCGCCGTTGGCGCCGCGTTCTCGCTCGTGGCCTGGGTACTCACGCTAGTGACGATCAAGCTCGCCCGCTGGGAGCGCAAGCGGGCAGCACAATCTTCGATGCAGGCATAGGGGCAAACATAGCCCAAGGTGGCGAGCGACCGGTGAAACCGTCCCATACAAGTGGTGTTTATCCGCCCGCAAGCTCCAGCAGTGCAATTTCGTGTACTTCAGATACACGCTTTTCCACAATTTCGTGTATTTGAAGTACACGAAATCGTACTAAACTATGTATTTGAAATACACGGAATTGGAAAGGCGGCTCCATGCGCAGATCAATCGAATCCGTCATCGAATCATGGGCGACAGAGGACGCGTCGCGCCCCCTCCTCATCCGTGGTGCGCGACGCGTGGGCAAAACGTACGCTGCCGAGGAAATCGGCAGACGAATCGCCGGCGATGCATTTGTCAAACTCGACTTTCAGACCGATCTTGAGCTGATTGCCCCACTGTTCGACTGCCCCACCGACGACGTAGACACCATCGTGGCACGAATCTCAGACTATAAGCGCACCCCCATTCGCAAGGAAACCGCATTCATCCTGTTTGACGAGGTGCAGCTCTGCGAACGCGCGCTCAACTCGCTTCGCTTTTTCTCGGGTTCGGGCTGGCGCATATGCGCGACCGGCAGCCAGCTCGGCGTCGCCACGCGCAAGCGCAAGTTGCCTTTTCCCAGCGGCGTCCGTCAAGAGACCATGCATCCTATGTCGTTCGAGGAGTTTCTCTGGGCGCTCGGTGAGGAGCAGATGGCGGATGCCATTCGCGCCCACGCCGGCACGCTTGAGGCCTACGTCGCGCATCAAGCCACGCTCAGCCTGTTTCATCGATACCAGATCGTGGGCGGCATGCCCGCCGCCGTCAACGCATATCGCAAGACACTATCCATCGAAGACGCGCGCGTCGAGCAGCGCGAAATCGACGAGACCTACACCGCCGATATGACCGACCCCGAAAACGGGATCAGCGGCGTGGCAGCGCGCAAGGTCTGGCGCTCCATTCCATCCCAGCTGCTACGATCCTCAACCAAGAAATTCAAGTACTCCGAGGTCGAACGCGGAGGCCGACGCGCAAAGCTCATCGAGCCACTCGACTGGCTCGAGGGCGCCGGCATCATATCGGTCAACAACCTGACCGAAGGCATCGAACCTCCCCTCGTCCCCTTCGACGACGAAGACGGGAGCTTCTTTAAAGTCTATCTTCTCGATACGGGCCTCATGTTCTACAAACTCGGTATCAACCCGCGACTCTGGCTCGACCTCAAAGAGGATTCCGCCATTGCGCTGTCTTCCGACTTTCGAGGTGCCTTGGCGGAGAACTCGGTCATGCAGGCATTTTCGGGCAATGGTTTGCAGACGTATTACTGGATACCACCGTCGTCTTGGAAGACGAACGGCGAGCTCGATTTTCTACTTCAGACCGACCGTATGGAGATCGTTCCCGTCGAGGTAAAATCCGCACGCAACGTGCGCGCGAGAACCCTCGGGTCGTTTATGGAAAAAGCCCGGTCGCCGTATGCCTACATATTGTCCGAGAACAATTTTGCCCGCAGCGAAACCGATGACGGACGCGAGCTGCGCCACCTCCCCTTGTACGCAGCGGGCTTTATCGGAGCAAACTGTCTCAAGGCCAGTCTGTAAGCCCCGCGCAACCGCCCTGAAAGGAAACCGCTCATGCAACGCATTCTGTTTATTTGCCACGGGAACATCTGTCGCTCGACGATGGCTGAGTCCGTGTTTACCGAGCTGGTGCGCCGTGCTGGGCGCGAGGCGGAATTCGTTATTGATTCCGCCGCGACCTCGACCGAGGAGATTGGCAATCCGCCGCATCATGGCACGGTTGCCAAGCTGCGCGAGGTCGGGATTCCCGTCGTTGCGCACCGTGCGCGCCAGGTGCGTCGCGCGGAGTATGGCGACTGGGACCACATTGTCTATATGGATGCCGAGAACGCGCGCGGCCTGCGTCGCATCTTCGGCGACGATCCCAACGGCAAGATTACGCGCTTGCTCGATTGGACCGACCGCCCCGGCGACGTGGCCGACCCCTGGTACACGGGCAACTTTGATGCCACGTACCGCGACGTGCTCGCCGGCTGCACGGCCATGCTCGAGCAGCTATAGGCGCTCGGACACGCGGGCGCACGAGCCGTGCCATCGGCATAAAACGAGCGTGGATTTTCTCCCGCTTACAAATTGAGCGTGGATAATCTCCCACTTTGAGCGTAAAACCACGCTCTAAACGGGAGATTATCCACGCTCATTATCTTGGCGGGAGAAAATCCACGCTCGATTACTCGTCGACGATCTCGGCGAGCCAAACGTTCAGCGTATCGACCTCGGGGCAGCAGAACTTTGCCGTACCGGGCTCGTTGCCAGGCACGGTGCCGCCGTAGCGCAGGATGTCGATATAGGGAAAGCCCACGTGGCAGGCCATGGCGCACATCTTGCCGCGATCGCGGTCGAAGTCAAAGACATCGCCCGGCTTGTGGCCATGGTGGCAGCGACACGTACCCAGCTGGTCCACGCAGCTAATGCGAATACGCGGGCGCTTGCCGCGCGGCGCACCAAGCGGCTTGTTCTCGCTCGCGGGCTCGGGGCGGCTCTCGCCGGCGCTACTCATGGTCGATCACATCCAGGCAGGCCTCGATGGGTAGACCGGCGGACTTGTCCTCCTGGTCGGCGTTGCGCTCGATAAGCTCGGCAACCACGCGCATGGCATCGGCCGTCGCACGCTGCAGACTCCAACCGGCCATAACGCGGCCCACAAGCACCGCCGAGAACGTATCGCCCGTGCCGGGGAAATAGACCGGGATCAGCTCGAAGGGAATCGTGAAGTACTCTCCTGCCACATGGTCATAGCCGATAACGGAATTCTGCCCATCGACCACAGCGCTCGTAACGACCACCGACTTGGCGCCCAGCGCGCGCACGGCGTCCACGAGCGCGTGGGCCTCGTCGACCGAAATCTGCTCGGCGATAGGCGTGTCGGTGAGCAGGCATGCCTCGGTGTAGTTGGGCACCGCGTAGTCGGCGCACTCGAGCAGGCTGCGCATGAGGCCGATCGTGGACTCGGGCACGCCGGCGTAGAGCTTGCCGTTATCACCCATGATGGGATCGACAAACACTTTGGTGCCCTTTTGCGCGCGACGGTGGCAGAAGTCCGAAATGATGCGCGTCTCTTCCTCGGTCACGATAAAGCCGGTGGAGATGGCATCGAATTCAAAGCCGAGCTCCTCCCAGATGGCAAGGCTCTGGCGCACGTACTCCGTGGTGTCGTGGATGTAGAATTTAGGGTAGTTGAGCGTGTCGGACACGAGGGCCGTCGGCAGGTTGTGGATACGGTAGCCCATATGCGACAGCACCGGCAGCATGGCGGAAAGCGCGACCTTGCCGTAGCCGCACATATCGTTGATCAGCAGCAGCTGAGTGTTCTTCATGAGAGTCCCCCTTGGGTCGGGCATGGCGCGGCGGCGCCACCGTGCGACTAAGTGTAGCGCAGGGAGGGTTGCCGGCGAGCGCCAGCACCACGAAGAGCGCATTGTTGCCGATAGGTTTCGAAAATGCAGCGTCGGCCGGTTACGGCGTTTCGGGAAACGCCGCAACTAATTACTTTGGTACCTTGACAATTATTTCTTACGCTCCTAGATTAGTTAGGCACAAAACAATCCCACTACCTAACTAAAGAAAGGAGCGATACGAATTCATGTGCGATGAACCCCTTAACCTTCGTCCGCACGAGCCCGGCGGCGACCCGTCGCAGCCGGCAGACGTGCCCGAAGCAGTTAACGGCGAAGACAAGCTCGCCAAGCGCATCCTGAGCGGCCTAGGCTTTTGCGGCCACTACATGCACTTTCACGGCGGCGGCGTGTCCGGCAAGGCGCCCATCGTCTGCCTGCTTGCCAAGCAGGAAAACGGCGAGATGTCGCAGCAGGAACTCGGCATGCACTTCGACCTCAAGCCGGGGTCGCTTTCCGAAATCTTGTCCAAGCTCGAGTGCGCCGGCATCATCGAGCGCAGCCGCAATCCAAAAGATCGCCGGCAGCTCACCATTCGCCTGACCGAGATCGGCTGGGAGAAGGCCCGCATCGACCAGGCCGCCCGCATCCGCTTTAGGGGGCAGGCCTTTAGCGCGCTCACCCACGACGAGTGCGAGCAGCTTGCCGAAATGCTCGAGAAAATTCGCGTAACATGGGAGGAACTGGATGATTAAAACCCTTATGGGCAGCATCCGCGATTACATGAAGGTCACGATCGCCACGCCGCTGCTGGTGCTTGGCGAGGTAATCTGCCAGATGATGATCCCGTTTATCACCGCCGACATGATCGACGCCATCAAGGACGGCACCGCCGTTACCGAGATGCTGCCCACCGCCGGCCTTCTCGTACTCATCGCGCTGACGTCACTCGCCTTTGGCGCCGCCGCGGGCATCACCTGCAGCCATGCCAGCTGCGGCTTTGCCAAGAACCTGCGTCGCGACCTGTTCTACAAGATCCAGACGTTCAGCTTCGCCAACATCGACGAGTTCTCGAGCTCCTCGCTCGTCACCCGCCTCACCACCGACATCAACAACGTGCAGCAGGCCTTTATGATGCTCATCCGCATCGCCGTGCGCTCGCCGCTGGTGCTGGTCTTTGCCTTTACCATGGCATACGCCATGGGCGGCAGCGTCGCCATGGTCTACCTGGTCATCATTCCGCTGCTGGGCTTTGGCCTGTTCTTTATCATCTATAAGGTGCGCCCGATCTTTGCCCGCGTGTTCCGCAAGTACGACGCGCTCAACGAGTCGGTCGAGGAAAACGTCACCGGCATGCGCGTGGTCAAGAGCTACGTGCGCCAGGACTACGAGAAGGAGAAGTTCGCCACCGCCGCGCGCGATGTCCAGATGGACTTCACCCGCGCCGAGAAGCTGCTCGCCTTCAACAACCCCATGATGAACATCTGCGTCAACGGCGCGTTCGTCGTCATCATCTACCTGGGCTCCAAGCTCATCATCACGAGCCAGGGCACCCTGTTCGACGTGGGTCAGCTCTCCTCCATCTTTACCTACGGCTTCCAGATTCTGATGAGCCTAATGCAGCTGTCGATGATCTTTGTCATGGTGACCATGGCAGACGAGTCGGCGCACCGCATTACCGAGGTGCTGGCCGCCGAGCCCACGATCGCCAACCCGACCGAGCCCGTGCACGAGGTTGCCGACGGCTCCATCGACTTCGATCACGTGAGCTTTAAGTATTCCGAGCATGCCCGCCGCCAGGCGCTCGACGATATCGACCTGCATATTAAGAGCGGCGAGACCATCGGCATTATCGGTGGCACCGGCTCGGCCAAGTCGACGCTCGTGAACCTGATCGCCCGCCTGTACGATGTCACCGAGGGCACCGTGCGCGTCGGCGGCGTGGACGTGCGCGACTACGACCTGGACGCGCTGCGCCACCAGGTAGCCATGGTCCTGCAGAAAAACGTGCTGTTTAGCGGCACCATCGCCGAGAACCTGCGCTGGGGCGACCCGAACGCCACCGACGAGGAAGTCCGCGAGGCCGCACATCTGGCCTGCGCCGACGAGTTTGTCGACGGCTTCCCCAAGGGCTACGACACCTGGATCGAGCAGGGCGGCTCCAACGTTTCCGGCGGCCAGAAGCAGCGCCTGTGCATCGCGCGTGCCCTGCTGCGTCGCCCCAAGATCTTGATCCTGGACGACTCCACGAGCGCCGTCGACACCAAGACCGACGCCAAGATCCGCGAGGGCCTGGCGAGCTACCTGCCCAACACGACCAAGCTCATCATCGCCCAGCGTATCAGCTCCGTGCAGGATGCTGACCGCATCATCGTTATGGAGGGTGGCCACATCAAGGACATCGGCAACCATGACGAGCTGCTCAAGACGAGCGAGATCTACCGCGAGACCTTTACCTCGCAAAACAAGATGAGTGCCGAGGGCGAGGAGGCGGCCGAGACCGTCGCAGCCGACACCGAGGCATCCGCACCGCAAGCTCAGACCCAGGAAGGAGGCGAGGCACATGAGTAAGGCCGCTACCGCCGAGCGCGCGCGCAACCGCAAGGGCGGCACCATGACGCGCCTGATCAAGATGCTCTTTGGCTTCTACCCGGTGCTTTTGCCCCTCGTCGTCGCCGGCGTTGTGCTCTGCGCCATCATCAACTCCATCGGCGCGACGTTTCTCCAGAGCGCGCTGCAGGTCATTAGCGAATCGTGGCAGTCGGGCGACTGGACGGCCGCGCAGCCCAAGATTCTGAAGCTCGTGACCACCCTCGGCTGCATCTACGCCGTGGGCGTCGCCTCCTCGCTCTTCTGGAACCGCGCCATGGCCATCATCACGCAGGGCTCGCTCGAGAAGCTGCGCGAAAAGATGTTCAACCGCATGCAGGACCTGCCGATTCGCTACTTCGACACGCACCAGCGCGGCGACATCATGAGCCACTACACCAACGACATCGACACGCTGCGCCAGATGATCAGCCAGTCGCTGCCCAACCTGCTCATGACGATCATCGTCATCGTCACCGTGTTCTTCATCATGCTGTACTACAGCATGTGGATGTGCCTGGTCATCATTGCCGGCATCGCCTTTATGACCTTTATGACCAAGCTGCTCGGCTCCAACTCCGCGCGCTTCTTTATCGCGCAGCAGACCGAGCTCGGCGTGGTCGAGGGCCATATCGAGGAGGTCATGAACGGCCAGAAGGTCGTCAAGGCGTTCTGCCACGAGGCAGCCGTCGAGGCCGATTTTGACGAGCGCAACGAGAAGCTCTTCGAGGTCTCGCAGAAGGCCAACATGTACGCCAACATCCTCATGCCGATCCTCGGGAACCTGGGCGACTTGCTCTACGTGCTGGTCGCGCTGACCGGCGGCATCTTCCTGGCGCTGGGCGTGCCCAACCTGAGCCTCTCGGGCATGGCGCTCTCCATCGCCGTCGTGGTGCCGTTCCTCAACATGACCAAGCAGTTCTGCGGCCAGATCGGCCAGATCTCACAGCAGATCAACGCCGTGGTCATGGGCCTTGCCGGCGCCGAGCGTATCTTTGAGCTACTCGACGAGGAGCCCGAGGCCGACGAGGGCTACGTGACGCTTGTCAACGCACAGGTGAATCCCGACACCTGGCAGCTCGAGGAGGCCGACCACCACACCGGCATGTGGGCTTGGAAGCACCCGCACCGCGCGACCGGCGAGATCGAGTACGTGCCGCTGCGTGGCGACCTGGTCATGGACAACGTGGACTTTGGCTATACGCCCGACCACGAGGTGCTGCACGGCGTGTCTGTGTACGCCAAGCCGGGCCAGAAGGTCGCGTTTGTCGGCGCCACCGGTGCCGGCAAGACGACCATCACCAACCTCATCAACCGCTTCTACGACATTGCCGACGGCAAGATCCGCTACGACGGCATCAACGTCAACAAGATTCGCAAGTCCGACCTGCGCCGCTCGCTGGGCGTGGTGTTGCAGGACGTGAACCTGTTCACCGGCACCGTGATGGACAACATCCGCTACGGCAATCTGGACGCCACCGACGAGGAGTGCATCAAGGCGGCCAAGCTCGCGGGAGCGGACGACTTTATCACCCGCCTGCCCGACGGCTACGACACCATGCTCACCGGCAACGGCGCGCAGCTGTCGCAGGGCCAGCGCCAGCTGATCTCGATCGCGCGCGCCGCCATCGCCGATCCGCCGGCGATGATTCTGGACGAGGCCACGAGCTCCATCGACACCCGTACCGAGGCTATCGTGCAGGCGGGCATGGACAAGCTCATGGAGGGCCGCACGACGTTTGTCATCGCACACCGCCTGAGCACCGTGCGCAACTCCGACGCGATCATCTGCCTGGACCACGGCCGCATCATCGAGCGCGGCAACCACGACGAGCTGATCGCCAAGCGCGGATACTATTATCAGCTCTATACCGGAGCGTTTGAGCTGGAGTAGGACCGGTTACTGACGGAGGGCGCCCCGGGGGCGGCGGGGTAATTCCTCCGTGCTCAAACATTCTCGCTTCGCTGCGAAACTGCGCGCGGAGGAAATACCCCGCCCGCCCCCGGGGCGCCCTCCTGCGCGCGATCAGCCCGTCATTTAAAACGGAATAAAAGTTTGCGAGGCCCTGGCCGTTTGGCCAGGGCCTCGTTTTGTAAGGATGATTTGGGAGGTGGTGGGGGGACTGGTCAAGCTAACGGAACGCCGTAGCTAAAAATCCCCGTCCCAGAAAAATCATTGCGCAGGTAGGACGGCAAAGGTAGCTAGAAAAGCCCCATCCTAAATGAGCTACAAGATTTCGGCTAGGAGCGCTCGGCGCCCGTTTGTTTTATCACTGCAGGTAGAAAGCGCGATGATGCGTGCATCGGGGCCAACGTCATCCATGTTCTCGTGCACCGCCGTCTGCGAGACATGCGTGAGCAGCGTCTGCATCGAGGCCTGGTCCAGGTTTCCCGGCCCAAAGATAATGTCATCACTCGCAGCAAACGAGCACACGGCAACAATGCGCAGGCGGAACGCCCCATCCTTTGTGTAGAGCGTGCCTGTGCGGTGCAGGTCAAAGAAGCCCCTGTCTAAAAACCGGTCGACATCGCCAAACATCGCGCCGTTATCCATGTGGTGCGCATAGAGCAGATTGTAGGAATCGGTCATCGCGCGACTGTTGCGCGTATCCAAAAACACCGCTCCCGAAACCGCGGACTCCCCCAACACGTTTTTGTTGAGGTATTCCTGGTTATCTTTTCCCTGAACAAAGGGATAGTCGATGTTGGTGCCATCGATGGTGACCCATCCGACCACGTCGGGATTTTTGGCCATCAGTTCCTGCAGGCGTGCGCAATCGTTGGCCCCGGTGGGTTTGTAGTGCAGTAGCTCATCGCTGATGAACCCACCGTTCATAACGTTGTTTGTGTCCCACAGCGAATAGCCCCCGTACAGCAGCATGAGCAGCACGAGAAAGCCGGCAAACCACGTAAGCACGCGGTCGCCGGCTCTCGCCAGCCGAGCCATGCGTTTAAGCTCCATCGGCTGTAATCCTCGCTGTTTTAACGGCGGTTACGACGAGGACGGAAGAAGACCACGCCCATCACAGCAGCAAACGCGACGATTGCCGCATAGGGAACGACCGTCCGAATAACATCGGTGGGAACGGTAGCCTCTTTGGTGTTGGTAAAGGTCACCGTGATGTCAGAAGTACCGATACCCTTCTCGGCAATAGAGTTACCTTCTGTCGAACTGGTGTCATCACCAATCTTGTACGACGTCTTATAACCTTCGCTATGATAATCCGCCTCAGTTACGGCGAATTTATCCTCCGATGAGAGACCGTAAAAGATGACGGATTCTCCGTTCTTAAGGCTCACTCTAATCGCAGTTCCCGACGCGGCCTTAACTTCGTTCGGGGTAGTAGTCCCGTCTTTCACAGTGGCGTACTTATAAGTCTCCCCGTCAGCGCCTTTAATCGTGACGGTAAAGTCAAAGTCCTTATTCTTGTCACCCTGGTTGCCGGCAACGACCTTTGTGATGGTCAGCTTATAGGTGGCATATTTGTTCACAAAGCCTGCAGCCTTCTCGCCCGAGCCTGCTTTGACGCTAAGAGTACAACCCCCAACAACATAGCCTGAACTACCATTTTCTACGTAAACATCCAGGAAGAGCTCCTTGTACGTAACGTTAAGCCCATCCAACGGTGGCGGCGTCTGCGTAATCTTGTATCGATAGATGCCCGGAGCCTTGAACTTTGAGATATCAAGGCTGGCGCTCAAGTGAGCGGTTATCGTCTTAGTGTCGTCGGTATTATCTACGCTATGAAGACCTTGGGCAGAAAAATTAACGGAAGACGACGGAAGCGTGACGGCATCGAGTACTCCAGGAGTAACGGGCATGCCACTCGTGCTCGTAAGCTCACTCGTCCCCGCCGGCGAGATCGAATACTCAAACTTCGCATTCGGCTCCACAGCATCCTTGTTCATGATGAGCGTCGAGGTGATTGTAACCGTGTTGCCAGTTACCGGCAGTTTGGATCCCTCCTCCGCCCACGCGGGCGTGACAACTCCCACCAAAGCCAGCAGCATCGTGGCAGCCACAACTGTAAACGCCGCCAGTCGCCTCTTTCCAGTTTTCATGTTGTATCCTTCCTCTCGGGCACATGCCCTTAATAAAACCAAACTCCGTGCCTACAGGTTCGACCTGCGCAGCACGCTGATCACATTGCCTTTGATCTGCGAACGGGCAATCGGTCCATACAGGCGGCTGTCGTGCCCGCCCTCGCGCAAATCTGCCAGCACAAAGAGCTCATCCGTTCCCAGATGCACGGGATAGTCCACAGCAGACTCATAGCGCGGCGTCGGCGTGGTGATATCGCTTTCCACCACAACAGCCCCGTTAACCATGAGCTCGCCCGACTCGGTAATTGTGACCTCATCACCGGGGCGGGCAACCACGCGACCCAGGCGCTCTTCGCCATCCACGGTGTATACCACCACGTCACCCTCGTTAAAGCTCTGGCTGAGCCTCCAGTAGAGCATGACGTCACCCGAACAGATGCGGGGGGCCATCTCGCCAGTCGTGACTGCGCCCACGCCCAAGACCACACCAAAGAGCAGCCAGAGCGTCACGACAAAAAATGCCAGGCGCGCCAGAAAGCCCACGATATCGCGCCGGTCGTCCGCTTCTCCCAGATCTGGTGCCGCATGGGCGCCCAACCTCACGTTCGACGCGGCCGAATACCGCGAGCCCCGGGGTCTTCCCTGCGGGGCCGCTCGTGCGGCTGGCCCATCACCAGCATTGCTGGCGCCATGTCTTCTCATAGGCGCCCACCCCTCTTGGAGCCGCGGTGTAAACGCAGCGCAACCATGCCCGTAGCCAACAGCACGCCGGCGGCCAAAATCGCCAGGGCATAGATGGGGTTGCGCGTAATACCCGTAGGCACCGCGACCTGTCGGGAATTGGTGGCCTTAGCTTCAACGGCAACGGTCACACGCGGACCGTTGAGCGTGCCGCTCGCACCCGTAAGCTTAGCCTGATACCCCAACGAAGAATAATCGTCTTCGCTCACGGTATAGACCGCGTTGTAATCCAGCGCCTTAATCGAAACGGTCAGGCCGTCCTTAACGGCAAACGGCATGGTCGCCTTGCCCTGGCCATCGGCCGTAAAGGCCGTCTTGTTTTCCACGGTCTCGGCCCGATCATTCGGTCGCGCCACGAGCGCATGGCTGCCTTGGGCAGACGCATCCGAATACTCGATGGCGTAGGTCTGACCAGCCTTGAGGCCCGTAAAGGTCGCCGTCATCTTAAAGTAGGCACGCTTGTCGCCCATATTGCCCGTAACGCTCTTGGAAACCTTGAGCGTGTAGGTGCGTGGGGTGAACCGTGCGTATACGCATCCCGTATGGCGCTCTTTTACGTTGTACGTATAGGTGGGTGAAGAGGACAGCAGCTCCGGGGCGTCCGGATTTGACAGGTCGTACCAGCCCTCAAAGTGATAGCCCTCCTTGGAAGTGGCCACCGCCTCCACAAACGTGCCGTCATCCACAAAGTAGGCGATACCCGAAGTTTTGTACGCGTCGGCGTCCTTGCCCGAGCGATCCCCGGCATCGATGGAGCCCTTTGCCCCCTTAAGCTTGGAGCTGACCGTACCGCCCGTCGTTACGTTGCTCCACGTGCCGTCGGCATTTTTAAGCTGAGCAACAAAGGCCTGACGATACTTCCATTGCGCCACGAACGTCGCGCCTTGGCTCTCGGGAATGTTTTTGACCGTTACCTCATCGCCCGCAGCACCGGTATCCGAATCGACCTTCTTGCCCTTAATGGTAAGAGTGCCGGAATCCGTGGTGCCCTCGGGAGCCGTATGGGTCACCGTGTGCTCTGCGCTAAAACGAATGGCTTTTTCCGAGCCCGCGTACTCCCAGCCCATAAACTTCCAACCGTCGTTTTGCCCTTCGGCAGCATGGGAGGTATAGCTCGCTCCAGCACCAGAAAGCTGCACGAAATCGCCCGTGGCCTCTTTGGACGGATCATAGTGATACGCTTTGCCACCGTTCACATCGTATTGAACGCCCGCCTTAGAAAACACAAGGTGCACTTTGTAGTGCTTTGTGACCTTGTCGACCTTAAAGTGATAGGTGCCATCGTCCAATTCGGTCCAGTGCGCCTTATCGTCCGCGGTATAGAACTCGCCGTTGACAAAAGCACCGATAAAAACTGCCCCGCCATCGCGCTTGGCGTCAACCATAAAGTAGGAGTTCTTTTCCTGTTTCCCTACGTAGTTTTTGGCATACGTAAAGTCCGCTGTCTCGTTGTCGGAGTTATAAAAATACGTTCCGCTTCCGTTGGGCGTCGTGTACGTCTCGATGCGATAGAACTCCCTAAACGAGATATTGTCGAGGAAGTTGCCGATCGAATTGCTCCCGTTGGCCGTGTTGTAGGCCACAAAAGCAAAGACGCTCTGGTTTTGGCCATCCGGAATGGTGTAGGTATAGTCGTAGTCAACCTTTTTGTTCTGCTCAAGCGCGTTGGAACCGTAGGAAGCCCACGCGTCGTTTTCGGACGCCATAATCCATACGCACCATTTTTCGGTATGCTCCGCATCGGCCGTCCATGAGAACGCGCTTCCGCTGGACGCATCGGCAAATCCGCCCACTTTGTCAAACTTGGTTGAATACAGGATGATCTTTTTGCTGCAGCCCGATTGGGAAAAATTGGCCACATCCAAGCCGACATAGTTATCGACGCTCATTTGAATCCATTGAACAATTTGCTGGTACTGATCGAGTGCCTTTTGATTGTCCTTGTACGGCTCGTTTTCTTGTCGCGGACCGATGATAAGGGCCATGGCGTCTCGACCCGAGCGGCCGCGGTGATCGAGCCCCCACTCGTACTGTTTTCCCGGCTCGGTCGTCACATATTGGTAGAGCGAACTCGCCTCGTGTGCGTTGAGCTCGGCTGCATAGTCACCATCGGAGGGCGTAAACGTAACAGAATGCCCAGCTGGGTCGATATAGTAGTCGTTCTGGGCAACGATCTCGATACGATGGTCTGTCTCGGTCGTACGCCAATGGGGCGAGCACAACGTAAACTTGCTGGGCCTCTGGTTCCCTAGATGTATATCCTCTTCAAAGCTGCCGTTAGCAATGTTCGTATTCTCGTTCTTAAGATTCGAGGTCGAGAACGCATAGCGCGTGAGCGTTGTCATGGTCTCGGACGAGTTTTCCTGATACACCTTGGCAAAGTCGCTATAGATGTTGCGCGTGCCCTGCTTTTCCACGTGAACGTCGTTGACCAGATTGCCAAACCACTCCCGGTATTGTTTGTTTGCCCCCGTAAGATTTGAATCGTAGCAAGTTAGTGCAAGCATCGTGTTTTCGGACGCTGCGGCATAGACTGCCTGATAGGCAAACTCATCGTCTTGCTCGGGAAGCGCTCGATAATAGTGTGTACTGTTGGTGCCAAAGGAGAACCAACCCTGTCCGTTAGAGCTTACGAGCCACACAGAAAGCGCAATGCGACCGTCGCTCTGCTCAAACGAGAAGTGGGATTCGTCGGCGCTGCTACCAGCAAAGCCGCCATTTGCAGCAAAGGGATCGCTGTAAACGGTGTACTGCTCAACGGTATTTCCCTGGGGCATCTTGCCCTGCGCCTTAAGCCAAGTCCGCAGCTGCATGAGCTGGTCTTGGCCTGCGCTGTTAACCGACAGATTCTCCTGTTGAGGACCCATCGTGAGCATCAGCACGTCGTGTTCGGTTGCGGCGCGATGGTTGAGGCCCCACTCGTACGTGGAGCCGCTCTGGGTGGAAAAGGTGGTGTAGGTTGATCCGGGTTCAAAATAAGCATTGGTATCCTGCGGCTTAAGATTCCACGCAAGCGCAAAGTGATTACCGTTAGCTTGTTTGAGGTTTCTTTGACCGTTGAGGAGCTTCGTGGGGAGGTCGAGGTACGACGCCTCGCCGATTTTCTTATCCGGAGAGGTCGTCGACCAACCAGCAGCTTGGCCAGGAGCTTGGCTAGTAAAGTTTGGGTTCGTTATAAGGTTGCCATCGTCACCGTACGCACGCGAGGGCAACCCCCCCCGACCATAACGAACGCGCATAAGACCGCTGCCAACATCACAAAGGTGCGGCGCATCGACGCTATATGACCGAAAGGACCCTGCATGGGCGCATCTCCCCCCAGCCGCAGCCCGAGCTTTCGCGCAAGCTACACAAGTAGTACGTTTAAGTTTTTTGATTCTACAACCAGCCCAGGGCAAAAGCAAAATCATGCGTAACCGATTTGCAGTCATTTTTCGCATTGCGCAGGTAGGACGCCAAAAGTGGCTAAAAAAGCCCCGTCCTAAATGAGCTACTTGAGGAGTTGGGCCATGGCGTTGACGAATTTTTGGACTTGGAGGGTGGGCTCGAGCGGATAGTGCAAAAAGACCGGCACCTCGCGACCGCACAGGAACGGCACGCCCACAAAGGCTGGGTGCACCCCCGACCACGCTCCGCAGGTGAGCACCGCGTCGCCCTTTTCCTCCGCCTCGTTAAAGAGCGCAAAGTCGAAGCTGTCCACATCGATCACGTCAACGCCGCCGTCTGCCAAAAGATCGATGCGCAGGCTGTCCATAGCGTCGTTGCCGTGGCGGAGCACGCGCAGACGCATACCCTCCAAGTCGGCGACCGTAATGCGATTCTTGCGCGCCAGCGGGCTCGTGCGCGGCAGGTCGATATAAAACGGCACGTTGACAATGCGGAGCTTTTGGCAGGCGTCACCCCAGCGCGGGGTCGAAAAACTCGACTGCACCACATCGACCTCGCGGCCCAAGCTGCGCATGACGGATTCGCGTTCGTCGTAGAGGTCGCTAACCGGCACGATCTCGAAGCGCAACGATGGCTCCAGCTCGTGTACGCCCGTCCACATCGACAGCGTCTGGCGCCCCGGACACATCATCGACACGCCCAGACGCACGGCCCCGCCATCGCCTGCCGCGCGTCGGGCACGGCGTAGCGCGTCCTCGGACTGCCGCATGATCGAACGTGCATCGTCCACCAGCAGGGCACCTGCCGGCGTCACCTTAACACCAGAATGCGAGCGCTCGAACAACGTGATGCCAAACTCGGCCTCAAATCCCGACACCTGCTTGACGAGCGCCGGGGTCGACACGCGCAATTTTGCCGCCGCACGCGAGAAGCTTCCCAGCTCCGCGGCGGCCGATATGGCCTCAAGTCGTCGATCGTACACGTCAATCTCCCGTTTTCGTGTCTGTGGCCACATGGTGCCACAGGGGGTTGTTTTCGCAGGTCACGCGCTCAATTGAGAAAAACTGCATCGCACGGTGTAAACCTACGGTTAACGCCATTCTAACAAATATGCAATTCACCTGCGCAAATGCAAAGCATACGATAACCAGCGAAAACCACGTGGGTCGGTTAATGGGAGCGACCCACCGGGAGGCACAAGAAGGGAAGTTCCTATGAGCAATTGGCTTAAGCTCGAGGGCGATGTCTGCGCCGTGACTGGCGCGCTCGGCGGTATGGGCGTCGAGATTTGCCGCGAGTTCGCCCATAACGGCGCCAACGTCGTCCTGCTCGACCTGGACGAGGAGAAGGTCAAGGCCGCAGCCGCCGACCTCGCCGCCGAGTTTGGCATCCACGCCGAGGGTTACAAGATGAACGCCACCGACGAGGCCGAGGTCCAGGCCGCCGTCGATGCCACCATCGCCGACTTCGGCCGCGTCGACGTTCTCGTCAACACCGCCGGCATCCTGCGCTTCGCAGCTATGGAAGACCTGCCCCTCTCCGACTGGAACGAGGTCATCAACGTCAACCTTACCGGCTACTTCATCACCTCGCAGCGCTTTGGTCGCGAGATGATCAAGGCCGGCCAGGGCCGCTTGGTGCACATCTCGACCGTTGCCAGCCACTCCCCCGAGACGTTCTCGGGCGTGTACAGCTCCACCAAGGCCGGCGTCAACATGATGTCCAAGATGCTCGCCGCCGAGTGGGGCCCGTACGGTGTGCGCTCCAACTGCGTTGAGCCCTGCTTCGTCAAGACCCCCATGTCGGCCAACTTCTACGCCGACCCCGAGGTCGAGAAGAGCCGCAGCCGTCTGATCGCCACGCGCCGCATCGGCGAGGTCAGCGATATCGCCAACGCCGTCATGTTCCTGGCGTCCAAGCGCTCGGACTTTACCACCGGCGACGCCATCAAGGTCGACGGCGGCTTCTCCAACATGATGGGCGACCTCACCGCCAAGCCCGGCGGCCGTCGCGCCTATGCCGACAACTACCTCAAGAACAAGGGTGTCGAGCTTTGGTCCGATGAGTCCGGCGTCGCCAAGCCGACTGACCAGTAAACCAACCTAACAGGGAGACCCGCGGATACGACCGCTCCTCCTCCCCCGTATCGATTAGAAAGAGTCCAATGGCTTCCACCAACTCCAACAAGGGTCGCGTTGTCGTGCTTGCCGCCGCGTGCGTCACCATGTTCTTCATCAGCTCCATCGCTCTGTATTCCGTTGTGAGCAAGAACCTGCTCGCCGTCTACCCCGAGTGGTCCAGCGCTCTTACCTGGGCTTTCCCGGTCTTTCAGACCATCATGGCCGTGACAGGCATCTTCGCCGGCCGCATCTCCGATAAGATCGGCCCGCGCAACGTCGTGATCGCCGCCGCCGTGTGTTACGGCCTGGGCTGGTTCATGTCCGGCACCGTCACCGAGCCGTGGCAGTTCTACCTGTGGTTCTCGCTCGTTGCCGCCGTCGGCAACGGCCTGGGCTACAACCCCGCGCTCACCACGGGCCAAAAGTGGTTCATCGACAAGAAGGGCCTCGCCTCCGGCATCACCCTGGCCGCTTCGACTGCCGGCCCCGCCGTGCTGTCCCCGGTGCTCGCCTCGCTGCTCATCCCGAGCCTTGGCATCTTTGGCGCGCTCAAGGCACTCGGCGTCATCTTCTTTGTAATGATCGCCGCCTCCGCTCTGTTCCTGAAGGCCCCCGAGGCCGGCTGGCTGCCCGAGGGCTTCGAGGCCCCCAAGGGCGGCGCACACGCCGGCACCTTCGGCGACCTCACCCCGGGCGAGATGGTCAAGACCCCGCGCTTCTGGGTCCTCATCGTCACCTTCGCCTTTGCCGCCACCGCGGGCACCCTGCTCGTGGGCAAGGTTGCCTCTATCGCCGCCGTCCAGCTCTTCGCCGACCCCACGAGCGCCGCGGCCGTCGCCCTCGGCGGTGTGGTGGTCTCCGTCAACACCTGCGCCAACCTGGTTGGCCGCCTGTCCTTTGGCCAGATCATCGACAAGCTCGGCGCCTATAAGTCGCTGCTCATCAGCCTTGTTGTCACCATCGTCGCCCTCGTCATCATGTCGATGAGCTTTACGCAGGCCATGTTCTTTGTGGCGCTCGCCCTGCTCGGCTTTAGCTTTGGCGCCCTGCTCGTCATCTACCCGCCGCTCACCGGTGGCGCCTTTGGCACCAGCAACATCGGCGTCAATTACGGCATCATGTTTTTGGGCTATGCCGCTTCCACCTGGATCAGCCAGCCCATCACCGCCGTGCTGTATCACGCCGAGGCCGGCAGCGCCGCCTATCAGCAGTCCTTCTACGGCGCCATTGTGATCGCCGCCATCGCCGTCGTACTCACCGTCTACATGATGGTCTCCGACAGCAAGAAGAAGTCCGCCTAGTTTTACCGATGCGACGAAGGGACAGCCCCTTTGTCGCATTCCACCGGTCACCAGTATTAAGGAGTCGAAATGTCTGAGCTCAACCCCGTCCGCATTGCCGTTATCGGCGCCGGCGCCATGGGCCGCAACCACATCCGCTTTGTCACCGAGGAGCCCGAGGCCGAGCTCGTCGCCATCGCCGACGCCTTTGAGGGCGCCCGCGCCACGGCCGAGGCCGCCGGCGTGCCGTTTTACACCGATCCCGCCCAGATGATGGACGAGGTCAAGCCCGAGGCCGTCATTATCGCCACCCCCAACGACCTGCACCTGGGCGTTGCTCGCGAGGCTGTGAAGCGCAACATCGTGCCGCTGGTCGAAAAGCCGATCTCCAACGACCTCGAGGATGCCCAGGCCTTCGCCGCCGAGGCCGAGACCGCCGGCGTGCCCGTGCTCGTGGGTCAGCACCGTCGCCACAACCCCTTCGTCAACAAGGCCAAGGAGATCATCGAGTCCGGCGAGCTGGGCAAGCTCACCGTGTCGAGCTTCCACTACATGATCTATAAGAATGACGAGTATTTCGATGTCGAGTGGCGCCGCAAGAAGGGTGCCGGCCCGATCCTGGTCAACCTGGTGCACGACGTCGACCTGCTCCGTTACCTGCTGGGCGAGCCCGTTGCTGTCCAGGGTATGCAGTCCAGCGCCGCCCGCGGTTTTGAGACCGAGGACTCCGCCGTGGTCAACGTCCGTTTTGCCGATGGCGCGCTTGCGAGCATGACCATCTCCGACGCCACCGCCAGCCCCTGGAACTGGGAGGCCACCGCTCGCGAGGATCCGCAGTACCGCCCCTTCGACGCCGACGCCTACTTTATTGGCGGCACCAAGGGTGCCCTTTCGCTGCCCCGCCTGCACCAGTTCTCCTACGACGGCGCATCCAACTGGCACAAGCCGCTGCAGATGGAGATCCCGGCTGTGGACCCGGCGCTGCCGCACAAGATGCAGCTCAAGCACTTTGTGAAGGTTGTCCGCCGCGAGGTCGAGCCCGTCGTGACCCCCGCCGACAACGTTAAGACGCTCACGCTTCTCAACGCCATCAAGGAGGCCGCCGAGACCGGCAACCTCGTCGAGCTTTAAAGTTTTAGGGCGGGCCGCGGCAAACTCCTATGCCGAACCCCTCGGCCCGCCACAAATAAGCCCCTCTTCTTCGCCCCGCAAGCAGCCTCCTGCCCGCGGGGCTTTTTAGCTACTTTACTGCCACATCTGCCCGATGATTTTTCTGGGACACCGGCTATCTTGCGCCCCAACTTAATCCGTTCGCCACGAAATGGGCCCATCTACTACGTTTAACCGGTCACCCCCGACCACACCGAGAATCGCAAAATTAAAACCGCAGGTAGACGGCTTGCCGATTTTCGAAAAACCAGCGTATGGTCGCCCCCTGCGGGTCAAACGTAGTAGATAGGCCGTTTTCGTGGCGCGGCCTCAAAACAGTCTTTTGGGACGGGTGGTATCCTTGGTAGCCCTGTGCTGCAAACGCACCTTAAACGCAAGGAGTCCCATGGATCTTATCGCCCAGCTTGCCCGCGAGCTCAACCTTAAGGCCGTCAATGTCGAGGCGGCCGTCAAGCTCATCGACGAGGGCAACACCATCCCCTTCATCTCGCGCTACCGCAAGGAAGCCACCGGCGGCATGGACGACATCGCCCTGCGTGCGCTCGACGAGCGTCTGTCCTACCTGCGCAATCTTGAGCAGCGCAAGGAGGATGTCATCCTGCTCATCGACGCCCAGGGCAAACTCACGCCCGAGCTCGAGCAGCAGATTCGCGAGGCCACGCAGCTCCAGCGCGTCGAGGACCTCTATAAGCCCTACCGCAAAAAGCGCATGACCCGCGCCCAGAAGGCCCGCGAGGCCGGGCTGGAACCGCTCGCCAACATGATCATCATGCAGGCATCGGCCAAGGGCAGCGCGCTCGACGCCGCCGCGGCATACGTCAACGAGGAAGCCGGCTTCGACACGCCCGAGAAGGCGCTCGCCGGCGCCGCCGACATCGTGGCCGAGACGGTAGCCGAGGACCCGGAGAACGTCGCCGACCTGCGCGCCTTTACGCAAAACACCGCCGATATCGTCGTCGAGGCCACCGACCCCGCCGAGAAGACCCCCTACGAGCCGTACTACAGCTATGACGAGCCGCTGCGCCGTATACCCAACCACCGCGTGTTGGCGATCGACCGCGGTGAGCGCGAGGGCAAGCTCCGCGTGCGCGTGAACGTCGACGGCACTGCCGCCACGGCACGCCTCGGCAGCCGTTGGCCCCGCCGCCAGGGCGTCTTCGCGCCCATCTTCGATGCCGCCATCGCCGACGGTTACAAGCGCCTCATGGCCCCCTCGCTGGAGCGCGAGGCCCGCGCCAAACTCACCGTTCGCGCCCAGACCGAGGCCATCAACGTCTTTGCCAAGAACCTTGAGGGCCTGCTCTCGGCACGCCCCGTGCGCGGCGCCCGCGTGCTCGCGCTCGATCCGGGCTACCGCACCGGCTGCAAGGTCGCCGTTATGGACGAGACCGGCAAGCTGCTCGACCACGGCGTGGTCTACCCCACCAAGCCGCGCCACGACGTCGCCGGCACCAAGCGCGAGCTCGCCCGCCTCGTCAAGAAGGACGGCATCAACACCATCGTCATCGGCAACGGCACCGCCAGCCGCGAGACCGAGGAAGTCGTCTCGGAGTTCATTGCCGAGCAGGCGCCCAGCCTTCGCTACACCATCGTTAACGAAGCCGGCGCGTCGGTGTACTCCGCCTCCGAGCTCGCCAGCCAGGAATATCCCGACCTGGACGTCACCGTGCGTGGCGCCATGAGCCTGGGCCGTCGCCTGCAAGACCCGCTGGCAGAGCTCGTCAAGATTCCGCCCCAGTCTATCGGCGTGGGCCAGTACCAGCACGACCTTGACCAGGCCGAGCTCTCGCGCACTCTGGGCCACGTGGTGGAGGACGTCGTCAACCGCGTAGGCGTCGACGTAAACACCGCGAGCGCAAGTCTGCTGGGATACGTATCGGGTATTACGCCGAGCGTGGCCAAAAACATCGTGGCCTACCGCGAGGAAAACGGCGCCTTTACCGATCGCCGCCAGCTCAAGAAGGTCCCCAAGCTGGGACCCAAGGCATACCTCAACGCCGCGGGCTTTTTGCGCATAAGTGGCGGTAAGAACCCGCTCGACGCGACAAGCGTCCACCCCGAGAGCTACGAGGTGGCCACATCCGTCTTGGAGCGCGCCGGTGTGGCGGCCAGTGAACTCAGCCGTGGCGGCGTGCCCGATATCGAGCGCCGTCTGGGCAGCATCTCGGCGCTGGCAAGCGACCTGGACTGCGGCACCCTGACGCTCATCGACATTGTCAACGAGCTCAAGAAGCCCGGTCGCGACCCGCGCGACGACGCGCCCGAGGTGGTCTTTAGCCGCTCAGCGCTTTCCATCGACGACCTGGAGCCCGGCATGGAGCTCAAGGGGACGGTGCGCAACGTTGTGGACTTTGGCGCCTTCGTCGACGTGGGCGTGCACCAGGACGGCCTCGTGCACATCTCCAAGCTGGCCAACCGCTTCGTCAAGCACCCCAGCGACGTGGTGCGCGTCGGCGACACGGTCAAGGTGTGGGTCGAAAAGGTCGATCGCGACCGCAAAAAGATCTCCCTCACCATGGTGCAGGGCAAGTAAACCGCTAAAGCAGGGGTACCCCCTGTAGCGACGTGCAAAATCGCGAGTATTCTGCATATTCCACCGTTCCGGATGCCCCTCAGAGACGAAAAAGCAAAAAACGGTCCCCGTTTTAGCGTCGTCAGAGCCAAAACGGGGACCGTTCCATGCTTCGGTTAACTGATAAAGACCTTTACCTTGCTGAATACTCGCGATTTTGCACGTCGCTACAGGGGGGTACCCTTGCTTACGGCAGAATATGAAAGCCGAGCGAGGCGATATCCTTGGCAAAACCGCGGACGGTGTCGAGCGAGACCTCGTACGGGTCGCGACCAATGTTCTTGCGCTTGGCCAGGATGCTGTTGGGCACCGTAATGATCTGGCAACCGCAGGCTTCTGCCTGGTAAATGTTAATGAGCTCGCGCGTGGACGCCCACAGAACCTCGCAGTTGGGCTTGGCGGCCGCCTTCTTAACCGACTCCGTCATAAACGGAATGGGATCGACGCCGGTATCGGCGATACGGCCGGCAAACAGCGAGATGATGGACGGGGTCTCGGCATCGACGGCCTCGACCATCTCGTCAACCTGCTCGGGCGTGAAGATGGTGGTGACGTTGACCTTGATGCCGTCGACGGAGAGCTTGTGCACCAGCTCGGCGGTGGACTCGCCCTTGGTGGTCACGCACGGGATCTTGACGTAGACGTTGTCGGCCCAGGTGGCGATCTCGCGAGCCTCGACCTCCATGGTCTCGACGTCGTCGGCAAAGACCTCAAACGATACGGACACATCGGTGATGTGCGCCAGGACCTCCTTGGCAAACGCGCGGTAATCCGTCACGCCGCCCTTCTTCATAAGGGAGGGGTTGGTCGTGAAGCCCTGAACGTTGCCGTTCTCGTACATGTCAAGCATGCCCTCGAGATTTGCGCCGTCAGCGAACACCTTGATTGCCATCTGCCTGATTCCTTTCGCTTGCATAAGGCCATTGAGCTGGTAAACAGTTTACCTACGTTTATCAAGGCGTGAGCTGCGGATTTTTACCTTGTCGGTGAACGGTATAAACACCTCAGTGTTTGGATTGATAAATCGATTGAGCATGCAAAAGCAAAGAGTCGCAGTTTGAGCAAACGTCAGAACGCGGGATTCATTAGATGAGGCCGAAATGCTGCATCGCTGTGACGGTGCCGTCGTGTGCGACATCGTCGGTCACGTAGTCGGCGACGGCCTTGACCTCGGGCATGGCATTGCCCATGGCCACAGCCGTCTCCACGGCGGCGAGCATACCCAGGTCGTTGCCCGAATCGCCAAAGCCAAAGGTGCGCGCATTGCCCGCGCGACCCAGGTATTCCAGCGCGCGGGCCACGCCCACGCCCTTGTTGATGCCCTTGGGGCTCAGCTCGCGATTCTGCCCGCCGGTGTTGCACAGCTCAAAGTTTCGATCGATAAAGTCGTCGTCATTGGCAATGCTCGCCAGATCCTGCGCAAACAGGCACACCTTGCCCACGCGCAGGCGGCCATCGACACGCATCTGATCGGCATCGTGCACCACGGAGGTGCCAGGCAAATACGACTGTTCAACGCCCGCAGGCTCCAACGCAAAAGTCGTGACATTGGTCTCGAACATAGCCTCGGCGCCGGCAGCTGCCATGCGACGTGCGAGCTCCCCGACTACGCCCTCGTCAAAGCAATCTTCGTGCACCACACGACCCTCGATCTCGAGCGTGGCCCCGCCCATGGCGACGATACCTGCAGGGTCCAGCGCACGCAGACCGTCGGCGATGAGCCACAAAGGGCGACCCGTGCAGATAAACGCCTTGTGGCCCGCATCGCGCAGCTTGTGAAACGAATCAATCACCGCGCGCGAAGGGCGAATTGCCGTGAGGTCCTTGTCGGTCAGGTTATCGGGATCGAACGACGTCAGCGTGCCATCCACGTCAAAAAACAGTACAGCGGAATCGGGGCACGCATCAATCATATGGGTTCCTTTCGGGGGCGAGAGTAAACGAAGTATCCATCATATAATGGAGCGACGCAACCAGAGAGGTCACCCATGGAATTTTACGCAAGCTGCCCCGAGGGCTTTGAGTCCGCACTCGCCGATGAGCTTAAACGCCTCGGGCTTTCGCATGTTCGCCGGCTGAAGGGCCGCGCCACGTTTGAGGGCGAGCTCGAAGAAGGCTACCGCGCCTGTCTGTGGTCACGCCTGGCGAGCCGTGTGTTCGTGGTACTCGGGCGCTTTGAGGCGCAGGATGCCGATGAACTGTACGACAGCGTTTACGACATCGCCTGGGAGACCATCATCCGCCCCGGCGCCACCATTGCCATCACCGCCCGCGGCGTGACCGAGCAGCTGCGCAACACGCGCTTCTCGGCCCTGCGCGCCAAGGACGCATTATGCGACCGCTTGGCCGAAACCACGGGCCGTCGCGCCGATGTCGACGCCGCCGATCCCGATGTTCACCTGCTGCTTTCGCTGCGCCAGCGCCGCGCGAGCATAAGCCTGGACCTTTCGGGCGACCCGCTGTTCAAGCGCCTGCCGCCCGCGGCGACCCGTGCCGGCGAGGGTGCGCACGTGTTGCGCCCCGACTACGCCGCCCTGGTGCTGGCGCAGGTCGGCTGGACCGCACTGTGCGAGCGCGAGTTGACGGTCGACGATTACGAGAATGAAGCCCTTCCCACGCTGATCGATGCTTCGTGCGCCGACGGCGGTCTGCTGCTAGAGGCCGTGAACATTCTGACCGACCGCGCCCCGGGCGCCGCACGCGAGCGCTGGGGCTTTGAGGGCTGGCAGCTGCACGACGCCGCTCTGTGGGAGCAGCTGCTTGCCGAGGCGCGCGAACGCGAGGCGGCAGCACGCGAGCGCCAGGCACGCATCGTGGCCGCGGACATCGACCCTGCCGCCCGCAAGACCGCCGAGCGCATGGTCAAGAGCGCTGGCTACAAGCGTTTTGTCGACTTTTGTGCCGCCAAGCCCGCCACCGTGCTGGACCATGCGGGCGCCGTCGCCGGTGCCGCCGTGGTCGCAGACACCACCGAGACCCCGCTTTCGCTCATGCACGACGCCATGACGCTGGTCGGCGAGCTGCGCCGCGCGCCCGAGCTCGCTTCGGCACCGGTCGCCGCACTCACCCGCGATGGCCTTATGGCCCGCGCGCTCCATGCCGAGCCCGCGCGCTCCATCGCCGTCATGCCCAATAACGAGGAGGCGGCTATTGAGGTTTGGCCCTCGCTCGACCACGCCGCCGCAGCGTTTGAGGCTGCGACCAGTGCGGATGCCGAGGCCGAGGTTGCGGATGCCAACGAAGCCAACGACGAAGCCGCCGCTTCCTCCATGCCCGAACCTACCGCCACGCTCGACTTGGGCGACGGCAAACCGCTGCCCGTGCTCATCCCCGAGTCCGAGCAGTTCGCCAACCGCCTGCGCAAGAATGCCCGTCTGCGCCGCAAGTGGGCCAAGCGCGAGGGCGTGAGCTGCTACCGCGTCTACGATGCCGACCTGCCCGACTACTCCGCCGCCATCGACCTGTACGAGGGCTGCCCGCAGACGCCGGGCCGCTGGCTCGTCATCGCCGAGTACGCCGCGCCTAAGACCATCGATCCCGCGCTAGCCCAGGCCCGCATGCTCGACATTCTGGCCATCGCGCCGCGTATTCTTGATGTTCCGGCCGAGCACGTGCACGCCAAGGCCCGCATGCGTTCGCGCGGCGGCTCGCAGTACGGCAAACAGGGCGCCGGCAAGGGCGCATCGGGCGAGCGCGCCAACATCGCGCGCCGTCGTCTGCCGCTCATCGAAGAGGGCGGCCTTACCTTTGCCGTCAACTTTGACGATTATCTGGATGTGGGAATCTTCCTGGACCACCGCGTCACCCGCAACCTGGTGCGCGAGCACGCCAAACAGGCGCGCCGCTTCCTCAACCTGTTCGCCTACACCGGTACCGCCACCTGCTATGCGGCAGACGGCGGCGTCGAGGAAACTGTGACGGTCGACCTTTCCAACACCTACCTGGACTGGGCCGAGCGCAACATGCGCCAGAACGGCTTTGTGGGTCCGCAGCATCACTTTGTGCGCGACGACGTGCTCGCCTGGATTCGCGACCAGCGCCAGACGCGCAACCGCTGGGATCTGATCTTTGTCGACCCGCCCACGTTTTCGAACTCGTCCAAGATGGGCCGTCGCACCTGGGACGTCCAGCGCGACCATGTTGAGCTTTTGGCCGGCGTATCTCGCCTGCTCGCGCAGGGCGGGCATGCCATCTTTAGCTGCAACCTGCGCGGCTTCCGCCCCGAGACGCGCAAGCTCGCACGCGCGGGCGTCGTGCTGGAGGACATTACGGCGCAGACCATCCCCGAGGATTTCGCGCGCAACCGGAAGGTGCATCATTGCTATATCGTGCGCCGACTTCCCATCGAGGACGCCATGGCCGAGGTCGGCTTTAGCGCCGAGGAGATTGCAGAGCGAACCGAGGAGCTACGCAACCCCGACGCCCGCAAGCCCCGTGCGGCAGCACCCGTACATGCACAGGCCGGCAACGGCAAGTCCAACTTTGCCGGCAAACCCTCCCCCGCCGGCAAGCCCAGAAAGAAGAAGTTCTACGCCAGCAAGCCCAAGGGCAAGTAAACAAAGTTGCGGTGGAATACGGACTGTTTTGCCTGAATTAGGTAAATTTAGACCGTATTTCACCGCAACTCATATTGGGATGGTGGTTGGCGATCTAGCCTTGGGTGACCAATCGGTAACCGATACCCACATGCGTTTGGATATAGCGCGGGTGCGCGGGGTCGGACTCAATCTTCTTGCGCAGCGTGCCCATAAAGACGCGCAGGCTCGCCAGGTCGCTCTTAGTTGCCGTGCCCCAAATCTCGTGCAGGATAAACTGGTGCGTCAGTACCTTGTCGGCGTTGTGTGCCAGCAGGCACAGGAGCTTATACTCGATCGGCGTCAGATGCAGTTCCTCGCCATCCATCGTGGCGATGCCGGCATCAAAATCGATATGCAGCTCACCGGTATCGAACGAGCCCTCGGAGACAACGCCGCCCGTCTGCGCATACGAAAGGCGCCTGAGCGTCGTGCGAATGCGCGCGAGCAGTTCCTCGACCGAAAACGGCTTGGTCAGATAGTCGTCGGCACCGGCATCGAGCGCGCGGATTTTGTCCGCATCCTCGCTGCGCGCCGAGACCACGATAATCGGCATGCCCGACCATGCGCGCACCGACTCCACCACCTTGACGCCGTCCATATCGGGCAGGCCCAGATCGAGCAGCACGATGCTCGGTGCCTGCGATGAGGCGGCGGCGATGGCAGCATGGGCGGTCTCCACAGCCATATGGCGCAAGCCGTGCGCCTCGAGCGCGGCAACAATAAGATTGCGAACGGCGGGGTCGTCCTCAACGACCAAGATGAGCGGTTTTACGGCAGAGTTCGGCACAGCGTTACTCCTTATCAAACGAAACGTCGGCGGCAGGAAGCTCAATCGTAAAGACCGAACCGTGCGGGTCCGCCGCGGCAACCTCTATGCTACCGCCATGTGCCAACGCAATGGAACGGCAGAGCGAAAGACCCAGGCCAACGCTGCGGTGGCTGTCGGCCAGACCATGGTTGGCGGTATAGAACGACTCGAAGATCCGCTCGCGATCCTCGGGTGCGATGCCCGGACCATCATCGGCCACCAAGCACGCCACGCGTCCATCGTCGATGCTAATCGAAATCATGATATGCGAGCCCGCGGGCGTATAGGTGATGGCATTGTTCACCAGGTTCACCACGAGCTGTACCATCAGACGCGCGTCGACGTTAACGAGCGCCGGTTCATCGCACGCCACCACCTTAAGGTCGTGCTCGCGCACGGCCGGATTTACGTGGCGCAGTGCCTCCTCGACGATATCGTCCATGAGCTCGAGCGTGGTCGACAGGCGCATACCGCCGCCCTCGAGCTTGGTGATGGCGAGCAGATTCTCGACGGTGGCGTTGAGCCACAGCGCATCCGAGCGAATGGATAGAAGCAGGCCGCGGCGCGTCTGGGCATCGAGCACTGCAGTGCCGGTCGAGCCCTGGTCGAGCAGCACGTCGGCATTACCCGAAATACTGGTAAGCGGCGTGCGCAGATCGTGCGAGATTGAGCGCAGCAGGTTGGCGCGCAGCTGTTCGTTTTTGGCGAGCACCGCCGCCTCCTCGCGGGCCTCCATGGCGCGGGCGCGGTCGAGTGCCAGCTCGCCTTCGCTCACGATAGCATCGGCAAGCGTCCGCTCCTCATGCGTCAGCACGTCGGGCTCGGCAACGATAGCCAGCACGCCCACCACCGAGGCGGGGTCGCCCGAGCGCACGAAGCCGTCGCCCGTGCGAACCGTCAGGTAGATGCCATAAAACGCCGAGCCGCCAAACGTGGCGTCGAGCGGCGTTCCCACATAGGCGGACGCCGAGAGCCGCGGCGGCATCTGCGGCGCCAGCTCGTGCACCGGCGCGGCATCGCCCACGGCCGTGTACGTCGCACGCGGCAGCAGGTCATCGCCCTCGGCGTCAGCGCTGTACCACACGACCGGACAGCCCGAAAGACGCGCCAGCTGCGTTGACATAGCATGGACAATCTGCTGCTGATCGGCGCACCGCTGCAGCATGCGGTTGGTCTCGAGCACCATATGCGTGCGGCGGTCGCTGGCGGCAGCCTGTGCCAAGGCGCGGCGCAGGGCCAACGCAATCGAGCTCGACACAAGCGAGACCACAAACATGATGAAGAACATGCCGGGATAGCCGCGGTCGATAAGCGACAGCGAGTAGCGCGGGTCGACAAACAAGAAGTTGTAGAGCGCCACGGCGGCAGCCGAGCTCAGCAAGCAATACAGGCGACTCCAGGTAAAGAATGCGCACAGCTGAACGGCGAACACATAGACGATCATGATGCTCGGCGCGAGACCCGGATGGTCGAGCAACGCGCCCACAATCGTCGCCGCGACCAGCAGCCCCACCGATACGCAGGCGTCATACAGAGGAGTGCGGCGCGTCAGCGTTGTGCGCCGCCACCAAAAGCTATCGGCAATATCACCATCCGTACGGACGTCCATCAGCGCCCCGCCCCTCTCTCAAAAACAAAAACCACCACAAAGGGACAGGCACCTTTGTGGTGGTTTCCCTTGTGGTGGTTCCAAGTGTATAGCCTTTGCAGCCGGCGGTCGCTAGACAAACAGCACGTGCGCGAGCAGGGCACACACGCACACCGCTCCAAATACCAGTGCCACGATCGAGATCACGCGGTCGGCCATATCCATGTTGGCGCGGTTCGTCAAAAACCGATCTTCGGCGGCGTCGACACGTGCCTCACGTACCAGCTCGGCAACCACCTCGCGGCCATCAAGCATCTTTGCATCCATGTTTGCCTCCCCGGTCTCAATCTTGTCCATCGAAAACCAACTCCGTGCAACCCGTCGGCGCCTACGGCCGCTCGTTGGGGGCCAGGCGCTGCATCTTGTTCACGGCCTTGAACTTGGTGAACAGCGGCACGTACTCAAAGCTCACGTTCGAGTTCTCCAGGCCGTACCAGCGTGCAGGCGTGCCGGCGGCGCGGCGGATGATGTACTTGAGCGTGATGGCCGTACGCTCGCTCGGCTCCACATCGCTTTCAGGCGCCAGAAGCTTACGAATCAGGACGAACTTGAACGTACCGATGTTGCCCGGATCCTTGTAGACCGAGTAGTCATGCGTCTGCGCCGGCAGCTCGCCGGTGGCAGCCAGGTCCTGAACGACCTGACGCAGATAGGCATTGACGCGCTGGTTGATCTTGTAGCCCAGGTACAGATGCACGCGGAACACGTAGTCGGTGCCGAACGTCTCGACCGAATAGGCAAAGGTATGCGGCTCGTCCATGGTCTCGACATTCACGAACCACCAGGCGCGAGCGCGCTTGGGATGCTTGTCCAGAATCGAGTAGACGATGTCGCGGTCGATGTAGTCGGTATGGGTGTCCTTGGTCAGGTACACGATGTTGTCGCTCAGACGCTCGTAGCGATCGTCATCGCGCAGGCGCTTGAGCTGCGGCAGATAGCTGCGCAGCGGCAGCAGCGTAAACTGGCGCTGCTCGACCGCCGTGCCGTTGTACCAGCACACCATGATGCCCATGATGAGTGCAGCCATGAGGATGGTGAAGTAGCCGCCGTGGAAGAACTTGGTGAGCGAGCTCACGAAGAAGAAGCCTTCGAGCAAAAGGAAGAAGGCCGCGAAGATCCACGGAGCAACCTTGAGCTTGCGCTCCTCGTGCAGGTAGAAGAAGAGCAGCAGCGTGGTGCACATCATAGTCAGCGTAATGGCAAGGCCGTAGGCGGCTTCCATATGCGCCGAGTTCTGGAACAGCAGCACCACGATGACGCAGCCGACAAGCATGACGTTGTTGACCATGGGGATGTAGAGCTGGCCCTTGGTCTCGGCGGGATAGAAGACCTGCATGTGCGGCATGAGGTCCAGACGGCTGGCCTCGGACACCAGCGAGAATGCGCCGGTGATAAGCGCCTGCGAGGCAATGATGGCCGCGACGGTGGAAAGGCCGACGGCAAACGGGCGCAGGCCCGGGGCGAGCATCTGGTAGAACGGGTTGAGGTCGGCAATGCCCATGAGCTCGGGGTTGGCAGCGTTGTTCATAAGCCAAGCGCCCTGGCCCATATAGGAAAGCAGCAGGCAGCACTTAACGAACGGCCAGGTAGCGTAGATGTTGCCGCGGCCGACGTGGCCCATGTCGGAGTAGAGCGCCTCGGCACCGGTGGTGGCGAGAAAGCAGCTGCCCAGAATCATGATGCCCGCGTGGTTGTTGGGGCTCAGCAAAAAGGCGATGCCGCGCACCGGGTTGAGGCACAGCAGCACGGCGGGGTGCTGGAGGACAAAGAACAGACCCGTACCGCCCAAGAACAGGAACCACAGCGTCATGATGGGGCCAAAGGCGTGACCGATCTTGGCCGTACCGATGCGCTGCACCAAGAAGAGCACGATGATGATGGCGAGCGTAATGGCAACGACGCGGCCCTGGTCATCGCCCAGCACGGCATGGACCGCCGGAATGGTGCGCAGGCCCTCGATGGCCGTGGTAACGGTAACGGCCGGTGTCAGGATGCCGTCGGCGAGCAGCGCGGCGCCACCCAGCATGGCGGGGATGATAAGCCACTTGCCGCAGCGCTTGACCAGGCTGTACAGGGCAAAGATACCGCCCTCACCATGGTTATCGGCGCGCAGCGAGATGAGCACGTACTTGATGGTGGTCAGCAGCGTGACCGTCCACACGACAAGGGAGAGCGCGCCGAGCACGAACTCCTCCGTCACGCTTCCGATGCCGCCGTTGCCGGCAACGAGCGCCTTGGTTACATACATAGGGCTGGTGCCGATATCGCCGTACACCACGCCCAGCGTGACGAGCATCGCCGAGATGCTCACAGGAATCGCAGCGTGCGAGGCTGCCTCCTTGGCCTTTTGTTCCATAAGCCGGTTTCCTCCCAACTTTAATGTTCGAAGGAATTATAGGTAATCGGCCCATGTTTGAATGGCACTGTTTTCCCAGCTAAATAAACATTTATACGGCCTTTAGGCCACCTCGGCGATATGGAATGCAACAAAGGGACTGTCCCTTTGTCACATCGCCGCATTCGTTACTTGCCGAGCCAGTTTTTGAACCACCACTCCATAGAACGGCTCATCTCGGCCATAAAGTGGCTCGTGTGCTTGCGGGTGTAGATATCCACCACGCGCTCGCCTACCTCGCGGGCATGCGGACGGAACATCGCGTCCATCTCGGCCACCTGCGCGTCCATGGTCGCAGCATCGGCGCGGCAGTAGCGCTCCTCGTGCACCAGGTTCACCACGGGATGCGCAATAGCCGGGCGCTCCTTGCGGGGCGTGCCGATGATGAGCATCGACAGCGGCATGGTATACGGAGGCAGATCCAGCAGCTCGGCCACTTCCTCGGCATTCTCGACGATATCACCGATATAGCAGCTCCCCAAGCCCAGAGCCTCGGCGGCAACCACGGCGTTTTGCGCGGCGATCACGGCGTCCTGGGCCGCGATGGCAAAGTCGCCCAAACCCGGCGCGCGGCGGGGCGCCTTGCCTGTACGCTCTACAAACTCGGGCTCAAAGCAACCCACATGCTCAAACAGATCAATCCACTTGGCATAGTCGACCACAAATATTAGTGCCCAGGGCGCCTTGGCGATCATGGGCTGGTGGTCGCATAGGTCGGCCAGGCAATCGAGCGTAGCCTGCTCGCGAATGCTCACGATGGAATACATCATCATGGCGCCCGCCGACGGCGCGCGACTCGCCGCATGCAAAATCGCCGCACGCTGCTCGTCGGTCACCGCCACGGGACGGTCGTCGTCATCACGCGCGAAGGCACGCGTGGAGGAACGGTGCTCCAACGTGTCCAGCACCGCATTGCCTGTCGTCTCGACCGGATAGCCACACGTATCCACAGCCTTGGTGCAAACCTGCTCGTCCATCGCCTCATCCTCGCTAATTCTTTAAGAAGCCTTTACGTTTCCGTGTAATTCCCGTCCATTATCGCGCAGGTCGCCACTACATTGCGCCACACCGCCACACGTGCGCGTTAATATGGCTGGTTGTTGTGCGCAGCCACCAATTGCAGCGCATATTTTGGTAACAATCGGGTAAACCCCCGCTTTCGTAGGTTTTAGTTTGTGAGGAGTCTCAGCATGTTCGCTGCCGCCATCTCGCTCGTCGGTCTTGCGGCGACCGTCTACCTTGTTTCGCGCGAGGCCAAGGCCATTCGCGCTCAGTCGGGCACCGTTGCCAAAAGCGCTCTTGGGTGGAGCGTCGCCTTCGGCCTGTTCCAGCTCTTTTTGACCATTTGGGGCGCCATTGGCCTCGTCGCCCAAAACGAGCCGCTCGCCTTTGTGATGCTCATCCTGACCAACGCCATCCTCACCGGCTGCGCTTGGGCCAGCATCGCCCGCGACCGCATCGCCCCGCGCGTCTTTGCGTTCGCCAGGCCCGACGCCCCCGCCCCCACCGGCAAGCTCGCCCGTCTGCGCGGCGCCTTTGTGGGCAAGCCGCTCGTCGCCGCCGTGCTGTGCCTGCTGCTCGCCGGCGTCTTTGCGCTGTTGGGAATGGAAGTCTCGTCCAACCACGACTTTACCTGGGTCTACCCCCTGTGCATCCTGCTCGAGTGGGCCATCATCACCACGCTCATGGTCGGCCTGTTCTTCCTGTTCCAGCGCCACGGCGCAGCTCCCGCGGTCCTGGCCTTTGCCCTCTTTGTCCTGGGCATTGCCGAGTTCTTCGTTATCACGTTTAAATCCATGCCCATCCAGCCGGGCGACCTTTCGGCAATCTCCACCGCCGCCGCGGTCGCCGGCAACGGCTACACCTTCTCGATCTCGCTGTTCTGCGTGCTGTCCATGGGCTTTACCGCCATCGCCATGCTGCTGTGCGAGTACGCCGGCCTGGTCGCGCCGCATCGCCAGAAGGGCGCCGCCAACGCCAAGCGTATGCTGCTCACCAACCTGCTCGTCGCCGTGCTGTGCCTGGGTGGCGTGACCGCGCACGTCACGCTTATCGACTACTACAACACCCTCGGCATCACCGTCTACACCTGGCGCCCGCTCGAGAGCTACTGGCGCGAGGGCTACCTGCCCGCCTTTATTAGTGCAGCGCAGTCCATTAAGCCGCCCAAACCCGCCGACTATTCTGTCGATGACGCCAAGGCCACGCTCAAAAAGTACGCCAAGGCCTACAACAAGTCCGACGCCGCCAAGAGTGACGAGCGCACCGCCGCGAAGGAGCAGTTCGACAGCGAGAAGCCCACGGTCATCGCCATCATGAACGAGACCTTCTCGGATCTATCCATCTACCAGAACATGCGCGCCGGCTACGAGGGCCCGCAGTACTTTAAGAGCCTGTCCAACTGCCTCAGCCGCGGCAAGCTCTACGTGAGCGCCTACGGCGGCGGCACCGCCAATACCGAGTTTGAGTTTATGACCGGCAACTCCATGGCCAACCTGGGCTCGGGCGTGTACCCCTACACCATCTACAACATGGAGACGACCGGAAACCTGGCAGAGCAGTTCAAATCGCTCGGCTATTCCACCACGGCCATGCACCCCAACCACGCGACCAACTGGAACCGCGAGAACGTCTACAAGGACTTTGGCTTTGACCAGTTCCTGTCCATCAACGACTTCCAGGGCGCCGATACCCTGCGCGGCATGGTGACCGACCAGGCTACCTACGACAAGATTCTTGAGCTGCTCGACCAGAACACCGATCCGCAGTTTATCTTCGACGTGACCATGCAGAACCACTCGGGCTACGACACGGGCCTGCTGCCGGTCGATAAGCAGATGCATCTCAACATCGACACGACCGACCTGGACGCCAAGACCGTCGAGGACGGCACACTGTCCGATGTCGACGAGTACGTCTCGTGCATCGAGCAGTCCGACCAGGCGCTGCGCTACTTCCTCAACGCCTTGAGCAAGCTCGACCGCAAGGTGGTCGTGGTGTTCTGGGGCGATCACCAGCCGTTCTTCCCGTCCAAGTTCAACGACAAGTGGTTTACCGACGAGGACGACGCCACCCACCAGGAACGCCTGTGGCAGACCGACTACATCATCTGGGCCAACTACGACGTTGCCGGCTGCGACCAGACGAGCGAGGTCGACGACCTGTCCACCAACTACCTGTCCACCCAGCTGATGCAGCTAATCGGCGCACCGCTGACAGACTACCAGAAGGCGCACATGACGCTGCGCGAGTCGCTGCCCACCATCAACTCGGTGGGCTACGAGGACGCCAGCCTGCGCTGGGCGCTTTCCTCCAACGTCACCGGTGACGACGCCGCAGCGGCAGCCGCCACCAAGGCGCGCGAGGATTACGCCAAGATGCAGTACTACGAGATGTTCCGCGACGGCAAGAACGTCTACACCGAGCACTTCCAGACCGAGGCCAACGAAACCGACCCCAACTTGGCGCCAGGCACGACCAAGATCAAGTAACGGGAGCCTTTGTTCAATAAAGAAAGCCCGGGTAGCCAGTCTTTTTTGGCTACCCGGGCTTTTTGTTTTGTCGCTATCCTCGACCGAAGGTTAGTTGGACTTGCGGCGTTTTGCCAGTATGACGAGGGCTGTCGCTATGAGGATTGCTCCCGCCCCTGCGGCGGTGGCGACTATGGCGAGCGTCTTGTCGCCGGTGTTTGCGAGGTTCTTGGCTGAGGCCTTGGCCTTGGCGCCGGTCTTGGTTCCGTCATCGGACTTGGGCTTGCCCGGGTTCGTCGGGGTCTCGGGGGTCTCCGGGGTTGTCGGCGTCTCGGGGTCCTTTGAGCCTTCGGAATCGGTTGGGCCGGCGGTGTTTACCAGCGTATGGTCCAGGAACTTCTTGGCGCCCGCACTTGCCTGTGAGAACAGGCGGCGCGTGCGGATCGGGGTGGCGTTCACCGTTGTGAGCGCCGTCTCCTCGGCCTCGATATTCACGAGCGTCGTGCCGGTGTCGAGGCCCACGTCGTTGTATCCCACGTGGCAGTAATACTGCGCACCGTCATCGTCTGCGGTCAGGTCAATCTCGAGCTTTGAGGCCGTTCCAGCCGCGAGGTTGCCATCGGCACCCACGAGCTTAAACTCTGTCTCGCCGCGGCCCTTGCGGTACCACATATAGGTCGGCGCCAGCCCTGTTTCGCTATCGTCGGCACCGAGTTGCTTCACATGGCCAATCGCCGAGAGCGTCAGGTGGCTTCCCGCCGTGCGCTCAACCGAAGAGTCGTATCCAAGATCCGACCCCTCCGCAGCATCCGCCGCAGGTCCGCTCACGGTCATCGTCATGCCATCGGGCATGGTCTTGACCGTGATGATTGCCGAGCGAATACCTGTTTCGGTCGTGGATCCATTCTTAACGGCGGCGATGGCGAATCGATACTCCGTATTGGGCTGCAGCCCATCCCACTTGAGCGAGGTCTGCGTGTTGTCGGCAATCTTCCAGCTATTGACGACCGCATCCGCCGCATTGCTCTGCAGCATGCCCACGCCGTAGCTAAAGCCACTCTTGTTTGCGAGCACATCGTCCCAGCTAAACGTAACGCTGGTCGAATCGACGGCGTTTGCCGTAAAGCCCGTCACGGCCGGCGCGTCGGGCATCTCGACGTCCTTAACGTCATAGCCCACGATCCAAAACTGATCGGTGTCCTTGGTGCCGAGTTTGTCGCCCGAGCCGTCCTCGAACTTGTTGACATCCACCGCGTTGACGCCCAGGCGCCACGCAAAGCCGTACTTATCCTTCGCGGCCTCGGGTAGGTTGTCGACGGTGCCGCCGTATTCGGTCGATTCACTCGAGGAGTTACCCGTAGTAAAGCCGGCGTTGGCACCAAAGCACAGGCCGCCAAATAACTCGTGCTTTGCAAGCTTCGCGCCCATGACAACGCTGCCGTTCAGCGTAAAGCCGTACTCAAACTCCTGCTCCTCGCCCTCCTCGACTTCGATGGTCTGCGTAGTGCTCGCCCCCGACTGCGCGACAGCACCGCTATACCCATCGTACGTGTAAGCGCGCGTCACGCCGGGCTTGCCCAGACCAAAGGAATCTTGCACGGGAGTCGTACCGTTGAGCGCCGTGTAATAGCTGTCGGGCTCTCCCGACCGGTTGGTCAAAAAGTAGCTGAGCGGCGTCATGTTGTGCTGCTTGGCAACGCGGTCATAGGCCTCGACATTAACGACCGAGGTCTGCGCGCCGAGCGACACGGGCGCCGCCATCACGCCCTTGCCGCCAGTTTCCTCATTTTCGATCTCGTACTCGTAATAGACCATCGGAATCGTGTAGAGCACGGCCTTGTCGCCTTCGCCGGCATGCGACTCATAGCTTACGCTTGCGCTGACCGTGCGCTCGCTCCGGTAGTCATAGCATCCCTCAGCGGCAAAATCGACTGAAGCATTAATCGCCACCAAGGGCGGACCGGTCTGTACCTCGACGGCAACGCCCAACTCGGCGCCAATAGTGCCGCCGTGAATCTGCCCTGTGCTCGTGCCCTCGCCATATTCCGTACCGCCCAACACCAGATAGCCGTATGCCCGCTCCAGATCCTCAACATAGGGAGCATCCTGCAGCACGGCGAGCACGCGCGGGTTGGTATAGACCTTGTAGCGGTCCTTGTACGTAATCTTGACGCTGTCGTTGTCGACATCGGGCAGCGCGAGCGAGATAAATGTGCCGTAGGTAGTGCCGCGACGGTTGCTCTCGCTAATCACCTGCTCCTCGCCGCGGCGCACCTTTCCGTTCTCGTCGAGCGAAAAATGCGAGGCGGTCATCCAATAGTAGTCATCGTTCTTGCGCAGGTCCTCATCGCGGTGCTTGCCCACCACGGCGATAAAGCTCTCGTTATAGCGGTCCGAACCCGAGACGCTGCCCGCCTTGACATCGCTGATCCACACCTGCTCGATACCCTTGTGGTCATGCTTGTTGCTACTGTTGTATTGCTGGCCGCTCATGCTCATGGTTCCGACCATGGAACCCAAGCCCTGGGCCCCGCTCTGCGCCGTGTTGCAGGCAAAGTCGCGGAACACATCGCCGCCCACGAGCACCTCGTCGACCGCCGGCTGCTCGGACAGACCGTCAAGGTTGGCAGTGGCAAGAGCAATAGGTGCCAAGGTGCACGGATAGCGCTTATCCTGAGCACTATCCTTCCATGCGCTGTTGGGCACATGCATCAGTCCATAGGAGGCGAGGAGCCCGTCTCTGTATTCCTTGCAATCGGAAAGTTTGAACTCGCCAGACTCCGAGTCAAAATACGCGTAGCGGTACAGCGCGCCGTACAGCCCCTTGCTGCCGTCAGAGGCGCCGTAATCAAAAGTGCTGCTTTGCCAGTCATAGCCCGCAAGAATAAGGCCCGTGACGGTTTCACCCGTCTTCTTTCCTTCTTCATCGTAGGCGGCAAACGTGCCGAATGTCGCATTCGCGGCAACCATGGTCTTGCCGTTCGCGGAGAGGGAGATTGCGCCCGCGTCACCCAGAGCATCGACATGGACGAGCGCACCCTTGGATGCATCCCACGAGAACAGCTCGCAATGCGTCGACTTATCAATATTCTTTTTGCCGCAGGGTGCCGAGACCACGATGGCGAGGTCATCGCAAAAATCGCGATCGAGGTCGCCGGCCGCCAGCGAAACGACAGGAGCTGACTGAAGCTGCGTCCAGGAGTCGTTCCCGCCCTTGTTGTGCGTGGTGTAGTCCGCGGCATTACCGGCGTCGATTTTGACGACACTCTGACTCCAGTTGCCGCCCTCCAGGTCGTACATATCGACTACAGCCTTACGCACGCCGCTCTCGTCGACATAGCAGCCCGCATAGACAAAAAGCTCGTCCACGCCGTCACCATCGACATCGCCCGCCTCGACATCAAAGACGGCGTCGTGCTCTTGCAGGTAGCCGGCGTTCAGATACTTAAAACGGCCTCCGTCCATCATATTGGTGTTGACCGTCACCGGCAGGCGTGTATCGAGCTTGCGCGTGCGCCCGTTGCTAAACGAGTAGAGGACCAGCTCAACCTTTCCGGCGTATGACTTGCCGTCAATCGTCGTGGAGGAACTGTCGCCGTAGGCACGGAGCTCGGCAACGCGGCTCTTTTTGCCCGTGCTGGCGTCGCTGCAGAACTCAACACTCGTGGCGTGAATGCCCGAGAAACCGTTGTTGTCGTTGGCGAGTACTGTTGAGGACTCATTGTTGCTTAGGTACGACCAGGTGCCGCCACCGTAGTCGCTATGCTTGTAGAGATCGCTGTTCGTATCGAAGCTGTTGACGTTTTGCCAGAACTTTGCGGCGCCCCACACACTTCCATAGCCATCGGTGAGTTTGCTGCTGCCGCCAATGTCACCGCGCTCGACGTTCTCGAGCTTGTCGCGCAGAGTGTAGCGATTGCCATGGCTACCGTTAGCTGCCATATAGACCTCGCTGCGCGTGGCAAACGTCGTGGGGGTATCAGTGGAATAGGGGCCAACGGTATCGGCCGGAATGTCCTCGCTCGTGCCCAGACCTAGGGCTTGATAATCCTGCTCGGTCATATCGGTGATTGCGGGCGCGTCTGCCGCCTGGGCAACCTGGGGCGTGGCCGTGAAGCAGGCGACGCTCGTGGCGATCAACGCAGCAAGCGCCGCCGTCCCAACAAGCGGGATTTTCGACAGCCTACGGATACGGGGGTGTGGAACGTACATGAGGGACCTCGCTTTATTCGAGTGGAGTGGACTCATTTTTGCAAATGATACGTCCGATGCCCGATATCACGTGTCTCATTTTCGCCAACGGCGTGTCTCATTTTTGAGAATCCGAGATGCCGCGGAAATCTTATCCCAGCTCAAAGGCCATTTCTGGGATGTATTTTCCGTCGAGTGCCTCATCGGGAAACTGCATCCCATTTCAAGCGTCGATTCTGGGACGCACTTTCCCCTTAGACCCTCAACCGGAAACCGCATCCCACTTTGAGCGCAAATTCCGGGATGCATTTTCCGCTTGAGCCTCATTGGGAAACGGCGTCCCACTTTGAGGGCTGATTGTGGGATGCATTTTTCGAAAGCCTGCCCATCCGGAAAGCCCGTCCCACTTTGGACGCATCCGGGCACGGAACCATCGACCTATCAGGCCTCCCATCAATAAAGAGGCGTCCTCCCGGACGGCGGGGCACGAAGTTCATCGCGAGTTCCGCACGCAAAGAAGGCCACTTAATGTGGCCTTCGTCTTGCGCAGGACTGTAGAGCAGGGAACTTCGTGCCCCGACGCCCGGGAGGACGTTTCATTTAGAAAGATGGACCGACCGCCGTCAGCGATGGGAGCTACTCCCCAGCACGGCCTTTTTGGCGGCTGCAGCCATGTTGTCCAGATCTTCCTTGGTGGGGTGATCCTTTGCGGCGACCCAGTTATCGAGCAGCATCTTAAAGCGGACATTGTCGGGATCTTGCTCGAGCATGGCCTCATAGCGCTGCTTGACCGCGGGACCCATCTTGCCCTGGCACATTGCCCAACCCACAAGCTCGGCATCCTCGGCCAAATTGGAGGTCACGCGATTGATAATCTGCTGATAATAGCTCTGGTCGGCGCCAAAACCGCAGGTACCAAAGAGGAAAACGCGCTTGCCGTGCAGAGCGGAGAGCAGCGCGGCAACCGAAGGCGTGCACGCGCCCTTGTCGCACCAAAAACCGACGAGCACCGTGTCGGCCGCGCAGGCGCCCTGCGCCTCGAGCGCAACCTGATTTGCATCCGCATCGTCACTCAACGCCGCGGCATGGACAAACTCAACACCCGCAGCCTGCAGAGCGCGCTTAATCGCACCCGAAACCATCCTGGTATTACCGCTCTTGCTGTTAACCACCAAAGAGCACGTCATAGTCACGTTGCCTCGTTTCCCCCAAAACTAAAGCCACTAATGCAATTTATTAGATGAATATCTTAGTACTAACAACGCAGATGTAAACCACCGTCTGTCGATTGATTAATTTGCCCCACGGCCGTGCTTACTGGGCAAACTGGCTGCGGTAGAGCTCGGCGTAGAAGCCGTCTGCCGCCAGCAGCTCGTCGTGTGTGCCCCGCTCGATAATCTGGCCGTCGCGCATGACCAGGATGCAATCGGCGTTGCGAATCGTCGACAGGCGGTGCGCCACCACAAAGCTCGTACGACCGGCCATGAGCTCGTCGAATGCCGCCTGCACCTGCAGCTCGGTGCGCGTGTCGATACTCGAGGTCGCCTCGTCCAGCAGCAGAATCGCCGGGTCGGTGAGCATGACGCGTGCGATGCACAGCAGCTGCTTTTGTCCCTGGCTAAACGTGCCGCCGTCCTCGCCAATCACCGTGTCGTAGCCGCCTGGCAGCTGCACGATAAACTTGTGCGCATGCGCTCGCTTGGCCGCCTCGATAACTTGTTCGCGCGTGGCATCGGGACAACCGTAGGCGATGTTTTCGGCCACGGTGCCCTCGAACAGCCAGGTATCTTGCAGCACCATGCCAAAGGCGTGGCGCAGGCTTGCGCGCGTGTAGTCACGCGAAGACCGGCCATCGACCATGATGCGTCCGGCATCGATATCGTAAAACCGCAGCAGCAAGTTGATGAGCGTTGTCTTGCCGCAGCCCGTGGGGCCAACGAGGGCAAAGCGCATGCCGGGCTTGGCCTCGATGCAGATATCCTGCAGAAGCTTGCGGTCGGGCACGTAGCTAAAGTCCACATGCTCAAAGGTCACCTCACCCTGCGGGACGGCGAGCTCAATGGCATCCGCCGCATCGGGCTCCTGCTCGCGCGCATCGAGCAACGCAAACATGCGGCGCGCCGAAGCATACGCCGTTTGGATCTGCGTAATGACGTTGGTGACCTCGTTGAACGGCTTGGTGTACTGGTTGGCGTAGGACAGGAAAATCTGCACGCCGCCCACCGTGAGCGCCGCCGGCACGCCCGTGATCACGCCCACGCAGCCGATCACAGCGACCACGGCATAGATGATGTTGTTAATAAAGCGCGTACCGGGGTTAGAGAGCGAGCCCATAAACTGCGCGCGTTCACCTGCCGTATAGAGCTCGGCGTTGAGGGCGTCGAAGCGCGCTTGGGCGTTCGGGCCGTAGGCAAACGCATCCACCAGCTTTTGCTCGCCCACATACTCCTCGATATGACCACCGAGCTGCCCTTGAATGCGCTGCTGCGCCGTAAAGCTTTTATTGGAAAGCTTGGCGATGGCGCCGGCTGCAAAAATGGAAAGCGGCGTGATGAGCACCACCACGAGCGTCATGGCCAGGTTGATGGAGAGCATAAACGCAAGCGTGCCCACGATGGTGATGACGCCGGTAAAGAGCTGCGTGAAGCCCTGCAGCAGACCGTCGCCCACCTGATCGACGTCGTTGACCACGCGGCTCATAAGGTCGCCGTGGGCATGGCTGTCGATAAAGCTGAGCGGCATGCGGCTGAGCTTGTCGCTCGCCTCCACACGCATGTCGCGCACCGTCTCGTAGGACAGGCGGTTAACGCAGTAGCCCTGCAGCCACTGGAAGGCCGCGGCACCTACCACGACGAGCGCGAGTTTGGTGACAAGCGGCAGCAGTGCATCGAAATCCACCTGCCCGGCGGCGACGATCAGGTCGATGCCCTCACCAATGAGAATCGGCGTGTAGAGCTGCAGAATCACGGAGATGGCGGCACTCACAAACGACGCAACAAACGAAATGCGATGCGGACGGACATAGCCCATCAGGCGGCGGGTCACCGCGCCCACGGGATAGCGCTCGGGGTCGCCGGGCTGGCGTGGGCCGTCACCCAGGTCGTTGAGGCTATCGTTGCCGGACACGTTGGCCGTCATCGTGGCGACCGAACCGGAAGAAGTATACGGATTCATTTAGCAGCCCTCCTTTGCGCAAGTGGATGCCGGGGCGGACGCGAGTGTCGCGCTCCCCTGCTGACCCTCGAGCTCCTCGCGACGAAGCTGCGACTGGCAAATCTCGCGATAGAGTTGGCAGCTTGCGTACAACTCGTCGTGCGTACCCAGGCCCGCGACCGAGCCGTGGTCGAGCACGCAGATCATGTCGGCATCGCGCACGGTCGAGACGCGCTGGCTCACGATGACGGTCGTCAGCGGCAGCCCGCCCTCGGCGGCACCGCGCATGCTTCGTTCGCGAATGGCATGGCGAAGCGCCGCGTCGGTCTTAAAGTCGAGCGCCGAGGCGGAGTCATCCATGATCAGAACCTGCGGCGAGCCCACCAGAGCGCGCGCGATGGTCAGGCGCTGGCGCTGACCACCGCTGAAGTTCTTGCCGCCCGCCTCGACCGGGGCATCGAGCCCCTGCGGCTTGTTGCGCACGAACTCACTCGCCTGCGCCATGTCGAGTGCCGCCCAGAGCTCCTCGTCGGTCGCGGCTTCATCGCGCCAGGTCAGGTTGCTGCGGATCGTGCCGCTCGCCAGCGACGCGCGCTGCGGAACGGTCGCGACCACATGACGCAGCTGGTCGAGCGGCCAGGTGCGCACGTCGGCGCCCATCACACTCACGCTGCCTGCGCTCGCATCGTACAGGCGCGGGATAAGCGAGACGAGCGTGGACTTGCCGCTGCCCGTGCCGCCGATAATGCCAAGTGTTTTGCCCACCGGCAACTCCAGGGTCACATCGCTCACGGCATTTGCCGCGCCCGCGCCAAACGAGAAGCTCGCATGGCTCAAGCTCAGCGCGGAGACCGGAGCGGCATTGCCCGTCGCGCCCGGCTTGGGCAGCGCGACCGGCTGGTTGCCCTCGTCGGTGATGCTCGGCTCGCAGTTGAGCACCTCGTTGATACGCGAAGCGCTCGCGCTCGCCTTGGTAAAGACCACGACCAGGTTGGCGACGTACACGATGGAAGTGAGCGTCTGCGTCATGTAGTTGACGAACGCCATGACCTGACCCTGCGTGAGCTCGCCCACGTTGACCTGGATGCCGCCCACCCACAGGATGGCGCACACGCCCAGGTTCATCACAAGAAACGTGACGGGATTAAGGATTGACGAGAGCTTGCCCACCGCGATGGCGATATTGGCCTGGTCATCGGCGGCTTGGGCAAAGCGCTCGCGCTCATGATCCTCGCGCACAAAGGCGCGAACCACGCGGGCGCCCGAAAGGCCCTCGCGGCAGATAAGCGCGATGCGGTCGAGCTTTGCCTGCAACTGCTTGTAGTAGGGAATGCAGCGCGCCATGACAAACCAAAACACCAGGCCGATAGCGGGCGTGCAGATCAAAAAGATGATGCCGAGCTTAAGGTCGATGGCAAGGGCCGCGCACATGGAGCCCACCGCCAAAAAGGGCCAGCGGATGAGCATGCGCACGCCCAGCGCCACGGCCAGCTGCACCTGGTTGACATCGTTGGTGATGCGGGTGATAAGCGACGGCGTGCCAAAGCGGTCGAGCTCGGCATAGCTCAGCTTGTTGTTGTGCTGGTAGAGCGCGCCGCGAATGTCGGTACCCATGCCCTGTGAGGTCAGCGCGGCCATCTTTTGGCAGACGAGCGTAAACGAAATGCCGATCACAGCCATAGCGCCAAGCAGCATGCCGTAGTGAATGACGGCGTTGACGTCGTGCGCGCCGATACCCTTATCGATCATCTGGGCAATCACGAGCGGCGTAAGCAGGTCAAAAATCACTTCGACCAGCTTGCACGCAGGGCCGATCACCATATACCGGCGAAACTTACCACCAAAACGCCTGAGCAGCTCAATCATAACAAGGCGCTCCCTATCATCATCTCTCTTCAATCTGATTCATGATAGTACGGAGAGCACTGGAGATGCGTAAGCAACTCGTTACAGATGTAAGGGCGACGGTCACTAGCGCCCAAGGCATGTAGCAGCCGATGTTTTGGCAACGCCAGCGAGCATCACTAAGCACGGGATTGAATTGTTCAGCTAAACGCGCCTTTACGGGTGATTTTTGGACGACATGGCCCGGCCGGCGACGAGGTATTTGGTAGTCGAGCGATCCCGCAGGCGCAGCCGAGGACCAGCGAGACACCAAATACCTCGTCGCCGGCCGGGCCATGTCGCGGCACCAAAAAGCGCCCGTGCGCTCGATGGATTCGGATGCCCGACAGAGGCTCCTTATGGCTGCTTCCTTCCGGACCTGACCAGATTCGGAACATGTCGTCATCCGAACCCATCGAACGCGCTAGGCGCTCGATATATATTACCCGCTCCCGCCCAGCGGAGCAAGATGCCCCGCGGTCAAAGGGAAAACCACATGAGTGCACGGCAACAAAAAGGCGCGGTCGCAAGTATGCGACCGCGCCCCATCAGTTGCTTCGCAGGGAACATTCAAGCGTTGCGTAAGCGCTGGGAAGCGAAACGTCGTTCGGCGTCAACGCCGTTAGTGATTACGGCGCTTAAGGATAATGCCGGCAACACAAACGGCTGCACCGGCTACGACCAGCCCAATGACGGGCAGAATTGAGAAGGTATCACCCGTCATCGGCATGGTGCCCTTCTCGCCCTTCGTCGCCTTGACGGGCTTCTTATCGCTCGGCTTAGTGGGTTTAACCTCGGGCTCGGGCTTAGGCTCGGGAGCAGCAACCGTGTAGGTAACCGTCGGAACCGGGAACTCATACGCATCGCCGCGCATGCCGTTGCCGTCAATGGGCTGCAGGATTGCGCTCTCGTTGACCTTAAGAGTATGAGTACCGGGCTCGGTAGGCACGTTAACCAAGCGCTCGCTGTACTCGAGCACGACAGGCTTGCTCGGAGATGCAGCCTCGTTCAGCGTAAGCTTGAGCACCTCCTGATCGCCATTCACGTAGTCCAAGGTGAACCTATAGGAGCCGTTCGCGAGCTTGCCAAAGCCGTAGGCACCGTCGTCGATTTTCTCGGGGGCAAGCTTCTCGCCGTTGGCGGTCAGGCTGATCTTGGCGGGATCATTGACAAAGTCAAAGTCAGCGCCAATAAAGTCCTCGACCGTCGAGCCGGCGGCAATCTTGTCAACAAGCTTAGCCTTGATATCGGCAAAGTCGGTGTCGAGCTGACCATTGTTGGAATTCCTGGTGAGGTACTGCAGGAATACCTGGCCATCAAAGTCGGCGGCGTTCTTGTAGTAGACGTTCATGTCGTAGCCGGCCTTGACCATCGACTGGAACGTGTCGTCCGTGCTCCAGAACGCGACATCGATGTTGCACGGCGCGTTCACGTCGACGGGGATGGGGTTCGTGGTGCCGTTATTGGCGGCGGCGTCGGTGTACTCGTAGTCGTACTGGGCCCAGTTCTTGTCAGAGTTCTCGCACTGGTCGCGATAGTACTCAAGATACTTGCCGAGCTTCTCGGGGCTCTTCATGGCCTGCGAGAAAATGAAGTTGGAGCCGTCGGAGAACTGCTTCCAGGCGTTATTGAGATTGTACTCGCGAGACTGCCACTCCCAGATACCGCCCATTTTGTTCGATCCATAGGGGTATGCAGCGCCGGTCCCCGGATTCGTCTGCTTGGTTGGATCGCCAAACGACCTCGTATACGGTTTGGTGTAATCGCCATTCTTGCAGTAAAGGTAGGTCGCGCCGTCGCTAATCAGGATGACGTGCTTGTTCTCGGCCTTAACGGCAGTATCCGCGTCGAGGATGCTCTTTGCGGCAAGAAGGCCGGCGTCCATGTTAGTGCCCGAATGCAGGCTCGAGTTCATTGCGTTCAGGATGTCATCATAGCCCGTGACGACGTCCGTCAGCGGCCGCTGGATGTTACCGACCTTGTTGAAGAGGACTACGCCGACCTTGATGTCCAGACCATCATCCTTGGCCTTCTGGCTAATCTGGCCCAGGAACTGCTTGGCTTGGTTGTAAATGTCCTTCTGCGCGGAAGCGCCCGACTTATCGAGCACAAACACAACGTCGGACGGCTCGGCCTCGCGCTTGCCCGGGAACGAAAGCGTGACCTTCGTCTCCAGATTCTCGTCGAACTCGGTCGCCATCTTCTGATTCTGCTCCAACGTGGACGATTGTCCGGCGTCCCCTGCGGCATCGTCTGCGAATGACATAGTCGCCGGGGTGGCCATGCCTAACGTCAGCGCCAGCACCGCACCAACCGTAACCGCGCGCTTAAGCGCACCTCCCAATCTGCGCATCCTAGCTCCTTTCATTCAATTCCCGTTTACAGACGGGTGGATACGAAACCAGGGATACGACAATAGTATAGACCGTAAAATGCCAGCATTATTAACATTTATTTACAAATAACGAGCTGGACAGGCAAATCAGATTGGATATTTATATCTATATGCGACCAAGATCGTATGCTCGGGCAGCCCCCTCGCCTGCGCACGCCAAATTGGCTACAGCCTCCTGCATGCCAAGCGCATCCTCAAGGCTCATGGGCTTGCGGCAGATCGGAAGTACCAAGTCGATACCCTGCTCATACACCGCATCCAGGTTGTCAGCGCGACCGCCCACGACGGCGGCTACCGGCTTGCCATATCGCTTGGCGCGACGCGCCACGCCCACCGGTGCCTTTCCAGCGGCGGACTGTTCATCCATATTGCCCTCGCCCGTAATGACCAGGTCGACATCGCGCACGCGCTCGTCAAACCCCACGAGATCGAGCACCGTCTCCACGCCCGAGCGCAACTCGGCGCCGAGCGCCAGCAGCGCTGCTCCCAGACCACCGGCGGCACCAGCGCCAGGCACGCCGAGCACCGAGCCGAACGTCCGTGCACCCTCGGGTGCACACAGCAGCCCTTGGGCCCGTGCCTCGGCAATTGCCGCATCGAGCAGGCGGCCGTAGCCGACCATCCAACTGTCGTGCCGGTGAAGCGCCTCGGCATCATCCGTCGGCAGACCCTTCTGTCCACCGAACACTGCCAACGCACCACGGCGCCCCACAAGCGGATTCTCGACATCCGAAAGCACCACGACGCGCACGCCATTCAGTGCCCGAAGTGCTGGTGCCAAATCAATACTCACCACGTGTTCGAGACCCGCAAGACCGGGGGCGACATCGCAGCCCTGATCATCGACAAGGTGGGCGCCCAACGCCTGCAGCATACCGGCGCCACCGTCGTTGGTGGCACTGCCGCCCAAACCAATATAGATAGTCTTTACCCCGGCACGAACCGCGCGAAGCATGAGCTCGCCCACGCCATAGGTCGTAGCAGCCAGCGCCGACGACTCCGTGCAAGGCGAGTACCCGATGCCCGCGGCTTCGGCCATCTCAATAACAGCCGACTCGTGCTCGCCGTCCACCAGCATCCGGGCAGACACGCGGTCACCCAAGGGGCCTGCGACCTCGCAGGTCGAGAGCTCGCCACCACGCGCGGCGATGGCGTCGAGCGTTCCCTCGCCACCATCTGCCAGCGGCAATGCGCGTACCTCGGCATCAGGCCACACGCGGCGCACGCCCTCGGCAACGGCCGCCTCCGCCTGTGCACTCGAAACGCTACCCTTAAAGGAGTCGATCGCCAGCAGCACACGGCGGGGCCGGCGGCACGCGGCACCAAAATCGACCGCCTCAACGGCAGTATCTTCGGCACACGCGAGTGCCTCGGCATGAGCGACATGCGCCTCAAGATCAGATCCACAGCCGCAGCCAGCACCATCGGTGTCACGCAGCCCACTAAAATAGCCGCTCAACACATCACGACACTCATCCGCCAGCACGCCGGCATGTACGTTAAACCGATGATTCAGGCGCGAATCGGCATTCAGGTCATACAGCGAACCCAGTGCGCCCGCCTTGGCATCAGCCGCGCCATACACGCAGCGCCCCACGCGCGCGTTAACCATAAGCCCCGCACACATACAGCAAGGCTCGAGCGTTACATAGACCGTGCAATCGGAAAGGCGCCAGCGACCGAGCGACCGAGCGGCAGCGCACAGGGCCGCGAACTCTGCATGCGCCGAAGGGTCCTGGTCGAGTTCGCGGCGATTATGCGCCCTCGCGACAATCTCGCCCGCGCGCACCACCACGGCACCAATCGGTACCTCGCCCACCGCAACGGCGGCGCGCGCCTCGGCCAGCGCCTCGCGCATGAACTTCTCGTCGATTTCGGTGATCGTCATCGTTCGCCTTCCCTGTTACAAATTCAAAACGATGCTATCATTACGACTCACGGAGAGATGGCAGAGCGGTTGAATGCGGCGGTCTTGAAAACCGTTGAGCGCGAGAGCGTTCCGGGGGTTCGAATCCCCCTCTCTCCGCCACTTCTAGTGATGCACCGGCGTCATGGTTCGTTCGAACAGCGCATCGACCACGTCGGCCATCTCGGGTCGACGCTCAAGATCGTGACCCGACTCCCACCATATCGTGAAAAGTCGAATAATACCGCCGGCGACAAACTCTGACGTCGTCTCGAGTGACACGGGAGCCAGGGCATCCTCGGCAAGCACGTTCATCACACGCTCGCGGATGGAACGGGCAATGCGGTCGCAAATAACGTTGGTCAACATGCCCGACATGCTGCTAGCCAAAATGTTATCCATGAGCTGCTCGTGCGCCAGAATCAAATCCATGGCATCGTCCAAAATCGCGTGTCGAAGCGCGCGCACGTCCTCGGCAGACACTGCGCCGGCCTCATCGGGCTGTTTTTGCGGCAATCCCGACATGAGCTCATCGATATAAAAGGCGAAGTAATCGTTTTTATCGCGAAAATGCTTATAGAACGTCGTGCGGCGAATCATGGCCCGGTCGCAAAGCATAGCAACCGTCAAATCCTCAAACCGATACTCTTCCAAAAGCTCGGTAAAGGCATCGAACAGGGCACGATAGGTTTTCTTGATGCGAAGGTCCATCCGTATCGCCATCCTCAAGGCGTAGACAGCATTCCTTAATTTGTCGCATATCTTACACCTGTACCGCCCGTTCGATATTGGCGCCCCCTCCCTGGTTGAAACATAACGCTTACCGGAAAGTTCGGCACCGTCAAAGGTTGTGGGTATACTAAATACCGTCACACTAACGGCAGCTGGCGCGAAACGCCGCGGCCATTCGAAACGGAGACATCATGGCTACCATCATCATCGGTATCGTTGTTGTCGTTGTGATTGTCTGCGCCATCGCCGGCATCTACAACAACATGGTCACCAAGCGCAATCGCATCGATAACGCCTGGCAGAACATCGACACGCAGCTGCAGCGCCGCAACGACCTGATCCCCAACTTGGTGGAGACCGTCAAGGGCTACGCCAAGCACGAGCAGGAGACGCTCTCCGCCGTGATCAGCGCGCGCAACACCGCCGTCAAGGCGACCACCCCCGAGGCTAAGATGGAAGCCGACAACGTGCTGACCGGTGCGCTGCGCCAGCTCTTTGCCGTGGCCGAGGCCTACCCCGACCTTAAGGCAAACACCAACTTTACGCAGCTCCAGGCATCGCTCGAGGATACCGAGAACAAGATTAGCTATGCACGCCAAAGCTACAACGACTGCGTGCTCAGCTACAACAATGCCATCCAGACGTTCCCGGCTGTTATCTTTGCCGGCATCTTCCAGTTTAAGGAGCGCCAGGGCTTCGAGGCAGCTGAGGCCGCCCGCCAGGCACCGACCGTCAAGTTCTAACAATCACGGCCGAGTCTCAAGCCAGTTCATCAACCCTTTGGGGCCCAAGGCACAAACCTTGGACCCTTTTATTATCCACGCACAACGCGCGGACAATAGGCCGCGCACCATCTTTAATCAGATTAATTATTGCCTGTTGTGACAACGCCGAACCCGCAGGGCGGAGAGCAAGTTCCCTCCCGGCGCACTCCGCAGGACGCAAGAAGCCCTCGCCGCACGAAGTGCGCAGCGAGGGCTTCTTGCATGTCCGAGGACGCGCCGGGAGGGAACTTGCTCTCCGCCCGGACAGGAAAGGCTAATTACGCGACGGTGTAAACCCAGTTGTGCTTATCCTCGACAGCACCGGACTGGATGCCCGTCAGGGTCTCGCGGAGCTTCTTCATCACGGGACCGATCTCGGTGTAGCCAGCCGGGAAGGTCACAGTCTCGTCGGCACCGTAAACCTTGTTGTCGATCTCGCCGACCGGGGAGATGACGGCAGCGGTGCCGCACAGGCCGCACTCCACAAAAGTGCCGGCCTTGACCTCTGCCCACTCGACGGGGCGCTGGTCAACGGTCATGCCCAGGTCCTGAGCAACCTGGACGAGCGAACGACGGGTGATGGAAGGCAGGATGGAGTCGGTGTGCGACTGCGGAACGACGAGCGTGCCGTCCTCCTTCACGAACAGGACGTTGGCGCCACCGGTCTCCTCGACATAGGTGCGGGACTCGGAGTCGAGATACAGGTTCTCGGCATAACCCTCGCGGTGAGCCTCCATCGTAGGCTTGAGGGACATGGCGTAGTTCAGGCCGGCCTTGATGTTACCGGTGCCGTGCGGTGCAGCACGGTCATACTCGGAAACGCGCAGCTTAACGGGCTTGAGGCCACCCTTAAAGTACGGACCGACCGGGGTCACGAGAATACGGAACGTGTACTCAGGAGCGGGAGCCACGCCGATCACGTCACCGGAGCCGATCATAAACGGACGCACGTACAGGGTCGCGCCGGAACCGAAGGGCGGAACCCAGGCGGCGTTGGCAGAAACGACCTGCTTGACGGCCTCAACGAACTTGTCCTTGGGGAACGGGGGCATCTCGAGGCGCTGGGCAGAGTTATACATGCGCTCAGCATTCATGTCGGGACGGAAGCAAACGATGCTGCCGTCCTCGGCGGTGTAGGCCTTCAGGCCCTCAAAGACTTCCTGGCAGTAATGGAAGATGCCACCACACTCGGAGACGTGCAGGGTGTGGTCGGTGGTCAGGCCGCCCTCGTCCCACTCGCCGTCCTTCCAATGGGCCTCGTAGCTGTAATCGGTCTTCATGTAGCCAAAGCCGAGGCTACCCCAATCGATATCCTTCTTCTCGACAGTCATATGTCGCTCCTTACATACACAGTTGCATACTCGCGAACTCGCACGCAAGGACCGAGGCCGACCGCGTCGCAACGTCGCACGCCCGGAGCGTAGAGCCGGACGGGACACGCGGGCAACACCAAAGCCCATGGCACGTCGATTCGCATGCACGAGATTGTACTCCCCGTACGCGTCTGATAAAACGCTTTTCTTTAACTAAGTAAAGTATTTTCATTCAACCGAAACTAAAGAGCCCCACCACCGTAAACGGTGACGGGGCTCAACGGCACAGTTTGTGCGCTGCCTCGAGCTACGCGTTCTATTTGCCCAGCTTAGCCTTAACCAAACCAACCACGGTCGGGATGATCGACACGGCAACGATGCCGACGATCAGCAGCTCAAAGTGCTCCTGCACAAAGGGGATGCCGCCAAAGAAGTAGCCCAGCAGCGTAAAGAGCGTCGACCAGGTAATGCCACCCAGAACGTTAAAGATGACGAAGTTGCGCCAGTGCATGCCGCCCATGCCGGCGATAAAGGGCACAAAGGTGCGGATAAACGGGAAGAAGCGGCCCAGGAAGATGGCCAGGTGGCCCCACTTATCCAAGAAGTCCTCGGACTTTTTGATACGCTCGGGCGTCATGGCCTTGACCTTGCCCGAAGCGATGATCTTTTTGCCAAAGAAGTGACCAATCATAAAGTTGCACTGGTCACCCAAAATGGCAGCCGCCCATGCGGTGGCCAGCAGGGCCACGATGTTAAAGCCGCCGTTGTGGGCAAAGAAGCCCGAGGCAAACAGCAGCGAATCGCCGGGAAGGAACGGGAAGAACACCACGCCCGTCTCGATAAAGATGATCAGGAACACGCAGCCGTAGGCCATAAGCGGGCCGGCGGCGATCCAGCTGGCAATCGCGGTGCGCGGGTCTTTGAGCAGCTCAGCGATAAAATTGATGAAACCCATGAAGTAAAACCTCTCAGTTGTGGGCGCGGATACGTCCAAGTTGACCAGTATACGGTTGCGGCGCCCCCTCGTGCGCAACCCCACAAAAGCATGACTCCATTACCAGCAAGTTTGCATAACTGACACCTGTTGCGCAATGCCATCAAGATTGTCCTTCCTAATCCCTAGCGAATCGCTATACTTTATTGAACCGCATTGCCATGGCGCTAAGGGAGGGCGGCCGGTGAGCTTTATCAATACCATTCGCGAGGACATCAAGACCGTCCAGGCGCAGGACCCCGCCGCGCAAAACGGTCTAGTCATCTTCCTTTCCTATCCTGGCCTGCACGCCAAGTGGAACCACGTGCCCGAGCACTGGCTGTGGGAGCACGGCCATCGTTCGCTCGCCCGCGTGCTCTCGCAAATCACCCGCCACATCACCGGCGTCGAGATTCATCCCGCCGCACAGATCGGCAAGCATTTCTTTATCGACCACGCCATGGGCGTCGTCATCGGCGAAACCACCATCGTGGGCGACAACTGCGTGCTCTATCAGGGCGTCACGCTCGGCGGTACCGGCAACGAGACCGGCAAGCGCCACCCCACCCTGGGCAATAACGTCACCGTAGGCACGGGCGCCAAGGTGCTCGGCAACATTCGCATCGGCAACAACGTCAAGATCGGCGGCAACTCGGTTGTCGTTAAGGACGTGCCCGACAACTGCACCGTCGTTGGCGTGCCGGGACGCATCATCAAGCGCAACGGCTGCCGCGTGTTCGAGGAGAGCTTCGACGCCAAGCAGCATCGCGAGTACATGCCCGACGATGCCGCCGAGCAGTCTGCGCTCAACCGTCAAGGCATCACCGAGAACGCCCGCCGCGTCAAAGAGCTCGAGAAAGAGGTGGCCGAGCTTAAGGCCCTCGTTGCCAAACTTGTGGACGAACGCTAGGAGCGCAAGCGGCACAAGACGACATCGGCACCGACGCAAAAGGCGCACCAGGGAATCCATCCCCGGCGCGCCTTATTTCCAATGCGACAAAGGGGCCGTCCCTATGTCGCATTATGCGAACTGGCTCAGATAGAGGTCGGCGTAGGCACCCTCGGCAGCCAATAGTTCCTTATGCGTGCCCTGCTCGATAATGTTGCCATGATCCATGACCAAGATCAGGTCGGCATCCACGATCGTCGACAGGCGATGCGCGATCACAAAACTCGTGCGCCCGCTCATGAGCGCGTCCATGGCGCGGCCGATGGCAAGCTCAGTGCGCGTGTCCACGCTTGAGGTCGCCTCGTCCAGGATGAGAATCGCCGGGTTGTTGAGCAGCACGCGCGCAATGGTCAGCAGCTGACGTTGGCCCTGACTGATGCTCTCGGCATCGTTGGCCACCCGCGTGTCATAACCCTGCGGCATGGTGCGCACAAAGAAGTCGACCTGCGCGGCGCGCGCGGCCGCCACGATCTCCTCGCGCGTCGCCTCGGGACAGCCATAGGCGATGTTCTGTGCAATCGTGCCATCGAACAGCCAGGCGTCCTGCAGCACCATGCCAAACTGCTGGCGCAGCTCGCCGCGGTCCATGCGGCTCGTGTCCACACCGTCGAGCGTAATGCGCCCGCCGTCAATCTCGTAAAAGCGCATGAGCAGGTTGATGAGCGTGGTCTTGCCCGCACCCGTGGTTCCCACCACCGCAATCTTCTGACCCGGCTCGGCGGTAAACGACACATCGCGCATAAGCGGCTTGTCGGGCGAATAACCAAAGCGCACGTGCTCAAAAGCGACGCGGCCCTCAACGCGACCCGGCAGCTTGGCAGCCTCGTCCGGCAGCGGATCGGCCTCCATCTCGGGCTCATCGAGCAGGTCGAACACACGCTCCGCACTCGCCAGCGCGCTCTGCAGCGAGTTAAAGGTAAACGACAGCTGCGTCATGGGCTCGGACGCCTCGTAGATAAACTGGAAGAACGCCTGGAACACGCCGACGGTCATGTGACCGGCGACCAGCATGCTACAGCCCACCAGCGCGATCACGATCTGCGCCAAGCGGCCGATAAAGCGCACCGCGGGGCCGACGGCATTGATCATAAAGTCGGCCTTGGTACTCACGCGCGCTAGCTCCCTCGAGGCCTCATGCACTTCGGCAGAACTCTGACGCTCGCGGTTAAACGCGCGAATCACCAGACGGCCCGAATAGCCTTCCTCGACCGCACTCGTAATCTTGGACACCCACTCCTGGCGCTCGCCGGTCACGTCATGCGTGCGACGTGAGACCACTTTGGTCACCAGCAGCGACAACGCCATAAAGAACAAAAAGACCAGCGTGAGCGGCACGCTAAACACGAACATCACGCCCACGGCGCCCACCACGGTGCCGATCGACACCAGCAGCTGCAGCAGTCCGCGCTGCATGCTTTCGGACATCTTGTCCAGGTCGTTGGTCGCGCGGCTGACCACCTCACCGGGACGATGCGCGTCAAAGTAGGCGAGCGGCAGACGGTTGAGCTTTTGAGCGATACGGTTACGCAGACGCAGGTTGAGGCGTTCGGCCACGCTCGACATCAAAAAGCTCTGGAGTGCGTAAAAAGAGGCGGCGGCCGTCCAGATTATAAAGTAGATGAAGATGGTCCTGCCGCAGTTCTCCCAGGTGATGCTGAAGGTAGCGTCGTTGGCAAACGCCAGCTTTACGTGTCCCCACAGCTCATCGATGACGCGGGCGCTGTACGCCGGCGCCGCGGTGTTAAAGATGACGTAGAACACGATGCTCGCGAACACGAGGTAAAAGCGCCAGTGATCGCCGGCGGCCTCGCTCCACAGACGGCGCACCGTCGCCCAGGTGTCGCGGGGCTTCTCGTCCTCGTCCTCGTCGTCCACATCGCGCATGCGCTCCGCCTCAGCGCGGGCACGCTCGTCCTCGGCACGTTCGTTTTCCTCGTAGAGCGCTTGGCGGCGAGCCTCGCGCTCGGCTGCAGCCTTGGCGGCATCGTCCAGACCGGGCGCGACCGCCGTCTCCTCAGCCGTCCCCGCTGCCACGGCGTCATCAACGACGCCCTGCTTCTTGAGCCCCTCGGTCATGCTACTCACCTCCCTTCATCTGCGATTCCGCGATGGCGCGGTACACCTCGCAAGTCTCCATCAACTCGTCGTGCGTGCCCAAGCCCACGACCTCGCCATCCTTGAGCACCACGATCTGGTCGGCATGCAGAATGGTCGAGATACGCTGCGCGATGATGAGTACCGCGGCATCGCGCGTCTCGTCCTGCAGCGCATGGCGCAGGGCGGCATCGGTCTTAAAATCCAGGGCCGAAAAGCTATCGTCGAAGATATACAAATCAGCGTGCTTCATGAGCGCACGGGCGATGGCCAGGCGCTGACGCTGACCGCCCGAGAAGTTCGTACCGCCCTGCGCCACCGGGGTATCGAGCCCCTGCGGCTGATCGAGCACAAAGGTGCTCTGGGCAACCCGCAGCGCGTGAAGCATGTCGGCCTCGGTCGCACCCTCGTTGCCATAACGCAGGTTGCTCGCCACCGTGCCCGAGAACAGCCACGCCTTCTGCGGCACGTAAGCGATATGCCCGCGAATCTCGTCTTGCGAAAGGTCGTGCAGGTCAACACCGTTGAGACGTATGGCGCCCTTCGAGGCATCGTGGAAACGCAACAAGAGCTTGGCCACCGTCGATTTGCCCGATCCCGTCGAGCCCACAATCGCCGTGGTCTGGCCACGACGACAGGCAAAGCTCAGGTCGCACAGGGTGTCCTCGTCGGCATCGTCAAAACGGAACGACATATGGTCGAACATGGCGACCGCGTCTGCTCCGTCCTTTGAGTCGGACGCGCCCGCGTCGAGCGTTCGCTCGCCATCGACGATGCTCGGCTCAATCTGAAGCACCTGTTGTGCACGGTTGAGGCACGCCGCGGCACGCGGCAACGTCAGGATCACCATCTGCGCCATCATCACAAAGAACAGAATCAGCAGCGCGTATTCCAACACGGCCGAGATGCTGCCGATTTGCATGGCGTGGACGCCTACGCGATTGCCTCCCACCCACAGCACCGCCACCTCGGCGATATTCATCAGAAAGAAGCAGGAGCTATCGAGACCCACAAACAGGTGGTTGACCTTGATAGCGTTGGCCGCGTAATCACTAAACACCTCGTCTAGGCGCTGCTCCTCATGGCGCTCCTTGTTAAACGCGCGAATGACGCGCACGCCCACGATGTTCTCGCGCAACACCACGTTCATACGGTCGATAAAACTCTGCAGGCGCATAAAAATCGGCGCTGCATTGGCGACCGTAAAGACCGCCGCCACCAGCACAATCGCCACGACTGCACCCAGCAGCGTACCCATGGCGGGATCGATATGCCAGGCGAAGATGATGCCCGCCACGGCCAAAAACGGCACCGGCAGCACCAGCTGAATCGTCTGCAGAATCGCCTGCTGGATCACGTTGATGTCGTTGAGCGAGCGCGTGATCATCGAGCCGGTGCCAAAGCGCTCAAAGTCGCTGGCAGACAGCTCGAGCGACTTGTCGTAGACGGCGTTGCGGATGTCACAGGCCACGTTGGCCGCCAGGCGAGCCGAAAGATAACAGCCCAGCACCGCGCCACCACTGGCCATGCCGGTCGCGATAAGCATGTACAAGCCGTTGCGCAGGATGTAGTCGACATCACCCGTCGTGATGCCGGTATTGACCATATTCGCCAACATCGTAGGCACCAGCAGCGTGCCGACGTTATCTATCAGCAGAACAAACAGTGTCACCGCAATCAGCCCGCGATACGGCCTCATAAACCTCATTAAGAGTCGCACGTCTCCCCCTCTTCTTGGTTTTCCACTTGGCTCTCGGCGGCCATCTGCTGTTTAAACACCTCGCACTCCTCGTTGAGCACATGGGAAAACTTGCCGACCAGACGCATAATCTCATGCTGTTCCCAGGGCTCGAGCGCGTCAAAGGCACGCTGCTCGGCTTTAACCGCCGGTAACGCATAGTGCTCGGCGAACCGCCGGCCCTCATCGGTCAAACAAACGACCTTATTCTTACGACTGCCTTCGGCAAATTCCAACGTTGCAAGCCCTCGCGCCGTCAGGGTTTTAATTGCCGAGTTAATGGTCTGCTTGCTATAGAACCATTCGCTCGTGAGCCGGCTCACGGCAACGCTTTCGTCCGCCGTGCTGATATCGACGAGCATCCAATAGGCGCAATCCGAAAGGCCGCAGGCACGCGCGAACTCTGAATAAATACGGTCGAGCCCGTTGAGCATCCGGTCAAAATCGACCGACGTAACCGTGCAATCCATCTCTCCCACCATTCGATAGTCCGAATTTTGACTAATTGAGATTTCAGATTAGTCCGAGTTTTGACTATCGTCAAGGGCTTCGTTCGCAGCGCGCAAGCTATACAACATATCGACAAAAAAGACCGCCGGCGCGGGGGCAGCGCCGGCGGTCATGAGAGGAAATCGATTATTTGCTGCTAGGCGGCGACGGCCTCGTAGACCGTAGCACCCGAGAAGCTATCGTGCAGGCTCTTGCCGCAGATCCAAGGCAGCTCGACGACCTCGCAGACCGTGTTGACCAGCTCGGAGCAGTCAGTAAAGTGGCCCTTATCGTTGAGGGCCTCGCAATCCTGAACACGCCAATAGCCATCGGTGTGCGTGATGTAGTACTCGTGATCGTTGATCGACACGAAAGCGCGCGTCTTGGAACGCAGCAGCTTCAGAAATCCTTCGAAATCGGTCTCGACGACATCTCCAGCCTGGAACATGATAGTTACCTCCTGGCCCGGCGCCACCACGGCGCGTTGATAAACGTTGGTACTCCTTTAGTAAAACCTTTATCAGAAGTTATGCGGACATCATTTAGGCAAGTGGTAAAAAACCGCAGGGTAGACGGGATAAAACGTTTAACCATCCCATTGGTTTGTCACATTCTGAAGGTACTTTTATGCAAACCTACTTTGCCAATTGGAAGCTATCCTTTTGGCCGGGCAATTGACCGTCTATCGTTTGAGCCCGACGGGTATGAACGGGGCATCTGCAACGCCACCGCAAGGAGACACCATGGAGACTATCGAAGCACTCATTCACCGCCGCAGCTGCCGCAACTACAGCGATCGTCCCGTCGAGGCCGAAAAGCTTGCACGTATTATCGAAGCCGGCCAATATGCACCGAGCGGCATGGGCCGCCAGCCGGTGACGTTTGTCGCCGTCACCGACCCCGCGACCGTCGAGCGTCTCTCACAGCTCAACGCCCAGGTCATGGACAGCAACAGCGACCCCTTCTATGGCGCCAAGACCGTTGTGGTGGTGCTGGTTGACCGCAGCGTGCCCACACATCTGGAAGACGGCTCGCTCGCCATGGGCAACTTGCTCAATGCTGCCTATGCGCTGGGCGTTGATTCGTGCTGGATTCATCGCGCGCATGAGGTCTTTGACTCGCCCGAGGGCCTGGAGCTGCTGGCCAGCTGGGGCCTGCCCGCCGACGGCAGCCTGCGCGGTGTCGGTCACTGCATTCTGGGCTACGCCGAGGACACGCTACCCGAGGCAAAGCCGCGCCGCGACAACGTCGTCTACGTAAGGTAACCCAGGAGCGTCAGCGGGGGTAGCTAATTTTGGACGGGGCTATTTTAGCTACCCCACTCGCAACTTATATTGACGTCGCCGTTGTCGTCGTTTCGTTCGTGTGAGTCGTTTCGGCACCGTCGCCTTGTTCGTCCTCGTCCTTTTGCGCATCGGCGATGGTGGAGGCCGCCGCGACGATGCCGCGCTGGGGCGCGACGCCTGTCTGGGTCTGCGCGCCCTCGACAACTTCTGTGCCTGCATGCGCGAGCTCGGGCGATTTAAACACTGCGTCCAAGTTGGCGCCACCGCCGGCGTAGCCAAGCGCAGCGAGTGCGATGACGATCACCGCAACGACGGCCACGATCGGCACATAACGATGCCAACCAGCCGGGTTGAGCCCGCTGCGGCGAGCCGCCCCGCGACTGATGTAACCAAGCGTGCCGTCGTGCTTGAGCTTTGAGCCCACCACGCGTTTGCGGCCCCACAGCGAGGACTCTGCCTGCATTGCCAAGCGGGCGCTTGCCGAAGGATAGCCGTATTTAGTGCGCTTGAACGAGCCATCAAACCCCGAGGCGTGTTTACCCCACGTCACCGATGTTGTGCGTCGGTTGACCGGCGCGGCACTCCGCCTTCTGCGACTCGGTTTTGAAGTCTCAGCCATATGCCCTCGCACGCCGTAACCAAATCGAAACAATAACGCTTTGGACTGTAGCACACGCGTCGCGCGCGGTCACGGGCGCCTCGCTCAACGGTCATCGTCCTTCAGCAAGCGCCACAGCGTTGTACGGCTTATGCCCAGCACCTCCGCCGCACGGGTTCGGTTACCGTGGAGATGGTCTACAACCAGATGCGCGATATCTCGCTCGGTATCGGCCAGCGGTCGCAGAATATACAGGTCGCTTTCGAGTGTCGGGGCGCCAAAGGTTGCGGTCTTAATCACGTCCTCTTGGGCGAGCACTTCCTCCGCCACAGCGCGGTCCACCGTGCCCGCCCCCACCAATATATACAGTCGTTCCGAGACCTCGCGGAGCTGCAGATAATTGCGCGGCCAGCGGTAAGCATCGAGCGTCTTCGTCGCCGTGGCAGACAGCGTGGGCGCTGCCGTCCCAAATGCATCAGCGAGATATTCCAAATAGCGCGCGACCTTCGTCGACGCGGCTCCCTGCTCGGCGATTGCCGGCGCCACGCTCACCGCACAGGCGAAGCGCTCGGTCACAAAGGCGGCTTGATCACTTTCGCTGCCGCCCGGCATGTCATTCGCCGTCAGCACCACATGACAGCGCGTCGCCAACGCGGTGTCGGCCATCGTGGAGACCAGCTCGCGGAGGCGCTGGGGGCCAACCGCATTCCAGCCCTCAATGCAAAGGGTCAGCCCCGTTTGGAACAGCGGCGATTCGGAGCTTTTGAGCACATGGCGCCAACCGCGATCGGTGAGTTCATCGAGCGCGACGGAAACAAAGGGCTGATCGGCAAAAGGACCGTCCAGATAGAGGCGCTTGGCGATCTCGATCTGGCCCGCGCCCAGCTCGCCCTCGAGCATAAGGGGCACGCCGCGCGCATAGCTCTCGGAAACCGGTGCAGCTACCGCAGCGGCACCCTCAACGATGCCGTACGCGCTCGATTCATAGCGGGCCTCAACTTCGTCGGCGTTGAGCCACTCGATGCCCGCATGCGCCGCGGCGCCGCGCACCTCGCGGACCACGACGACCCAAAGGCCCCCGCCCTCTTTGTCGGTGGGGCGAACGGTCAGGCTCAGGCGCGTACCCGCACGCCCCATAACCAGACGCGCGCCGTCTCCTATACGGTCGAGGCGCTCGGCAACAAAAGCCGCCACATCCCGCTCAAGAGCCGCGTCATTCATGGTCGAGATCGCGACGTCCCCACGCGCATCGATTGCCAATGCCGAGGCCCCGGCAGCAGCCAGGGCCTCGGTCAAGATGTTCAGCTTGGCATCGCTATCCATGATTTGCCCCTGTCCGCGGCGACATGCAGCCGCCGACGGTCGCACGACCGAGTGTTTCAAAATTGAACGATATTGCTCACCAAACACTATAGGGCAGAAAGCGCCGTCCTGCGAGTATAGGTGTTGCCCCGCATCGCCATCCTGGCGGGGCGATAAGAGCTCTTCGGGACTTATAAACCTGCGGACAAGCCATACCCGCAAGAGCTCCTATCGCTCCACCGCAGGCTTGCGCTCGCCAGCACGCAGCACGCAGCACGCAAACAAGCTACTTCTCTACCAGATTCCCAGTACGTGCTGCATTCCCAAACTCATGCACGCGATGCCAATCCAGCAGCAAAAGCCCAATGCGATGGGCTTGCCGCCCTTTTTGACCAGCTCGACGATATCGGTATTAAAACCAATAGCCGCCATGGCCATCACAATAAAGAACTTCGACAGCTCCTTGATGGGCGCCGTAAAGGACGCGGGAAGCTGAAACACCGTAGTGATCACGCTCGCCAGCACAAAGAACAGCACAAACAGGGGAAACGCGCGTTTGAGGGAGAACGTGCTTTTGGCGTCGCCGCCGGCCTTGCGCGCCAGATGCATCTGCCAGCAAGCAAGCGCCAGCGTGATGGGAATGATGGCCAGCGTCCTGGTGAGCTTGACCACCGTGGCGCTCTCGAGCACATTGGCGCCGGGATGCATGCTGTCCCAGGCGCTCGCCGCAGCCGTTACGGACGAGGTGTCGTTGATGGCGGTGCCGGCAAACAGGCCAAAACCCTCGTTGGTCAGCCCGAGCATGCCGCCGAGCGTTGGAAACACGAGCGCCGCGATAACGTTAAACAGGAAGATGACCGAAATGGCCTGGGCAATCTCGCGATCGTCGGCGTCGATGACGGGTGCGGTCGCGGCGATAGCAGAACCGCCACAAATCGACGAACCCACACCCACAAGCGTCGCGATCTTACCCGGCACGTTCATAACGCGGCAGAGCACAAAGGCGATGACAAGCGAGGTCGAGATTGTCGCCACGATAATCGGCAGCGACTGGGCGCCCTTGGACAGAATCTGGGAGAGGTTCATGCCAAAGCCAAGCAGGATAACCGCGTACTGCAAGACTTTTTTGGACGTATAGGTGACGCCGGCGGCGAGCTGTTCGCGACGATTCTTGGGAAAGACGAGCGCCAGGACCATGCCAAAGAGGATGGCAAATACCGGACCGCCGACCACCTCAATTTGTTTGCCGAGCAACGTCGCGGGAATGGCGATGATCAGGCAGAACAAGACGCCTTTCCAGCGCTCGCGTACGATATTTGCCAGTTGCATATGGGATTCCTTCTTTCTATTTCACGTTTGCGACGGCTTATGATACGGCAACATTGAGCGCAGCCTTGCGCAAACACAGACTAAGATGCCGCAATAGTTCTCAGGCAACAGCCGAATTACCCACCGCGGAGAGCTGATTCGCGGCATAATTAACAACTGACATATGAGTTTGATAGAACAGTTGCGAGGCGCTATGGAAGAATCGATGCACGTCGGCGAGCAGGAAACGAGCCTACAGGACCAGTCCTACCACACCATTCGACGCAAAATCGTCTACCTGGACTACAAGCCGGGCGAAAAGCTGGGCGTCAAGCAACTTTGCGACGACCTGGATATGGGTCGCACGCCCGTGCGCGAGGCTTTGGTTCGCTTGGCGCAGGAAGGCCTGGTGCGCACCGTGCCCCAGAGCGGCACCTACGTCTCACCCATCAACCTCACCCTTGCCGAGAGTGCCTGTTACATCCGCGAACATCTGGAAAAGCAGGTGATCGTGGAGTGCTGTGCGCGCGCCACGTCGGCCGGCATCGAGCAGCTCGACCGCGCCATCGCGCTGCAGGAAAAGGCCATGGCCGAAGAGGATCGCATCGGCTTCTTTTTGAGCGACAACCTCATGCATCACATGATTTTTAGCATCGCATGTCGCAGCACCGTGTGGTCGTGGCTCGAAGAGACCAATGCCGACTTGGAGCGCTTCCGCTGGCTGCGCGCTGCCACGCAGGTTCTCGACAATCAGGACATCGTGAACGAACACAAGCAGATTCGCCGCGCTATCGCCGGTCGCGACCCCATCGAAGCGAGCTTTTTGGTCAGCAAGCACCTGCATATGATGTTCCGCAACCAGACCGAGGTTCTGGACCAGTTCCCCGAGTACTTCGAGACCAGCAAGCTCCGCTAACCTGCCAAAAAGGGACAGGTTTATTTTGGCAGGTTTTATCTGGGAAAATACAACAAGGCCCGGCTCCGTCTTGATGCGGAGCCGGGCCTTAGTCGCTAGAACAACGAAACCGACTACTCCACAGTAACGCTCTTGGCCAAGTTGCGAGGCTGGTCGACGTCGCAGCCGCGCAGGATTGCCACCTCACGGGCGAGCAGCTGCAGCGGGACGCTCGCCGTAATGGGGCTGAACACGTCGCGGACGGCAGGCACGCGGATGATGCAATCGGCGATCTTGTTGATCTCCTCGTCGCCCTCGGTGGCAACGACGATCACCTTGGCACCGCGGGCCTTGCACTCCATAAGGTTCGACACCGTCTTGTCATAGGTGGCGCTCTTGGTGGCCACGGCGATAACGGGGAAACCCGGATCGATCAGAGCGATGGGGCCGTGCTTCATCTCGCCGGCAGCGTAGGCCTCGGCATGCAGATAGCTGACCTCCTTGAGCTTGAGCGCACCCTCGTAGGAAATAGCAGCGCCCATACCGCGGCCGACGAACAGTGCCGACTGTGCGTCCTTGCACAGCAGGGCGGCCTCGTGCACGGCATCGGTCTGCGTGTCCAAAATCCACTGGATCTGCTCGGCGGTGTCGGAAAGCTCGCGGAACATCATGCGCGTCTGCTTAGTGGTCAGGCGGTACTTGACCTGTGCCAGCAGCAGGGCCAAAAGCGTCAGGCTCACAACCTGGCCGATAAAGCTCTTGGTCGAGGCGACTGCGATCTCCTTGTTGGCTTTGGTGTAGATGACGCCGTCGCTTTCACGCGCCACGGGGCTGCCCACCACGTTGGTGATGCCAAAGACCTTGGCGCCCTTGATGCGCGCATCGCGGATGGCCGCCAGCGTATCGGCGGTCTCGCCCGACTGAGACACGGCCACGACGAGCGTCGTCGGCGTAATGATAGGGTTGCGATAACGGAACTCGCTGGCCGCCTCCACCTCGGTGGGGATGCGAGCCCAGCCCTCAATGAGATTCTTGGCAATGAGGCCAGCGTGATAGCTGGTGCCGCAAGCGATCACGTAGACGCGGTCGATGTCGTTGAGCTCCTCGAGCGAAAGGCCCAGCTCGTCGATGTCGAGCTCGCCGGCCGGCGTCATACGACCAACCAGCGTGTCGCGCACGACGCGCGGCTGCTCGTGGATTTCCTTGAGCATAAAGTCGGGATAACCGCCCTTTTCTGCCATGTCCAGGTCCCAGTCGATGTGGGTGACCTTGGGCTCGATAACGTTGCCGGCCTCGTCGGTGTACTCGACGCCTGCGGGCGTGAGCTTGGCAAACTGACCGTCCTCGAGCACCACGACATCGCGGGTGGCGTCGATGAGCGCGATGACATCGGAGGCGACATAGGCGCCGGTCTCGCCCGCGCCGACCACGATCGGGGAATCCTTGCGGGCCACGGCGATCACGCCGGGCTCGTCAGCGCACACGGCGGCCAGACCATAGGCACCGACCACGTGGGTGCAAGCCTCGCGCACGGAGGCCATCAGGTCGTGCGTCTCGGCATAAGCCTCTTCGATCAGATGCGCAAAGACCTCGGTATCGGTCTCGCTCTTAAAGTGGTGGCCGCGGCCCTCCAGTTCTTCGCGCAGCTCGGCGAAGTTCTCGATGATGCCGTTGTGGACGATGGCGATACGACCGTCGCAGCTGGTGTGGGGGTGAGCGTTAACGACGGAGGGCTTGCCGTGGGTGGCCCAACGGGTGTGGCCGATACCGCAGGTAGCGTCGCTGTCGATGTTGGAAAGCTCGCTCTCCAGGCCCGCGACCTTGCCCACGCGGCGGATGACGTCGAGGTGAGCCGCGGCGCCCTCGCCCACCTCGAGCGCGACGCCCGAGGAGTCATAGCCGCGATATTCCATACGCTTAAGGCCCGTGACCAGAATGCTCTTTGCAATATCAGAGCCGGTGTAGCCGACAATTCCGCACATAGGATAAATCCCTTCGTTCGCGTGACTGCAAAACGCCCACGCACGACGGGCGCTGAGACGTATAACGTTCGAGTATTGTACTCACGTAAACGCAATCTGATATACCAGAAGTGGTATCTCAACTTAGATACCACCCGATGTACACACGTCCAGCCGGTCCAAACCACCACAAAGGTGCCTGTCCCCTTCGTGGTGGTCGCGTTGGCAACAGCGTTTCCCCAGATAAAACCTGCCAAAATAAACCTGTCCCTTTTTGGTAGGTTTGGGATGCTACAATCTGCCTTGTACTTGAAACGCATCAAAGGGGCCGCTATGGCAAAGGTAAAAATCAGCGACGTCGCGCGCGAGGCTGGGGTTTCGTTGGGCACGGTTTCCAACGCGCTCAACCACCCCGAAAAGCTGCGCCCCGAGACCCTCAAGCTCATCAACGAGACCATCAATCGCCTTGGCTACCTGCCCAATCAAAGCGCCCGTCAGCTCGCGGGCGGCGCCACCAAGTCCTTTGGCCTGGTGCTCCCCCGTCTCGATCACGGCTTTTCGCTCCAAATCGCCAGCGGCGCCCACAACGAGGCCCGCAAGCACGGCTACGACTTGCTCATCGCCAACGCCGATAACGACGATATTCTCCAGGACCATTACCTGCGCTACTTTATGGGCACCCAGATGTCCGGCGTCATGGTTCAGCCCATGGCATCCCCCGACTGGCACCCCGCCATGACCAAGATGCCCGTGCCGATCGTCCATCTGGACATCCATTGCTCCGAGCCCGGCTACTACGTAGCGGCCGACAACGAGGCCCAGGGTCGCATCATTGCCGAACTTGCCATCGCCCGCGGCGCGCACCATATTGTCGTCGTCGGCCGAGCAGCATTTATGCAACTCACCCTGCGCGTCCTTGGCATTCATAAAGCGCTCGCTCTACACCCCGATATCAAGATCGAAGTCATCGACGCCGGCGAATGGAATACCGCTGCCGACGGCTACGGCATCGGTGCTCAAATCGCCGAGCGCCCCGCGGACGAACGTCCCGATTTTGTCGTCGGTCTGACCGACGTGCTGGCCTCGGGCGTCATCTCGGCGCTGGTCGACAAAGGCATCGCCGTCCCCGGGCAAGTACGCGTAGCAGGTTGCGATGGCAACCCACTCGCTTGGAGCGGATCGGTCCCGCTCACTACGGTAGCGCCCCCGGGCTACGAGATTGGCCGCAAGGGTGTCCAACTGCTCATGGAGCAAATCGAGAACAAGGTCCCGACAAAGACCAAGCATATCCACGTCGGCTCTGCAGCGCGCACCGTCACCGCGGTCACGGCCATCGAGGACATCAACCGCCAAGAACTCGTGCGGCCGTTCCTGCTGGAACGAGCCAGCACCCAGGCAAGCAGCCAGACCGACGCCACGGCCATCAACCTCGGTGCGTATCTATAGCACGCCCGCGAGTATGCTAAGTCGCCGCTTAAGCAAAAGGGGCCCGACCATTGCCGGGCCCCTTTTGCTTAAGCGCAAACGTGAGCAATCGCTCGTTTTAACGCCGCAATTTTCTAGCGCACAGCCTTGATTGCCGCCGCCAGATCGAACAGCGTATCGAGCACGGCCTCGCAGCCATCCACCACGTCCTGCGGCAGCGGCACGATATCGGGGACGGCAAAGACATGGCAGCCGGCCGTAATGCCCGAGACGCAGCCGTTGCGCGAATCCTCGACCACGGCACATTCCTCGGGAGCAAAGCCCGCGCGCTCGCAGGCGAGCAGATACATCTCGGGGTCGGGCTTGCCGTGCACGACGTCCTCGCCACACGTTACCGTTTCAAACTTGTCAAAGAGGCCAACCATCTTAAGGTTGCGCTCGGCCGTAACGAGGCGCGACGACGTCGCTAGACCAACGTGATAGCCCGCAGCCAGCAGCTCGTCTAGGCACTCGGCGGCGCCGGCCTTAAGTTCCAGTTCGGTCTTGACCATCTCGTCGCGAATCTCCTTGTGGCGACGATAGATCGCCTCGGTGGTTTCGTGGCTGCCATAATGCTTATCGAGGATATCCATAACATCGGGCAGCGTGCGGCCGATAAACTGATGGATCAGCGCTTCATCAATCGCGAGCCCCAGCTCAGCGGCGCCTGCCTTCCAGGCCTTAATCCCCAAACGCTCGGTATCGACCAGCGTTCCATCCATGTCAAAAATAACAGCCTTGATCATATCGGTCCCCCATCGACTCTCGCTGTCACGTTGCTGCAACTCTACCGCATTTGGCAACTTGTATATAACGTATATACCATATTGCACTTTCGTTACACAGATAGAAGTCTTATGGCAAGTAACGCATTAGGATTATAGTTTTCGATCGAGTACTCAACGATAAGGATCGTTTCATGATTTTAGACACCACGGCACCCGCAGAGGAGCTTCAAGACAAGCTATCGGCGCTCGAACAGCTGCTTTTGGCATACGGACGCGTGGCTATCGGGTTTTCCGGCGGCGTTGACAGCAGCTTTTTGGCCGCCGTATGCGCCCGCATCATGCCTACCAATACCCTCCTCGTCCATCTCACCACGCCGCTCATCGGCACGCCCGAGCAGGCTTCGTTTGAGCAGTCCGTTGATGGGCAGGCCAATGAGGGGCCGCATTTTAAGCTCCCCGTGCTCAATCTTTCGGTGGATCAGTTGCAGCTCCCCCAAGTAGCCTGCAACGATGCCAATCGCTGCTACCACTGCAAGCACGCCGGCTTTACCGCCATCGTCAACCACGCCAAGTCGCTCGGCTTTCCCACCGTCATCGATGGCAGCAATGCGAGCGATCGCGGTGACTACCGCCCTGGCATGCGAGCGGCAGAAGAGCTCGGCGTACGCTCCCCTCTCATGGAGGTCGGCTTTACCAAGGACGAAGAGCGCGAGCTACTGCGCGCATGGGGCTATCCCGTTTGGAACCTGCCGGCGGGAGCATGTCTTGCCACGCGCGTCCCCACGGGCGAGGAGCTTACGCGCGAGAAGGTCTCCCTGATTCGCGCCTGCGAGGATTACCTGCACGATCTTGATCTGGCACAGGTACGCGCGCGCTTGGTCGGCGGCTGCATGCATATCGAGGCCGCGCCCGCAGATGTCGCCAAGATTGCCACCCTCGGCGGTGCCGTCGTCGACGACAAGGGCAAGACCCCGCTGCCCGCCGTTATCGAGTCCGCGCTGCGCGAGCTGGGCTGCGACCACATCTCCCCCGAGGTCACCCCCTACATCCACGGCAACATGAACCTTTAGGTTACGCCGTTTTACAAACGGCGTAACTGCTCGGCGCTGCGCGGGCTCCGGGCACGGCAATCTGACGTTCAACTTCACGGGCGCGACCAAAAGGTCAGCGCCCGCTTGTTTCACGTCACCTTACCGCACCCGGAGCCCGCTCGCTCGCATATGCTCAACCTGGACTGCGTTAACTGACCTGTCAATAAGGGACAGGTTTATTTTGGCAGGTTTTATCTGGGGAAACGCAAATAGGGCCGTGACACCCATACGGCGTCGCGGCCCTTTTCCTTGGAGAAGGATCAATTGATTGAACGGGATGACCGTTCTAGTCTTCGAGTCCGCTATTGATGAGCTCCGCAATCTCAACGGGATCGGTGCTCGCGCGCACCTTGTCACGGAAGCCAGCGTCCATCAGCATCACGGCAGCCTTGGAGAGCAGACGCAGGTGCGTAGTTCCGGCCTCGCCGGCGGGCACGTACAGCGCGAGCGCAACATCGACGGGCACCCCATCGAAGTTCGGCCATTCAACGGGTTCGGTCAGTTTAAGCACGGCAACGCCCGGCATGTGGATCGCGTCGCTTTTGGCATGCGGAACGGCAAAACCGGCGACAAGGCCGGTTTCGGCCTCGTTCTCGCGAGCAATGAAGGCGGCCTCTACGGCAGATGCGTCATCGGCAAAGCCGAGCTCGATGGCCTGCTCGGACAAATAATGCAGGGCGTCCTCGCGCGAGGCGGCGGTATACCCGATTGTCACTTGGTTGGCAGATACAAATCCCATGGAAACCTTCCTTACAACACGGACCTGACCGCAGCTTCGATGCCGTCGGTGTCCAAACCGTACTTGTGCAGCAAATCGACCGCAGGGCCGGACTCGCCATACACATCGCGCACGCCGACGCGACGCATCGGCACCGGATGCTGCTCCGCGAGCACCGAGGCCACGGCCTCGCCAAGACCACCGATAATCGAATGCTCCTCGGCAGTGACCACACGACCAGTCTTCTTGGCGCTGGCAACCACCAGGCGCTCATCAAGCGGCTTGATCGTGTGCATATTGATGACCTCGGCATCGATACCATCGGCAGCGAGCGCCTCGGCAGCCTCAAGCGCCTCAGCGACCATAAGGCCACAAGCGATGATGGTCACATCGGACCCCTCGCGCACGACCACGCCGCGACCAATCTTGAACTCATAGTCCTCGCAGTCGTTGATGACCGGTGTTGCCAGGCGTCCGAAACGCATGTAGACCGGCCCCTCAAACTCATAGGCGGCGCGCACGCATGCGCGAGCCTCGATGTCATCGGCGGGAACAATCACCGTCATACCCGGGATCGTGCGCATGAGCGCGATGTCCTCGCAGCACTGATGCGTGGCACCGTCTTCACCGACCGATATGCCCGCATGCGTGGCACCGATTTTGACGTTGAGGTGCGGATAGCCGATGGAATTACGCACTTGCTCGTACGCGCGGCCGGCAGCGAACATGGCAAAGGTGCTCGCAAAGGCGACGTGACCCGTGGTCGCAATGCCGGCGGCAAGCCCCATCAGGTTGCTCTCGGCAATGCCGGCGTCGTAGAAGCGCTCAGGGTGCGCAGCCTTAAACTTACCGGTCTGCGTGGCGGCGGCCAGGTCGGCATCGAGAACCACAAAGTCATCGCGCTCATTGCCCAGCTCGACAAGTGCCTCGCCATAGCTAACGCGCGTGGCGACTTTCTTGACGTCTGCCATTAGAGCTCCTCCCCTGCTGCTGCGAGCTCGGCCATGGCCTGCTCAAACTGTTCATCGTTGGGTGCCTTGCCGTGCCAGCCCACCTGGTTTTCCATAAAGGAGACGCCCTTGCCCTTCACCGTCTCGGCGATAATGGCCACGGGCGAGTCGCTCACTTTGCGGGCCTCGGCAAAGGCGGCGGCAATCTGCGCCATGTCGTTACCGTCGGCGAGCTCGATCACATGCCACTTAAAGGCGCGGAACTTGTCAGCGAGCGGCATGGCCGAGTTGACCTCATCGATCGTGCCGTCAATCTGCAAGCCGTTGTGGTCGACGACGGCAACAAGATTGTCGAGTGCATGGTTGCCGGCGAACATGGCCGCCTCCCACACCTGGCCTTCCTCGCACTCACCGTCGCCCAGCAACGTGTAGACACGGTAGCCGTCGCCCCAGTGCTTAGCGGCAAGCGCCATTCCAACTGCAGCAGAGATGCCCTGACCGAGCGATCCGGTGGACATATCGATGCCAGGGGCGTCGTTCATGTTGGGATGGCCCTGCAGTCGGCTGCCAATATGGCGGAGCGTCTCGAGCTCTTCGACGGGAAAATAGCCGCGATTTGCCAACACCGAATACAGGCCCGGCGCCGCGTGACCCTTGGAGAGCACAAAGCGATCGCGATCGGCCTTGTGAGGGTCGGCAGGATCGATATTCATTTCCTCAAAGTACAGATACGTCATGATGTCGGCAGCACCGAGCGATCCACCCGGGTGTCCCGACTTGGCCGCGTGAACCGCAGTCACGACACCCTTCCTGACCTCATTGGCGACCTTCGCCAGCTCCTGGTTGGTCATACGAATTCCTCTCTTGAGAACAACCCCGGCACCGGATGACACGATGCCGGGGCAATCCACTCGTTAAGCCTGAGCGACGACCTTCTGCCAGTCGGCCTCGAACGAGGCAAGGCCCTGATCGGTCAGCGGATGGTGCAGGCACTTCTTAAGGGCTGCCATGGGCACGGTCGCGATATCGGCGCCAAGCAGCGCGGCCTGGGTTACGTGGTTGGGCGTACGAACCGAGGCGGTGATGATCTCGACGGTGTCGTCGACGTTCTTGCCCGTCCAGTCGTAGTTCTTAATGCAGGTCACGACGTTGTCGAGCTGCGAGATACCGTCCTCGGCGATGTCGTCGAAACGACCGACAAACGGGCTGATGTAGCGAGCACCGGCGTTGGCGGCCATAAGGGCCTGCGTCGGCGAGAAGACGAGCGTCATGTTGACGCGCACGCCAGCATCGGCCAGCGCACGGCAGGCGGCAAGGCCGGCCTCGCACACGGGAAGCTTGACCACGATGTTGGGGGCGAGGGCGGCAAGGCGCTTGCCCTCCTCGATCATACCCTCGGCAGTGGTCGCGGTAGACTCGGCGGACACGGGCAGGCCCTCGCAGAGCTCGGCAATCTTGAGCATATGCGGCTCAAAGTCGGCAAGCTTGCCGCCGGTCTTGGCGTACAGGGACGGGTTGGTGGTAACACCGGCCAGGCAGCCCCAGCTCTTGGCCTCGGCAATCTCGTCCAGATTGGCGGTATCGATAAAGAACTTCATGGTGAACCCCTTCAAAGGAAGCTAAAACTCAAAAGAATGGGACAAAGGGACTGCCCCTTTGTCCCATGTGCCGGGCCTGCAGCTGGGACATGCCCCAGGCCCGGCGTCGCGTAGGAAAAGCTACTCACTCGGCAAGAGCGGCCTCGATGCGGGTCGTGACGCCCTTGAGGTTAAGACCGACGACGTACTGCTTGATCGGGCGCTTGATGTGCTCGATGACAAAGCGCTTGCCGTCGATGTCCTGAGCGGCGAGGTTGCGGTAGAGCTTCTCGACCTGCTCCTTGACCTCAGGATTGTTAAAGGCGTAGTGACCGGAGACATCCAGGATCTTCAGGCTGAGCTCATCGTCGGCAAGAATGTCGTCGACCTGCAGGTTGACGTCGTCGCCAGTCATCCACTTGCGCCAGCGCTCGGTCTTGATAGCCTTGACCAGCAGGGTGTGATACAGGTCGGAGGGGTCATCGCACAGACCGTTGTCGACCAGGATCTGCTCGGTGGCGCAGAGCTTGAGGTAGGCGCGGGTCTCCTCGGTGCCATACTGCGGAGCAACGTTGGAGGCGGTCACGTGTGCCGGGATGTGCTCGAGCAGCGTCGCGTCGTCCAGATAGTCGGCGTTGTGCTCCTTCAGGCCCACGCCGTAGCGCTTAGCCATGTCGGCGAGCTCGCGGGCATTCTTGAAGTTGTAATGGCCGACCTGCTCGGTCCAACGGGTGAGCGTACCGGTCTGGCCGACGATAAAGGTGGGCATGGGGCAGCCGCGCTTCTCGAGCTCGGGCTGCAGCTGAGAAATGAACTCCTCGTACTTATCGGTAGAGGTCAAGCCGCCATTGGTCTCCTCGGTACCGACCTCATAGGCAACCTCGGGCAGGTTATGCTCGCGACGGTACTGCTCAAGGTAGTCGATAAGATCAATCGTGCGGCGAAGCACCACGTCGAGCGGAATAACCTTGCCGATCTGATAGGGGTCCTTGGTGGGGTCGACCATCAGCAGGTCAAAGCCCGCCTCCATGTCGGCGACGAAGGACTTGCGGGCGAGCTCCATGGCCTCGTCCTCGGGCAGGTGGGCGTTACGCTCCTCGTCGCGCTGCCACGGACCGCCGTGATCGCGGCACAGGTAGTACGGACCGGTGTAACCCACCTCGTCGGCAACCTTCTTGATGTCGGCGGCAAAGCGCGTCTGGTCCCAACCGTTGACGTAGCCGGCGCCCATCTCGTCCATATCGACTTGGTTGCGGCTGGCGATAAACATGGGCGGGAAATCCTCGTCCTTGGCAAGCTCGAACACGGCCTGAATCAGGTTGGAGCTCATGGGGCCAATGCCGACCATGGTTGCGTGATCGCCGCTATCCTGCAGCTTGAGCATGCCCTGAACGGCCTGACGGATGGTGAGGTTGGACATTTTGTTCTCCTTCTCCAGAGGATTTTTGACAAAAGTTCCCTGGGACCCAGATGTGGGCCCTATCAGTACGGATGGATTTTGTTGTGTAGGGGCGGTTGTGCGGAGTCAAATCCATCCCTCCGCACAACCGGAGTCCTTAAAGGTTTACTTGGCCTGCTTATCGAGCGTGGGCTTCATGGCAATCAGGATTGCAGCGGCGACCACGGCGCCAATCACGATGTCCAGGCAGAACAGCGCGACGTTGTTGGTGGCAAGGGCGACGATAAAGCCACCGTGCGGGACGTAGCAGTCGATGCCCTGGAAGGCGGCAAGTGCCGCACCCACGGCAGAGCCGATGCAAATGCCGGGCAGGGTGTGACCGAGGTCCTTGACCGCGAAGGGGATAGCACCCTCGGTAATACCGATGCAGCCCATGAACAGCGCGGAGATGCCCATCTGGCGGTCAGCGTCATCGAACTTGTTCTTGGCGATGAGCGCAGCGAGGCCACAGGCGATCGGGGGAACGGCGACGGCGACGCGGAACATACCGTTAGGACCGTAGATACCGGAGGCCATGATGGCCATGGTGAAGGTCGAGGCGGTCTTGTTGATGGGGCCACCCATATCGAAGGCGGTCATAACGCCAATGACCAGACCCAGGACAACTGCGGAACCGCCCTGCAGGCTGCCGAGCACGCCGGTGAGCCAGTCCATCACAAAGCCAAGCGGCGTGGCCAGGATGTAGATATAGGCCATGCCCAGGACAAGCGAGGTCAGAATCGGGATGATCAGGATGGGCATGATGGTCTGGATGGTGTTGTTGACCTTCCAGGTCTTCATCCAGCGGACAAAGTAGCCGCAGATGACCGCCATGATCATGGCGCCCAAGAAGCCGGTCGAAACGCTGTTGCCGTTAGGGGTAACGACAGCGTTGTTGACCAGGTAGCCCAGGACAAAACCGGGGGCGAGCGCGGGCTTGCCGGCCATCGAGTAGGAGATGTATGCCGCAAGCACCGGGATCATCATGGAGATGCCGGCCATGCCGATGGTGTTAAGGCTCACCATCAGCGGGTTCGTAACCTCCATGCCGTTGGCGCCGGCGGTACCGGATGCCAGCGAGAAGGCAAGAAACACGCCGCCGATAACGACGATGGGGATAAAATAGGAAACGCCGGTATTGAATGCATTGAGCAGCGTCTTGCCAGGATCGGCAAAGATAGACTGCTTGGACGCCGGTGTCGGGGCCTGCGGGGCAGCGGAGACGGCCTTCTTCTCTGCCTTGGCCTCGGCCTTGGGCGCGTCAACGGCGCCACCCGTCGCCTTGATGATCTCAATGGCCTGGTCGATGATCTTTACCGGATCGGCGATTACATCCGAGGTGCCGACCTTCAGGAACTTGCCCTCGGCCATCTTCTGCTCAAAACGGTCCTCGTTCTCGACACCCACGTCGACGGACTCCAGGACCAGGTCGGCGGAGTCCACGTCTTCCTGCGTGAGCTCATTCTCGATACCCAGGCCACCCTGAGCCTCGACCTTGCACTCGATGCCACGGGCGGCGCATTCATCCTGAATCGCCTTCTGGGCCATATACGTGTGGGCGATACCCACAGTACAGGCGGCAACGCCTACGATCTTCATTGCTTCCCTCTTTTCATAGAGTTGCATGCGCAAGACACCGTTTGCGGAGGCCTCCGGAGCATCCCCTGCCGTTTGGACTTGCTGTCTTTTCGACAAGACCAATATAGATTTCCAACATCGATAAATCGAGTTCATTTCGGTAAACGCGCAGGTCAGAGCGCTAGTTATGCAATTTAGTTATACGCTTAACCTAAAATGAATCCTGCGTTTTTGACCCTTTTCTTAAAAGTCAAGAAGTATTTGATTTTCTCGGTAGACGGCAGTCCTGCATGCCCGCCACAAATTTCGGAGCCCACGAATACGGTATTGCTGCATACTCATGGAAGGGCGAAAGGACGGACAGAAGCGCGTTCCTGCAACCCGAATGCGAACCACCGTGCCAAGAAACGCAATGTGTCGAAAGGAGCCGCTGTGGCCAAACAGCGCGTTACGATCGCAGACGTCGCCCGCGAGGCGGGGACTTCAACAGCCAGCGTCTCGTATTACCTCAACGACAAACGAGACAAGCTCAGCGACAAAACACAGGCAAAGATCGCGCACGTTATAAAAGAGTTGGGATATATCCCCAACGCCCAGGCGCAAACACTCACCGGCAAGCACACCCACGTCATCGCCATCATCATCTTGGATAACACCAACAAATGGGCGGGCCTCGTCCTCAACGGCATGGAACAGGTCATGCTCCCCGCGGGCTACCAGACGGTCGTTTGCACCAGCAATTTCAACCCCGAGACCGAGCTCATGTATGTCGACAAAATGCTCTCGCTAGGCGTCGATGGCTTTATCATCCAGCCCACGGCCAACTTCAAGGCCGTTCACGACCGCATCAAGCGCGCCGGTAAGCCTGTTGTCTTTTTTGACGCGGCCATCTACAGCCCGGGCACCAGCTGGATCAAGACCAACCTCTATGACGGCGTATACAATGCCACGCAGACGCTTCTCGATGCCGGCTACGAGGACTTTTTCTCCATCGCCGCCAACATGACCGAAATGCGCACCCGCATGGAGCGTTTTCAGGGGTATGCCGAGGCGTTGGCTGCCAGCGGACAAATCTACAAAGCCATTTCCATCGACCACAACAAACCGTCGGTCAATGAATTCACCGAGTACTTTAAGTACAAGCTCAACCCCGCCAAGCGCACACTTATCTTCGTACAAAATCAGTGGGCACTCCCCCGTGTCTACAAGGCACTTCAGCCCATGGCCCATCTGCTTCCACAGCAAATCGGTCTTTTGGGACTCAACTGCGAAGACTGGACCAACCTCACCACCCCGACCGTCTCCACGATCATAGAACCCGTCGACCAGGAAGGCAGAGAGGCAGCCGAGATGCTTCTCGCGCTGCTCGACGGCAGCAGCGCGCCCGGCGAGCAGCGCATTCTCGAATGCAAGCTCAATTGGCTCGGCTCCACCTCGATCTAGGCTGTGGGACACACCTATTGGGGGATCGGCTCTTGATAGCATTTCTCCCCCATTTTAGTGTCGGTCGGTCGACCACCCAAGGGATGCTCCTGCTAGACTGGTAGATTCCCAACCGTCTAGCCAGGAGCCATCATGTCGCGCAAGGCCGCCTACAAACAAGTTCTTTCCATCGGCACCGCCGTGGTGCTGGGATTTGCGCTGTTCACGGGATCGGTTGACGGGGCGCCCAAGCTGCTGTCGCCGCAAAGCGACGAGCAGGCGGCAACCCTGGCCGAGAAGCAAAACGAGAGTCCCAGTCGCACTGACGACGAGGCGGACCTGGTCGCCCGACTCGAGTCGGGTACGGCTAGTTCATCGAACTCCAACGCTGACGCTGAATCCAACGACGACACCGCAACGGACGCCGCCACTGCCACGCCCATCGACGAAGTCGAAAACCCCGACCTCGAGCGCGCCCGTGGCGTATATCTCAGCAGCATCCCCGACTATGCCGGCAACCCTTACGTCGCCCTGCGCGCCGACAGCACGCACTCGCTCGGCACGCCGTCGTTTACGCTCGCCGAGTACGAACGGGCGAGCGAAGAAGGCTGCTTTAAGAAATTCTCCAAGCTCGACAGCCTCGGCCGCACCCGCAAGGCGCTCGCCTGCGTGGGTCCCGAATCGCTTGGCCAAGGCAAGCGCGGCGATATCTCGCGCATCCACCCCGCCGGCTGGCATCAGCAGCGCTACGACTTTATTCCGGGCGAAAGCCTCTACAACCGCTGCCACCTCATCGCTTGGTCGCTCTGCGCCGAAAACGCCAACCGCAAGAACCTGCTCACCGGCACGCGCTATCTCAACGAGACGGGCATGTTGCCCTTTGAGGAGCAGATCCTCAACTACATCCACGAGACAGGAAACCACGTGCTCTATCGCGTCACGCCCATGTACAACGAGGAGGAACTCGTCTGCCGCGGCGTTCGCCTCGAGGCGCAATCCGTCGAGGATCACGGCAAGACGCTGTGCTTTCACGTGTACTGCTACAACCTGCAGCCCCACGTGCAGATTGACTACGCCACGGGCAAAAACCAGGCATCTGGAGAGTAGCTCTCGCCACGATAGGAACCGATTTGCAATCCCCCAGGGATCAAAAAGGGCCGCTCCGGATTACCCAGAGCGGCCCTTGCATCGACATGTATGTTACGGGCAAAGCCACGCGCTACTTAGCGCGGCCCTCCTCGTAGCGCTCGACCAGTTTGGCCTGAACGTCGTAGGGCACCTGCTCATAGCCAGCCGGCTTCATGGTAAAGTCGCCCGTGCCGCGCGTGATAGAACGCAGGCGCGTCGAGTAATCCGTCAGCTCGGCAAGAGGCGCCTGGGCAATGACCACGGTATCGCCGCGCTCGTCGGTCTCCATGCCCGTTACGCGACCGCGCGAGGCGGAGATGTCACCCATCACGGCGCCGGCATAGCTCTCGGGAATGGTCACCGTGACCTCCTCGATGGGCTCCAGCACCACCGGATCGGCGTCGGCGCACGCCTTGCGCAGGCCGATGCGGGCCGCCGCGCGGAAGGCCATTTCGTTGGAGTCGACGCTGTGATACGAACCGTCATACACGGCGACACGAATACCCGTAAGCGGGTAGCCGGCGATAATGCCGTCCTTCATGGTCTCCTGAACACCCTTGTCCACGGCGGGGATCAGCGAACGCGGGATGCGGCCGCCCACGACCTCGTCCACAAACTCATAGCCGTCACTCGTACCGTCGGGCCCAATGAGCGGCTCCACGCGCAGCCAGCAGTCGCCATACTGACCGGCGCCGCCGGTCTGCTTCTTGTGGCGGCCCTGAGCGCTCGCCGTGCGGCGAATGGTCTCACGATACGGAATGCGAATCGGCACGCTCTTGGCCGCAACTTTGGTACGGTCCTCCAGGCGGTTGAGCAGCACCGATACCTGCGCCTCGCCCACGGCAGAGATAATGGTCTGACCCGTCTCCTCGTCGCGATCGATGCTCATGGTCGGATCGGCCTTGCACGCCTTCTCGATAAACGTATAGAGCTTCTCCTCGTCACCGCGGTTCTCTGCCTCGATGGCGATGCGGTACTGCGAGTTGGGGAACTTAAACGCCGCAGCCTCGACCTTGCCGGTAATCGAGAGCGTATCGCCCGTCTCGGCCGCCAGCTTGGGCGCCACGATGATATCGCCGGCATAAGCGTGGCCGACCTCGGTCATGTCACGGCCGCACATCACATACAGGTGAGCCAGACGATCGCCCTTGCGCGTACGTGCATTGATCAGCTCGAGGCCCGGCTCAAGCGTACCCGTCAGCACCTTGATAAAGCTGATACGACCCTGCTGCGGATCGGCCAGGGTCTTAAACACAAACGCCACAGGGCGGTCATCGTCACTCGAGATCTTAAGCGAATCGCCGTCGATGAGTGGCATCTCGCCGTAGTCCGTCGGCGCCGGGAAGTACGTGGCGATGTCGTCCATCAGTGAGTTGACGCCCTGCTCCTTAATGCAATCGCCCGCAAAGACCGGCACAAAGATGCGCTCGGCGATCGCCTTCGACAGCAGGCCCTCAAGCTCCTCCTGCGTCAGCGTCTCCTCGCCTTCCAAGTATTTCATCATCAGCTCATCGTCGGCCTCGGCCACCAGCTCGCACAGATGGTCATGTGCTTCCTCGGCCTGGGCACGATACTCCTCGGGAATCTCCGACTCAACGGCTTCGGTGCCGTTGCAATGGCGCGCCTTCATGCGCACCAGGTCGATAATGCCGTCAAAGTCCTCGCCCTCGCCCCAGGGAAGGGTCACGGCGCCCAGGCGCGTGCCAAAGCGCTCCTGCAGCAGGTCCATCGTGGTCGCAAAGCTGGCCTCGGAGCGCGACAGACGGTTCACGAACACCGCGCGCGCCAGACGCAGGTCCTCGGCCGCGTACCAAAGCTTGACGGTCGTAGGCTGCGGGCCGGCCTCGGCATCGACCACAAACAGAGCCGTCTCGCAGACGCTCATCGCGGCAAAGGCGTCGCCGATAAAATCGGGGTAGCACGGGGCATCGAGCACATTGATGCGCGCGCTCTTCCAGTCGATCGGCGCGATGGTCGTCGAGATGGAAAACGCACGCTTGACCTCTTCGGGGTCATAGTCGAGCGTGGGCTTGGTGCCGTCGTGGCCGCCCAGGCGGGCGGTCTTGCCAGAAAGGTGGAGCATGGCCTCGGCGAGTGAAGTCTTGCCCACCCCGCCTTGGCCTACGAGCACCACGTTCCTTACATTGCCGGTCTTGGGAGCACCCATGATGACCTCCTTGCAGGGCCGCGCGCAATGCGCGACGCCAACGGGGAGAGTTCGCGGTCGGTGCCGTCCCGGGAGCAGCATGGTCGGCAGCCGAGCCGACTCACCCTCCAAATGTCCTATGCCACCACCCTACCCTCACGGGCGACCGTCCATGCACACCTTTCGGCACACGTATGAATACGGGCGGCGAGAGGACAGAGCAAGTATGCTAGGCGATTATTAAACCCCATCGATACAAACAAAAGCCGCCGCAGACCATAAGACCTGCAGCGGCTTCATCTCAATACATAGCTGAGCCTAGCCCTCGATACGGCTCAAGAACTCACGGGTACGTTGCTCGCGCGGATGATCGATGACCTGCTCGGCAGGACCCTCCTCGACAATGCGGCCGCCGTCCATAAAGACCACGCGATCGGCAACATCGCGCGCAAACTGCATCGCGTGGGTCACGATCACCATTGTCATATTCTGCGCGGCAAGGTCTTTAATGACACGCAGCACCTCGGCCGTCAGCTCGGGATCGAGCGCCGAGGTCGGCTCGTCAAAGAACAAGATCTCCGGGTCGAGCGCCAAGGCGCGGGCGATGCTCACGCGCTGTTGCTGACCGCCCGAAAGCTCACATGGCACCTTGTTCTCGTTGCCCGTAAGCCCCATCTGCGCAATCAGCTCACGCGCACGTGCTTCGGCCTGCTCGCGCGGGCGCTTGAGCACGCGAATCGGAGCGTCGGTGATGTTTTTCATCACCGTATAGTGCGGAAACAGATTGTAGTTCTGAAACACCAGGCCAAATCGCGAGCGTGCCTGCTTGGGCACGTCACCTTTCGCATATACCGCACCCGACCCCGTATCCGTCGCAACCGCAAGGTCGCCAAACGAAAGCGAGCCGCCGTCGAGCGTCTCGAGCAGCGTGGCGCAACGCAACAGCGTGGACTTACCGCCACCCGAAGGCCCGATAATTGCCACGACCTCGCCACGCTTTACCTCGAGCGAGATATCCTTGAGCACCTCATTGCCGCCAAACGCCTTGCGTGCGCTTTCGATTTTCATCACTGAGTTAGTCATGATAATAGTCCAGCTTCTTTTCGGCGGCGCCTAGCAGCATCTCGACCACAAAGTTAAAGATCCAGTAGATCAGCGCCGCGATCGCAAACGGCACCATGCTCACCTGCGAGGCGACCAGCGCCTTGGCCGTCGAGAACATCTCCCCCACGCCGATGGCAAACGCCAGCGACGTGTCCTTGACCAGCGTGATGATTTCGTTGCCCATCGCCGGCAAAATGCGCTTGGCGACCTGCGGCATCACGATATACAAAAAAGTCTGCAGGCGCGAGTAGCCCAGCACCTCGGCGGCCTCATATTGACCGCGCGGAATAGACTGCAGGCCCGAGCGATAGATCTCGGCAAAGTAGCCGGCATAGTTGATGATGAACGCCACAACGCACGCTGTCCACTTGGAATCGGGCGTGAGCGAAATGCCGAACACGTAATACGGGGCAAAGTAGATGGCAAACATCTGCAGCATGAGCGGCGTACCGCGCATGACCGAAATGTAGATGCGCGCGATCCAACGCAGCGGCGCGACCTTGCTCATGCGCATAAACGCCACGGGGATTCCCAGGGGAATCGACCCGAGCAGCGTCAGCACAAACAGCTGCAAACTGACCAGGAATCCCTGGCCAAGCATCTGCATCATGACCTGAATAGACATTACTTGAGCACCCAATTATCGAAAGATAGACCATAGCTTGAATACTTATCGCAGAGGTCCTTGACCGTGCCATCCTCATAGAGTGCCTTGAGCGACTCAGTCACGGCGTCGGCTGACTTGGTGTCGCCCTTCTTAAAGCCGACGGCGTAGTGCTCGCTGGACAGCGGCTCATCAAGCTGCCTATAAGCATCGGGCTTGGCGGCAAGCTGATACTGGGCAATCGAAAGGTCGCAGGCCACGGCATCGACCGCGCCGCTCTCGAGCTGCATAAAGGCCGTGTTGTACTCGCCGATCGTGTCGAGCGTGGCAAACGTCGCCGCCAGATCCTTCCGGTCACCCTCGAGCACGTCCTGCGCAGCGGAATCAGTCTGGGTAATCACAGTCTTGCCGGCAAGATCGTCCCAGCCCTTGATGCCCGCATCCTTCTTGACCACCAGCACCTGCTCGTTGAGCATGTACGGCTCGGAGAACGTGTAGTCGTCCTCACGGCCCTCCATGGTAAAGCCGTTCCAGATGCAGTTGATGGCGCCAGAGTTGAGCAGCGTGTCCTTGGCATCCCAATCGATGGCCTCGTATTTGACCTCCCAGCCCTGCTTATCGGCAACAGCCTTGGCCAGATCGAGATCAAAGCCGGTGTACTCGCCATCGTCGCCCACAAAACCGTACGGAGGATAGGACTTATCAAAGCCCACCACGAGCTTCTTGGACTCCGCAGCGCCCTTCACATCCTTGGCCGCGGCAGAGCCAGCAGCGGAGCCCTTGCCGGCACCACCGCCGCAACCGACAAGACCAAGGCCAAGCACCGTGGCGAGCGAGCCGGCTAGACCAACAAACTGACGACGAGACATATCGGTATTCATGGTATCCCCCTTGATGGCACTTTAGTTAGATAAAGTGAGTCATGTAACGTTCAGAATCATACACTTTAGCGTGATAGAGCACAAGGCGAGTTTGCCCGCCGCGTGAGGGGTGTGGGGGTTAAGTTTCCTGCTCTACAGTCCTGCTCACGACGGAGGCCACATTAAGTGGCCTCCTGTTCGTGCGGAACTCGCGATAAACTTAACCCCCACACCCCTCACGCGGCCGGCACGTCGTTGGGCTTATCACTGACACGATTAAACCGCTTGCATATCGTCTGCTGACTTGGCACGGTACAATACTTGCAGCTTTAATTCATGAATTAGTGGAGTTATTGATGGCAGAATCTCGTGCGGAGCGTAGGGCTCGTCGTGCTTTGGTGGAGACGGCTGAGGGGTCGAAGGAGGAGAAATCTTCTACGAAATCCAAGTCTTCTAAAGCTGCAAAAAGCAAATCGACCAAGAACAGGGCTAAGACCAAGCGTTCTGACTCTCGTCGAGGCGAGGACAAAGCGTCTCAGGCTCGTTCCAAGCGCTCGCATAAAGATCCGGTTTCGCCTGTGCGTAAGGCTGTGGACCCCAAGTCCCCCTGTTCCATCATGAAAGCTTGCGGTGGGTGTACGGCGCTCAATCGTCCTTATAAGAAGCAACTCGCCGCCAAGCAGGCTGCTATGGAGGAGCTTTTTGCTTCGCTTTGTGAGCGTGAGGGCATTGCTGTAGATCCTATTCGTGGCATGGGTGTCACCCTGGGCGACCCGGGCAAATATCCTGCGCCGCGTGGCTTTCGTCATAAGGCTGCCACTCCCTTTGCTCCCGGTAAGGAGGGCGCCGTCCGTTGCGGTTTCTTTGAGCGCGGCACGCACAAGATCGTTGCCGTACCCGAATGCCCCGTCGAGGCACCGGGCGCCCGTCAGATTCTCAACGGCATCGCACGCGAAGCTGAGCGGCTGCATATTCCCGCCTTTAATGAGGACAAGCATCTTGGTTTGCTTCGCTATGCCGTCGTCCGCTGCGGCTGGCGTACCGACCAGGTCATGGTCACGCTCGTGACCGCTCAGCGCGACTTGCCGCATGCGCAGGAGTTCTTTGAGGCTGTCGCCACACTCGATCCGCGCATCGTCACCGTCGCCCAAAACATCAACGGACGCCCCGGCAACGCCATCCTCGGCGAGGAAACCCGCATCGTGTATGGCGCCGAATGCATGCGCGACCAGCTGCTCGGCTGCGAATTCGACATCTCCCCCACCGCGTTTTATCAGACCAACCCGCAACAGACCGAGCTGCTCTATCAGCTCGCTATCGACGGCATGGATTTGCACCAGGGCGATGTGCTCATGGATGCCTACTGTGGCAGCGGTACCATCGGTCTTTGCGCAGCTAAAGATGCCCAGAACAAGGGTATCGGCATTATGCTGCTCGGCGTGGAGCGCAACCCGGCGGGCATTGCCGACGCACGTCGCAATGCCGAGCTCAACGGCCTCACCCGCAGCGCTTGGTTTATGGCCGACGACGCCACCGATTACATCCTGGATGCCGCCGATAACAACGAGCGGGTCGATGTCCTTTCCATCGATCCGCCGCGCGCCGGCTCCACGCCCGAGTTCCTCGAAGCTGCCTGCGCACTTAAGCCGCGCCGCATCACCTATATCAGCTGCAACCCCGTGACCCAAGAGCGCGACCTGCATCAGCTCCTCGACGGAGGCTACCGACTGCTCAAGATCGCGCCCGTCGACATGTTCCCCCATACCGACCACACCGAGACGGTAGCGGTCTTAACCCGAGAAAAATCGGTCAAGAGTTATGCCTATGTGAACATCTCTCCGTCCGAACTTGGTATGGGCGGCAAGGTAAAGAAGCCGACGTATAAGCAGATTCAAGAATACGTTCTGAAGAATCATGGCTTGAAAGTCTCGTCGCTGTACATCGCAAACCTCAAGGACGAGCTTGGCTTGGATAAGCAGTTCTCCTACGAAGAGGCGGAAATGTCAGCCGAGAAGAGACCGAAGTGCCCACCTGAAAAGCGTGAGGCGATTCTGGATGCGTTCCGTCATTTCGGACTTATAGGAGAAGGCGAGACGGAGAAATAGGACGCTGTATTTTGCGCTCTAAGATGTTATAAGCCCGAGGGGTACTCGTGTACCCCTCGGGCTTTTTTCGTGCCTTAAAACGCCTCTGAAGCGGTCTGAGGGCATTTGAGCGCCCATGTGCATCTCGCATTCGCTCGATGCAAGGGTGGCCGCCCTGCGGGCGGCAGTCGGATGTGGGTGGACGTACAGAAGGGGTGCGGCATGGGCCTCGTTCATTAAAGCCTATTAACGTATAGAAGGTTTGTTCCAGTTTTGAAATTCGATTTCATGCTCATTTATGAGGGTTTTTTCCTGAAAAAGTGCCATTTGTTCCAGTTGTTCCAATTCGCAAAATCGGAGTTGGAACAGGTTTTTCCCGTATCTACCAGGCATTTCTAGTAAATGTTCCATTTGTTCCAATTATTTTTAACTTACGCGTAAGAGAAAGGAATATAGGAAGGAGTCTTTATATATGTATCTATATATAAAAACTTGTTAAAAACCGGAACAATTGGAACAAATGAGCATAATGCCTGGTAAACAGGCAAAAATCCTGTTCCAATTCGAAAAACGGAGTTGGAACAGGATTTAGCGAATCGCGCAAAACCGCAGGTAAACACGGAAAAATCTTGTTCCAACTTTTTTGGAACAAACTGGAACAAAACTGGAACAGACCCCGCAATCCTTGGCGTACGTCTTCTTCCCCCGCCGACTCTTCAGGGGGCGTGAGCGAACTTTTTTGAATTGATTTCTGCCCATAAATGGGCGGAAATAGGCTCTGACCTGCGGTGACGGGAAAATTGATATTGCTTTAATTGTCCTAATGGCGTATAATGAAATGTATATAGACGAATGGCTCAGCACCCGTCCCGTCCTTGATGCGGGGTTGCTATCGGGAATAGGAGCCGAGCGCTCGGTCGAATAGGCCGTGCGTCACGGGCGAAACAACGAACACGAAGCTCCCGTGGAAACCGAGATAGACAAGGCTTTGCGCCTCTGTCCTTCTTTGGTTTCCACGGGAGCTTTTTTTGTTTCGCGAAAAGGACTTTGAACATGGAGGTGGCTGGTTATGGCTAAAGGAAAGAAGCAGGTGAAAGAGGTAAACCCCTCTTACATGACGACGCGCGAGTTGGCGGCGTTCCTCGGTTTGAGCGCGGGGACGCTCTGCGTCTGGCGCTCTCAGGGCAAGGGGCCGAGTTACTACAAGGTCGGAAACGCGGTTCGCTACAAGATTGACGACGTTGAGGCGTGGAAGAACGCGAACGTGAAGCGCGTCGAGCTGACGAATTAAGGAGGTGAGAGCATGGAGGCAAAAGAAAACCGCCCCGATGCCTGCACAGCTTCCGGGACGGCCAAATCTATATATAAATATTTTAGCACAGATGCGACTGATATTCAAGATGAAACGGGATGGCTGTTCCTGCCCGAGGATTGCGTAGATGTGGTCGCCGTTTGCGAAGAGCAGACTATCGCGTACGACAATCTTCTCGCGTACGCCGCCCTGTCCTACCTTCAGGGCATCGACGCCGAGAATCCGCCCTCTCGCGACACGCTCAAGTTCGAGCTTCTGACGCTGACGAACCGCTGCATCGACGCTTACAACTTGGGTAAGCGCGACCCGAACGCGGCTCCCGGCGCGAAGCATAAGGATGCCTATCCTGACGAGAAGCAGGGCGCGGAGCGCTACAAGCGCTTGTCGGGTCTCCATTTCTTGCAGATTGCCATTGTCCTGCGCGAGCTGCATCACGCTATCGGGATACCCTGCAACAGGGCTGACGACGACGGCAATTTCGACATAGGCGTCTATCAGGAGAGCGGTCCGAACAAGGGGTGCTATGACACGACCGAAGAGGTCCTGACGCGCCTGATTCGCAGCTACAACATGGCAATCACCACGAAGGGCGTCAACGAGACGGTTGCCACCCTTCGCGACATCTGCGAGAAGAGAAGGGCGTGCACGGACAAAGACCTCGTTGCCGTGAACAATGGCATCTATGACTACGGCCATAAGATTCTGATGGGTTTCGACCCCGAGCTGGTCTTTCTGACGAAATCCCATATTGATTTCGTCGACAGCGCGAAAAATCCCGTCATCCATAACGACGAGGACGGCACCGATTGGGACGTCGTCTCTTGGATGGACGAGCTTTCCGACGACCCGGAAATCGTCAAGCTCCTATGGCAAATCATCGGAGCGACCATCCGCCCGAACGTGAGCTGGAACAAGAGCGCATGGTTCTACTCGACGCTGGGCAACAACGGCAAGGGCACGCTGTGCGTCCTGCTGCGTAACCTATGCGGGTCGGGCGCTTGGGCATCCATCCCCCTGAAGAACTTCTCGGAGCCGTTCATGTTGGAGCCTCTGACCCGCGTGTCCGCCGTCATCACCGACGAGAACGACACGGGGACGTTCGTGGACGACGCGGCGGCGCTCAAGAGCGTCATCACGGGCGACCCCTTCCAGCTGAATCGCAAGTTCAAGGCGCCCCGCAACGTGCTCTTTCGCGGGCTCATGATTCAGTGCGTCAACGAGCTGCCGAAGCTCCGCGACAAGTCCGAATCCATGTACCGCCGCCTGCTGGTGATTCCGTTCGACAAGCGATTCCAGGGATGCGAGCGCAAGTACATCAAGGACGACTACCTGAACCGTCAGGACGTTCTTGAGTACGTGCTCTACCGCGTGCTCGCCGAGACCGACTATTACGAGCTTGCCGAACCGGATGCCTGCTCGGCGCTTCTGGATGATTTCCGCGTGGCGAACGACCCCCTGCGCCAGTTCGCCGACGAGATTTTCCCTGCGGCGTCTTGGCATCTGCTTCCCTGCAAGTTCCTGTACGACCTGTACCGCCATTGGTTCCAGCGCAATCAGCCCTCCGGTCGCATGCTCGGCCGAAACGCTTTCTATGAATCAATCGAGGGCCTTGCCGAGGAACAGGGCTGGCAGTTGCAGGAGCGTGTCCGAAGCACCGGGCGTATGGATTTCCCCGAGCCGCTGATTCTCGAATACGACGTGACGGAGTGGATGAACAAGTCCTATCGCGGGTCCGATAACGACCGCCGGTGCATGCCGGAGCTGAACGACAGCTATCGCGGATACGTGCGTATCTCGACCGCCTTCTTCGACGGCGGTTATGACATAGACGATTCAACGAACAAGGAGGAATAGATTATGGCAACGAAGAGGTTTGATGATGTGGCCGAGAAGGCACGTGCGTTAGAGGCTCAGGCGAAGAAGCTGCGCCGCGAGGCGCAGGCCGCGAGGACGAAGGCTTACGCCGACGCGCTCGTGACGGTTTTCCCTGAAGTGAAGGACATGGGTTCGGCGGAAGAGGTCCTTGACTTCGTCAAGGGACTGAAGCCGGGCACCGGACACGGAACGCCGGATGCGCGCGCCGCTGGCGCTGCGGATTCCGGTCATGTTCCTACCGCAGAAGCTGGAGAGTCGTCGGAAGCGCACGGCGGTTTTTCCGGCGCGGCCTACCAAGGGTAGCCGTGCTGGGTTCCACCGAGGGATTCGGGTTCCATGTCGGACAGGGGAAGTCGTTCCCGTGTCCGACATGGACGGGTGAGGCTCGGTGGACAAAAGGCGGGGGTTCGAAGGGGACGGCGCAGCCGCCCCCTCGCAAGCTGACGGAGTAGGGCAAATTGCGAGAATCGCAATTTGTACGTACGAAGTCAATGCTTGCTCTTTTCCCCTTTGCGCAGAGACGTTGTGAGATTAGCCGAAAACGGCATTTCGGATTGTCCGCCGCAGGCGGGCGTTTCGGATAGCAGCAAAGGAGGTGTTCCGCATGGCGGAAACGTATGAAAAAAGAAGCGGGAAGGCGACGCGCCAGAAGTACGTGAAAGACCGCCGTGACAAGGTGGTTCAGGTGCGTATGAACGACGCGGAGCTTTCCCTGCTGGACGAGCAGCGCGGGACGTGCTCGCGTTCCAATTTTCTTCGCGGTGAGCTGTACGCGAGTCGGTACGCGCCGCCCAGCCGCGAGGTGGTTCTGGACGTCCCGGCCCTGGACCGTGTCCGTGTCGAGCTGAACCGCATCGGCGTCAACATGAATCAGATTGCCCGCGCACGCAACCGGCGCTTGAGCGGCATGGGAGTGCTCGACGCGGCGCGTGAGGAAATGAGGACGAAGGACGAGGCGGAAGCGTTCCGCGAGTTCCGCGATTCGGTGGACAAGCTCCGGGCGCAAGTCGATGGACTGCGTGCGGATTTGCAGGCGTACGTGGAGACGGGAGGTGATGTCTGATGTCAACGACGCATGTGCAGTCGCTTCCGAACGTGCGCGGGCGTATGTCGTACACCGAGTTCGGCGAGGGAAAGCGCAGACGCGCTCATCTGGAAAACGGCACGGACCGCATCGCCGCGCAGATGGGTGACGCCGCCTCAAGAGGGGATTTCATTGTCTACTGCGAGGGGCAGAAGCATCGCCACCCGAACGCGGTTAACGAGGGCTACGAGCTGCGCATCTCATGGGCGACCGACGAGCTTGACCCGAGCAAGGCCGACGACATCCAGCGTGGCATGGAGTACGCGTACACGCTGTGCCACGAGCTTGCCCCCGATTCCATGTGCTGGGTCACCATGCACGTGGACGGCGAGGGAGGCTGCGTGCATGCGCACGCGACCATTGCGAACCACGACGCCCGTACCGGGCAGGTCATCAACAAGGGGGACACGAGCCTCTACGCTCCGCGTGTGAAGGCGGTCAATGATGAGCTGAGCCGTGAGAATGGTTTCTCGGTGCTCGGGGCGGACAAGGAGATGTCCCTCTGGGAGCAGAAGCGCGAGACGTTCCAGCCCGGTTCTTTCGACCGGCGTCTCGGCGACAGGGTGGCGAATGCCCGCGACCGCTCCAGCACGCTGGACGAGTTCAGGCGCAATCTTGAGTTGAGCGGCGTGACGCTGAAGGAGACCACGAAGACCGACAGGAAGACCGGCGAGGTCACGACGGGATGGTCCTACAAGGCTGTGGACGAGTGGGGACCGAAGCGCCGTACCCGCAAGCGACGTGCCTCCAACCTCGCCGACGACCTGACCCGCGAGGGCATCGAGGCGTGCTTCGAGGCGAAGCAGCGCGAGCTTGAGGTGCCCGAGCAGGACGCCCCGGCACCGGAAGTCATTCCCGACGTGCCCGAGACGGCGGAACCGGCAGAACAGCCCTCTGCGGATTTCGCTCTCGACGTGTACGACCTCGACCGGGCGTACGTGTCGGAGATGGCGTCCGACCTCCAGAAGGCGCACATCCACCGCTCACGCGAGGAGGGCAAGCCCTTCATGGACGAGCGCTATCAGCAGATTGTCGAGGCGCGGAACCACCCGGACGAGCAGCTGGCGAAGCTGCGCGAGGACGTGGACGCAGCAAGGCGCGAGTTTTATGCCTCCAAGGAGGCACGCGACACCCTGCAAAGCCCGTGCCCGGGGCTTCTGGCCGGCATGCACGTGTTCGCCAAGGCGGGGTGCAACGCCAAGGACCCCGTGTCCCGCATGATGGCCGACATGACAGCCATGATGCTGCGCATGATGATTAAGGAGGCGCTTGACGAGGAGCGCCGCAGGCAGCGCGAGGAGGCGGAGAGGCGCGTCTACGAGTCCCGCAGGAGCATGTGGGACGCCGAGAAGCGCCTCAAGGCGGCGGAGAAGGCGCTGTCCGACGAGGACGCGCGCGAGACCAAGGCACACGCCAAGACCATGCAGGCGCGCTATGCCAGGGCGCGAAGTGTCAGCCCAAGCACGCCGAGGTCGGCGGACAAGGACACGCAGTTCGGCGAGTAGCCGAAAAGATGAGGGAGCAGCGTCAAGCTGCTCCCTTTCTCAATGGATTTCAGGTGCCGGCACGTAGTCCCAGCTGGTGCCGAAGTGCGTGATTCCCCACACGTACAGGTCAAGCTCCTCGTCGTGGAACACCGGCTCGTCGGTGTGCTCCATGATAAACGACGGGTCCTGCACGATGTACCACTGGAAAATCTCCTCCCACGGTGCCCAGTCCCCGCTCACGGGTTCGAGCGGGCGGTTGGCAATCTCGTTCGCGAGCACCATTCCGCCGCACGTCTCGGCAAGGTCGGCGTAGGTCTTGATGCCGTAGTCACTCATCGCTCTCCTCCTCTTCCCGCTCCTCGATTCTCTTGAGGTATTCCGCCACGCAGTAGCGCATGGTGCGCAGGGTCTCGCAGTCGATGCTCTCCGCGAGGATGTCCCCGTCGAGCACGACCTCGCCCAGCGCGTTCACGAACCGCCACTCCATCACGTTGTCGATGCGCTTGAGCACGTCCTTCAGGGTGCCGCTGTCGCGCATGGGGGCGTTGCCGTCCACCTTCGCCATGCGCTCAAGCTCCTTGGCCTTCGCCGAGCAGATGCGGGCGGTGTGCCTGAGCACCTGCGCCCTCCACATGGCCTCCTCCTGGGGGCTGTTGGGTTCAAGACGCTCCTTGTCCATCGTGTACCTCCTTGTCTTCGTTTCAGAGGCACCCGACGCCGCGGGCGTCTTTCACGCATGCCCACCCAAAGCCCAGCGAAAGACCTCCGAAAGACCTTCGCAGGGGCTCCGTTCGGGCAGGGGCGCGAAAAGGGCCCAGCACAGCCCGGCAAAAGACCTTCGCAGGGGCTTTGTTCGGGCAGGGGCGCGAAAAGGTCTCAGAACAGCCCACCGAAAGACCTCGAAAAGCCCTTCAAAGGTCGGTGCGCTATTGCTGATTCTGTTTCGCGGTATTCCGGAGCATCTGGGCAAAAAACAAGGGGAGCACACGTTATGCGGATGCTCCCCTTGCTCGGGAGGACGATGCCGTCAGGTACGTCGGGCGCATATCTCAGCAACGCCTTGTCCAGCGAGTTCGATGCTACGTTCTCTAGCTCGACTCCCTGCCCGATGTACGCCTTGCGCGGCGTGTGCGAGATGATGGCGGGCATGCCGTTCGCAAGCGTCATGAACAGGTTGTCCGATATGGAACCGATGCAGACGGACGCGAAGTCGTACGCGTTGGTGTTTCGGATGTGGAAGCCATCGTGGTTCCCCAGTATCAGGTGGATGCGTGAGTGAGGCACGTTCAGGTCGTCGAGCAGGTATAGGGCACGGCGAAGGCTCTTGTGGCCGCCGGCGGACAGGTCGCCCGCGATGTAGAGGTCGTCGTTCTTACCGCATACGGCGTTGATGCGCCTGATGATGAGCCTGTCATGGGCCTCCGTGTCGACCATCTCGTTGAATCGGTATTCCGACAGCTCGCGTCGCAGTCGGTTTAAGCCGTCAGGCGTCTCGATGGTGTCGCGGTCGGGACGCATCCCGGGCTTCCAGAAACCGCGCGTCGCGGCGACGAACGGGTGTGCCAGGTGCAGGTCTGATGTGAAGTAGCGCATATGTTGAGTCCTCCCCTTTCGTTATATGGTTTTGCGTTTTCGGCTCTCGCCGACGTGAGTCGGTTGTATGGGGCAGAGGCTCTGATTTATACCTATAAGCGATTTGGTTTGGTTGTCGGTACGGGAATGCCAACGCGTCTGTTTCGGGGTCTTAAATCGCCTCTCAGGGCTTTGAATTGTCGGCTTGCGTTCGTTAAGTCGTGTTTACGATGGCAAGCCTCGTTTATGATTCCCTTGATGGTTCGCGGCAGCGCCGCGACCTGCTATCGCCTTTCGCGTAAAAATAAAGGGGAGCACCCGTATAACGGATGCTCCCCTTGTTCGGAAAACGGACGTACGTGCCGTGACGGTATCACTGTTATTAACAGGTATGTCACCCGTTACTGACGAGCACCGCACGAACTGCAATACACGTAGTCCACGTAGGTTTCGGTTTTGTTGTAACCGTGGTCCTCCTTGTGGGAACCAGTCTGAACCTGCTGGGTCTCGTAGATAGTCTCGATACGGTAATTGTTAGGCACACCCTGCTTGATGAGTGCCACACTGTGCCATTTAGCGTCATTGCTATCCGTAGTGGTGTAGCCGTCATATGCGAAAATGTACTTGGTGCCGACAGCGACCTGCTGAGTGCCGTAGTCGGGTACGTCGACCCAGTTGCTCACCCAGACGTTACGGGCAGCCGTATGGTTCACCCAAGTGTGGGTATGGGCAGGCTTGGAAGGCTGGTTGGACTGAGAAGGCTTGCTGGAAGCCGAACCAGAATTGCCAGAGTTCGAAGAACCGTTGCTGGAAGACTGGGAACCAGCGTTGCTGTTGTCAGCCTTATTGCCATCGTTCTTGGCAGACGGGGTCGTCTGGGCAGGCTTGTCGTTGACATCGACGTCCTTGTCGGCGTCAGTCGCCTCCTGCTTGGTCTTGTCGCTCGCGTTCGGGTTCTTGGCGACGTTGCCGTCGAGCTTGTCGAGGATGCCCGTGCCAGCGTCGCCCTTCAGGGTCTCGTCACCCTTCTTGATGGCGTCCTTGGTCTTGTCGACGATGTCCGCGAGCATATCGTCGGTGACCTTGTCGGCGGGAATCTGCGCCATAGGGCAGTTGACCGCAGGTGCGGTCTTCGCGTCGGCGTCGACGGTGATGTCGACGGGAGCGCCCGTGTCGTAGATGTCGAATGCGGAACCGTCGGAGTTGACGGGGCTGACGAAGCTCACGGTGTAGTCGCCCTCGGCGAGTTCGACCGTGGAAGTGCCCTTGTTGCCATCGGCATCGGGGGTCACCGCGTGGTAGAAGTCCACGTCGTTGCCCTCGATATGGGCGATGGCGGGTGTGGAGTTCTCGTCCCAGCCGTGGTCGGCCGTGACGCTGAGGGTCACATCGACGGTTCTTGGCTCCTGCTGCTCTGGTTGTTGCTCGGACGTTGCGAACGCCCCACTTGCCACGGCTATCGCAACAACGATCGCAACAACGATCGCAACGGCTATCGCTGCAACCTGGGGCTTATGCGAGCGCGCCCACTGGGATAATCCGTTCATTATCCATCCCCTTTTCTTTCATGGTGGTTTCGAGTTGCCTCGCTATGTCAACCGCGTCATTACTTAGCGCTTTCCCATCGCGCGAGCCATCCAGTCGAGGTTGCCGCTCGCACTGGCGGTGTTCGCGTTAATCTGCTGAGCCTGATTGAGAATCTGCCCCTGCATGAACAGGTTGCCTATTTGCAGCATGTTGCCGATGCGCTGCTGGTTGAGAATCTGCTGCTGGCCCGCTTCCATGCGGCGCTGGTGCATCTCGGTCTCGTAGAGGTTGACCATCTCCTGCACGGTGGTGGCGCGATGGTTGCGCACGGCAGCAAGGAAGAAATCCACGGCTTCGATGCTGTCGTAATCCATGGGGTACCACGGGGCGACCTGCGAAGCCCATTGCTGCTGTACGGCGAAAATCTCCTGCTTGGTTTGCTCGATGCTCTGGGCTAGGGCCTGGTTGTTGGCTTCAACTTGTTGGTTGCTTTGGTCAATCGCGGCATTTATCTGGGAGCGGCTTTTGTCCGCTGTCTTCGCTATGACCTTGTATAGAATCGCACCGATGATAGCTGAGACGATGAGGTTCACGACGTTCCAGACCGTCGTCTGAAGCTCCATACCCCCAATTGGGAAAAACGGCATGGTGACAGGGAATGTGAGCACCCTCAATGGGGTGCTCGTTATGAGCGTGAACGCGATGAGGAACCCACCGATTGCGTAGAGGACAGGGTGCCTTTTAGTCTTCTTTTCCGTCTTGGTGGCAAACTGAGTGGTGAGCTGGTTGATGCGTTGCTGAAGGGCAACCACCCTATGCATCAAATCGTGCGCCGTGGCAACGCCTGGCAACAAACTTGCCTGTTCCTCCATGTTTGCTCCTTTCTATTTCACGGGTATAGCCCGAGCTGCAATCGGGCTATATCCGTGCGTATCGATTGCCTAGTCCACCTCTATCCCTTCGGTATCGGGGGTGTCCCACGTGAAGCCCGCGTGCCCCTCGTTCACGACGGTGGCGAGGCCGGAGTAACCGCCGAATGTCGTGTCGTAAACTATCGAGGTGGTAGAGTATGTTGGAGAAAAAAGCTTGATGTCCACTTGCTCGGTCTTGTAAAGCGCCTCGTCCGCGTATCTGTCGGGATGGCTGCCGATATGTGAGCCTGAGTAGAAATGCGAGCTGTTCAGAGACTGGTGCTCGAAGCTGAGCGTTTCTGATGCGGCGCTATTTCCCGTGCCGTCCGTTTCAAGTTTAAGCGTAAACGGCACTGCCTTCGGCTCTTGGTACTCAGCCGCCTCATTGACCTTCTGCCCCTCTTCTGCGTTTTTGATATGGTCGGGCATACCGGCGAAGCTTTCTATGTCTTCATTCGTTTCGTCGATGGCTGACTGCTTTGTGGCGTCAAACCGCTCGCGGTCTTTTTCCTTTGCAAGGTCGATGATTTCATCGTCTGACAACCCGTCGAGGTCGCCGAATGTGACGCCTTCATAGGATGTTCCGCCATTCAGGCAAATGCCCTCCGTGTCGTATACGGTAACATTCCCCTTACCGTCGAAGACAAGTATGCGCTCGACACCCGTGTCTTTGCTGATTTGGTCGTCGCCGTACTGCATCCAAACGCTTTTATGTCCAAAAGCGTTTGATGCCGGTATGGCTTCATTCGTTTCTGGTTCAGACCGTGCGGAATCCCCTGCGTTGTCATTTCCATTTGTGCTGCCGCAGCCCGAAATTGAGACGGCGAGCAGGCATGCCGCCGCAGCGGTGAAAAACGCCCTTCTTTTCATATTGATACCTCCATGTCGCAAATAGTCGTCTTCCCTCTCGACGCATCGGTCAGGATGCGCTCTACAGACGGGCACTATGATACGCGCGGGATTGGAAAACATGAAGTATATGAGCAGAATTTAGCCCATACAGTATATTCTATTATACACACAATCTCCATACGATTCAAAAGCAGATGAATTGTATGGGCGGTTAGAGGATGAAATACTACGAAATAGGACAGCGCATACGCCGCTATCGCAAGGCATGCGGTCTGTCGCAGGAGGCTCTTGCCGAGAAGGTGGGCATTTCTGCAACGCATATGAGCCACATCGAGACCGGGAACACCAAGCTGAGCCTTCCGGTTCTCGTAAACATTGCGGAGGCTCTTTCGGTGCAGACGGATGCTCTGCTTTACGACACCCCACGATTTTCCAAGACGGTTGCGTCGGAACACATACAGAATCTGCTTGATTCATGCACGACGGAACAGCTCTATGTGATTATTGATATCCTCGAAGCTCTCAAGGTTTCACTGGACAAGCACGTGGGCGATTGAATTGATTTACGGCCTCGACTTGTGAAAGCCCGGTACGAATAGGTGCCGGGCTTTTTCGTGCGCCCATAGGTCGCTGTTATTGCCTATATACACCCATAGGCTATTGATAAAATACACGTTTGGGCACATAATTTCTACTTAAATGGGGGTGATTTCAATGGATGAGAACACAGGCAGCATGACTCCAGCCGAGGAGCTTAAACACATGCGCGAGCTGTACGGTATGAAGCGCTCCGAGTTTTGCGAGCATTTTGGAATCCCTCTACGCTCGCTGCAACATTGGGAGATTGGAGACCGCAAGCCGGCTCCATTTCTGATTTTCCTCATTCGCAAGGTGTACGACCTCGAACAGGAGAATAAATACTTGCAAGAGTGCATCGACACACTCGACCGTCAAAACGATGAGCTGAAAGCACTTATTAAGTCTCAGGCAAATACACAGTAATAACCGAGGTGGATTTTCATGAGTACAAATAAAGAATTACGCGAGGGGGTGGCCGACAAGGCAAAAACCTGCTTCCTGTATGTTCGCGTCTCCACGAAGATGCAGGTGGAGAATGGGGAATCAATCGAGGCGCAGCTGTACGACCTGCGCGACTATGCAAAGCGAAATAACCTGCGCATCTTGCACGAATATATTGACGATGGATATTCAGGTAAGAACATCACCGGGCGTCCCCACTTCCAAGAGATGATGGAAGAGATAAAATCCGGTGTTCGCGTGAACTATGTTCTTGTGTTCAAGCTGAGCCGTTTCGGGCGTAACGCAGCAGACGCACTTTCGTCGCTTCAGCTTATGCAGGATTACGGAACAAACCTCGTCTGTGTCAAGGATGGCATCAACAGCGAAGCCCAGATGGGCAAGATGATGATTGCGTTCATGTCGGCGTTCGCAGAAATGGAACGTGAAAACATCCTTGTTCAGACGATGGCTGGGCGCGAGCAGAAGGCCCGCGAGGGAAAGTGGAATGGCGGACAAGCCCCCTATGGCTATAAGCTCGTCAAGGACGAAAAGGGCAAGGGGCATCTGGAAATCGACGAGGACGAGGCGGAAATCGTTCGCATCATATTCCGCGAGTACGCCAAGAACGGCAAGGGCGTTATGGCGCTCGCATCTTGGCTTAATGCGCAGGGATACCGTAAGAATGTCCGTGGGAACGGCAAGTACGAGCACTTTGTCCCGACGTTTCTAAAGAACGTACTGTGCAACCCTGTATATATTGGAAAAATTGCTTACGGACGTCGCAGGACGACACCCGTCAAGGGCAAGCGCAACGAATACCGCATGATTAAGCAGTCCGATTATGACGTGTACGATGGAGAGCACGAGGCCATCATTGACGAGGCTACATGGAACGCGGCGCAGGAGCGCATGGCCGAGGAGTCTCATCCGTTCCCGGAAGCAAAGACTGGCGAGCACGTGCATCTTCTCACGGGAATGCTCATCTGCCCGGTATGCGGGCGCAAGATGATTGCCAACGTCTCACGCGGAAAGCGAAAGAAGGACGGGACCGTAGGCAAGTCCACCTACGCGTACGCCTGCAAGTACAGCAAGAAACAGTTCGGGCCAAGTTGCACGTTTACCCGCCAGTTCAAGCAAGAGTACATCGACAGAGAAGTAATCGAGGTCATAGCACGTGCCGCCTACTCCGATGTATTCGAAGAGCGTGTGCGCGACGAGCTTGATGCCGCTGTGGATATTGAGAAGCTGGAAGCGGACGTGGAACGCATATGCAAGGCACTGGACAACAACAAGGCGGCAAGGCGCATGCTGTCCCGCAAGCTCGATTCTTTGGACGTGTCCGACCGTAGCTATGAGCGTAAGTACGAGGATATGCAGGCGCGGCTCGATAAGCTATATGACGAGTACGCAGACATCGAGACTGCGTTCGATGACGCAAACTCGAAGCTGGAGAGCGCCAAGGAGAAGCAAGTGACGACTGCTCGCATATACGAGATGCTTGACGAGTTTCGTGAGCATTTCGACGAGTATGACCCTGTGCGTAAGAAGGAGATTCTGCGGCAGGTAGTGGATAGCGTTGAGATAAATCCTGACGCAAACCCGAAGAAGGGTGACACGATTGTGACGCGTGTGCGCTTCAAGTGCCCCGTATCCTTTTATCCTACGTTGCCCGAAGAGGCTTATGATGCACTCGGCGTCAAAGAGTTCAACCGCTTGGAAACGACATAATATGTTTCCGAGAAAAATTCTCGGGTTGACGAAGATACCGTTGAAACCGTAGCGGTCCTCGAACGCCGCTAACCAACCTCAGTAGATTTTTGGGACAAGAAAGGGGGCGACCCGCCTGGGCCGCCCCCTTCGCTTGGTTTATAAACTCCGCTACATCCCATTGCGCAGATCGCACACGCCGGCTGCCGCCATCTCGCGCAGTAGCGTCTCGCGGTCGCGCGTCACGATCAAATCCAGCGGGAAGTGAATCTCGTCGAGCATCTTGCGAGCGTAATCGAGCTTACCAATTGCCATGCCAATGTGCGCATCGGTCGAAACGCCAATGCCCACGCCCAGCTCGGCGCAGCGCTCGGCAATCTTGCGGCATACGGCCCAATGCTCAGTGTCGACACCGTGTTCAAGACTATGGTTGTTGATCTCGATAATCTTGTGCTTGGCCTTAGCTGCCAACAGCACCTCGTCGATATCGAACGGCACGCCCGAACGCCCCGTGTGACCCAGCATGAACACCTTGGGGTGCTCCAGGGCATTGATATACATCTCGGTCGTCTGGGCCAGCGTCGCGCCCTCGGCAATCTGCGGATTATGCACGCTCGCAACCAAATAATCCAAATTACGCGTAACCAAATCGAACAGTGAATGCTGACGGTTGTACGAATCGCCGGCGATATCGAGCGTGACAGGAGTGTCCCCGCCAAACAGGCTTCCGTCCAGCGAAACGATATCGGCCTCGGCACCACGCAGCACCAGCACGCCGCTCCAAATGCGCGGCCAGATATCCTGGTTGATAAAGAATTGGTAACTGCGCAGGTCATTGGGGCAAGCCGTAACCATAGAGCTCAGATGGTCGGCAGATCCGAGCACCTGCAGGCCACGCTCTGCCGCCCAGTACACATTCTCCTCAATGGTCGAATATGCATGCGCAGAGAACATCGTATGGGTATGAATGTCACAAGAAAGCAGGTAGGGCATCAGGTCTCCTTATCTGGCACGGCCGTCGCTTATATTCATTGTACGCATAGCCTTCGATAGTCGTAAAACCACTCCATCCCAAAGACACAACGTCCATGACAACGGGGTCTGGCTTAACACCAAACCCCGTTTCACGTAAAACATTGTAGGCAGAGCGCTTTACTTTTAACGATACTCGTCCGCCAACTGTTTCCAAGCGGGTAGCGAATTGACAATCGTTTCGTAACTCACGCAATAGCCCAGGCGGAACCAGCCCGGCATACCAAAGCTGTCCGAGGGAACCGCAAGCAACTCATACTTCTTTGCGCGCTCGCAAAACGCATTCGCATCGGGCTCCAATGCTTTCACCCATAGGTAGAACGCGCCATCCGGCTCAACATAGGTATAGCCGTAGTCTGTCAAAGCATCGGTGAGCGCCGTGCGGTTGCGGGCATAGGCCCCGACATCACTCGGCTCATCGATGCAATCGATGATCACGCGCTGGAAGAGTGCCGGTGCGCACACAAAACCCAGCGTACGGGCAGCACCCGCAACAGCCGGCATCAGACGGGCAGCCTGCGGATTGGTGTTGGGAACCAAGATCCACCCCACGCGCTCACCCGGCAGCGACAGCGACTTGGAATACGAGTAGCACACGATGGTGTGCTCGTAGATCGAGGGCACCCAAGGTACCTCGGCACCGTACACGATTTCGCGGTACGGCTCATCCGAGATGAGCATAATCGGATTCTCGGGATCGCGCTGAGCGTTGGCCTCGCGCAGAACATTGGCCAGTCGCGTCAGCGTGTCGCGCGTATATACGGCACCGGTCGGGTTGTTGGGCGAGTCGATAATGACGGCTGCCGTCTTGTCGGTGATCGCCTTGAGCACGTTGTCCACGCTCAGCTGGAACGTGTCTTCATCAGCAGGCGCCTCAACACACGTACAGCCGGCCTTCTCAATCCAAACGCGATACTCCGGAAAGTACGGGGCGATAACAATAACCTCTTCGCCCGGGTTCGTAACGGCGTTGAGCGTGCAGGTGAGCGAAGCCGCAGCACCCACCGTCATAAAGACGTCCTTACCCTCATAGTTCGTTCCAAAGCGGCGGTTGAGCGATTCGGCGACGGCTGCTCGACATTGCGGTAGGCCCGGAGCGGGGGTGTAGCCGTGCAACTGATCACTCGGCAGCCCCAAGGCCTTCTTAATGGACTCCGCCACGGCAGCCGGCGCCGGAACACTCGGGTTGCCCAGCGAAAAATCGAATACGTTCTCCGCACCAATCTGCGCCTTGCGCTCAAGACCGTAGCTAAAGATTTCGCGGATGATGGAGCTTTCCGCACCGCGAGCATACATAGTTTCGTTGATCATCTGTTCCCCTTTCGCATAGGCGCTATTGTACGCTTTAGCCGAGCAAAGTGCCGCAGCAATGTTGATTGGGGACAGACTTAAATGCGTGAAAACGCTCATTTAAGTCTGTCCCCAATCAACAGATGGCCCCATATCGCTTAAAAGAAAAAGCCCCCGCAGGTTTCCCGGCGGAGGCTTTTGTTAGAAGGACTATTTGTCGGTGTCGGTATCAGCGTTGACGGCACGGTCATCGCCGGCATCATCAGATGCGACTTCGGCATCCTCCTGCATAGCCGCCTGCGCAAAAGCCGCGGCATCAGCCGCCAGCTCCTCCTCGCTCATACGAGGCACGCGCTTCTTGGTCGGCATGCCGGCCGCCTTGGCATTGCGCTCCTCCTTGGCCGCCAGGATATCGCCCTCGCGCTCAAGGTAGGCATCCCACTCGTTGTCGAGCAGGGCGTTCACGGCGTCGCCCTCGACGGTCTCGCGCTCAAGCAGCACCTTTGCCATCAGATCAAGCTGATCGCGACGGGCATCCAGAATCTCGACCGCACGACGATGGGCCTCGCGCATGATGCGCTGAACCTCGATATCGATGCGGCGCGCCGTCTCCTCGGAGTAATCCTGGTGATCGGCGTAATCGCGACCAAGGAATACCTGATGCTGCGCCTCGCCAAACACTTGCGTGCCCAGCTCCTCGCTCATGCCCAGGCGCGTAACCATCTCGCGCGCCATCTTGGTCGCGCGCTCCAGGTCATTGCTCGCGCCCGACGTGATGTCGTCGCACATGAGCTCCTCGGCAACGCGGCCGCCCAAGAACACGGCAAGCTCGTCGAGCATCTCGTTCTTAGTCTTGAGGAAGTGATCCTCCTGCGGAAGCTGCAGCGTGTAGCCCAGAGCCTGACCGCGGCTGACAATCGAAATCTTGTGGACCGGATCGGAGTGCTCCAAGATGTGACCCACCAGAGCATGGCCGCTCTCGTGGTAAGCAATCGTGGTGCGCTCGGCTTCGGTCATCACGCGACCCTTGCGTTGCGGTCCGGCAATCACGCGCTCCATCGACTCCTCGACCTCGTCCATCGAAATCACGGAACGATGGCGGCGAGCGGCCAGCAGCGCAGACTCGTTGAGCAGGTTTGCCAGATCGGCACCGGTAAAGCCAACGGTCATCTGGGCGAGCTTCTCAAACTTAACGTCCTCGTCCATCGGCTTATTCTCGGCATGCACGCGCAAAATCTGCTCGCGACCCTTTACGTCCGGGCGGTCGACCGTGACCTGGCGGTCAAAACGACCGGGGCGCAGCAATGCCGGATCCAGAATATCGGGGCGGTTGGTCGCGGCGATCAGGATGACCGACTCGCTTTCCTCAAAACCGTCCATCTCGACCAGCAGCTGGTTGAGCGTCTGCTCGCGCTCGTCGTGACCGCCGCCCAAGCCAGCTCCGCGCTGACGTCCCACGGCATCGATCTCATCGATGAAGATGATCGACGGGGCCTGGGACTTGGCCTCCTTAAAGAGGTCACGCACACGGCTGGCGCCGACACCTACGAACATCTCGACAAAGTCGGAACCCGAGATACTAAAGAACGGCACGCCCGCCTCGCCGGCAACGGCCTTGGCCAGCAGCGTTTTACCGGTGCCCGGAGGGCCAACCAGCAACACGCCACGCGGGATCTTGGCGCCCAGCTTGCGATAGCGATCCGGATCGCTCAAAAAGTCACGGATCTCCTCGAGCTCCTCGACTGCCTCGTCCACGCCGGCAACGTCTTCAAACTTGACCTTGGGGCGTGTGGCCTCGTTGGTCTTGGCGTTGGTCTTGCCAAACTGCATGTTCCTGTTGTTGGCGCCCATCATCTGGCGCATAAAATAGAACATGATGGCGATAAGGGCGATCGTCGGAAGCACACTCATCGCCAAGTCGCCCCAAAAATCGGGATCGTTGGTGTTGACGATGTACTTGGTATCGGGGTGCTCCGCCATGAGCTCGGCAAGCGAATCGGAGCCGACATAGGTCGAGGAGAAGCTCTTGAGCTCGCTCGTATCGCCCTTGTCCTTCTTCGTCTTCCAGTAATGACCCGTCACGCTTCCGTCTTGAACCGTATAGGTCAGATCTTCGACGCGATCCTGCTTGATGGCGCTCACCATCTCGCTCGTCGCGAGCTTAACGGTATTGCTGGAATTGGCAAAGCCGGAGCCCATGTTAAAGAAGGCGTAGCCCAGAAGCGCGCAAGCCAAAATAAAATACAACCAGCCCGTACGCGTGGGCTTCTTGCCTCCGGGCATCCCCGGGATCTTAGGCTCCCGGGGAGTCTGGGAATTGTTATCGTTACGGTCGTCGGGCATCTTACGAATAAACCTCCGGTTTCAAAATGCCCAGATACGGAAGGTTGCGATAGCGCTCGGCATAGTCGAGGCCGTAGCCCACCACAAAGGCATCGGGGCAATGGGTTCCAACATACTTGGGCGTGATGGCCGAGACGCGGTCCTCAACGTCCTTCCACAGGAAGGCGGCGACCTCCAGAGAAGCGGGCTTGCGGCTCTCGAGGTTCTTCATCAGATACTTGAGCGTCAGGCCCGAGTCCAGAATGTCCTCGACGATCAGCACGTCGCGACCGCGGATGTCGATATCCAGGTCCTTAATGATACGCACGATACCCGAGGACTTCACACCGTCGCCGTAGCTCGAAACAGCCATGAAATCGATGTTGGTCGGCAGCTCGATCTTACGCATCAGGTCGCCCATAAAGACCACGGCGCCGCGCAGGACCGCAATCAGCACCAGATCCTTACCCGCGTAGTCGCGCGTAATCTCCTCGCCCAGGCGAGAGACGATACCGTCGATATCCTCCTGCGTGAACAGAACCTTCTCGATATCCGGATGTTGAGAAGCCATGACAACCCTTTCTTGTGCTTATCGCCCACACACCGCCGTATGGACGCGAACTACACATTCTAGCAGCGCACAGGGTAAATTTACCAGCCCGTGCGCCATCAGCGCGGGAATACCGTCAACGTCGCACAGAATAGCAGGCGTGGGACGCTATTCCGCATCGACCACGCGGAGCAGATATGCCACGCGCGTTGCGGCCGTGCACTTAAAACGCTCGTCCGCGCGAACTCCGGCGACCCACACCACGGCACCCCCCGGCGCCGTCCTCACCATGGGCACGCCGGCGCGCTCGGAAACGGGAATGCGAGCCTCACCTAGCAAGTCGGATACTTTCTTGCTTCGACCACTCATCCCTAACGGGCACATCACGTCTCCCGGTGCAGGACCGTCCACCCACAGGCGCGCCAATCGCGCCTCGGCAGGGATCTCGCCACGCGAGCCCGCCAGGATCCGCTCACTATCGCTGTCGGCAAAACCCAGGGCAGCCGCGTCTACCAAAGCTGTCACTTCCCCGGCAGCTGCAAGCTCACGGGCGCGGCGCACGATATCGCATCTCGGCTCAACGGCCATCGGTTCTGTGACCAGCATACGTCCCCCGCCCAACGGCAAACGACCGGGTACGGTAACCCAGTCCGCGACCAGGCCCTCGCGAGCCGCCGGCGCCTTGAACGCCAGCATGCCAAACTCAATGCGTGCGTCAATCCCCGCCGGAAGCGTGACCGAGCCGGCGCCCTCGGCAACGCAGGAAAGGACTCGCTCCACATGTCGCATCTCTGGACGAGCGTCCGGATCGATGCGCTTAATCGCCAGTCGCACGATGCGCCGCGCGATTACCACCTCGGCCGCAGCAAGGCGCCTGGCATCGAGCACCAGCGCGCCCGCCGCCTCCTTACGCAGACAGCTTCGAAACGCCTGTGCCGAAAGCTGAGACAAAAACGCGTCCTCATCGCCTAAGATCTCGCAGGCGGCGCCAATCGTCTTGCAGACGCTCGCGTTGCGCTGCGCCACCACCGGCATCACTCGATGGCGCACGTAGTTTCGCAGATACGAGATATCCTCATTGCTCTCGTCTTCACGCCACGGCTGACCATGTACCTGTAGATAGCCCACGAGCTCGCCATGAGTTAGGTCGAGCAAGGGACGCACCACGATATTCCTCCGGCGAGGAATGCTCGATAGGCCAGCGGGCCCCGAACCCTTAATCGCGTTCATCAAAAACGTTTCCGCGCGATCCGAAGACGTGTGCGCGGTGCAGATACGAGCCGCCGTTCGCGGTGCCCCCGTCTGGGCGCAGAGCTCGCGAACATACCTCCGCGCCGCGGCATAGCGCACCTCGCGGGCCGCGGCCTCAATATTGCCCGACTCCCCATCAAAATAAGCGTGCTCCACGCACAGCGGTAAACCATATTTCGCGCAAAGCTCACGCACAAAGGCCTCGTCGCCATCGGACGCCTTGCCGCGCAGATGATGGTTTACATGCAGCACATGCAGGCGCTCGCGAGCAATGGGGGCAACACCGCGTCCGTCTTGGATATCCAGCTTTGATGTGCACGCCATAAGAAGCAGTGCCGTCGAGTCCGCGCCGCCTGATACCATGAGCACGACAGGAGCTGCCTGCTGCCTCGTCCGGGTCTCATCGACTGCCCCAGGCACGGCATGGTGTCCATAATGCTGAGATACCGTAGGCATTTGCTTCCTCCTCTATTCGTCCGCACCCATTGTATCCTTTGGAATCTTATGTCTCGTCTGCACCTTCATATCCTCGGCAGTGGCTCTAAAGGCAACTGCGCACTCATCGAGGGCCCGCAGGGGCTCATTATGGTCGATGACGGACTGTCTCGCCGCGAGACATTAAAGCGCATGGCAGAACTGGGGCTCTCGACAGACAACGTCTCGGCTCTTCTCATTACTCATGAGCATAGCGATCACATCAAGGGCCTCAATGTCTGGTGCAAGCACTGGCACGGCCCCCTCTTTGCCAGCAGGGGCACTCTTTCGAACAAAGAAAATCTTTCGCATCTGCCTGTCGAGGAATTCGATCCCGGCGACACCCTGTCCATTGCCGGCATCCACGTGCAAACCTACTCAACATCACACGATGTCATCAATCCGGTCGGCTATCGATTCAATGCTCTCGATGATTCCATTGGGTTTGCCACCGACACCGGAGAGCTATCGAGCCAAGCCATGAAAACCCTCAAAGATTGTCGAGTCCTCGCACTCGAAAGCAACCACGATGTGACCATGCTGCGCGAGGGAGAATATCCCCGCTTTCTTCAGGAGCGCATCCTGTCTGCAAGGGGACACCTCTCCAATGGCCAAGCCGCCGAAGCCGCGCGCGCACTTGTTACCGATCGCACCGAACAGCTCATTGCCATGCATATCAGCCAAGATAACAATCGTCCGAGCCTTACCGTCAAAAGCTATGCCAAAGCTCTGGCCGCAACCCTGGATGACGAGGTCGGCAGCTCCGCAACCCTTCTCCAAGGATCGCGAAAACTCTCGATACGCCCTGCGAGTCAGTATCAGCCGGCAACCATTCAATAAACTGTCCTAGACAGCAAAAGGGGCCGAGAATCGCTTCCCAGCCCCTTTTGCTGTCTTTTAATAGCGCAGAACACCAACGAAGTTAGTCGATGGAGATCTTCGTAACGTTCTTCTTTTCGACGATCTTGGGAACCGTAACGGTCAGGATGCCGTCAGCGTACTTAGCCGAGAGGCCCTCGCTCGAAGCGTCCTTTAGATACACGCCACGCGTCGCGCTGTACGAGCTGAACTCCTTCTGCAGGAAGTTCTTGCCCTCGTTCTCCTCGTCTTCCTCGACATTCACGCTAATGGACAGACGGCCCTCATTGAGCTCGACATCGATATCGTCCTTGGCGACACCGGTCAGATAGGCCTTGACCTCATAGCCGTCGCCCTTATCCTCAACGTCAACGGGAAACGCCTTGGAAGCAATCGAGTTGTTTGCAAGGTCGGTCATATCATCAAACAGATCGAACAGCGAGCTAGCAGAAGGACGAACGCCAAAAACCGAACGATAAGGAACCATGCTTGCCATGTTTACCACTCCTTTTAGGACTGCCGAGCCATCTTCTAGGTGACTGGGACTTCTTTTGACGCTCTTATATATGCCCACACAGCGCTTATATATACATCGACTATAAAGTTTTTTGAGTCCAGTACTATAAGCATATCTAAGTGTGTATGACTCAGGTTTTAGTAAGGTTAAGGTTCTTTGAACCAGAGCTTAAATACCGAATATGTCCCCAGCTACAAATAACAAGGGGCTTACAATGAGCGCATACACGTTGTTGGTAACGAGCTAAAGGGCATCATGGACGACCAAAACCAGAACAAAATGTTTATGCCGACGCAGGGGGAAGATACTTCCACGCAGCCGCCACGGTTCCATCGCCCCCACATCTCGCAAGAGCCCATTAATGATCCGGAGCCCGAGTATGTGACGAGAAATCGATATCAAACGCTCGAGGATGCCCAAACGGGACGTAAACATATGGGCGTCGCCTCGGGAGACCCTGTATATCTGAAAGACGCACCATTATCTAAAAACAGCGCAGCTAGTGATGAGCCACTGAAAGCATCCGCCGCTCATCAACAAAGAGGTCCTCGACCAAAGCAAACCTTGACGCATTCGGCTCGCTATCTCGAAACGCCAAAACAAGGAAAATCGATCTTCATTTCGTCAAGTAAACGACGCAAGCAGCATCGACTGACACTCCTGCTTTTGATCATTGTGGCCATAGCAGTTGCCCTTGTTATTCGATTTATCTTCTTGAAATAAAGGCTCAATACCAAAAACGATAAGATCGTCTGGTGTAATAGAGTCATTTACGCCCCATAAACGCAAAAAAGGGGGAGGCCGCGAGGCCTCCCCCTTCTCAGTTCAAGCGCACGGCTCGGTGCCGTCCACCGGTCAGCGGCGCCCTGGCCTCCCACGGGCTGACCC
>UQMV01000002.1 GCA_900542315.1 uncultured Collinsella sp.
GGCCGCGCGGCAAGGAGATATATTGCCAGACCGGAGGGGCGCCGTGGGCGGGAATCGCGCACTCCATATTTTGTTCACAAATGAATAGGTCCCTCAGTCGCATCACTGAGGTTAAAACTGAAGCATTGACTTCTGATATTGGCGATGACCAGCTGTTTTATGAGTATTGAGACATCGGTCATCTCTGGAGTGCTACTTTACTCCAAAGGCATCAGTTATTTGTTTCCCATCGGTAAAAGGCGGGTTTTGTTCGCCAAGCGTTCTTATATATAGATTGATACGGGTTCGAACCCATGCACCGGCAACAAAAAAGCGACCAACCGGAGTCGATCGCTTTCTGTTTTATGCTGGAGCATCCAGAGGGTGCTTACGAACTCGTTTTCTCGCTGCCATTCATGCTTTCGAAGCATCTTTCGACCTTCGCAGTCTCATGTTTTGAGGATCTGCCGTGTTTATCGCTGTTATTAATGAGTGTGTGAAAGTGATCCTCATACAGATTCATGCGATCCGCCAGAGAACTGAGTAGCATCTTTCTGCAGCCCTCGTTGTCTATCCACGCATCTCTCAGGTCTTCCGGAAATTCACAAGCAGTCTTAGGGTCAATTTGTTTCTGCTTTCAGAGACTTGTTTGAGAGTTTTTAAAGACAGTTCAAAACAATAAGTGAGACACCATAAAGCAGAGCAAGATGTGCCGGATAGAAAATGTAGAAGAAATATTTGAGCTTCAGCCCTCGCTTGCCATTATAAAGATTGATAAGCAGCAACGAAACGACCGCGGCAGCAACATCAGGATTAAATACATTAGCTGTAGCAAACTCAAATCCGCCGCCAACTATATGGCATGACGAAAAGAGCACTGCGCATACTGCAGCAAAGAACATCTTGGCCTTGCTGTCGTGGAATAAATAGAATGCAGCCACAAGCAGAATGCCATACACACCGCCATCCAGTTTAGTGTATTCAGCTGCCAGTGCTGTCAAAACAATCAGAGCAGTTTCTGCGATGTACCTTTTCCATTTTGAAAGACTTTGTATCTTTTCCAGAATAATCAAAAAGACCAAGGAAAGCAGGAGTTCATACATAACATTCTGTTGCCGAAGGTCAAATAGCTGCCCGGTTTGAACGAAATCGTATATGGGCTCCGCAATGATTGCGAAGACAAGCATATTTCGCAGGTACTTCTTTATGTCATGAGTATGCAAAAATCCCTCAACTATCAAAAAGCAAAATAAGGGAAATGCAATTCTGCCAAGAACATGAAGCACATCCGAAGCCTCGCTTAGAATCGCCCACTGTTCGTCTGATATCTGATTGTACAATGCGTGAGTCATGATTCCATTGGTCAGGACGATCCTGCTTACATGATCGAGAACCATCGAGATGGCCGCTATTATCTTTAATGTGCTGCCGCTAATTCCGTATCTATCTGTTTTCATTTCTTTTTCCTTTCTTTGGGTGGGCCGTCAGGGGTTCAGCCTGCTCCGCAGGCGGCCGCTGCGGCGCTTTCGCGCCTTGCGCGCTGCGCTGGCAAACGCTCACGCGTTTACTCAGCTCCGCGCCCCGACGGGTTCGAACCCATGAAAGGGCGACAAAAAAGACGGCCAACCGGAGTTGACCGTCTCAACAATCTTGGGTGGGCCGTCAGGGGTTCGAACCCTGGACCTTGGGATTAAAAGTCCCCTGCTCTGCCAGCTGAGCTAACGGCCCGCGGGTGGCATTGTACCACGGTCTGGAACTATTCCCAACTCCATTGGCCGTTCTGGAAAATCACAACTTCACGTCCATCGGGCGTAACGCCCGCAATATCGATATCGTCCGTGCCAATCATAAAGTCGACGTGCGTGCTCGAAACGTTGACGCCATGCTCTAGGAGCTCTTCTTTGGACATATCATATCCGCCCTCGATGCACTCGGGGAAGCCGACGCCCAGCGCAAGGTGGCAGCTGGCGTTCTCGTCATAGAGCGTATCGTAGAACAGAACACCACTTTCGCGGATCGGCGTGTTCTTGGAAATGAGCGCGACCTCTCCCAGGTGAGCAGCGCCCTCGTCAGTATCGATGATACTTGCGAGCGTTGCCTTGCCCACGCGGGCGTCGTAGTCCACCACGCAGCCGCCCTCGAACTTAATCCAAAAATCGTCAACCTTGTTACCGTGGTGAATGAGCGGCATAGCCGAATACACGATACCGTCGGCACGCATACGATCAGGCGAGGTGAAGACCTCCTCGGTGGGGATGTTGGGGAAGAAGGGATGTCCATCGGGCGTCCTGCCCTTGCCACCGGCCCACTCGTGACCCTTCGTCATGCCAATCGTCAGATCGGTTCCATTTGCCGAGGTGTAATGCAGCCGGTCAAAACGATTGTCGTTCAGGAAGCGCAGATTCTTTTCGAATGCGGCGTCATGGAGTTCCCAGTCGCTCTCCGGGTCCTGGCCATCGGCGCGCGCGGTGTGCAGAATCGCATTCCACAGCTTATAGATTGCAACCTCATCGGCGTCTCCCGGGAACACCTCGTGCGCCCAAGCCACGACCGGAGCGCCGGCGATGCACCACGGATTGATGTTGTAATCCAGTCCACGGCGGAAAACTTTGCACTGCGTATTCCTCGCCTTTGATGCCGCGGCCGGCTTGGCTGGATCGATGCCCTTGAGGGCCGCAGGATCCGCACCCTCGATAAAGATAAAGCAGGCACCGTCCTGGGCCAGGGAATCCAGCTGCAGGCGCTTCCACTCGGGCGTCTGCTCAAAATAGCCTTTCTCGACATGCTCGTACGTGAGCCTCGTCACGGCATCATCGGCCCAAATGACCGTCACGTGGCCGGCGCCGGCAGCATAGGCCTCCGCGACCACCACGCGCGCAAACGGCGCGCACTCGACCGGAGACTGAACGACGACTTCCTGGCCGGGCTTAACGTTTACGCCCTTGCGGACAACCAGACGCGCATAGTTTTTAATCTTGGGCTCCAGGGACTTCATACCCTCCAGAGCCTCTTCGACCGTCAGGGCAGCTCGAATCATGTGCCACTCCATCTATCTATAGGACAATAAAAAGGCGCGCCGAAAAAACGACGCGCCTTATATCTTAGCGATAAGTATGTATGCAAACGCTACTTCTTCTTGGAGTCCTTTTTGTCCTCCTCGGCGGCCGCGCGCTCGATAAGAGCGTTGAGCTTGTTCTCGGACATGCCCTCGGCCTGCGCGCGGTACATGTTGCGCAAGGGACGAATACGAGCGAAGTCGTAGATAAAGTCACCTAGGATGATGACATAGGACAAGACGATGCCGACCATCTGAACAGGGCTGGACACCGTGCCGCCGGGAGCGAAGTAGAGCGAAGCCCAAATTGCCACGACGAGCACCATTCCGATAGCGAGCACGGCCCACCAAATACGGCGGCGCTTGGTGTAGTCCTCATCCTGCTTGAGAAGGATATTCGACACCGTGTAGATGCGATCCTCGTGGGCGCGCTGCTTGGCCTTGCGGGCGCGTTTTTCCTCCTTGGAAAGGCCTTCCAGGTTTTCGCCCTTCTCGAGCTCTTTGCGGCGTGCCTTGGATGATGCCGGCACGACGTGAACGGAGCTCGCTGCCTGGCGGGCGGGTTTAGCAGATGCGGCGGACTTGCGCGCAACCCCGGTAACCTCGTGGGATTGCGTGCGCTTGTTCGTGGCGCTACGGGTACTCACTTATGCGTTCTCCTTCATGCTTGTGAACTGGGAGCCCGTGATAATCTGGAAGGCCTCGCGATAGCGTTCGGACGTGCCATCGATGACCTCGGCGGGCAGATGCGGGGTCTCCCCCGTCATATCCCAGTTGGCCTTGAGCCAATTGCGGACGAATTGCTTGTCGTAGCTAGGCTGGATCTTGCCCTCCTCGTAGCTGGCAGCAGGCCAGAAACGGCTGGAGTCGGGCGTGAGGCACTCGTCGATCAGCGTGACCTTGCCATCGATGACACCAAACTCGAACTTGGTGTCGGCGATGATGATGCCACGGGTCGCGGCGTACTCGGCAGCGGCCTTGTAGATCTTGAGAGACAGATCGCGGATCTGCGTGGCGATGTCCTCGCCAACGATCTCGCAGCAACGCTCATACGAGATGTTCTCGTCATGGTCACCGATCTCGGCCTTCGTGGAGGGCGTGAACAGCGGCTCAGGGAGCTTGGACGCCTCCGTCAGGCCCTCGGGCAGCTGAATACCACAGACGGTGCCGTTCTCGTCGTAGGTCTTCTTGCCCGAGCCAGTCAGATAGCCGCGGACGATGCACTCGATAGGAATCGTCTGCGCCTTCTTGACCAGCATGGCGCGACCAGCGAGATAGTCACGGTACTCAGCAAACTCCTCGGGGAAATCCGCCGGGTCGATGGAGACGAGATGGTTAGGAACAATGTCGGCAAACTTATCAAACCAGAATGCCGAGATGCGGTTGAGCACCTCTCCCTTAAACGGAATCTCGTCGGGGAGAATAAAGTCAAACGCAGAAATGCGGTCGGTGGCGACCATCAGCAGGTTTTCACCGGCATCGTAGATATCACGAACCTTGCCACGGGAATCCGGACGACGCTCCATCGTTGTCACGTGAGTCACTCCTTACCAAAATACGACAGTAATGCGGGTTCTTCCCCGCACGTTTTCGCAAACTCGGAGCGGCAGGGACGAAACCCCTCCTTCACCGAATAGCGAAAAGCTAGTGCTCCATTGTAGTAGATGCCGCGTCCGCCGTGTGCTCGCGTGGCAGATGAATCGTAAAAGTCGTACCCTTTCCAAGCTCCGACTCCACGGATATATAGCCATGGTGGCGCTCGACGATTTGCTTGGTCACGGCAAGGCCCACGCCCAGACCGCCCGCCTCGCGGGCGCGGCTGGCGTCGGCACGCCAAAAACGTCCGAAAATGCGCGACAGGTCTTCCTTGGCGATACCGATGCCCGTGTCCGAGACCGCAATATCGACATGTTTACGGTCACTGAGCACCGACACCACGACCCATCCGCCCTCGGGGGTATAGCGCATGGCGTTACTCATGAGGTTGATGACGCATTGCGTGATCATATCGGGATCGGCCTCGACGACATCGTCATGTCCCTGGGTTTCATCTGCAAAGCGAAGACGAAGGTCACGGTCGGCAAACAGACGCTCCTGGCCGTTCACTATCGATCGCACGAACGGAACCATGTCCACCGGCTCAAGGTTGAGTGGAGCCGTGCTGTTTTCCATGCGCGACAGGTCGAGCATCTGCTGCACCAGACGAGCCAGGCGACGCGTCTCGGAAGCGACCGTCTCCAGGTGCTCGTCGTCGGTGGGGTACACGCCGTCTTGCATGGCCTCGACCGTTGCGAGCATGGCCATAAGCGGCGTGCGCAGCTCGTGTGCAACGTCTGAGGTCAGGCGCTTCTCGTGTTTCATATCCTTCTCGAGCGAAGTGGCCATCTCGTCGAAGGTCTCTCCCAGCTGATCGATTTCGTCATCGCCGCGCAAGCCCGTACGAGCGGACAAATCGCCGTCGCGAATCTGCTTGGCGGTGCTGGTAATACGATGAATCGGCTTGGTGAGCATGCGCGACACGAGCGATCCGATAACGACCGAAATGCAGATTGCAACAACCGCGGCGAGAGCCATGGCGTTAAAGGTCTTCTCCCTAAACGCAGAGTCCGCCTTGGTGAGCAGAGCGTCGGAGCCGATGGCCCACAGCTTTACCTGTCCGACATGCTCGCCGGAAGACGTTACAATCTCGACGTTAGCAACGCTATCGGAGTCGGTTGGAGCAGACGAGACCGGGCTATGCGATGCCCTCTTGCCGCTCGTGTCGTCGGTCGTAGCCTGGTTTTCGCGTACATCGGCGGTGGCGCTTGCCGAGGGCCAGGAATCGTCATAAACGATCACGCCCTTTTTATTGACGACCTGCATACCCAAATCGTCGGAAACCAAACTCGACGTTGCGACCGTGCGCAGTTCCCCCGCGGTCCAAGAGCCGTTTTCCTCATATGAGGTTGCCAACTTCTCGGCAGCGGAATTTGCGATTTCGACGATATTGGAGCGTGTGTAATCCGAAAAGACCGTGCCCCACACAACAGAGACAACGCCCACCAGCACCAATACCGTCATGAGCGATGTCAGAGCAAAAGCAAGTGCCATGCGCGAGGGATAGCTCATCGTTGGCCGTGAATCGGAACGAGGCGTGTTCCAACTAGCCTTGGAACCCGCCTCGCTCTCCTGCTTGTGCTTTTGTCCGATTTCAAAGCGCGCAGGTGTCATATGTGATTTCCCTATTTCTCGTCCGACTTATCGGTCTTGGCCGGAGCCTCGAAGCGATAGCCGACACCATGGACGGTGTAGAGCCACTTGGGCTTCTTGGGATCATCGCCCAGCTTGGCGCGAAGGTTCTTCACGTGGCTATCGATGGTGCGCTCATAGCCCTCAAAGTCGTACCCGAGCACCTTCTCGACCAGCTCCATGCGGTTATACACACGGCCGGGATGGCGGGCAAGCGTGGTGAGCAGCTTGAACTCGGAAGCCGTCAGATCGACTTCCTTACCCTCGACCAAGATCTTGTGGCCCGAGATATCGATGACCAGATCGCCGAAGTCGAGTACCTCGACGGCGGGCTCGTCGGCCTGATGGGCACGGCGGAACAGAGCGCGAACGCGGGCGACGAGCTCGCGCGGCGAGAACGGCTTAATCAGATAGTCGTCGGCGCCGAGCTCAAGACCGATAATACGGTCCTCAATCTCGCCCTTAGCCGTCAGCATGATGATGGGGACATCCGAGGTATCGCGAATGGTGCGGCAAACGCGCTCGCCGGGAATCTTGGGGAGCATAAGGTCGAGCACGACCAGGTCGAACTGATGCTTCTCGAACTCCTCGATCGCGGACTGGCCGTCGCCGACGCCCACAACCCAGTAGCCTTCGCGCTCGAGATAGGCAGCGACGGCGTCACGGATTGCCTTCTCATCCTCGACCAGCAGAATCTTTTTTGCATCTGAAGCCATAACACGGCCCCCCTGTCTCAATTAGCTAAGAACAAGCCCATTTTAACGCACCTGAGCCCGCCGGATGCCGCTATGACGCGGCAGCTCGGCGGGCGGTACTCACAATTACAACGCGTTTATTCCCCTGTTGGCGCCTTTTTAACCCCTCTAAGCTTAAAGAGAAAATAGGCGTGCAGTGACCGTCTCTGGTATACCCTGGCTGTTGCGCACCGTGGCGTACGTAAGGAATGAGTCCGATTTTCCCGCCGTAGCTGGATAATCGCCATACTCCAAAGCGCGGTCGGGCGACAGCAGCGAGCCATAGGTCTTGGCAGAGGTGTCGATCAGGAAATGCGACGCCTGTACCTTAACAAGGTATTTATTCTTCTTGCCAGCCGCACATGCGAGCGGCTCGCGTGACAGGAAGAGGTACGGCCCTCCCTCATTACCGATATACGTGCCCATATTGCCCAGGCTGCCCACGCCACTATAGGCCGCCTCGATAGAAAACACGAAGGTATCGCCCATATACACGGCCTCGAAAGGCGAAACTGACGAAGGGAGGACCAGCTGGGCACGCTTGGTGTTGTTGCCGTCGGTCAGATCAATTGCCGTTATGCCGTAGTAGACGCCCTCGTCGTTGCGGACACGCGGCGAGATGGTCAAAATGCCGTCGCTCGCGCGCGGGGCCGATGCAAAGCGGCCCGTCGATTTCCAAATTGCCTCGGCCTTGGATTCATCAAGCGAGCGACGATAGCAAAACGAATCACTACTCGTTTTATTGCCGCCTGCCGAAGGCATTTTATACCAGATAACCGATGACCCAAACGCCGTAAACAGGGGCGGATCATAGTCCTTGCCACCTCGATCGAGCTCAACCACATCGCCAGAGAGCGAAGCGCCCGATAGATTTTGAGCGTAGAGTTTCCACGATGAATTGGCAAAGTTCATCTCAACCCACGCGAATACGCCGTCGCCGGCACGGACATCGTAGAATGCATATCCCGTGCCCTCGATAGGATCCTCGATTAATGTGGTAAGCGAGCCATCGCCCAGGTTAAGCACACCGAGTGTGTTGGCGTGCAGTGCCGATGCGGGCGCCATCATCGCCGCGGCGTAATCGCCGTCGCAGTAGTACAGCAGCGTACCCAGAGGCAGCGTCCACGACGCCGCCGGCTCAAGATCGATGTCGACTGCCTCGTACTCATCCGTAATCGAGATGATTTTGGAATCGTCCTTGATAACCTGCGGCTCGCCGGCGGCATCATCGCTGGTGCCCGTTTTTTTCGAGCATCCGGCAAGCACCGTGGCAGCGCCCGCGGCAGCCCCACCGAGTACAAAGCCGCGACGCGATATTCCGTTCTTGATGTGATCGGCGATACCCATTAGGCGATCTCGGCGCGAGCGGCCTCGATAGCGCGTGTAAGCTGGTCGGCGCAGGAGGTCTTTTTCATACCGCAGGTATTACCGGCGAGAACCTCGATTACGCGATCGGCAGGAGCGCCCTCGACCAGCTTGGAGATAGCCTTGAGATTGCCGTCGCAGCCGCCGGTAAACTCAACGCCCATCACCTTGTTGCCGTCATCGGAAAGGTCAAGGTGAATATTGCGAGCACACACGCCCTGAGGCTTGTAATCAAACGAAATCATGCGATCCCCTCTCAGAATGTTATTCGAGACGACTATTATCCCCGTCTTTCCCTAAATGCAACGAGGCGCTTTGCCGGCAACACACATTACCAGCAAAGCGCCCTAAAAAGCTAACGTTATGCCCGAACCTACTCGAAGCTCAGCTGCTCCAGACGATCAAAGACTGTGTCGATACGAGTGAGGAAGTCCCACGGATCAAAAATCTCGTCGAGCTTCTCCTGGCTGACGGTGCAGCGCGGGTCGGCCTCGAGACGCTCCTTAAAGGTGGGGCCGGAGACACAATCCTGTACCTCGTGCCAGGTTGCCATGGCGTTCTCCTGCACAATGGTGTACGCGTCCTCGCGGGTGATGCCCGTGTCGACGAGGGCGAGCAGCACCTTGGAGGAGAAGATGAGGCCGCGGGTCTTATTGAGGTTGGCCATCATGCGGGCAGGGTACAGCTGCAGGCCGTCGATAACGCGGATGAGGCACTGGAACATGTGGTCGAGGGCGATGAAGCTGTCGGCCTGGGCGACGCGCTCGGCAGAGGAGTGCGAAATGTCACGCTCGTGCCACAGGGCGACGTTGTCGAAGGCAACCTGCGCGTTGGCCTTCACGACGCGCGACAGGCCGCAGACCTTCTCCATGGTGATGGGGTTGCGCTTGTGCGGCATGGCGGAGCTGCCCTTTTGACCCTTACGGAACGGTTCCTCGGCCTCGAGTGTATCGGTCTTCTGCAGATTGCGAACCTCGGTAGCGATGCGCTCACAGGTGGCCGCGGTGGTGGCAAGAACGCCGGCGAGGTAGGCGTGATGATCGCGGCTAATAACCTGTGTGGACAGCGGGTCGTGAACCAGGCCCAGGTGCTCGCAGACATATTCCTCGACAAACGGCTCGATGGAGCTGTACGTGCCGACAGCGCCCGAGATGGCACCAAAGGCAACGTTCTTGCGGGCATCCTCAAGACGGTCCAGATCGCGCTTGAGCTCCCAGGCCCAAGAGCCAAACTTCATGCCAAAGGTCATCGGCTCGGCATGGATGCCATGAGTACGGCCGGCACAGAGCGTGTTGCGCTCCTCGAAGGCGCGACGCTTGCAGATCTCGCCGAGCTTCTTGACATCCTCGATGATCAGGTCGCAGGCCTGGGTGAGCTGGTAGCACAGGGCCGTGTCGCCCAGATCGGAGCTGGTCATGCCATAGTGAACCCAGCGGCTGGGCTTGGGGTCGCCCTCGGGAACATCGGCATCGATGTATTCCTTCATGTTGGTCAGGAAGGCAATGACGTCGTGGCGCGTGACTTCCTCGATCTCATCGACCTTCGCCTTCTCAAAGTTGGCATGGTCGCGGATCCACTGGGCCTCGTCTTTGGAAATACCGATCTTGCCGAGCTCCGCCTGGGCCTCGCAGGCCAGAACCTCGATCTCCTGCCAAATGGCGTACTTGTTCTCGAGGGAGAAGATGTGTCCCATCTCCGGGCGGGTATAGCGATCGATCATAGCGGCTCCTTTTTGGTTATTGGCACGTTGGTCGTAACCCAACCATTGTACCGTGCGCAGGTGCAAGTATGGGCAGCAGGCATTAACCTAACATTTTGCCGCAAGAGCGGCCATGGGGACATCCGCGTATTTGCTTCGCAAATCCGCACCGGCTTCAGGCGAGCCCCTCAGCTTCACGAAGTCGAAGGGGAAGACTCCGCCGAATTGTCCGTCCCCACGTCTTCCTTTGCTGATGGAGCGGGCAACGGGACGTCCGCGTATTTGCTTCGCAAATCCGCACCGGCTGCGGCCGCCTATCGGCGACCTTGCCTGCTCGCTATAAACGCTTCGCGTTTATTTAACGCTCGCACCCTGTCGGGTTCGAGTCCCGGCACTTTATTGAAAAAAGCACGGTAACGAAACGTTACCGTGCCTGAAATTCGAATGGAGCGGGCAACGGGACTCGAACCCGCGAGTGTCAGCTTGGGAAGCTGATGCCTTACCACTTGGCGATGCCCGCATATGTGGGGGATAGTATAACGCGGTTGTCTTGTTCGATACAAGGGTGGCAATGCTTGTTTTAGCTGTGGAGATTCGTTTGAAAATCGCGTCAATTGTGGAGACGAGGACCTTTGACTTCCTGTTCCCCTTATCTTCTACCTGCACTTTTGCTTGATTGTTGTATTTGAGCTCAATTTGTCAGGAATTGGGCAAGCTTTTGGTCAGGCTCCGGTACTTACCCGCATGAACCTCGGGGGTAGCCTCATCCTACGCGTCGCAGCCTCCCCGTGCGACGCACGAGGGATAAGGAGCAGCCATGTCCAACGCACCCACGCACTCTGTCCACAGCGCAATCGCAACAGGTCCGCTGCTCCTGCTCCTCTTCCTGCTTTTCGGCTGCCTGGCACCGGGAGCCGCATTTGCCGTCGATGGCTACGACCAGCTCGGCTTCCGCACTATTAGCGATGATTGTGGACCCTTCTTCATCGGCAAGTATGAAGCTCAAGACACCTCGATTGCCTACTGCATGAACCAGGAGCGCCCCGGCCCCACCAAACCGGGCGGCCCATGGCTCAACTTTGATCAAGGCTGGGTGTGGCTCGACGACGAGTTCGCGGCAATCGTTTGTCACGGATATCCCACCACCACGTCGTTTGGCGGTTACCATCTTTCACCCGATCGCGCCCGCGCCGCCACCCAGCTTGCCGTATGGATGCTCAACGGCACTACCCATGTCGACGGCACCTACTCCTACACGACCGCTCAGGGTAAAACCAAGAGCGGACACTTTACCGCCGACAATGAAGTCGTGGCGGCTGCGCGGTGGCTCCACGACAGCGCAAAATCAGGAAGCATCAAAGCCGCTCCGCACCGCGCGCGACGCTATCTAGGGGCCGTATCGGGCGGCAGCAAACGTCAAGACATGCTCTATGTACTGCCGGCGGTGTCTGTTTCCTTCCAAAAGCAGTCTGCTAACACCGTTATTACCAGCGGAAACAATACCTATCAGTTTACCGGGGCAACATTCGATATTTTTGAGAGCGCCAGCGGCGCGCGTGTCGGCACCATCAAGATGGACAGCAACGGTCGAGCGCAAGCAACACTTCTGCCCAACACGGCATACTACCTAGTTGAAACGAAGGCGCCGGCCGGCTATGTCCCCCGCCACGATCGTATTGCCTTTACCACGGGGAATGACGGCGGGCGGGTCGCCATTGATGAACAGCCCGGCACCATCAACCTGCGTATCGTAAAACTCGATGCCGCGACGAATGCCGGCCACCAGGTGGGAGCTTCGCTCGCAGGAGCAGAGTTCACGTGTGTGTCGCAATCAACCCCTGGATGGGCACAAATCCTCACGACCGACGAAAGCGGTCGGGCCACCCTCGCCGATGTCCCCTTAGGAACCTTTACCATCTACGAATCAAAAGCCCCCGAGGGCTACCTGCCATCCAACGACAGCTGGACCTATACCGTTGGAGCCGACCAGCTCGGCGATTCAGGCGTGGTCGAGATCGAATCTCGCGTTTCCGATATCCCCATTGCGTTTAACCTTGAGATTTCCAAATTCAAGGATTACGGCAATAGCGACCAATCCGGCCTGGAGCAGCCGGCGGGTGGTGTTGTCTTTGAGGTTGTCAGCAACAGCTCTCAGCAGGTTGTTGGCACACTGGCCACAAACATCTATGGCTTTGCCTCCACCGAAGATCAGCCCGAAGCATGGTTCGGCACAGGCAAGCGACCCGCCGGTGTCCACGGAGCCGTCCCATACGACCGTGCCGGCTACACGGTTCGCGAGGTTCCGGAAACCGTCCCCGAGGGTTTTAAACGTGCAGGGGAATGGACCGTCGGGGCAAATCAGATTTCCGACGGCGCCGAGCTTCAATATATCGTGGACAACCACGCTCTGTCGACGCATCTCCAGATTGTAAAACGCGATGCCCAAACAGGCGCTTCTGTTCCCCTAGCCGGATTCACCTTCCAACTCCTCGACAGCAATCACGAACCTGTCTCACAAACTTGCTGGTATCCAGCACATAACGTAATGGACACCTTTACGACTGACGCGACCGGGACCGTCACACTGCCCGAATCGCTCGTGCCGGGCACCTATTATGTACGCGAAACCTCGGCCAAAGAGCCCTATCTTGTCAGCGAAGAAATCGAGGTAAACATACCCGCCGACATGAACCTAACGCCCGTTGCAATCGCCTCGTATTATGACCGCGCCGCGACCGGAAATATCAGGATCGTTAAAACCGATGCCGTAGACGGCAGCAGCCTCGCGGGCGCCATCTTTGAGATCCGTGCCTCGGGTGATATCGTGCGCCCCGACGGTAGCATTGCCGCACTCGACGGTGAGACTGTCGCTACCGTCACGACGGATGAAACTGGAGAAGCACGCGCGGACAACCTCCCACTGGGATCTGGCACCGCACGCTACGAGGTTGTCGAGACTCAAGCGCCGGCAGGCTTCTTGCTCGATCAGACAACCCATATTGTCGACCTTACTTATGCCGACCAGAAAACACCCGTTGTAGAAGCACGGCTTAACGTATCCGACGATTACACCAAGGTTGATATCTCCAAGGTCGATGCAAGCGGTGAGCAGGAAGTAGAAGGCGCACGGCTCACCTTATATGGTCCCGATAAAACCGAAATAGACTCCTGGACCTCATCCGACAAGCCACACCGCGTCGAACATCTTGCACCCGGCACCTACTCGTTGCGCGAAATGATGTCTCCGCGGACCTATGACCTTGCTGAGGAGATAACGTTTGAAATAAAGGATACGGGAGAAGTCCAATCCGTCGCGATGAAGGATGCGCCCATCGAGATCAAGGGGCAGGTCGACAAGCGTCAGGAACTTGTCCAACCTATCGAAAAGGGCCTGTTGGCTAACGGCGATGGTAAAAACCGTGCCGCGATGCAAACCAATACGGATGGGCTTTTCTCCTATACCATCGACGCTCGAAACGATTCAACTACCTGGGTTGATGAGTTTACAATTACCGATGATCTTGAGTGTGCCGAGGACGATACGGCGAGATTCGTCTCAATCGAAACCCCCGTCGCCATCGGCGACCTCAACGGTCTGTGCAACGTGTGGTATCGCACGACGCCGTTGGACTCGACAGACGTCGATGAGCCGGCAAACGCGACACTTGACGATGGGCACGAAAATCCTTGGCTTGAGTCCGACGAAGTAAGGGAAAGTCTGGGTGAGGATTGCCGCCTCGTCGATTACGACGGCTGGCACCTCTGGAAGGCGGATGTCTCGACCACGGAATCCACCACACTCGAGGCGAAAGAACTCGACCTTGCGTCCAATACCGTCGTAACGGGCATTCGCATTGAATACGGTGCGGTAGCCGCCGGCTTTACGACTCGAAGCGATGCGGATTCTTGGACCCGCGATGATCTCAAAGATGAGCACGACGACCTTGACGATGCCAAAGCAATCCTTGGCACAGACGCTCGGGGCGCAATCGTGCACATGCAGGCGACGTCGGCTTATACGCCCCAAACCGCACTCACCAACAGCGCACGCGTCGATCTTTGCCGCAACGGCGGCGGCGATAAACTTGAGTCACATGACGAGGACCGTGTCATTCAACGCTGTACCCTACCGCAGGACCTACCGGCAACAGGATCAGTTCCCATCGCCGCTTGCATCACCGCGCTCCTGACCTCGGGTGCCGCAGCCCTATGGTTCGCTCGCCTTAGGTCGACCCCAAAGAAGCGCTAGCGCGATGAAAAAGCGGGCGAGCCAGCCCCCCTGGCTCGCCCGCTTTCAATCATGTAAATCGCCGTATCTACTCTGCAGACGAAGATCCACCATCAACGATTGCCTGCTCGGACTCAGGAATCCCATCGGCACCCGTACTCTGTTCTTGCTCCACCTCTTCGCTGATTGCGGAGGCGGGGGTCGAGCCCTTTGCACCCACGATGTAGGCAGCCCCAAATCCTAACGCAATGGCAATCAAGGTCAAAATCACGTAGACAGGCCAATGGCGCTTAATATACGAAAACACGTTGACTCCTTAGAGCTCCGTCTACGAACGGCGGATAACCTCGGTCACGACCTCGGATACCGTGGCAATGTTCGTCGGGTTGACATTGTGGGGCAGGTCGTCCTCGGTACGAGCGCAAGCCAGACGCGTGCCGTCCACGCCGGCGATGGTGAGGGCTCGGCGGCTCGCCTCGAGCGCGGCATAGGCATCGGTCTTGGCATAGGGCATCTCGAGCGCGCCACAATCGACATGGAACGACTTGCACACCTTGCTGACCAGGTTCATGATGCGGCGATCGCCCTTGAGCAGCTGCTGTTCGCCCTCGACCGTCACCACCGAAAGCCTACCGGCGCCGACGGATTCAAGATTGATGAAGAATACGCCGCGGAGCTTATCGCGATGCGAAGCCAAGAAGGCCTTCATGCCGGCGCCATCACAATCCGAGGCGCCCGTTGCCACAAACCAGATATCGTGACCGAGCAGCTCATCATCGCCCATAGAGGCGACAGCCGAGAGCATATCTTCGGAAGAAGCGCCATCGGAAGACGTAGCGCCGCCCTTCCAGCCATCGTTATCGTCCTCGAAGTTATCCCACGAACCGATACCGCGACCGGACTTCTTGGCATCGTAATCGTCTTCGACGCCCAGCCAATCACTCATGCTGTCCTGCTCGTTTTTCCTTTTACGACCGAACAGGCCACCCAGGCCGCGTTTGCGAGACTTGGGTGCCGCCGGGGCGGGAGCCGAAATGGTCTCGATCGGCTGCGCGCCCGACGCAACGGGCATGGGAGGCACAACGGGCGCCGATGTGGGTTCGGGACCCTGGGCGGTAGCAAAGGGGTCGTTGACCTGTGCGGAGGGGTCGGGAAGGTCGAACAGCGACGTGCGAGACGCAACGTTTGCCTGCTTCATAGACGGCAGCGACGGATCGGGGACCGAAGCCAGCGGAGACGAGGAAGGTGCAGGCGACGGTGCCGACGCCGGATCGGGAACATTCACCTGCGGACGCGGCGATGCCTGGGAGGAAATCTGGGCCATAAGGGAATCGACTGTTTCGTCCTGGGTGGGAGCAACATCGGCAACCGTGGCACCGGAACCACTCGGGGTCGGCATGGTGAAAATCTGCGTGGAGTAAGGCCTCGACTCATCCGTCTCGGGAGTCTCGGAAACCGCAGGCACTTCCTCCTGCTCGACCTCGGTCGAATCATCTTGCTCGGCTGCCGCGTACTGTTCTTCGTCAGAGTTGGCCTCGACGGGCTCGTCCTCGGCAGCATCCTGAATTTCGGCAGCATCAATGGGCTCGTCATCGTCTGCCGCGCCGCCCTGCTCATCGGAAACAGGAAGGGGCTCGGCAATCGCGGTGCCTTGCTTTTCAAACGTTATCGTGGAATCGAACTGCGCGGCATCAAACGACATGGTGCTATCGACGTGCTGCTGGGGCTCGAAAGACGTCGTCGCCTCAACAACATCCGCGGACGCCGGTTGCTGGGACTCAAAGGACGTCGTAGCTTCGGCAGCGTCGACGGGCACGGACTGCATAGCCTCGTTCTGCTCGAACTCTTGCGCCGCGCGCTCACGTGCCGCCTCGGCTGCCTGCTGCTGAGCGATAGCCTCCTGCTCGGCAGCCTCGCGTGCGGCAGCGCGCTTCTCCTCGAAATCGTCGACAAATTTCCTGCCCTTTGCAAGCGCACCCTTAAAGAAGCTGGAAGCGCTGGCGCCAATCGAAGAGAACGCGGATGCAATATCGGCATGGGGCGTTGCCGCGGGAATCTCGGCAGAGAAATCAGTATCGCTCTCGTAAGACACGCGCCTCGGCTGTTCAACGTAATCGTCGTCAGACTCGTCCGCAACGTCTTGCGCCGGCGCGGCGGGAGCCAAAATGTCCAGTCCTGCCGCGGGATCGATCGCAGACACCGCCTCGGGCTCGGCAACGGCAGCGGTAACCGCGGCAGACTCATCATCCGCAGTGACAACGGGCGCAGGCTCGGGCTCAAACGTCGGCTCCTCGCCCTCCTCGTAATCGAGCGTGCAGGACTCGGGAAGCATTCCGAGCGCACGGATGGCATCCGACCCAAAGCGGATGTTGCCGGCGGCGTTGCGATAGAGCTTGGGCTCGGGCTCGGCCGCGGCAGGCTCCTCCGCCGGCTCAGCAGCGGGAGCCTCGTCATTGAACTCTTCGGCCTGGACAGCCTGATTCTGATCCTCGGGCACGATGGCGCCAATCAGCGTCTCGTCGGCAGACGCACCCTCAAAGCCCTCGATCTGCTCGTCAAAAGCCTCGCCCTGTTCGGGCTCGGTTTGAGCGTCGGGAGCAATCGGCTGACCGAACTCGTCCTCGGCGTAGGTAGGCTCTTCGTACTCGATGGTGTTGCCGTAGTCGTTTTGCTGCTGGGCCGCGGCATACTCCGCCGCCGCGCGCGCCATTTCCTCGGCACGACGTTTCTGCTCCCCAAAATAGGTATCGAACGGAACATCGTCGGGAAACTCGTTTTCGCCCTGGAAGGGAGCGACGTTGTCCATAACGCCGAGCATAGCGGCGACAGAAGACTTGTTGCACACTGCGCCGGACGTATAGGGAAGAATGTGGCGGTTAGAGATGATGTTTGCCGCGTTGACAAGTGCAACGAGGGAAGCGAGGATCGCGACAATCCACAGCAGAACCTTGAGCGCGCCGGGGAGCGGCAGGATACGCAGGATGGCAACGGCAGCAGGGGCAACCGTGGCAACGGGCAACAGCTTGGCGATGAGCGCACGATACGAAGCATAGGGCTCGCGGGCGAGCAGCTCAGCACGGGGAGAGTCGTAGTGTGCGACAACGACCACCGGGCGGTTGCGCGGAGACGCGAGCGGACCCGAGGCCTTGTGGTAGGCGATGACATTTTGGCTCACGCCCGTCTTGCCCAGACGCGAAACCACGGGGTGACCCGTGCGCTCGAGCACGTAAAGAACGGCGCCGACAATAGCCAGCAAGGTGCCGACCAAGCCGATACCGCCGCCGATGCCCATCAGCAGGGCGCCGGCAAACGCAAGAATACCGGTAACGGCAAATGCCAGCCTACTGGGCGCCGGGGCATTGAACTCCTGAACCTCGGGATCAAAGCCGTGGTTGCGGAAGATCTGAGCGATATCCTCGGCAGCCAAGCGCTCTTCTTCGCTGCATGCCGGCGTAATGCCGGTGTTCTGCAGCAGGTGGTTAATATAGTTCTGGGTGTTCGCCATGTGCGCTCCACATCCATAATCCGACAAATAGGCCCAATGCATGCACATTAGAACCGTATATAGTCGAAAGTATACCCCGAGCGAGCGCAAACGACCGAATTCGGGCCATCTTAACGCCCCGAGCGGACAAGGATATAGCCTAATCTCCATATCGGACTAAAATCATGGCAGCAAACCACCTTCTCATGCGAGGACTCTATGACGGCAAGCGACGCGACCGCGACAATTAAAAAGGGAAATTCGGAGCCCGGTTTCGATAAAACGGCTCAGCGCATCCTCAATCTTTTCTTTGTGCTCAACAGCTCCCCCGAACCGCTGACGACCGAGCAGATCGTCTTGGATTCTGACCTGGGATATGGCTCGGGCAACATAGACTCGGATAAGCGCAAGTTTCGGCGCGATCGTGACAAACTGCTCGAGCGTGGCATCTTAATCAAGGAGGTTCGCCCCGCCGGTGCGCAGGAGACCGAGGAAAGCTCGTGGACAATCGACCGCGAGCACACGTTTGCTGCAGGCGGCCTCATCACCGCAGACGACGCCGACATCCTGCTCAACGCCATCGACCAGACGCTAGCGGCCGGCTCTTCCGCCTTTGCCGCGCCGCTTACCGATATTCGCTCCAAGATTGCCTATCTCACCGGTAGGACGGCGGTGGACGAAGTACCGATCCGCCGCTCTCCCACCGTCGATGCGGTTTGGAGCGCCTTTGCCGAGCGATGCGCGCTGCGATTTTTATATCAGAACGGACGCGGCGAGCAGAAAGAACGTACCGTCTGTATCTACGGCATGTTCGAGCGCGAGGGCGTGGCGTATTTCTGCGGCCTCGACAATGCCACCGACGACATCAGGACATTCCGCTGCGACCGTATCGTTCGCGCTTGGCGTCCTTCGAAGGCCTACGCCATCCCTGCAGACTTCAATCTCAACGACTATCTGTTCTTTGAATTCGATTTTGCCGACCGACCGCCCGTTGCAGCTACGTTCTCGTTCGCCCCTCAGACGCAGATCGATATGATCAACGGCCTCACGCGCGGGCGAGGCCAACTCACGCACGCCGAAGAAGGATGGATCTGGACCGTTGACGTGCGCGATCTTGAAGCCGCCGCCTCATTTTGCATGGCCCACGCCATGGACGGCATGAGGCCCGTGGCCCCCAAATCGCTCAAACAGGCGTGGAACCACCTCATTGAAAGGACGGTGCACGAGCATGCCCGTGCGTAAACTCACCAGCGAGCAGAGGCTCTCGCGCGCCATCGACATCATGGAGGCCCTCTACGCCGCCGGCGAGAGCGGCATGACACGAACCGAGATTTGCAGTCGCTTTGACATCACGGGAGTGTCGCTCGACGAGATTCTCGAGATCGTCTCGACGCTCGCGGACCGAGAATCGGGCGCGCGCATCATCTGCGAATGCCGCGGCGAGCGTGTGGTCCTCACCGGTGACGCCGGGCGTGTGCTACCGTTGCGCCTGAGTGCCGCCGAGGGCGCTGTGCTCAACCATGAACTTGAATCGTTGGGGATCGAGCCACAGACGGCAGCTCGGATTCGACATGCCCTTCTACCCGAAGAGCTCGGCTATAACCAGCGCGTCTTTGACACCGTCAACCACGGGTCGCACTGGCAGCAGCTGAGCTGTGCCATTCAGGACGGCGTTCGCTGCCGCATCTCGTATCGTTCGATGGACGATGCACGGCCACGCGAGCGTCTGGTCGACCCCTTGCGCATTACGGCAAACGGCGACCAAACATACCTGATTGCCTGGGACATCGCAGTCGATGAGCAGCGCACCTATCGCATGGATAAAATCGAGGGCCTCATCTTGACGGAAGACTCCGTCGTGCCTCACGCGCCGGACGTCGCATCCCTCCACGATTCCCTTGCCCGGACGCAGCGTAGCGCAAAGCTCTTGATGCCATTCGATATGGCGGAGCATCTGGACTGGGCCGGCATCACCCTAATCGAGCGCAGCGGGACAGACATGGCAACGGTAACCGTGCATTACGGCTCCGAGCGTTGGCTAATGAGCCAGATAATCGCAGCGGGCGGAGCCATCCGCATCTTGGATGACCCCGCCCTGTCAAAGCGTCTGTGCGATATGGCAAAAACCCTCGTCTGTCCGCTTTAGCGCCGCCGCTCGTGGCGTGCACGCCACAGTTGCAGATAGTGCCCGATCTGCGCCGATTCGATGCGCTGGTAGGAACTCGTGGGCAGCGACGTTAAGAACTTCTTTCCGTAGCCCTTCGTCACCAGGCGCGGGTCGGCCAGAATCAGCACGCCGCAATCAGTCGACGAGCGGATAAGGCGGCCGGCCGCCTGCTTGACCTCGAGCACTGCCTCGGGCAGCGAATAGCGCGCCCAAGCGCGGTCTTCGCGCAGGTTGCGCTCGCACGAGAGCGGGTCCGTGGGGCTCGAGAACGGCAGCTTGGGAATGATGACGCAGCGCAGCGTCTCGCCGCTGGCGTCGAATCCCTCCCAGAAGGCCTTAAGCGCAAAAAGCGACGAGGTCGGCTCATTGATAAACCGGTCGCGCAGGCGACGAGGAGATGAGTTGCGCTGCTGGCAGTTGAGCTCCAGACCCGCGCGGACCATCTTGGGCTCAACGCGGGCGTACAGGTCTTCCATGTCGCGCCGATTGGTGAACAGCGTGAGCACCGATCCGCCCATGGCAAGATGGGCGTCGACCAGCACGCGCTCGAGCGCCGTAAGATAGCTCTCGCGGTCACGCGGATCGGGGATATCGCCCGCAACGACTACAGCCATGTTCGAATCGAAGTCGTAGCTCGAGTCCAAGTGCAACGATGAGGATGTTGAGGCACCGATGCGATCGAGGCCGACCGCGTGGTTAAAGTGTTCAAAGCTTTTGGACACCGTCATGGTCGCCGAGGCAAAGATAGCCGTGTGAACCTCGGGCAGCCACTCGGTTGCCAAGGCCTCGCCAATGTCGATGCGCTCTGCGGTCATTGACTCTCCGCCGGCACGCAGTCTGCGATTGACCTGCAGCGAATACACGTAGTGTTCATCGGTGCCATCAATGATGAGTTTGAGGTTCTCGGCCAGCTCGTGCAGGCGGCGCGAAATATCACCCAGGTCGACAACAACCTCGGGCTTGTCGGCGGCGACGGCTTGCACCAGCGCGTCGACGCTCTTGTCAGCCTGTTCCAATGCGTCGATGGCAGTGTAGGCCGACTGCAAGAAATCATGCCAGTCGTCAGATTCGCGCAACTCGGGGCCAATCCATAGATTGGCATTGTCATAACCCCCACGGGCACGGCGACCGAGCTCGCGAACGCCATCGAACACGTCGGCGATTGCCATGCTCGCGCGCGCAACTGTCGACGTCGCCTTGGCAGTAAGGCCCAGATAGAGCGTAGAGCCCTCGGAGGTTGCCAAATCACGGGAAACCTGGCTTAGCGCGCCGGTGCTCGAGCCACCCAGGCGCTCAAACAGAACGCGTGATTCGTCCGCCGACACCACGCGCGCCCACTGACGGCGCGCCTCGCGCTCGATGGAATGGGCCTCGTCGATTACCCAATGACGAATCGGAGGTAAAATCCTGCCCTTGGCCGCGACATTGCGGAACAGCAGGGAATGGTTGGTGACCACCACATCGGCATGCGCCGCACGACGGCGAGCGCCGTGGACCAAACATTTATCAGGGAAAAACGGGCAGAGGCGACGAGCACACTCGCGCGAGGCCGTCGTAAAGTCGGGGCGGTTGACGCTGCGCCACCGAATGCCGAGCGAGTCGAGGTCGCCATCGGCTGATTGGCAGACGTACGCCATAATGACCGCGACCGCCGTGAGCGTGTCCGCCGGATCGCGCTTGGTGGTAATCTCGACCTGGCTGCGGCTCATGCGCTCAAGCTTGCGCAGGCACGGATAGTGGTCATAGCCCTTAAGAGCGCAAAATGACAGGCCACCGTCCAGTTGCTCGGCAAGTTTTGGCAGCTCATGGTACATGAGCTGGTCGGCAAGATTGTTCGATTTGGTCGCAATACCAACCGTGATGTTGTTACGGCGTGCTGCCTCGGCAAAAGGCACCAGATAGGCCATCGATTTGCCGACGCCCGTGCCCGCCTCAATTACGCGATGTGTGCCCGTGACCAGCGCATCGCGGACCTCGAGCGCCATCGCGATCTGCTCATCACGCGGCTCGTAAGTGGGATACATGCGATTGACCAGGCCACCCGGCGCATAGTCTGCCTCAATCTCCTCACGATTCGGCATCTTGAGGACCGGCAGTTCGTCGGCGTCCACCCGATCGTCGGCGCGATCGGCCTTGAGAACGTCAGCACGAGCGGCGCTGAGAGAGAAGATAGAACCAGGGTTCTGCCCCGCCAAGAATGAGAAGATAGGACGATAGGACCAAGGCACATCCGGATACATGTCGGCTAGGCGCGCCATGAGGCCCTGGGGCAAGTCGGTGAGCGCCACGAGCAACACACGCCATACGCCATACAGGGCGTCGACGTCGGCATTGGCACGGTGTGATACCGAGTCACAGCCAAACAGATCAGCCATAAAAGACAGCTTGTGCGAGGCCAGGCGCGGAAGCGCGATGCGCGACAGCGCCAGCGAATCGATCCAAATATCGCTCACGTTGACGCCGCCTTTGACCGACTCGATAAACGAGCGATCGAACGTGGCGTTATGTGCGATCACCGGGCAACCACCGACAAAATCGGCGAGAGCGGCGACGGCCTCAACGGCCGACGGGGCATCTGCCACATCGGCATTTGTAATGCTCGTGAGCTCGGTAATCTCGGCGGGAATCAGTTGCTTGGGATGCACGAAGGTATCGAAGCGGTCGACGACCTCGCGGCCCGAAAGGCGGGCCGCCGAGATCTCGATCAGCTCATTGTCCTGCACCGAAAGACCCGTGGTCTCGGTATCGAGGACGATCACATCTTCCTCGATAAGGCCGAAGGACTGCGTTTTGGCGCGCTCGGCAAGCGTGGCATAGGAGTCGATGACAAACTGCGGCGTTCCTGACGAAACCGCGTCCTCGATTAGCATGCAACGCCCGCTCGACGAAGACCCATACGGATCAGGCTGTCACAGACCTGCGGGAACGTCATGTCGTCGGTGTGGCGGATCTCATCCGGATACAGCGACGTATCGGTCATGCCGGGAATGGTATTGGTCTCGAGGATAACGGGGCCGTCCTCGCTCACGATAAAATCGCTGCGCGAGATGCCCAGGCAACCGAGGGCCCTGTGAGCGGCACAGGCAAGCTCCTGGGCACGAGCATAGTTCTCGGGTGAAATCTGCGCCGGAATGCGATGGATGTCCGTAGGGTCGACATATTTCACGTCCAGATCGTAGAACTCGCAGTCCTCGGGCTTACGGATCTCGACAATCGGCAGGGCGCGCACGTCATCTTCACCGTATACGCCAACGGTGATCTCGGTACCCTCGATGCACTTCTCGACCAGCACTTTGTCGCCGTACTCAAACGCCTTGGCGATTGCCGCGGGCAGCTCGGAGGGCTCATGGACCAGGGAAATGCCATAGCTGGAACCGTTGACGGCCGGCTTCACAAAGCAGCGCTCGCCACAAACCTCGACGATATGATCGATATCGACTTCATCGCCCACCTCGAGCGCAAGGCCGGGGGCAATGGGAATGCCCGCCTTGGCGTACAGGAGCTTAGAGACCTCCTTGTCGGCACCGCAGGCGCTGGCAAGCACGCCCGAGGCCGTGTAGGGGATACCCAGGGTCTCCATGGCGCCCTGCATGGCACCATCCTCGCCGCCGGCACCGTGCATGGCGATAAACGCCACGTCAAAGCCGCCGGTCGCCATGGTTACCATAAAGTCATCAGCGGCCGTGTCGAGCAGCTCCACCGAGGTGTAGCCGGCTTCCTTCAGTGCCACCACGACGTTCTTTCCCGAATTGAGCGAGATCTCGCGCTCAGCGGAATGACCGCCCGCCAAGACCGCTACGCGCATGTTCTTTAGGCTTTTACCCGGCATGGGCAGACTCCTCCTCTATAATTTCTGCAGCTGATACCATATTGTAGCGATACCCTCTACGTTTCCCCAAAATCGAAAGGCTTCCATGAATCCCAGGACTAAATCTCAGGACATTCGCGACTTGAGCCAAAACGATATTCGCGAGCTCGTGGCCGAACTTGGCCAGCCCGCCTTCCGCGCCAAGCAGCTCATCGAATGGGTCTTTGAGAAGAACGTTTGTTCGTTTGACGACATGACCAACCTTCCCAAGGCTTTCCGCGAGCAGCTTAAAGAGGCTTTTGCCTTTGACACGCCGACTGAACTCACCAAGCAGGTTTCCAAAGATGGCTCGCGCAAGTATCTGCTCGAGTACCACGACGGTGTTTCCGTCGAGACCGTCGGTATGCCCCGTCGCAACAAGCTTTCCGTCTGCGTGTCCACCCAGGCAGGCTGTGGCATGGGCTGCGCCTTTTGCGCTACCGGCCTCAACGGCCTCAAGCGTTCTCTGACCGCTCAAGAGATCGTCGACCAGGTACTTCATGTATCCAACGACTTTGGTGAGCGCGCCACGAGCGTTGTCTTTATGGGCCAGGGCGAGCCGTTTGCCAACTACGACGAGGTTCTCAAGGCGCTGCGAATCCTCAACGACCCCGACGGCATCGGTATCGGCGCTCGTCACCTCACCGTCTCTACCAGCGGCGTTATTCCCGGTATTCGCAAATTTGCCGACATCCCCGAGCAATTCACGCTTGCCGTTTCCCTGCATTCCGCCATCCAGTCGACGCGCAATAAGCTCATGCCCGGTGTTAAGAAGTACACGCTGCTTCGCCTTCACGAAGCGCTTCAGCTCTACACCGAGAAGACTGGCCGCCGCCCGACCTATGAGTATGCCATGATCGAAGGCGTCAACGATACGAATCCCGAGATGCAGGCGCTCTGCGACTTCTGCGAGGGAACGCTGTGCCACGTTAACCTCATTCAGCTTAACGACATCGAGGGCAGCCCGCTCAAGCCGTCGCCGATTCATAAGGTTGAGGATCTTCAGCGTCGTCTTGAGTCCCGTGGCATCGAGACCACGATTCGTAACTCCCGTGGTAACGATATTGACGCCGCTTGCGGACAACTGAAGCAGCGCTTCAAAGTTCAGAAGAACGCATAGGGGAGTCGCACCCCAAAACGTTTCATGTGAAACATCGAACGACCCCGGTTGCAGAATATGCAACCGGGGTCGTTTCATTTATTCACCTTAATTTTGAATCAGCTGCTACCTGTCCCATTTTTTACGGCCAAAATAAGGGGTCCTTGTCTCATGAATCAGACAAGGACCCCTTAGAATATACTGAATAATTGTTAGGTACCTAATAGCCTACATTTTCCCATTGGTTGCTAACCCAACCTTGATTAATCTTGGGATTCTTCGTTACCTGAGCAGTACGCATGGCAACATCTTCCGTCATAACATCCATTTTCTTTTTGGAAGTATCGACGATATCTTGCGCGCCACGAAGCAAACGACCTCGCAGTTCATCGTCTGTCGCGATCTTATAGCCAGCAAAGGCACCAGCCGCGACAGTCGTAGCCAATGCAATCGCTGTTAAAATCTTATTCCTCATCTTGGCCTCCTTGATCAAACTGAATCATTTCACCAAGAATACGAGAGAGCTCTTCCTCGTCTTTAAACTCAATCTCAATCTTATTCTTTCCACGCGAGCTCTTCACACGCACGTTGGTATTAAATACCTGACGAAGCACACGGGCAGCCTTTTTAAAAGACTGAGGCGTTGCAGGTCTCGGCGTCTTAGGTGTCTCTCCTGCAGAAAACAACGGAGCAAGGTTTTCTGTCGCTCTTACTGAAAGGCCCTCTGCAACAACTTTCTCTGCAAGTCGAATTCGAGCATCCTCATATGGAACTGCAAGAATCGCACGTGCATGACCAGCAGTAAGTTTGCCCTCAAAAATCATCTGCTGAACTATTTCGGGGAGATCGAGAAGACGCAGTGAGTTTGTAATTGCAGAGCGCGACTTGCTTACTGCCTTCGACAATGCCTCCTGGGTCATACCGCTGGCATCGATGAGCTGTCGATAGCCCTTAGCCTCTTCGACGGGATTCAGATCAGAACGCTGAAGGTTTTCGATAAGAGCAAGAGCCAGCATCTCTTCATCATTAACGTCTTTAATGATGACAGGCAGTTCCTCAAGACCAGCAAGCTTTGACGCCTGGTAACGACGCTCGCCAGCGATGATCTCATAGCCGTTTCCATGTTTGCGAACCAAAAGTGGCTGCAAAACACCATGTTCTTGAATTGATTCACTCAACTCGCGAAGTTCAGTTTCATTGAAGTGAATTCGCGGTTGATTGGGGTTTGGGACAATGTCCTCAATAGGCAGCTTAGTTTCAGATCCAGCATTTGAGGCAGATGCAGCAGAACCACCTGTCTCATACTCAGCCTCGGAGACCAAAGCATTGAGTCCACGTCCCAATCCGCCGCGTTTCTTTGCACTAGGCACGTTTGATCACCTCTTTTGCAAGGTTCATATACGCTTTAGCACCCTTATTTTGCGGTGCATAGGTAATTACAGGCTCGCCGAAGGACGGAGCTTCTGAGATTTTGACCGTACGGGGAATTAAGGTCTTAAATGCCTTATCACCAAAGTACGACTGAACTTCCTCAACAACCTGATTTGAAAGGGAGGTTCGCGAGTCATACATGGTCATAAGCACACCATACGTGTCCAAACCCTTATTTAGACGCGATTTGACCATTTTCATCGACTCAAGAAGCTTGGTAACGCCCTCAAGTGCATAGTACTCGCACTGAATAGGAATCAAAACGCTGTCTGCAGCAGTCAGCGCATTGATAGTAAGCAGACCGAGCGAAGGAGGACAATCGATAAAGATAAAATCAAACTCGTCCTGAATGGGTTCAAGCAAATCCTTTAAGCGAGTTTCACGGGCAATCGCACTTACAAGCTCAATTTCTGCGCCTGCAAGCTGGATCGTAGCAGGAATTACAAACACCTTTTTGCAATTCGTATCAAGAACAAGCGATTCTGCCGGAATATCATTCAATAACGCATCATAGATGCAGTGATCAAGATCTTCTTTTTCAATTCCAAACCCGCTTGTACTATTTCCCTGCGGGTCAAAATCGACAATGAGTGTCTTTCGACCCTGCTCACCTAATGCTGCGGCAAGGTTAACAGCAGTCGTTGACTTACCAACGCCGCCTTTTTGATTGATGATTGCAATGATACGCGTGTCTTTTGCGCTCTTAGAACGCTTAACGTCGCGAAATCCCACGGTCCCTCCTGGTGTGTATTAAAGCTGTCAAACGGAGTTGTTTCACGTGAAACATTCCGATTCGATATCAACCGCCATGTTTCACGTGAAACACTGCAAGTTGTTAATATCCATTATGTTTCACGTGAAACATCTAGGCAAGCGGATTCTTCTTTGCCATGCCATTTGCACGAGGCAATGAGACGGATGCTGGATGACTCTTCTTAAGAACAATGAACTCCCTGTGGCCCAAGCCCTCAGGCAAATCGATTGCGCCATTCAGAAGCAAAGTGAAGCCGCAAATCTTAGCTGCTGACATGCCGGAAGCAAGCTCCTCATCCGAAGGATTGCCCTTAGTGATAACAAATAGCCCTCCATCCTTGAGGAACGGAGCCGCATACTCAACAAGAATCGGTAGAGGTGCCAGTGCGCGGGCGGTTACGACAGAGAACTGCTTCTTATGGCTTCGAGCATATTCTTCAAGACGATCATGAACCGCATGAGCATGTTTCAATCCAAGAGCATGGACAAAGGAATTGACAGCATCAACCTTCTTGCCAACAGAGTCAATATAAGTAGCTTTACGATGTGTGGCTATGGTTAACGGAATACCAGGGAAGCCCGCACCTGTACCCATATCGAGCAAAGCTCCCTCAGGAGCCTTATTGATATAGGGGAGTAAAACAAGTGAGTCGAGGATATGAAGTATTGCAGCATCTTCTACGTTGAGAATACGGGTGAGATTGGTTGTCTTATTTGTTTCTAGAACCAAATCCAAATGCTGAATACAATTCCTCAGCTCAGCATCAGTTACGCTCAAGGAATATTCTTTACAATAGGAAGCTAGACGGCTCAACATCTCGTCAGCCTGCTGATCAATAAGTACTAACAACGAAAGCTCCTTTCTGACAAAAATCAGTGTATCGAGAACTTTTGACAAAAAAAGGGGACGTAGAAACCACGTCCCCTTAGCATAGGCTCGAGTAGATTATCGAGCAACAATCACCACATGGCGATCAGGGTCAGAACCCTCAGAATGAGTATCGACGGCATCATTGCCACGAAGTGCAATGTGAACCAGTCGGCGCTCATAGGCATTCATGGGCGGAAGCGAAACACTCTTATGAGTGCGGATGGCACGCTCAGCAGCAGACTGAGCCATGGAGGCAACCTTGTCCTGACGGCGGCTCTTGTATCCCTCGACGTCCACTACAACCGGATACCTAAAGCCAAGCTTGCGGCTCACCAGCAAAGAGAACATAACCTGAAGGGCATCAAGGGTGCGACCATGACGGCCAATGAGAACAGCAAGATCGGGAGCCGTTACATCCAAAATCAGCTCACCCTCGTCACCCTCATACTCATCGATAGGAGAGTTGGCGGCATCGAAGTGCGAAAGGATGGAACGCAGAATGGAAATCGCAACATCGGCAATGGTGTCGAGCTCCTCATCGGTCAGCTCTTCACCAGCCTTGTAGCGCTGTGCAATCTCGGGATAATCGCCCGCGACCTGCGGGGCAACCTCCTCAAGCATATCCTCGATGATTTCTTCAGACATAACGTACTCCAAAAGTTAGGTACCTAAATAAGATTGATATCCCGCTACTTCTTCTTGTGCGGGCGCGGCTTCTTCTCGCGACGAGTGACCTCAACCTGCAGCGGCGCGTTCTTAAGACGCTCCTCCTCATCGGCCTTCGCCTTGTCGATGACCTTCTGCGTCACAAAAATCTGCTGGATAACCTGCCAAGCAGACGAGACGTCGTAGTACAGCAGAACACCAACGGGAAGGCTCCAACCCATCCAAAGCATCATGACCGTCATGACAACGGCCATCATACGCATGCTCTGAGCCTGCTGGCCGGTCTGGTTGCGCGACATATAGAGCTGCGGAATCAGGGTCAGAACGGCGAACAGGATCAGGCAGACCAGCGCAGGCAGTGCAACCATAAAGCCATCGGCAAAGGAAGCGCTCGGCGTGGTGGTCAGGTCGGGCAGGATGTTGAAGAACGAGAACGTGCCCTCGTTAAAGTACTGCGGCAGGTTACGCAGCAGCGTAAGCAGGGCAAACAGGATAGGCATCTGAATCAGGAGCGGTAGGCAGCCGGACAGCGGATTGAACTTGTTCTCGCTGTAGAACTTCTGCATCTCCTCGGCCTGACGCTGAGGATCGTCGGCATAGCGCTCCTGGATCTCGAGCATCTTGGGCTGCAGCACCTGCATGCGAGCCGTCGACTTGGTCGACTTGAGCATGAGCGGCGTCAGCAGCAGACGGATGATGACCACCAGGATGATGATGGACAGGCCCCAGTCGACCGCAAAGGTCTGGATGAGCTTGAGCAGCTCGAAAAGGATGTTAACGATCCAATCCCACATGTAAGTTTTCCTCCGATAGCGAGTGCCCGCTAGGGCACAGGGTCATAACCGCCGACGTGCAGGGGATTGCAGCGAGCGATGCGCCTCACGGCAAGCCAGCAGCCTCTCAAAACACCGTACTTCTCAATCGCCTGGACGGCGTATTGCGAGCACGTTGGGTAATAAATGCAGGCGTCAGGCAATAAGGGCGAAATAACCTGTTGATATATGCGAATAGGAGCGATGGCAACACGTCGCAAAACGTGATTGCTCATCGCTCCTCCCCGGCAACGCCGGCGCGTTTCATAAGCGAACGCAACGCCTTGTCCATCTCCTGCGGCGAGGAAACCCTCGTCTTGGGAGTTGCGAACAAGATGATGTCATAACCCGCAACGGGAAATCCACAGCTGCGGGCGGCCTCGCGCATCACACGCTTAGAACGGTTGCGCACGACAGCACAACCGAGCCGTTTAGCACCAACGAAGGCGACCCTTCCGGAGTCGCCTTCGCCAACCGATTCACATATGGTCATTCGAATCAGAGGGTGATTGAAACGACGCCCCTGACTGAACACATGCTCGAAATCTTGCCGAGACTTAATAGTCTTCATGCGAGATGTGTGTATCGCTGCTAGACAGTGAGACGCTTGCGGCCCTTGGCGCGACGACGGGCGAGCACGGCACGACCACCCTTAGTGGCCATACGGGCACGGAAGCCATGGGTCTTGGCACGCTTACGCTTATTAGGCTGATACGTACGCTTCATCTTAAGTTCCTCCTGCTGCATTTCGAGTGTCCGCGGGGGCGCGGACGCAGATATAGACACGTGAGCTTGAAGATTGTAGGGAAATCAATGTTCAAATGTCAAGAAATCAAAGGTAAAAGGTTGCGCAGTTCACACGGTTCCCCCATAAGCCAAGCTCGATTTAGCGGTGCATGGCAACTTTTCACGATATTTCATCGAGTTTTCAACAGGTCATGTTGGCAATGTTGATAACTTTTCGTCTGTTTTCCAAAGTTTTCAACAGGTTTTGAAAAGTTGTCGAAAGATGAGAAACATTGCACGGTGAGCTACTATTTGTTCGAAACCTTTTGAAAGATTGCGAGCGGCATGTCTGACGACTTTTACACCATGGTCGATTCCGGAGACCCGGCACCCGACAACGAGCACATCACCGGCGTACGCGAAGAGCGTGAGGAAGGCGAGCAGACGACCACGCAGGCGCCAAAAGCCATGTACGCCGCACGCATCGCCGTCTATGACGACATGCTGTCGACACCGCGTGTGATCGTCATTGATCCGCAAGATGTCCGCACGTATTTGGAAGAGACCACCAACACCGTCTACCAGTGCATGAAAGAACAAGGTGGCCATATCTCGCTCATGGTCATCCGCGAGATTGTCGAAAACTTTATCCACGCGCACTTTGCCGAGCCCATCATCTCGATTCTGGACGGCGGAGACACCATCCGCTTTGCCGATCAAGGACCCGGCATCGACGACAAGGAGCGCGCTTTCGACTTTGGCGTTACCAGTGCAAACAGCAAGATGAAGCGCTATATCCGTGGAACCGGAGCAGGGTTTCCCATGGTGCAGGAGTATTTGGAAAACGCCGGCGGTGCCGTATCCATCGAGGACAACATGGGCAACGGCACCGTGGTTACGGTAAGCCTGAACCCTAAACGCGTGCAGGAAATCGAGCGTGCCGGCGGACGCGGTGCTGCCGTGCGGCCCGAGACGGAGCACCCCACATATCCCCTGCCGGGAGCTTTTGCGCAGCAGCCCATGGCAACGCAGCAGATGCAGCCCCCCGTGGGACAGATGCAGCAGCCCGGAATGCTTCCTACACAAGAGCCCCAGGCGACATCGATGTCGATGCCGCCAAACATGCCAGAGACCATGCCGCTGGCGGATCAGGATGCAGCAGCAATGCAGCAGGCGACGGGAGCACCGGGTGGCCAGCAAATGGGCTATCAGCCGCACCAACAGGGATATCCATATCAGCAGATGCCGCCACTGGGGTATGGCCAGCAGTTCCCGCAACAGTACCAGCAGGGATATCAGCAGCCGTACCAGCAGATGCCGCAGCAGCAGTACAACCCTTGGGCCCAGCAGATGCCTCCGCAGCCTTACCAACAGTGGCCTCAAAGTTTTCAACAGCAAATGCCGCCGACGCAGAGTTCTCAACAACCAGCAGCTCAAATGATGTATCCTAATGCAGTAAATCAGTATGCACAGCCACAACCGGACGTGTTCGTAAGCGATCGCGGCAACGCCGCGCTGGGCTATCTGGCGCAAAATCAAGCGTGCGGCGCAACCGATCTTGCGAGGGCGTTTGGAAACTCGGCCCCCACTTGGTCACGCACGCTCAATGACTTGGCGCAGGCCGGCTTGGTCATCAAGCATGGCCAGAAATACCATCTGACCGAACTCGGCGCCGCTCGCGTGCGAGCTCAGAGCTAAAGAACGGGAGAGACAGTGGACGAGGAAGCAAGCATCATCCTGGGGGATGCCATCGCCTTTTGCCAGCGCGACGGCCAAGATGCACGCCTCATCAACATGCTGGGGCAATCGCGCGCCATAAGCCTGACCGAAGATACGCTCACGATCGAGGCCCCCTCGCGCTTTGCCATCGCGCAGCTCAAAAAGCATCAGCCGACTATTGAGGCCTATCTGGAAGAAATCGCCTTTGCACCGATTGCGCTCGACATCGTGGCACCGCAAGGCGCCGCGACGGAATCCACTGCCGCGACGGTGCCCGCCACGGCTCCCACTGCCTCCCCGGCGGCGCCGGCCTCCGCAGGCGACGTGCCGACAATCGAGCACCAGCACAGCGATGTTTCCCGTGAAACCATGGCACCGTTGCCGGCCGCGGCGGCGACGTCAACGAACGCACCCGTCACGCACATGCCCATCGCTCACGACGCAGCGGCGGGCGCGGATTCGGGCATTGCAATCAAGAACACGCTCTCGGCCGATGATTTTCGTCGCATGATGAACCAGATGAAGGGCGGAGCGCCGACTAAATCCACGCAAGCTGCGACCCCTGCTTCACCCATGCCAGCACCGACCGTGCCGGCCGAGCAGAATACGGATGGAGCCCCGCTCGCCGCGAACTCAAAATTTACCTTTGAGAACTTTGTCTACGGCCCCGAGAACAGCCATGCCTATCGCTCGGCACTCAAGTTTGCCGCCCTCGCGGACGAGCGCGGCACATGCACATCACTGTTCATCTACGGCAAATCGGGTCTGGGCAAGACGCACCTGTTGCTTGCCATCAAAAACGAGCTCGCCGAAAGGTCGCCCGAGATCAAGGTCAAGTATGCCAACTCCCAGGCATATCTGGACGACCTGATGACCGAGTTCGACCGTCAAAAGAAGAGCAACGCCCCCATCATGCAGGCGTACCACGGCGTGGACGTGCTCATCATCGATGACATCCAAAACATCATCGGCAAGCGCGCGAGCGTGGACTACTTCTTCCAGCTCATGGACGAATTCATCCGCAACAACAAGAAGGTCGTCATCGCGGCAGACCGCGCCCCCAAGGACCTGAGCATGGATGAGCGTCTGACCAGCCGCTTCAACGCCGGCATGCTCTGCCTGGTCGCAGAGCCCAGCTACGAGATGAAATACAAGATCTTGCAGCGCTATTACGAGAACACCATCGTCGCCGCTCCCGAGGCAGGCGACGACTCGCTGCTGGCGGCCTATGGGGGCGACGGCGGGCACCTGACCGACGAGCACTTTAAACACATGGCCGAAGTCTCGGGCACCAACATCCGCGAACTCGAGAGCTTTTGCGAGCGCTGCGCCGGCGAGGCGGGCGACCGCGAGCGCGAGGGCGGGGAGCTCACCTTTGACGATATCGACGCCATCGCCAGCCAGTACTTCGACACATCGGCCAAAAAGATCAACGTGCAAACGGTTCAGTCCATCATTGAAGAGCAGTACGGCGTGACGCACGAGGAGCTCATCGGCCCGCGACGCAACGCCAATATCGCCAAGGCACGCCACATTGCCATCTATCTGGCCATCGAGATGTGCGAGATGACGACCACGGCGGTGGGCGCCGAATTTGGCAATCGCAACCACTCGACCGTCAGCACGAGCTACAAAAAGGTCCAGAAGATGATCCAGGAAGACCGCACCGTCACCGAAGATCTCAAATCGTTGCGCGATAAAATTACACTGCGCTCGTAGGGAAATAGAGACACCTGTTGAAAACTTGTCAAAACCACGGGCATAAGGTGTCTAAAACCCAACCCACGGTGATGAAAAGTTTTGCGCAGGTTTTGAACGTGGAAAACCACCCCCGTTGCACACAGGTTGCTGTCGATTTTCTTTCTGGGTCTGACCTGCGTCTTTGGGAGTAATCAACAGTTTCGTCAGTGTTATTACTATTATTAAGATATTTATATCTATAGAAAGGTATTAAAAGATGAAGTTCACCGTCAGCCAGAGCTCGCTTACACAAGCCATCGGCGTCGTTATGAAGGGTGTCGCTTCGGCATCCACCCTTCCCATCCTGTCGGGCGTGCTCGTCAAGGCGCAAGACGGCATCTTGGAATTCCAGACCTCTAACTACACCATCTCAATCCGTCATCGCATCGCGGCGCATGTCGAAGAAGAGGGCGAGATGGTTATCCCCTGTAAGATGCTCTCCAATATCACCAAGACCCTCCCCGATGCCCCGGTCACCTTTGAGCTGTCCGAGCGCCAGGTGCTGATTGGTTGCGAGAAGAGCTCGTTCCGCCTGAACACGCTCGATGCCAATGACTTCCCCGAGTTTCCGGCCTATGCCATCGAGAGTGCCGTGGAGCTGCCGACCGATATCTTGTCCGAAATGGTCGGCCGCGTGTGGCGCGTCACCTCGACCGACAAGGCCCGCCCCATCCTAGGCGGCGTGCACATGAAGGTCGAGAACAACACCGTGCGCCTGGTAGCGACCGATTCCTTCCGCTTGGCCGTGTGCGATACACAGGTCGAGACCTCGACCCTCGAGGGCTCCTTTGAGCTCAACGTTCCGGCCGATGCCTTTAACGACGCGCTGAACATCATGGCCAGCCAGGTCACCATCATGATCGGGGCTACTGACACCCAGGTTGTCTTTGAGGCCGGCAACACCACCTACGTGTCTCGCCGCATCGAGGGCGTGTACCCCAACTACAAGCAGCTCATCCCCGATTCGTGCGTGACGAGCGTCAAGATTGACGTCGCCGCCTTTAACGCCGCCCTCAAACGCGTGGCCGTTATCGCGAGCGCCAACCCCGCCGTCAAGTTCGAGATCGATGTCGAGAACGGGCAGATGGGCCTGTCCTCCATTTCCAATGACCAGGACCTTGCGCAGGAGACGATCGATGTCGAGGCCGAGGGCGAGTCGGGCACCATCGCCTTCAACTACCACTACATCTTCGGCTGCCTCAATGCCCTGTCCAAGGAGAAGGAGATCACGCTGGAGCTCAAGAGCTACTCGCAGGCGGGCATCTTCAAGTCCTACGACAAGATCAACTACCTGTACCTGGTCATGCCGGTCCGCATCTAGCAACCGCCCTATGACCATGTTCGCCCGCGATCTTTCCGTCGCGCACTACCGCAGCTTCGATAGCTATCGCCTTGCCCTAGACGAGGGCGTGACGATACTTGCGGGACCCAACGCGGCGGGAAAGACCAATCTCATAGAGGCGCTGCAGCTGCTGACGAGCGGCGCCTCGTTTAGGCATCCGACCGCAGCCGAGCTCGTCCATGACGGCGTGGGCTCGTGCAAGGTCGAGCTGAGGCTCGAGGGCGACGGCCGCGTGCTTGATATGGGGTTGAGCGCGGAGGACGGTAAGCGCTCGTTTAGCCGCAACGGCAAGAGATGTGCTGCCGCCGGTGTGCGCGGGGTTCTGCCGAGCGTGCTGTTTTGCCCCGACCATCTGGACATGGTTAAGCGAGGCGCCAGTGTGCGCCGCGCCGCCCTCGATGACTTTGGCATGCAACTGAGCGCACGCTATGCCGATCTTGCGAGCACCTATGGGCGCTGCGTGACCCAGCGTAACGCCTTGCTCAAGGAGACCTGGTGCTGCCGCGAGATGCTCGGCGCGTGGAACGATTCGATTGCCCGCGCGGGCTCGGCCCTGCTCGTGCACCGGTTGGCCCTACTCGACCGGCTGGCGGGCCATGTGCACACTGCCTACGGTCAAGTGGCGTCCGGCGAGGCTGTCAGCGTGACCTATACGTCCACGCTGGGGGATTTGCCCCAGGTCGAGGATCGCGAAGAGCTGAAGGGCTGGGCGTACGAGCGCATGCTGACTGCCCTTGATGAGCACGCCGACGAGGAAATTCGCCGCGGCGTGACGTTGGTGGGACCGCATCGCGATGAGATTGAGTTTGCCGTGGCGGGCCGCTCCGCCCGCTCATTTGCCAGCCAAGGCCAGCAGCGAACGTTGGTTCTGGCCTGGAAGGTGGCGGAGGTGGCCGTGGCTCGCGATGTCCTGGGCACCGCCCCGCTGCTGCTTTTGGACGACGTGATGAGCGAACTCGACGGCGAGCGCCGCGGTGCTTTTCTGCGGTTGATCGGCGATGATATCCAGACGGTCATAACCACGACCAACCTGGGGTATTTTACCGATGACCTGCTTGATCGAGCCAAGGTGGTGAGCATGGGTGAGACGTGCTAATTACGAGCGCGAGAGCGAAACGGTCGCCTTCAGTGGCTTTTTGAACGCAGAGCGCCAGCGCATCCTGGCGGCTGCAACGCCTAAGCGCCGTGCACAGATGGAGGCTGCCGAGGAGTCGCGCGCGATCTATCGCGCGTGGAACGCGGTGTGCTCGGGCACGCGCGAGGGGCGGCATGTGACGGGCCTGCGCTACCTGCCCGAGTCCAATGAGCTGCTGGTGTATCTCGACTCGCCCTCGTGGACGCAGGAAATGACGCTGTTGCGCGAGATCATCCGCGCGCGCATGGAGCGCGCCGGTGCGCATGTGGACGGCCTGGTGTTCAAAACCACCGCGCCCGGTCACACGCCGCCCGCCGCCAAGCAGCGCCTGCGCCCGGCGACGACCGAGCGCCCGCCGGCCCCGCACGCCGACCTAAGTGAGGCCGAGCGCACCGAGATTGAGCGCCAAGTGGCGCCCATCGAAGACCAAAAACTGCGCGAGGCCCTCGAGAATGCCATGAGAGCCAGTGCCGAGTGGGCCAAGGGCGTAGAAAGCAAAAAAGAGCCTTAAATCGCATCTGGTGGCCTTGTAGAGCCAAATACCCTCGTTCCCGAGGGTATTTTTTTACGATAAACTAGTAAGGCTGTACACATTTTTTTGACTGAAGGAGGACGTGTGGCAAACGAAAACGATTACGATGGCGGCGAGATTAAGATTCTCGAAGGTCTCGAGGCCGTTCGTAAGCGCCCGGGCATGTATATCGGCTCGACGAGCGCCAGCGGTCTGCATCACCTGGTGTGGGAGATCGTTGACAACTCCGTCGACGAGGCCATGGCCGGTTTCTGCACCGAGATCCAGGTGACGGTCCACGCCGACAACTCCATCACGGTCGTTGACAACGGGCGCGGCATCCCCGTCGACGAGCACCCTGTAAAAAAGATCCCGACGCTCGAGGTCGTCATGACGATCCTGCACGCCGGCGGTAAGTTCGATAACTCGGCCTATAAGGTTTCGGGCGGCCTGCACGGCGTGGGCATCTCCGTCGTCAACGCACTGTCCAAGCGCGTGGTCGTTCAGGTTCGTCGCGACGGCAACACCTACGAGATGGAGTTCTCGCGCGGCAAGACCGTCAAGAAGATGGAGGTCGTGGGCACCTCGGATTCGACGGGCACCACCGTCACCTTCTGGCCCGACGACGAGATCTTCGAGACCTGCATCTACGATTTCGATACGCTGCACAACCGTCTGCAGGAGACGGCGTTCCTCAATAAGAACCTCAAGATCGTGCTGACCGACGAGCGCGATGCGACTCCCCACGTGGAGGAGTTTTGCTACGAGGGCGGCATCATCGACTTCGTCAAGTTCCTCAACGAGGGCAAGGACGTCCCCGAAGCCTTTAAGGAGCCCATCTACATCGAGGGCAAATCGGACCCGGACGCGCCTGTGACCAAGATGGGCGAGGTCGAGGTTTCCCTGCAGTGGAATAGCGGTTACGGCGAGAACGTCATGTCGTTTGCCAACGACATCTACACTCCCGAGGGCGGCATGCACCTTGAGGGCTTCCGCACCGCGCTCACCCGCGTAATCAACGATTACGCGCGCAAGCAGAACCTGCTCAAGGAAAAAGACGCCAACCTGACCGGCGACGATGTGCGCGAGGGCCTTTCGGCCGTTATCTCGGTCAAGCTGCCCGATCCGCAGTTTGAGGGCCAGACCAAGGCCAAGCTCGGTAGCTCCTATATGCGCGCGCTCACGCTCAAGATCGTGACCGACGGCCTCACCGATTATTTGGAGGAGCACCCTAAGCCCGCTCGCGAGATCGTCAAGAAGGCGCAGCAGGCCTGCAAGGCGCGCAACGCCGCCCGCAAGGCGCGCGAGGCGACCCGTCGCAAGAGCCTGCTCGAGACGGCGTCCCTGCCCGGTAAGCTCGCCGACTGCTCGGTGCGCGATGCCGAGCTGACCGAGCTCTTCATCGTAGAGGGCGACTCGGCAGGCGGTTCGGCCAAGGACGGCCGTCGCCGAGACATCCAGGCGATTCTGCCCCTGCGCGGCAAGATTTTGAATGTCGAACGTGTTGGTGACCATCGCGCGTTCTCGAGTGACACCATCCAGTCGCTGATTACCGCGATCGGCTGCGGCGTCACGACGAGTGCCGGCGACGGCGGCGATTTCGATATCACCAAGGCGCGCTACCACAAGATCATCATCATGACCGATGCAGACGTCGACGGTGCGCATATCCGCATCCTGCTGCTGACGTTCTTCTACAAGTACATGCGTCCGCTGATCGATGCCGGCTACGTCTATGTTGCCTGCCCGCCCATCTTTGGCATTAAGGTGCGCAACAAGATCCACTACGTGTATCCCAACGGCCGCCAGCCCGAAGACGAGATCCTGCGCGACACCATCCAGAGCCTGGGCCTGAGCCCCGACGATAACGACGAGGATGGCAAGGCCAAGGACGGCAAGATCACCAAAAAGCGCAAGGGCTATACCGTCCAGCGCTACAAGGGCCTGGGCGAGATGGACCCCAAGCAGCTTGCCTCGACGACGATGGACCCCAAGACCCGCATCCTGCAGCGCGTGTCGATCGAGGACGCCGTGGTGGCGGACCGTGCCGTGCGCGAGCTGATGGGTTCCGAGGTCGGCTATCGCCGCGAGTACATTGAAAAACATGCGCATGACGCGCGTTTCCTTGACGCTTAAGAGGAGGTAACGTGGCAGACGATATCAATAACAACGAGGGTATGGACGAGGCCGGCGATGCCGGTATGCCCGATGATCTGAAGCGCCTGCTTGCCCGTGCTGAGCAGGGCGAGGACGGCGACCCGGACGCCTATAACCCCGATGCCGATGATGATGAGGAAGAGGACGACGACGCCGAGCTCGAGGAGAGCTTTGGCGAAGTCGACCGTGGTGCCTCGGCCGGCGAGGATATCAACGGCGGTCAGCTCCAGATTTCGGAGTTTGGCCGCGAGATGAAGCAGTCGTTCATCGAGTATTCGATGTCGGTTATCACGGCGCGCGCCCTGCCGGACGTGCGCGACGGCTTAAAGCCGGTGCACCGCCGCATCCTGTACGCGATGAACGAGAGCGGCATCTACCCCAACCGCCCGCACAAGAAGTCAGCTTGGACGGTCGGCGAAGTTATCGGTAAGTACCACCCGCATGGCGACTCCGCGGTCTATGAGGCCATGGTCCGCCTGGCGCAGTGGTTCTCCATGCGCACGCCGCTCATCGACGGTCACGGCAACTTCGGCAACATCGACGGCGACGGCGCGGCGGCCATGCGTTACACCGAGAGTCGCCTGGCCAAGCCCGCCATGGAACTGCTGCGTGACTTGCAGAAGGATACCGTCGACTGGCAGCCCAACTACGACGAATCGCTCGCCGAGCCCGTGGCACTGCCTGCGCGCTTCCCCAACCTGCTGGTCAACGGCAGCCAGGGCATCGCCGTCGGCATGGCCACCAACATCGCCCCGCATAACCTCACCGAGGCGATCGAGGCCACCTGCTACCTGATCGACAACCCCGACGCCACTGTCGACGAGCTCATGCAGATCATGCCCGGTCCGGACTTCCCCACCGGCGCCATCATCATGGGCAGCGCCGGCATTAAGCAGAGCTACGAGACCGGCCGCGGCTCCATTACCGTGCGTGCCAAGGCACATGTGGAGTCCACCAAGACCGGCCGCAGCCGCCTGGTCTTTACCGAGATTCCCTACATGGTCAACAAGGGCACCCTGCAGGAGAAGATCGCCCAGCTCGTCAACGACAAGCGCATCGAGGGCATCTCGGATATGCGCGATGAGTCCAACCAGAAGGGTATCCGTCTGGTCATCGAGCTCAAGAAGGGCGTCATTCCGCAGGTCGTGCTCAACAACCTGTATAAGTACACCTCGCTGCAGACGACCTTTGGCGCCAACAACCTGGCGCTCGTCAACGGCGTTCCCAAATGCCTGAGCCTGCGCGAGATGCTGCAGCACTACATCGACCACCAGGTCGACGTCGTCACTCGCCGCACCCGCTTCGACCTTAAAAAGGCCCAGGCCCGCGCGCATATCCTTGAGGGCTACTTGATGGCCCTCGACCATATCGACGAGGTCATTAGCATTATTCGCTCCTCGCAGACCGACTCCGAGGCCAGCAGCCGCTTGATCGAGCGCTTTGGCTTTACGCCCGAGCAGACCACGGCCATCCTCGAGATGAAGTTGCGCCGCCTGACCGGCCTGGAGCGCGACAAAATTCAGGAAGAGCTGGACGGTCTGCGCCGCGCCATCGCCTACTACGAGGACCTGCTGGCGCATGAGGAGAAAATCCTGGGCGTCATTAAGGAAGAGATGCGCGAGATCTCCAAGAAGTTTGGCGACAAGCGCCGCACCGAGATCAGCCAGGTTGAGAAGGACCTGGATGTCGAGGACCTCATCGCCGACGAGGATATGGTCGTGACCATCACCCACACCGGCTACGTTAAGCGTATCCCGGTTGCCGCCTACCGCGCCCAAAAGCGCGGCGGCAAGGGCGTGTCGGGCGTCAACCTCAAAGAGGACGACGTTATTGATGAGATGTTCATCGCGTCCACGCACGAGTACGTGCTGTTCTTCTCGAGCAAGGGCAAGGTCTATCGCCTGAAGGTGCACGAGCTGCCGGTGGGTACGCGCCAGGCGCGCGGTACCGCGATCGTCAACCTGCTGCCCTTCGAGGAGGGCGAGAAGATCGCGAGCGTCATCAGCTGCCGCGAGTTCCCGGCCGACGAGTACCTGATGTTTGCCACCAAGAGCGGCATGGTCAAGAAGACCGTGATGAGCGCATATGACCGCAGCCGTCGCGACGGCCTGATCGCTATCAACCTGCGTGACGACGACGCGCTGCTGAACGTGCGCCGCGTACGCGAGGGCGACAAGATTATCCTGGCCACCACCGCGGGCAAGGCAATCATGTTCTCCGAGGAGCAGGTGCGCGCTACCGGCCGCGATACCAGCGGCGTTCGCGGTATCGGCATGAAGGACGGCGTGAGCGTTCTGGGCATGGAAGTCACTAACGGCAACGGCGATCTGTTTGTCATCACCGAGCGCGGCTACGGCAAGCGCACACCGGTCGCGGACTACCCGGAGCAGAATCGCGGCGGCCAGGGCGTCTACACCATCCAAATGACCGAGCGTAAGGGTAACCTCGCGGCCATGAAGACGGTGGGCCCGCAGCACGAGCTGTTCATCGTGACGGAGGGCGCGACGGTGATTCGCGTGAGGACCGACGAGATCAGCCAGACCGGCCGCGCCACCCAGGGCGTCAAGATGATGACCGTCGACGACAACGACCGCATATGCGCCGTGGCCCGTATGACGGCAGCCAAGGAAAAACCCGAAGGCGAGGGCGCCGAGGCCGCAGCCGACACCGAAGAGACCCCAGTCGACCTAGGCGACGGCAACGACATGCCAGAGGATCTCCTCGACGAGTAAGTAGTCCTCTCCGGTCAAAAACATCAGACCCCATATATCGGCGGTCGGCGCACCTGCGCGCCGACCGCTTTTTTGAAAACCTAGGGACCCGCGTTCGCCCCGGCCGCCCGGCGGCATATGAAGTCGATCGCGAGTTCCGCACGAGCCGGAGAGCACTTAATGTGCTCTCCGTGCGAGTCAGGACTGTCCGAGCAGGCGACTTCATATGCCGCCGGGCGGCCGGGGCGAACCCCTCCCAAAGATTTTCAAAAAAGTTGTTGACGCGCGCGTAACGACTCGTCTAATATATCCCTTGCGCGATGGACCTGTAGCTCAGTTGGTTAGAGCGTCCGGCTGATAACCGGGAGGTCACAAGTTCGAATCTTGTCAGGTCCACCATCAAAACCGTGAAGAGCCTCGGGGCAATTGCCTCGAGGCTTTTTTCTTACCTACTGCAAGTAGTCAAAAAGGTCCCGTCCCAAATTAACTACTTTGATTTTGTGTGCTGTGCGGAAGTTTGGGTAGTATAGCTATTCAATGCGGCGGGCCGCCGCGTGTTAACCGCTACGTACCGGAGGTGTTCCATGGTTCGTGTCGACATAGAGACTATCGTCATGGCCGCCGGTCCCGTGCCATCGCTTATCGTGCTTCGCGAGCGCTGCAGCAAGTCGGATTCCCCCGCGCCGCTGCGCTCCCTCTCCATCCAGACTGGCTCGTTTGAGGCTGCGGCAATTAGCCGCGGCATCGACAGCGGCCGTGCCGATCGCCCGATCACGCACGACCTGCTGCTCGACACCGTCGACGCCCTAGGTGCCAAGCTCGAGCGCGTCGAAATCGTCCGCGCCGAGCCGCCCGTGTTTTACGCGACGGTTGTCGTGTTGGCCGATGGCAACGAGCATAGGATCGATGCACGTCCGAGTGACGCCATCGCCCTCGCCGTACGCAGCAATGCCCCCATGTTCGTTGAAGACGACATCATGAATCGCTTGGGCACCGTCTCACCGCACGCCGAGGAAGTCGACGACGAGCAAGAGTTCGAAAAGTTCGATGAGTTCGTCCACACGCTCTCGCCCGATGATTTTTAAATGCCCGGCAAACACGCGACGGAGTGCGCGCTCATGAGTGCCGGAGTTTCTGCCGAGGCGACTGCGATCGCCCGCGAGGCCCAGATGCGCTCGGAGGCTTCTGAGGCGGCACGCATCGCCTATGTGACGCAGGCCCGCACGCTTCGTGAACGCCGCGGCTCGTTTATCAAGATGGTTGTCATCTCCGCCCTTGTCGCGGCAATCTGCTCGCGCCTTCGTGGTACAGTTGGTGCGCTTGGGTTTTCGATCTCTACGGGCCTGGTGATTTGGGGCGTGGTCGATGCGGTCATGCTGACCAGCCAGATCAAGGTGCTCGACAAGCGCGCGTCGGACATGCTGCGCGCCCGCGATGCCGCCGCTAAGATCGCCGCCGAGGCGCAAGAACTGTAACGACGCCAGACTCGATGGGAAGGTCTAAAGATGGCACAGGATATGCAGGACGCCGGTAACGTCTCCGCCGAGCTCGACGCCATGGTGTGCGATCTGATCGGCGCGTTCTTGGATGACCTTGCCGCCGGTGAAAACCCCGGCGTGGTCGTGGCAATTGAGGACGCCGCTTCCAACCGTTATCTGGCGGCGCTCGATGAGGATGGCGAAGAGGCGTGCCTCGAGGCGGCCACCAACTTTATCTCCGAGCACAAGATGGGTCTTAAGGACGAGGGCCTGGGCCGTATCGCCCGCTATGCCATCGGCTATACTGGCTGCGTCGAGATTGACGGCGGCTATCACGATGCTCTGCTCGTGAGCTTCTTCGAAACCACGCTCGAGAGTGGTTTTTCGGCATATGTGCTGTATGAGGGCATGGGCGCCGGCGATGGTTTTATGTGGAGCGACCCTGAACCTGCAGGTGAGGAAACCCCTCTTATCTAAAATCGCTAAAATAAACGAGTTTTCGGTAAAAGGCTCAATATTCCCGCTGAGCGTTGTATCGCTGGGCGGGCCGCATACGCGTGCCGTTTGTATATGGATAGAAGATAGGGGAACTACATGCGCGTAGACAATCTGAGGAACATCGCCATCATCGCCCACGTCGACCACGGCAAGACGACGATGGTCGACAAGCTCCTGCGTGCCACGGACGCTTTCCGTGCCAACCAGCAGGTCGAGGACCGCGTCCTGGACTCTAACGACCAGGAGCGCGAACGCGGCATTACGATTCTCGCCAAGAACATCTCTATCGAGTACAAGGACGTTAAGATCAACGTCATCGACACCCCGGGCCACGCCGACTTCGGCGGCGAGGTCGAGCGCGTGCTGCGTATGGCTGACGGCGCCCTGCTGCTGGTCGACGCCTTTGAGGGCCCCATGCCCCAGACCCGCTTCGTGCTGCGTCACGCTATCGACACCGGCCTTAAGATCATGATCGTCATCAACAAGATCGACCGTCCGGGTGCTAACCCCGAGAAGGCCTACAACGACTGCCTGGACCTCATGGCCGACCTGGGCGCCACCGACGATCAGCTTGAGTTCGCCATGGAGCACGTGGTCTACGCCAGCGCCATGAACGGCTTTGCCCGCCTTGATCCCAACGACGGCAACATGGACATGTACCCACTGCTCGACATGATCATCGACGACATGCCCGCCCCCGAGGTTGACGAGAACGCCCCGCTGGCCATGCAGTGCGTGACTATCGACCACTCTAACTTCGTTGGCCGTATCGGCATCGGTCGCGTGTACTCCGGCACCATCCACCAGGGCGACCAGATCCTGGTTGTCAAGAATGACGGTTCCAGCGCCACCGCTACCGTCAAGCAGCTCTTTACCTTTGACTACCTGGGTCGTACTGAGTGCCAGGAAGTCGGCGCCGGCGACATTGCCGCCGTTGTTGGCATCGACCGCACCGATATCGGCGATGTCTACACCGACCCCGAGAACCCCGTTGAGCTCGAGCCCATCGAGATCGACCCGCCGACCCTGTCCATCGTCTTTGAGGCTTCGACTTCCCCGCTCGTCGGTCGCGACGGCGACATCGTGGGCGCCCGTCAGCTCAAGGAGCGCCTGTTCAACGAGGCCGAGAACAACGTGACCATGAAGATCGAGGAGCTCGAGGACAAGAGCGGCGTCGAGGTCTCGGGCCGCGGCATCTTGCACCTGTCCGTCCTGATGGAGTCCATGCGCCGCGAGGGCTTTGAGTTCCAGGTCGGCCGTCCCCGCGTTTTGTTTAAGAAGGACGAGAACGGCAACAAGATGGAGCCTGTCGAGCAGGCCGTCGTCGAGTGCCCGGATGAGTACTCGGGCAAGGTCGTTGAGGTCTTCGGTACCTCCGGCGGCATCATGACGAGCATGGATACCTCGGGCATCGTGACGCACCTCGAGTTTAAGATCCCGACCCGCGGCATCATGGGTCTTAAGAACCGCATCATGAACGTCACCCACGGCGAGGGCGTGTTCTACCACACCTTCCTGGAGTATGGTCCTTACGCCGGCGAGATCGGTAACCGTCAGAACGGCGCCATGATCTCCATGACCACTGAGAAGGCCGTTGCCTATGCCCTGGGTACGCTGCAGGAGCGCGGCCAGCTGTTTGTTGAGCCGGGCACCGAGTGCTATGAGGGCATGATCGTGGGCGAGCGCAGCAAGGCTGGCGACATGGTCGTCAACATCGCCCGTACCAAGAACCTGGGCAACCAGCGTTCCTCGACCTCCGATATCTCCGTCCAGCTGGTGCCGCCGCGCACCTTCTCGCTGGAGGAGGCGCTGGAGTACATCGCCGACGACGAGCTGGTCGAGATCACTCCCAAGAACATTCGCCTGCGCAAGCGTCTGCTCAACGCCACCGACCGCAAGAAGGCAGCCGTCCGCGCTGGCCAGGTCAACAAATAAGCGCTGGGCTTTATAGCGACTAACAAGAAAGGGCGTCGACCGCGATGGTCGGCGCCCTTTTTGGTGCAAGGGGAAAGGTTCGTTTGCGCCGCCACAAAGGTGCTTGGCATCTTTGTGGCGGATAGCTGCTAAGCGGTGGGGAGTCCCGGCGTGTTAGCCGGCTGCTGCGGCTTGAGGTGGGCATTGCGCCAGATGATCTGGATGATGTAGCCGAGCATAAAGACAAAGGCTACACCGCTGATGAAGTCACCTACGAGGGGGATTGCCGTAAGCGCGCCCGCGGCGATGCCACCCACGGCTGCCATGGCGTAGCGGTTTTGGCTGTGTCCGACCATGCGGACGATCGCGCACCCCGCAAAGGCACTCGACACCAATGCGATGCCGATAACGCCGCACAAGAGGGTTCCGGCAAGCGACAGACCAGCGATAGAGATAATTAGCAGTAGGACGGCGGGGACGATAGCAATCGTGCCCAGAAGACCGCTCACCCACAGGGGCATGGGGCGCTGGTGGAGCATACCGGCGGCGCTGGCAGTCGCACGCGGAAAGACGAGCTCGAGCAGCAGAGCGACAAAGCAGGTCGAGAGTGCCGCGGCGACGATACCGCCGATGACATCGTTAACGGTGGAAGTATCCTCGTTCTCGGTGCGGTCGATCTTGAGTGCGCCGACCTCGGCTCCCGCGGCGCGCTCGGGGTCCTCGGAGACGTGCGCGTTCACGGTGCCGGTGATGTGGGCGTTCTTGCCCAGGATGAGCTTGTCGGCCCAAACCTCGACATCGCCATCGACGGTGCCGTCGATGGTTACCGTATCGCCCGCGAGCGCTGCCGACTTGGTGGAGCCTCGCAAGGCAACCGTTTCGCCTATCGCGTAGAAACAGTTAGCGGTGCTGTCGGAATTGAGAACGACATGCTGGCCAGCAACGGTCACGCTGCCATCAACCGTGGTCTTGGCAATGTCGATGGTGCGTGCCGCCAGACGGACGGCGCCGCCCACTGTGCAGTCGCGAATTGAGAGGGTATCGCCCGCGGCGATGATATCGCGGTCGATGGACGTATCGTCCAAGTTGAGGGCCTGACCGGCCCAGTACAGGTCGCCTTCGACGCCGGACGGATTGGCGTCATTGTCGGTCGCAAGTACGTTGCCTGCGGTGTCCGTGCCGGCGAACGACGCCGTGGGAAGAGCGGTGAGCGCGAGCGCGATGAGCGCGAATGCCATAAGCAGGCAGCGACGCATCTTGTGCGACGGCGCCGTCGCGGTTTGATTGAAAGCCATGGTTGATCCTTTTGTTAGGTGTTCGGCATATACCTAACAGGGTACCCAACGCGTGGGCACTCTAAAAGAACCTCTCGGTTGCATTTCGAGGGGTTGTGTCGTGCTGCCTACTTTTTACGGTGCAAAAAGCGTGCGATGTCTTCCTCGGTGGGGCTTTTGATGTCAAAGCGCAGCGAGAGCCAGCGCAGGCCCATAGTCACGACAACGCATACGACCAGCGCGGCGACATTGCTCATGATGCCGCTCATAACGAGACACACGTAGCTTGTCGATCCGGCGATGGCAGCGATGGCATAAAAGTTAGTACGTTGGAAAATGCCCGGAACCACGCCCATAAAGCCGTCGCGCAACATGCCGCCGCCCACCGCGGTGAAAAAGCCCATCATGATGCACACCGCCGGCGCAAAGCCATAGACTAGCGCCTTGTCTGCTCCAGTGGCGGCGTAGATACCGACCGAGATGATGTCGAGCAGGGGAATGAGTTTTTCGGGTTTGTCGACGATTGCCGGGAAAATATAGATGATGGCTGCCGTGGCAATGGAAAGCGGCAGCGCCATTGGCTGGTTGAGGATGTAGACGTTGCCCACCTGCAGCGTCATGTCGCGTAAAAGACCGCCGCCCAAGCCACAGACCACGGCGAGTGCAACTGCACCCACCAGGTCGAGTTTGTGCTCGCGCGCGACCAACACGCCCGAGATTGAAGCCGCGACGACGGCGAACATTTCGAGCCAAAACGGAATAGCGACCATGGCATCCGAAGCATGTGGGGTAACGGTCATAGCGGCGACGACGGGCAAGATGGGGTCCTTTGGATTGTGGGTTTAGACAATGCCCGTACATAGTACATGGTTGGCGGGCGTGGCGACCCTATTGCTCGGTAAACGGTTGGGACTGGGTGGGGGCGTAGGTACCATGTTTGGGGATCTGGGTTGATGCTGAACGCGATGGGGGCGTGGCTGAATAGGAGGGATGTCCAAATTTTGAGCAGCGCTCAAAATTTATCCGGTCGGTTTACGCCGACCGCGCTGCGCTAAAAACGCGCCACTGGCGCGTTTTCTTTACGCTTTGCGCCCTGGCGGGTTCGAATCCCTCCTCCTCCGCCGTAGTGCTTGTAAGGGACTCAAAACAAAAAAGCTCCCGTAATTGGGAGCTTTCTCAACCAAAATGGCGGAGGAGGAGGGATTCGAACCCTCGTGACCTTATACAGGCCAAACGGTTTTCGAGACCGCCGCATTCAACCACTCTGCCACCCCTCCGCGTGGGGTAAAAACAAAGCAGGCTCGAAGGCCTGCTTTGGAATTAACTGGCGGAGAGTCAGGGATTTGAACCCTGGAGACGCTTTTGACGCCTACACGATTTCCAATCGTGCTCCTTCGGCCACTCGGACAACTCTCCGTTAAATGCGAAAGTCAGTATACACGAGGAATCGCAAAGTGCAAACAGAAAAGTTGGCATTTTTTAAAACGCTTTGCCACGTTTGGCGTTGCAGTGGGGTTTGAGGTGCCAAAAAACGGCTTCCGACCAGCGTGGTTGATCAACTCAATTGTTCAAAATGGGTATTCATAAGCGACTTGGCAATGAATTAAAAATCTTTGGGTGGTGCTGTGGACCACTGGTATGCATTTTGCGACCACAGCCTTGTGCCCGCTGACCTGCGGCTTAACCTAGCTTGTCCCCGCGGCATCGTATCTTGTCCACAAATCCGTCAAGCTCTTGGTCGGCATTTGGTTGGAATGCGCATGAAACGTCGTGCGAGTATGGACATATGTGGAGGTCATGAGGTTGTAGCTGCATATTCTTGCGGCCTGGGAGGTTGAAAGATATTATTACCAAGTCTTTTCCTGCTTCAGGCGCACCTTCACGACCTGAAGCCACATTTGCCCAGAGGAGGTGACAATATGAAGGCTTATGAACTGCTGTTCTTTGTTGACCCGTCGCTCGACCCCGAGACTCGTCTCGCTGTTATGAAGCGTATCGATACCACGATCGCTGAGGGCGCTGGCAAGGTCGACTCCGTTGACGAGTGGGGCAAGCGCAAGCTCGCCTACGAGATCAACGACCTCACCGATGGTGACTACACCCTCATCAACTTCCACGCAGATCCTACCCAGATCGCCGAGCTTGATCGCGTCCTGCGCATCACCGACGCTGTGGTCCGCCACATGATCGTCCGTCGCGACGACCAGGAGTAAGACTGTCGTTTTGGACTGGGCTTGTGCCCCAAGAGGAAGTAGTGAGTTATGAGCATCAATCGAGTGAACATCACCGGTAATCTCACCCGCGATCCCGAGCTGCGCGCCACTGCCGGCGGAACCCAGGTTCTGTCCTTTGGCGTCGCCGTGAACGATCGTCGCCGCAACGCGCAGACTGGCGAGTGGGAGGACTATCCCAACTTTGTCGACTGCACTATGTTCGGCACCCGCGCCGAGGCCGTGAGCCGTTTCCTGGCAAAGGGAAACAAGGTCGCGATCGAGGGCAAGCTGCGCTACAGCTCTTGGGAGCGCGACGGCCAGCGCCGGAGCAAGCTTGAGGTCATCGTCGATGAGATCGAGTTTATGAGCTCCCGTGGTGGCCAGGGTGGCTACGATCAGGGCGGTTACGCCCCCGCAGCTCCCGCGCCCGCAGCACGTCCTGCCGCACCGGTGGCTACGCCGCCCGCGGTCGACGTCTACGATGAGGACATCCCGTTCTAAGGGTTGTTCACCTATTTTTGAGTGAGAGGCGGCTTCGGTTCGCCGAAGTTGCCAAATGAAAGGTATTTTGACATGGCTAATGATTTTTCTGCACGTCAGCCGCGTCGTAAGTACTGCCAGTTCTGCAAGGAGAACACTGAGTTCATCGACTATAAGGACACTCAGCTTCTCCGTAAGTACATGACCGACCGTGGCAAGATCAAGCCCCGTCGCGTCACTGGCGCTTGCACGCAGCATCAGCATGACATCGCCAACGCCATCAAGCGCGCCCGCGAGATGGCTCTCCTGCCGTACACCGTCCCCGTGGTTTCCTCTCGTGGCAACCGCGACCGCGGCTAAGAAGGGAGACGCATCATGAAGGTTATTCTTCTCGATGAGATTAAGGGCAAGGGCGGCGAGGGTGACGTCGTAGAGGTCGCTCAGGGTTACGCTGAGAACTTCCTGTTCCCCAAGAAGCTCGCTGTTGCCGCCACCAAGGGCAACCTCAAGCAGCTTGACGAGCGTCGCAACAACATCGCCAAGCGCGAGGCCGTCCGTCTGGCTACCGCCAACGAGACCAAGGCTGCCTTCGAGGGCAAGACGGTCACCGTTGACGTCAAGGTCGGCGACGAGGGCATCCTCTTTGGCTCCGTTACCGCCGCTATGATCGCTGACGCCATCAAGGCTCAGCTCGGTATGGACATCGACCGCAAGCGCGTCGAGCTCGGTAAGCCCATCAAGGTTGCCGGTGCCCACACCGTTGCCATCTCGCTGTACCGCGAGATCAAGGCCGAGGTTGTCGTTCTCGTCGGCGTTACCGCCGAAGAGCTCGCTGCCGAGGCTGAGGTCGAGGAGGCCGCTGAGGTCGCCGAGGCCGAGACCGCCGAGGTCGAGACTGAGGCTGCTGCCGAGTAGCATTTGCTGCAACGCAACAATCTTGTTCTAAGAAGGGCGCTCTGGGAAACCAGGGCGCCCTTTTGTTTTTTGCGCTGAGTGAGTGTCATGGTGAACGTTGCGTCGAAGCCCTATATACAGGACCGTTCATCCGTTTCGTTCGGTGATGATTGGCGGGGCACGGTCCGTTTTTGGACTACGGCTGATACTATGGATGCTCGCAAGCGATATGAATGAGGATGCTCATGGCATATGACGATAGGGAGACCGGGCTGACGGTTGAGGACCGCGGCTCAAAGTTGGGTCTTCCCCAAAACCAAGATGCAGAGGCCAACGTACTGGCCGCTATGCTGCTATCGCCCGAGGTGGTCGAAGAGGCCCAGGTCGAGCTGCAGCCCGATGACTTCTACCGGCCCATTCATAAGACCATCTATACCGCGATGGTCGATATGTACAACAGCCGCATTCCCATCGACTCCATCTCGCTGATCGATTACCTACGAAGCATCAACAAGCTCGATGCCGTGGGCGGCGAAGCGTACATTTTGGAGTTGATGGGTCAGACCCTGTCGCTCGTCAACTGGCAGCACCATGCCGCCATCGTTCGCCGTGATTCGATGCTGCGTGAGCTGATCGGTGCCACCAACGAGATCAACGCGCTGGCGTATAACGCCCCCACCGACACCAAAGAGGTTGTCGAGCTGGCCGAGAGCAAGCTGCTCAAGGTTACGGCGCGCGAGGTCAAGTCGAGCTACAAGACGCTGACCGAGTTTATGGTCGAGGCCTATAACGAGGCCGAGGAAGTGTGCCAGGCCGGTGGTCAGGCGGCGGGCGTGCCCACGGGCTTTCCGTCACTCGACCGTATGCTCATGGGCTTCCGCGAGGGCCAGCTCATCATCATCGGCGCCCGTCCTGCTGTAGGTAAGACGTCGTTCGCTCTGAACCTGGCACTTAACGCTGCCGCTGCTGGTTATACCGTTGGCTTCTTCTCGCTGGAGATGTCGGGCAAGGAAATTGCCCAGCGTCTGATTTGCGCCTACGCCATGATCTCGATCAGTGACTTCCGCATGGGCCGCATTAGCCCCGAGCAGTGGGCCAATATCAATGAGGCCACGCAGACCTTGTCCAAGCTCGATATTCTGATTGACGATACGCCCGGCACCACAGTGACCGAGATTCGCGCCAAGAGCCGCCGTATGCTCCATAACAAGGAGAAGGCAATCATCATCCTGGACTACCTGCAGCTGGTGAGTCCTCCGCCGGGACGCCGCTCCGAGAGCCGTACCGTCGAGGTTTCGGAGATGTCGCGTGGTCTGAAGATCATGGCCAAGGAGCTTAAGATCCCGCTCATCGCGCTGTCACAGCTCTCGCGTCAGGTCGAATCCCGTACCGGCAAGCGCCCGCAGCTTTCCGACCTTCGTGAATCGGGCTCCATCGAGCAGGACGCCGATATCGTTATGTTCTTGGACCGCTCCGCCGACGAGGCCGAGGCCTCGCGCGACGATCGACCCGACGAGGGCGTTACGCGTATCGTCGTGGCCAAGAACCGTTCGGGCCCGATCGGCGACGTCGACCTGATGTTCCTGCCGGCATCCACCAAGTTCTATGAGCTTGATGGGGCACATGCCGAGGAGTAGGACAGGCGCCCGTTGCACGGGTATACTGGGAATGTTTTGTGCTTCTGCGTGCCGGCGTGGCGCGTAGACAGTCCATGAATGTAAGGAGTAAACATGCCGTCAACCGTTTTGGTCGGTGCCCAGTGGGGCGATGAGGGCAAGGGTAAGATTTGCGACCTGGTCGCCGGCGACTTCGATGCCGTCGTGCGCTACTCGGGCGGCAACAACGCCGGTCACACCATCGTCGTCAACGGCAAGAAGTATGGCCTGCACCAGGTGCCCTCCGGTATCATGTATTCCGACCACGTGTCGGTGATCGGTAACGGCTGCGTCGTCAACCCCAAGGTTGTCCTTGAGGAGATCGACATGTTCGAGGCCGACGGCATCACCACCAAGAATCTCAAGATTAGCGGCAACGCGCATGTCATCATGCCGTACCACATCGATTTGGATGGCGCCTTTGAGCAGAAGCTCGGCAAGAAGAACATCGGTACCACCAAGCGCGGCATCGGTCCGTGCTATCAGGACAAGATGGCCCGCATTGGCCTGCGCATGCAGGACATGCTGGACGAGGCGCTGTTCCGCGACAAGCTGGAGACCGCTCTCGCCCGCGTGAACCCCGAGCTCGAGCTCATCTACAACCTGCCCACCTACACCGTAGACCAGATTTGCGACGAGTACCTGCCGATGGCCGAGCGCCTGCGTCCCTACATCACCGAGACGAGCCTGCTGCTCAACAACATGATCGATGAGGGCAAGAACCTGCTGTTTGAGGGCGCCCAGGCGACGCTGCTCGACATCGACCACGGCACCTATCCGTACGTGACGTCTTCCAACTGCACCGCCGGCGGCGCCATCACCGGTTCCGGCGTGGGCATGAAGAACGTCGACCGCGTGCTGGGCGTCATGAAGGCCTATATCACCCGCGTCGGTTCGGGCCCCATGCCCACCGAGCTTTCCTATGAGTCCGAGGCTGGCCACACGCTGACCGAGGAGGGCTATGAGTACGGCGTGACCACCGGTCGCCGTCGTCGTTGCGGCTGGTTTGACGGCCCTATCGCCAACTATGCCTCGCGCGTCAACGGCCTCACCGATATCGCCGTGACCAAGCTCGACGTGCTTTCGGCTTTCGACACCATCAAGGTGTGCGTGGCCTACGACGTCGATGGCGAGCGCTACACCAGCGTGCCCGAGCATCAGGTGCGCTTTGAGCATGCCAAGCCCATCTACGAGGAGCTCCCCGGCTGGAAGTGCGACATCACCGGTTGCCGCAGCTTTGACGAGCTGCCGCAGGAGGCTCAGGACTACGTGGCGTTTATCGAGGATCTGGCACACACCCGCGTGACGTTCATTGGCGTCGGCGCTGGTCGCGAGCAGATCATCAACCGATTCTGGAAGTAATCGGGACTATTTGGTTATTGCGATATACCCCTTTGCAGCCCGGACGGGCGGCCGAGGGGTATATTTGCTTGCAAAGGGCTCGCGCGGAGCGGGCCATTCATCCATAGAGGAGGCACCCTTGAAGGCGGACACTCAAACCATCGACATCCTGTTGTTGGGCAGCGGCGGCCGTGAGCATGCTTTGGCAGCTAAGCTCGCAGCATCACCGCGCGCCGGCAAGCTCTACATTGCGCCGGGCAACGGCGGCACCGCGAGCTGCGGCGAGAACGTTGTTCTCGACGACTGCGATCCTGCGGCCGTGGCGGCGTTTGCGCAGAGCCACGGATGCGGACTCGTGGTAATTGGCCCCGAGGCTCCGCTCGTGGCGGGCGTGGCCGACGCCGTGCGCGCGGCGGGTATTCCCTGCTTTGGCCCGGGTGCCGAGGGCGCTCAGATGGAGGGCTCCAAGCTGTTCTCCAAGCAGCTCATGGAGCGTGCGGGCATTCCGACGGCAGCCTATGGTTCGTTTACCGACGAGGCTTCGGCTCTCGCCTACGTGCGCGAGCAGGGCGCCCCGCTGGTCGTCAAGGCCGACGGCCTTGCCGCGGGCAAGGGCGTTATCGTGGCGACCGAACTTGAGCAGGCCGAGGAGGCCGTGCGCGAGTGCTTTGGCGGCACCTTTGGCGATGCCGGCAACACCGTGGTTATCGAGGAGATGCTGACCGGTCCCGAGTGCTCGCTGCTGGCCTTTACCGACGGCAAGACCGTGCGCCCCATGGCTACCTCGCAGGACCACAAGCGCGCGCTCGAGGGCGACAAGGGCCCCAACACCGGCGGCATGGGCGTCTACAGCCCGGTGCCCATCGTGACTGACGAGGAGCACGCCACCATGGTGAAGGTCATGGAGCAGACCGTGGCCGAGCTCGCTGCCGAGGGCATCGACTACCGCGGCTGCCTGTACGGCGGCTTTATGCTCACGCCTGCCGGTCCCAAGGTACTGGAGTTCAACGCCCGCTTTGGCGACCCCGAGACGCAGGTCGTGCTGCCGCGCCTTAAGAACGACCTGGTTGAGGTCATGCTGGCTTGTGCCAACTGCGAGCTCGATCAGATTGAGCTCGACTGGCGCGACGAGTGGGCCGTGGCCGTTGTCCTGACGAGCGCGGGCTATCCCGGCAGCTACGAGAAGGGCAAGGTCATCACCGGTATTGAGGATGCCGAGGCCATGGAGAACGTGACCGTGTACCACGCGGGCACTGCCGTGGTGGACGGCCAGCTCGTGACCAATGGTGGTCGCGTGCTTGCCGTGACCGCTCTGGGCGACACGTTCGAGAACGCTCGCAATCTTGCCTATGAGGCCTGCGAGAAGATTGATTTTGAGGGCAAGACCCTGCGTCACGACATCGGCCTGCGCGCGCTGCGCGGCCGCGACGCCTGGGATGCCTAAAATCCGAGAGGAATGAGACGGATGGACGAGAAGAACGAAGAGCTCGTGGACGCGCAGATCGTCGAAGAGGACAGCCGCATGTATGGGCACGCCGAGGGCGAGCCTGGTGGCGAGGTCGCTGACGAGCCGGCACTGGTGCTGGGCGACGACGACCCGCACGATGCCGAGCTGCACGAGAAGATTCTTTCGGAGGAGTGCGCCTGGAAGGGCAAGATCCTCGACGTTCACCGTCTTGAGGTTGAGCTGCCCAACGGTCACCGCAGCGCCCGCGATATCGTTCGCCATCCGGGTGCGGCGGCCGTTGTGGCACTGACCGAGAGTGGCAAGATCGTACTGGTGCGTCAGTACCGCACCGCCATCGACCGCGTGACGGTCGAGATTCCCGCCGGCAAGCTCGATCCGGGCGAGGACCCGCTCGATTGCGCCAAGCGCGAACTGCATGAGGAGACGGGCTTTAGGGCCGGTCGTATTCGCTTTTTGACGTCGATTGTCACGTCCTGCGGTTTTTGTGATGAGATCATCCACATCTACTTGGCTACCAAGCTCGAGTTTGATGCGCCCAACCCCGATGATGACGAGTTTGTCAACGTGGACCTAGTGCCGCTGCACGAGCTGATCGACGCCGTGCTCGACGGCAAGATCGAAGATGCCAAGACTGTCGTGGGCGCCTTGGCCTGCGATAGCATCGCGCACCGCTTGGGTGGAACTGATCTTTAAAAGCGAGGGCAACCCTGGGACAAACACTACTGATTATTTTGTCCCAGGGTTTCACGTTGTTGTTTTATCTCCGAGGACTGCATGTTTAGAAGATTCTTGTCTTATTACAAGCCCCAGATGGGGCTTTTTGTTGCTGATACTGTTTGTGCTCTGGTGCTTGCCGCCATTGACCTGGCGTTCCCCATTATTCTGCGCAATTTGACCGGTGGGCTGTTTACTCAGGGCCAGGCTGCTATTATGCAGGCGCTCGGTATGATCGCGGTGGGGCTGGTGCTGATGTATGCCGTCCGCTGTGCCTGCCGCTATTTTGTGAGCTATTGGGGTCACGTGATGGGCGCGCGTATGGAGTCCAAAATGCGTGAGGACCTGTTCGACCAGTATGAGCGCTTTAGCTTTGCGTACTTCGACCGCAACAGCTCGGGCGACATGATGAGCCGCGTGGTCAACGACCTGTTCGATATCTGCGAGGCGGCGCACCACGTGCCCGAGTGGATCATCATCTGCGGCATCGAGATTATCGGCTCGTTTGTGATTCTCTTTACCATCGCCCCGGTGCTGGCGCTCGCCATGGACGTGGTGACGGCGGCGTTTGCGGTCATCATGTTTTGGCAGAACATGCGCATGCGCGAGGTCTTTAGCGACAACCGCAAAAAGATCAGCGGCATCAATGCTCAGCTGCAGGATTCGCTGGCGGGCATGCGCGTGGTCAAGAGCTTTGCCAATGAGGAGACCGAACGTTTCAAGTTCCGCGCCTCCAACAATCGCTATCTTTCGTCCAAGGAAAACATGTATCACGCCATGGGCGTCTATACCGCGACGTATGGCCTGCTCTCGGGCGTGCTGTACGTGATCGTGGTGCTGCTGGGCGGCTGGTTGGTCGCCCAGGGACAGCTGCAGGCGGTCGATATGGCGACCTTTGCGCTCTATATTTCGCTGTTCTGCACGCCGCTCGAGACGCTCGTCAATTCGGCCGAAACGTATCAGAAGGCTATCGCCGGCTTTAAGCGTATGGACGAGGTGCTCTCGACCGCGCCGGATATCCAGGACAAGCCGGGCGCTACGGATCTGCAGGTGACTGCCGGCGCCGTGGAGTATCACGACGTGTGCTTTAACTACGAGGATGTTGAGCTGGGCGAGGGCGATGCCGACGAGCGTCCCGTTATCGACCATATGGATCTGTCTATCAAGCCCGGGCAGACCATCGCTTTGGTTGGCCCTTCGGGCGGTGGCAAGTCCACGACCTGTTCGCTGCTGCCGCGCTTTTATGACGTGGCTGCCGGATCCATTAGCATCGACGGCCAGGACGTGCGCGATGTGACGCAGCAGAGCCTGCGCCGCGCCATCGGCCTGGTGCAGCAGGATGTCTATCTATTTGACGGTACGATCGGCGAGAACATCGCCTACGGCAAGCCGGGTGCTACGGCAGAAGAGATCGCCGAGGCCGCCCGTCGCGCCAACATCGATACCTTTATCGAGTCGCTTCCACAGGGCTATGACACGGTCGTGGGCGAGCGCGGCAGCCGTCTTTCGGGCGGACAGAAGCAGCGCGTTGCCATCGCGCGTGTGTTTCTCAAGAACCCCAAGATCCTGATTTTGGACGAGGCGACGAGTGCTTTGGATAACGAGAGCGAGGAGGCGGTGCAGGAGTCACTCGAAGAACTGGCGCGCGGCCGCACCACGATTATCATCGCCCACCGTCTTTCGACCATTAAGCATGCCGATGAGATTGCGACCGTTGAGCATGGTCGCGTTGTGGAGCGTGGCACGCACGAGGAGCTTCTCGCCCGTGGCGGCACCTATGCCCGTTACTATCGAATGCAGTTCGAAGGTGCGCGTGCGCACGAGCTCGACTGATTGATATGACAGGAAGTTTATGGCTGACAAGAACCCTTTGACTCCGGAAGAAGTGACGGAGTTATTCTCCGAAATCGATGCATCTGGTGTCTTGGATCCCACGCTTGCCAAAAAGCGAACCGAGCGCATGCGTGAGAAGGAGGCTGCGGCCAAGCGCGGTGACAAAGCTGCGCTAGCGCAGCTGCGCAGCGAGGACCGCGCGAGCCAGGCAAAACATATCGACCCGCTGTCCGAGGACGATCCTTCGGGTTCGCAGGTGAGTCATACCATTACGAAGACCGCGATGGCCGTGGTCATCGGTATTTTGGTGCTGATCGTGGGCATGCAGATCGGCTACGGCGTGATGCGCCGTCTGAATACCGCCAACCTGTCCGAGAGCGTTTCGGTCGATACCGTTTCGACGGCGCTGAAGGGCGGCCTTGAGTGGGGCAACGGCTTTACGCAGTTCCCGCTCGACTTTACCGTCGATGAAGCCGATGAGCGTACGGGCACGGTCGAGGTGACGGTGTTGGACACATCGTCTGCCAACGAGCTCGAGCTGCTGTCCAACGGGCAGATCCAGGCCGCGGCACTTGCGACCAACGCGCTGCTCAACGATAAGATTGACCGCGTGGTGTACAACGTGCACGCCTATATCGACGAGGATAGCAACATTCAGCACGATTCCTTCTTTGGCATGTTTCCCGCCCGGGGCCACCAGAGCGCCATCCTGACGTTCGTGTGGACCAAGAGCTCATCCAACGCCACGAATATCGACTGGAAGATGCGCATCGTGAGTATGGATGACACCATCGCCGAGCGCATTCAAAAACAGGTGAACTCGGTGTCGTCGTTGATTGAGGACCCGGTGGTGAGCCAGACCAAGATTGACGAGGAAAAGGCCGAGCGTGACCTGGAGCATCGTCTGCATGGCCGCGAGATTTTCCGCGGCGGCAAGCCCGACCGAACACCGTCCGAACTGCTGGAGCAGGACAAGAAAAAGTAAGAGGCCATCATCCCGCGTGAGCCACAAGCCCACGCGGGATGATTTTTCTGGGACGGGGATTAAAAAATCATTATGCATAGAAAGTCATAATTATCATTTCGTAAACATTTCGATGAAATTAACGCCATGAGGCATGCTTGCGGTTACAATACCGCGAGGCCTAACCACATACCTTTAAGCCGGTCCTGTGAGACCGGGAAGGAGAATTATGGCGAACAACCATACCGCGGGCACTGCCGCCCGCACCTTCGCGCCCAGCGAACTTTGCCAGCGTATGCTGGCCAAAACCAGCAAGGGCACCTGCGGTCCCTGCATCCTGTATCTTGAGGATGGGACCATTTTTTATGGACGTGCATGCGGCGCCGAGGGCACCGCGACCGGCGAAGTCTGCTTCAACACCTCGCTCGAGGGCTACTTTGAGGTCATGACCGACCCGAGCTATGCCGGCCAAATCGTAACCATGACTTATCCGCAGATCGGCAACTACGGTATCGACGAGACCGACGTCCAGTCGGCCTTCCCCGGCGACGCCGTGCGCCCTGCGAGCGCTCCGGCCATGCGCGGCATGATCGTTCGCGACATGTGCGCCACGCCTTCTAACTGGCGCTCGGCCGTTAGCGTGCCGGAGTACCTGCGCGCTCACGGCATCGTCGCTATCGAAGGTGTCGACACCCGCGCCCTGGTGCGCCATCTGCGTGACAATGGTTCTAAGATGGGCATTATCTCGACCGAGATCTTCGACGTCGACGAGCTTGCCGAGCGTCTGGCCGCAGCGCCGACGCTGGTGGGCGAGAATCTGGTCAAGACCGTGAGTTGCCCCGCGCCTCACGAGTTTGTGGCCGCCGACCTGCCTGCCACGCATGACTTTGCACTTGCGGTTGCCGCTCCTGCCCGTCACAAAGTGGTCGCCTACGACTGCGGTGTGAAGCGCGGCATTCTGGAGGGTCTGGTCCGCGCCGGCTGCGACCTTACCGTCGTGCCGTGGGATACACCTGCGAGTGAGGTGCTCGACATGAATCCCGATGGCGTCTTTTTGTCCAACGGCCCCGGCGACCCCGACGCCGTGGTGGAGACCTACGAGCAGGTGCAGCAGCTGATCGGCAAGGTGCCGGTCTTTGGTATTTGTCTTGGTCACCAGATGATCAGCCTGGCCTGCGGCGCCCAGATGGAAAAGCTTAAGTTCGGTCACCGCGGCGGCAACCAGCCGGTCATGAACCTGGTAAGCCGTCGCGTGGAGATCACCGCGCAAAACCATGGCTTTGGCCTGCTGTTCCCCAGCTTGGGCAAGCTTGTCCCCGAGCTTTCCGGCGGCGAGACCGAGCATGCGGCCGACGGCGACCTGCGCGTCTGGGTGCGTCGCGGAATCGCGCCGGTCGTGATGAACGAGCGCTTTGGCCGCATTCGCCTAACACATGTGAACCTCAACGACGGCACCGCCGAGGGCATCCAGCTGCTCGACGCCCCGTGCTTCTCGGTCCAGTATCACCCCGAGGCCTCGCCTGGCCCCACCGATGCCCACTATCTCTTTACCGCCTTTACGCGACTCATGGACGGCGAGGAGAACTACCTGGACATCGACACCGCGAAGGATCGCCTGGCTGGCTGGAATTTCGCCGAGACCGCCGCGACTGAGACCGAGGAGAACTAACATGCCGAAACGTACTGACATCAAGCGTATCCTCGTTATTGGTTCGGGCCCCATCGTCATTGGCCAGGCCTGCGAGTTCGACTACTCTGGCGCCCAGGCCTGCAAGGTGCTCAAGGAGGATGGCTTTGAGGTCATCCTGGTCAACTCCAACCCGGCGACCATCATGACCGACCCGGGTCTTGCCGACCGCACCTATGTCGAGCCCATCACCGCCGAGTTTATCGAGCGCGTGATCAAGAAAGAGCGCCCGGACGCGCTGCTGCCCACGCTGGGCGGCCAGACCGGTCTGAACGCCGCCGTCGAGCTGGCGAAAGACGGCACGCTCGACAAGTACGGCGTCGAGATGATCGGCTGCGACCTGGCCGCCATCGAGCGCGGCGAGGACCGCAAGCTCTTTAACGAGGCCATGGCCGAGATCGGCCTGGAGGTCGCGCGCTCGGGCTATGCCTACAGCGTGGCTGACGCCGAGGCTATCGCCGAGCGCGTGGGCTATCCCTGCGTGCTGCGTCCGAGCTTTACCCTCGGTGGCGCCGGCGGCGGCATCGCGCATACCCACGAGGAGCTCGTCTCCATCGTGAGCCAGGGTCTGGAGCTCTCGCCCGCCCACGAGGTGCTGGTCGAGGAGTCCATCGAGGGCTGGAAAGAGTACGAGATGGAGGTCATGCGTGACCACGCCGGCAACGGCATCATCGTGTGCTCCATCGAGAACCTCGACCCCATGGGCGTGCATACCGGCGACTCCATCACCGTGGCGCCGGCGCAGACGCTCTCCGACCTTGAGTATCAGCGCATGCGTGTCGCCTCGCTCGCCATCTTGGAGAAGATCGGCGTCGAGACCGGCGGCTCCAACGTGCAGTTTGCCGTGAACCCCCAGACCGGCCGCCTGATCGTCATCGAGATGAACCCGCGCGTGAGCCGTTCGTCCGCGCTGGCCTCCAAGGCCACGGGTTTCCCCATTGCCAAGGCCGCCGCGCGCCTGGCTGTGGGCTACACGCTCGACGAGATCGTCAACGACATCACCAAGGCAACGCCCGCCTGCTTTGAGCCCACGATCGACTACTGTGTGGTCAAGGTGCCGCGCTTTGCCTTCGAGAAGTTCAAGGGTACCGACCCCACGCTCACCACGCGAATGAAGGCCGTGGGCGAGATTATGGCGATCGGCCGCACCTTTGAGGAGGCCTTTGGCAAGGCTATGCGCTCGCTGGAGGATGGCCACCAGGGCATTTGCGCCGGTGGCAAAGAGGGTGCCGATAAGCTGAGCGACGACGAGCTTGCTCAGGCCGTGGCAACCCCGACCGAGCATCGCATCTTCTTTGTGGTCGAGGCCCTGCGCCGTGGCTGGGACATTGCTCGCATCCATGCCATCTGCGGTATCGATCCGTGGTACCTCAACCGTATCAACGATATGGTGCAGGTCCAGGAGGGCATCCGCGGCCTGCGTGTGGAGGATATCGACGCCGACGCGATGCGCCTGCTCAAGCAGTACGGCACGAGCGACGCCGAGATCGCCGCGCTGACCGGCTCGGACGAGCGCTTTGTTCGCGCCTACCGTAAGGGTCTGGGCGTGGTTCCCAGCATGAAGACGGTTGATACCTGCGCTGCGGAGTTCTCGAGCGCCACGGAGTACCACTACAAGACGTACGAGAACATCTACCGCACGAGCCCGGATGCCAAGAAGTGCGTGGCTCCCGACGAGACCACGCCGGCGGACAAGCCCAAGGCGATGATCCTGGGCGCCGGCCCCAACCGCATTGGCCAGGGTATCGAGTTCGATTACTGCTGCGTGCACGCGAGCTACGCGCTGGCGGCCCGCGGCTTCGAGACCATCATGGTCAACTGCAATCCCGAGACCGTCTCGACCGACTACGACACGTCCGACCGCCTGTACTTTGAGCCGCTCACCTACGAGGACGTCATGGACGTTATCGATGTTGAGCGCCCCGATGGCGTCGTGGTGACGCTTGGCGGCCAGACCCCGCTTAAGCTGGCGCGCATGCTCGAGGAGAGCGGCGTGAACATTATGGGCACCAAGCCCGATGCCATCGACTTTGCCGAGGACCGCGAGCGCTTCGCCGCTCTGCTCGACAAGCTGGGCATCATGTACCCGCCGGCGGGCCAGGCCACCTCGTTTGAGGAGGCCGAGGCCGTTGCCGCGCACATCGGCTACCCGCTGCTGGTGCGTCCGAGCTACGTGTTGGGCGGCCGCGGCATGATGATCGCCTACGATGCCGAGCATCTGCGCGATTACATGGCCGAGGCTGCGCGCATTAGCCCCGACTACCCGGTGTACCTGGACCGCTTCTTGGAGGGCGCGATCGAGTCCGATGTCGACGCCCTGTGCGATGGCGAAGAGGTCTACATCGGCGGCATTCTGGAGCATATCGAGGAGGCCGGTATTCACTCCGGCGACTCTGCGACCTGCATACCGCCGTTCAGCTTTAGCGAGAGCCTGCAGGCAAAGCTTCGCGAGACCACGCGCCGCATCGCGATGGCGCTGGGCGTGCGTGGTCTGGTCAACGTGCAGTACGCCATTAAGGGCGAGACCGTTTACGTGATCGAGGCCAACCCGCGCGCAAGCCGTACCGTCCCGTTTATCTCCAAGGCCACCGGTGTGCCGCTCGCCAAGTGTGCCGCGCGTATCATGGCGGGCGATTCCATCGCGAGCCTGGGCCTGCCGAGCGACGAGCGTCAGCTGGACTGGTTCTGCATGAAGGAAGCCGTTATGCCCTGGGGCCGTTTCCCGGGAGCCGACGTTATTCTGGGCCCCGAGATGAAGTCGACGGGCGAGGTCATGGGTATCGCCAAGAGCTATCCCGAAGCATACGCCAAGACGCAGCTGGCAATTGACTACAAGCTGCCCGACCCGAGCGCCGGCAAGGTGTTCATCAGCGTGTGCGACCGTGACAAGCGCCACATCCTTTCGGTCGCGCGTATCCTGCGCTACCTGGGCTTTGATATCTGCTCCACCGAGGGTACGGCGCGCGTGCTGCGCGGCGGCAACGTGACCTGCGAGGTCGTGGAGAAGATTAGCGGCCCGCACGACGGTGAGCGCCCCAACATCGGCGACCTCATCGCCGATGGCAAGATCGCGGTGATCATTAACACGCCGTACGGCCCGGGTTCGCGCGGCGATGGCTATCTGCTACGTACCGAGGCCGTGCGTCGCGGCGTGACCTGCGTGACCGCGATGTCTGCCGCCAACACGTATGTGAGCGCCATCGAGGCCGTGCGCGAGGACGAGCAGGGTCACGGCAGCGCCAACGACATGGGCATGGACGTCATCGCCCTACAGGACCTGCCGCAGTACACGGTGTAGTTGACCTGGCCGGCCGGGGCGGGAGCCGGACACTTTCTCTCGGAAACTGGGCTTCGCGAAGTTTTCCGAGAGAAAGGTCCGCCTCCCGCCCCGGCCTGCGGTGACTCGGTAGCACCGTGTGCTGCCGAAGGGGCTCTGCGCGATGACTAGGGCTGAATAAAAAGTGAGTGTGGGCCCTGCCGTTCGTTCGAACGACAGGGCCCACACTAATAATTCAGCAAACGTACGTCATAGCAATTCCCGGTAGGTCGAGGGTGCCCCGCGGCGGTCTGGTGTTTTCATCTGAACGACTTTGCGAAGCAACCGGAGTGAAGATGAAAACACCAGACCGCCGCGGGGCACCCGCAGACCGCAGGGACGGGAGCAGCTATACTACTCTCAGTAGTTAAGGGTCGCGGATCCGCCGCGTCGCCGTTCTCAACAGGAGGTCTTTGTTTATGGCAGATCAAAAGCCGGTTGTCGGGATCATCATGGGTTCCAAGTCCGATCTGGGCGTTATGGAAGGCTGCACCGCCGAGCTCGAGGCGCTGGGTGTGCCCTATGAGCTCGTGATCGCGAGCGCACACCGCACGCCGGCGAAGGTCCACGAGTGGGCTTCGACTGCTGCTGATCGCGGTATCAAAGTGATTATCGCCGCCGCCGGCAAGGCCGCTCACCTGGGTGGTGTCGTTGCTGCCTTTACGCCGCTGCCGGTTATCGGTGTGCCTATGAAGACGAGTGACCTGGGCGGTATGGATTCGCTGCTGTCGATGGTGCAGATGCCTTCGGGTGTGCCCGTGGCCTGCGTTGCCATCAACGGTGCCAAGAACGCCGCCATTTACGCCACGCAGATTCTGGGCGCATGCGACCCCGAGTACCGCAAGGTTATCGAGAAGATGAAGCAGGAGATGGCCGACGCCTAGGCGTTCCGCCGTTTCACCGCAGTATAAGGAGAGCCATGTCCGACTATCAGGGAAAACGATTCAAGGCTTCTCAGATTCCCGATCCGTCGAAGCCGGGTGCTGCTCGTGCGGCACAGCAGGGTCGGACATCCTCTCCTCAGCAGCAGCGCGTGCCGCGTCCCGTGACACCGGCGACGCATCGTCGACAGGACGCGCCGGCCGCATATCGTCCTTCGTCTTATAGCACCGCTAAAAAACCGCCCCGGTCTTCATCGCATGCCGCGCCGTCGGATTACACCGAGCCGCCGCGCAAAAAGCTCCGCTCCATTATTCCCATTCTGCTCATCATCGTGGGCATCGGTCTGATTGTCGCTGCCGCCGCTATCTTTATTAATGCTCAGATTGGCTATAAGCAGGCGAGCGATTCGTATCAGAAAATCGAGAAGCAATATATAAGCGACAAGGACGCCAGCGGCGTGCCGATTATCGACTTTGATGCACTTGCCCAGACGAATCCCGAGGTTGTGGGTTGGATTTACGCGCCCGGCACCAACATCAACTATCCCGTGGTGCAGACCAACAACAACTCCAAGTACCTCAACACGCTGTTTGACGGTACATCTAACGCGTCCGGTGCCATTTTCTTGGATAGCGATGACACCGCGCCGGGAATGGTTGACCAGCAGACCACGATCTACGGCCACCACATGAATGACGGGTCGATGTTCAACGTGATTTCGGACACTACTGATCAGGCGACGTTCGATAGCATTGAATATGTGTACTACATCACGCGCGATGCGACGTATAAGCTGCGACCACTGGCGACCAAAGTTGTCGAGGACACGTATGCCAAGGCGCGCGCGACCAATTTTGAGGGCGACGATGGGCTGACGAGTTATCTGTCCGAAATGCTCGACGGGGCATCGGCAGTGGCAAGCGATGCGGGCGACCGCGCCGCCTCGGCAACTAAGGTCGTAACGCTTGTGACCTGTCGTTCGCTATCGCTGAGCAACACGCGTGCCGTCATGGTGCTCACGCCGGTTGAGGAATAGATTATCCAGGGGTAGCAAAACCCGTCCTAAATTGGCTACTCGCTGACAGTAGAGGGAGAAATGATGCTTGAGAACGGCAAAACGATGCCTTCGATTGATGCTTGGCTGCGCGAGGCCAAGGCCGATTCGTCGGCACCTGCGTGCGGTATGTATCTGACACATAACGGTGTGGTGCGCGCGACGCCCAAGGCCGAGGCGCGCGGTGTCGAGACCGATGGCGTGGCGCCGGGCCACAAGGTGGGCGGCATGGTGTTTGGCTACGACGCCAGCAAGGTGCAGGCTGCTATCGAGGCCACGCGCGCGATGCCGGGTATCGGCTATGCGCGCGTGTGGCTGGCGAGCGGTGAGCTTGCCGTAGGCGACGACATCATGCTCGTGCTCATCGGCGGGGACATTCGCCCGCACGTGGTCGATGCGCTGCAGGCGCTCGTTGGCACCATCAAGAACGAATGCGTGAGTGAGGTCGAGCACGAGGCGTAGAGGCTTGCGTCGATAGAAGACTCGTTTATAAAAATGCCCGCCGGTACGTGTGATACCGGGGGGCATTTTGCGTTTTGGGTGCGGTGGACGCTACACGCGCGTCGCATCCTTGGGGCTCATGGTCATGCTCTGGAAGCGGTTCTCCATGTAGTCGTTATCGAAATACTTGCCGTAGAACTGCGCGACGGGAATATCCGGCTCCGTGCCGTTGACGCGCTGGTACCAATAATCGAGCGACTGCAGCGTCATGACGCCGTCGACCAGCATAATGATGGTGAAGATGACGGTAGCCGAGTAGCGACTCTTCCACGGAATCATGTTGATGAGCTTGAGCAGCCTCGGCAGCAGCAGCTTGATCCAGATGAGGCCACCCAGGCCCCACAGGCAGGCGAAGCCCGTGCAGGTACGTCCGCCGGTAAGGACGGCGAGCGGATCGGGCATGCCAAAGAGCTTCATATGCGAGTAGCTCCACGAGACCACGCCAAACGAGGTCTGCATAAACCAGCCCACGAACACCTCAAAGCTTGCACCGAGCAGCGCGCTCACCAAAAAGATAATGATGGGGTTCTTTTTGTAGAAGCGGTTGAGCACCATGGTCATGAGTACGGCGCCAAATCCGTAGATGGGGCTGAAGGGGCCAAACAGCATGCCGGCGCGGTTCTGGAAGACGCCCGGGTCGTCGACCGTTATGTGCCAGATGTCCTCGGCGATCAGGCCGAGTATGCAGCAGACAAAGAATACCCAGAACAGGTTGAAGTAGTTGAGCTTGATGTAGCCCTCGCCGGTTTCATCGCGCCCGAGCATGCCCTCGGCGGCGGCGTCGCGATCGAGCATCTCCTGCAGGCGGCGCTGCAGCTCGCGCTCCTGGCGCAGCGTGGGGTCGACGGTGGCCGAAAGCGCGACGAGGATGCCGAGCTGGATGGCAGGGCGCAGCAAGAAGGGCCCGATGCCCTGGAGCATCACGTCAACCAAAAGCTCGACGACGGTAAACGCGATAAGGATATAGGACAGGCGAGCGGCGTTGCGACGCTGGTTTTTGATAAGGTCCAGGCCAAAGATGATCAGGATGACGGCGCTTGCCGCAGAGAGCATGATGCCGGCGACGATAAGGCCGACCGCGACGAGTGTGTTGTCGCCGAGCTTGGCGGCGGCGTTGCCGTTGATGAGCGCGGTGATGACCTGCCACATAAAGGCGCCGACCGAAGGGAGCGTGCCCACGCCGGACAGGATGCATAGGACGGCGTACACCTTAATGATGAGGGGGATCTTCTTGACCTCCGTGGCGCTGGGGACGCTGGGGTCGAGTTCGTTTCGATCCATACATAACCTTTCTCGTTTTGCTGTAGGTACAAGGATACGCCGCCGACCTGCCAAAAGACAGGACGAACGTCCCAATTGCAACAATGCAAGCCCCAACGGCGGGCGAGACGCGTCGCAACGGAAGTATGCGGGATCGTCGGCCCCGAGGCGGTTGCCCAATAAAATGTTTGGCTGCAAAACGGATTATAAGCTCGGTGGGCTTTTAAAAAGCGCTGTTCATGCGCGGGAGTGCTTGTCTTGCCGTGCGTATAATAGGGCAGGTAACGCCAAATAACGAGGCTCTGAGGGGATGCCATGTCTCAAGAAACCATCCGCGCGGCCGAGCGTGCTGCGGGACAGGTGAAGACCATGTCGACGTATGATCCGGACTCCGACCAGCTGCATGAGGAATGCGGCATTTTTGGTGTGTGGGCACCCGATCGCGATGTGGCTCGACTGACGTACTTTGGTCTGCGCGCGCTGCAGCATCGCGGCCAGGAATCGGCGGGAATCGCCGTGGGTGATGGCGGCACGGTTATGGTCCGCAAGGATCTGGGCCTGCTCGACCGCGTGTTCTCCAACGCCGACCTGTCGACGCTCTCCGGCCAGCTGGCCGTGGGCCACGTGCGCTATGGCACTGCCGGTGCCAAGAGCTGGGAAGCCTCGCAGCCGCATCTCTCCACCATCAACAGCGTCATTATCGCGCTTGCTCACAACGGCACTCTGGTCAACACCGACGAGCTGCGCCGCCAGCTGATCGAGCTGGGCGTGCCGTTCCTCTCCAATTCGGATTCCGAGGTCGCGACCAAGCTTATCGGCTACTTTACTCAGCGTACAGGCCATCTGCGCGAGGGCATTCGCAAGACCATGGAGCTCGTGCGCGGCGGCTACGCCATGACGCTCATCAACGAGCAGGCGCTCTACGCATTCCGCGATCCGCACGGCATTCGCCCGCTCGTGCTGGGCAAGCTGGTGGACGAGGGTCTGGACCAGGCCGATGCCGCATCCGTTTCGCAGCTGCCCTCGCAAGACGGCGCCACGACGGTCGACTCCGCCGTCCATGTCACGCGCGCCGGCGGCTGGGTCGTTGCTTCCGAGACCTGCGCACTCGACATCGTGGGTGCCGAGTACGTCCGTGACGTCCGTCCCGGCGAGATCTTGCGCATCAGCGCCGAGGGTCTGGTATCCGAGCAGGGCGTGCCTGCAGCCGAAGAGCCCGCAAACTGCATCTTTGAGCAGGTCTACTTTGCCCGCCCCGACTCCATCATGAACGGCAAGAGCGTCTATGCCTGCCGTTACGACATGGGTCGTCAGCTGGCACACGAAGAGCCCGTCGAGGCCGACCTGGTCATCGGCGTGCCCGACTCCGGCCTGCCGCCTGCGGAGGGCTATTCGCACGAGAGCGGCATTCCCTTTGGCGAGGGCCTCATCAAGAACCGTTACGTGGGCCGTACGTTTATCGAGCCTACGCAGGAGTTGCGCGCCATGGGCGTGCGCATGAAGCTTAACCCGCTGCGCGACAACATCGAGGGCAAGCGCCTGGTCGTCATCGACGACTCCATCGTGCGCGGCACCACCATGGTGCAGCTCGTCAAGATGCTGCGCAACGCTGGCGCCAAGGAGATTCATATCCGCATCAACTCGCCCGAGGTCATCTGGCCGTGCTTCTACGGTATCGATACTGACGTGCAGTCGCAGCTTATCAGCGCCAACAAAACGGTCGACGAGATTTGCGAGTACATTGGCGCCGATTCGCTGGCTTTCCTTTCGGTCGAGGGCCTGCTTAAGGTCATGCCCAAGGGCGGTTACTGCGATGCGTGCTTTACCGGCCGCTACCCCGTGGCGATTCCCGAGAGCTTTGGCCGCGACAAGTTCATGGAGGGCTTTAAGCCTCGCAACCTGGACAAACCGCTGCACGTTGACGACGACGCCGTGGTCGAGAAATACGACGACCGCAGCTGGGAAGAGGAGCACGGCGAGGCCTAAAACCTGCCATTTAGGGACAGGTTTATTTTGGTAGGTTTTACCTGCTGTTTTGTTGATTTGACGGCGCGTGACGTTATGGCGCGCGCCGAAATGAACGCAACTATGAGTACCGTCTCGCGCTTGTGCGGCGAGCGGTAGTGGGAGAGGAAGGCTCAGATGAGCGACAGCAAGCATGTGACGTATGAGGACGCCGGCGTCGATACCGCCGAGGGCGGCCGCGCCGTCGACGCTATTAAGCAGATGGTCAAGGACACCAATCGCCCTGAGGTCATCGGCGGCATCGGTGGCTTTGGTGGCTTATTCTCGGCCGCCGCGCTTAAGGATATGGAAGACCCGATTCTGATCAGCGGTACCGACGGCGTGGGCACCAAACTTGTGCTCGCCCAGATCATGGACCGTCACGAGACGGTGGGCCAGGACCTGGTCGCCATGTGCGTCAACGACATTCTGGCTTCGGGCGCCGAGCCGCTGTTCTTCCTGGACTACGTTGCCATCGGCCACATTGAGGCCGAGCACATGGCAAAGATCATCAAGGGTGTGGCCGATGGCTGCAAGCTCGCGGGCTGCGCGCTCGTGGGCGGCGAGATGGCCGAGCACCCGGGCGTCATGGCTCCGGCCGACTACGACCTTGCCGGCTTTACCGTGGGCGTCGTCGACCGTCCCAAGATGCTCGATCCCGCAAACGTCCGCCCGGGCGATGTGATCCTGGGCCTGCCCTCCACCGGCGTGCATTCCAACGGCTACTCGCTCGTGCGCAAGGTCATTGGCGTCGACGGCATTAAGCCGGGCACGCCCGAGGCCGCCGCTAAGGCCGAGGAGCTGAGCCGTCCGCTCGAGGAACTCGGCGGTGCATCGCTGGCAGACGCCCTGTTGGCCCCCACGCGCATCTATGTCAAGCCGATTCTTGAGCTGCTCCGCGGCGGCGCTCCGGTGCACGCCATCGCCCACATCACTGGCGGTGGTATTACCGAGAACCTCAACCGCGCGCTCGCCGACGACGTCGACGCCGTGGTCACCCGCAACGGCGCCGAGATGGGTTGGGACGTTCCGCCCGTCATCACCTACGTGTCGCGCCAGGCCAAGCTCGCGCCCAACGAGGCATGCAAGACCTTCAACATGGGCGTTGGCCTGTGCCTGATCGTCGCCCCCGAGGACGAGGCCGCGGTGACCGAGGCTCTGGTCGCGCTGGGCGAGAAGCCGTTCCGCGTGGGCGAGTGCGTCGAGGGTTCCGGTAAGGTCGTGTACTCCGATGAGCGCTAACGAGCAGATGACTGCTGCCGAGGGCCTGGATTTTGTGCCCTATACCCGTCCGACTGGCACCGATACGGCCGAGCCGCTCAAGATCGGTGTGCTCATCAGCGGTTCGGGTACCAACCTGCAGGCGCTGATCGATCTGATCGCTGCCGGCAAGCTCAACGCTTCGATTGAGCTTGTGGTGTCGAGCCGTCCTTCGGCTAAGGGTTTGCAGCGCGCTGAGCGCGCGGGCATCCAGACGCTCACACTGTCCAAGGATGTCTATGCCGACCCTATTGCCGCCGACGAGATCATCGCGCACGAGCTTCTCGAGCGCGGCTGCGAGTATGTGGTCATGGCCGGCTACATGCGCATGGTGCACATGCCGCTGCTGGCGGCGTTTCCCAACCGCGTGGTCAACTTGCATCCGGCGCTGCTGCCGAGCTTTACCGGTGCGCATGCGATTGACGACGCCTTTGCGCGCGGCGTCAAGGTAACTGGCGTGACCGTGCATTTTGCCAACGAGATCTACGACAACGGTCCCATCATCGCCCAGCGCGCGCTGGCTGTCGAGGAAGGTTGGGATGTCGACACGCTCGAGGAGCACATCCACGCGATTGAGCACGTGCTGTATCCCGAGGTTGTTCAGATGCTCGCCGACGGCCGTGTCCACGTGCTGGAGAGCGGCAAGGTCGCAATTGATGCACCCCGCGGCTAGCGGTGCACAGTACAATTTAGCCGAGTAGTCAGGGTGGTCATTGGCGCCAAGGCGCGCGTGGCCACCTTTTGTTTTTGGTAGTCACCTGCGACGTTCTTTAACGACTGGCCATTCAAGAACGTCGCAGGTGACTAGATGAGAGAGGTGAGCGCATGGCGGATAACGAAGCGCTGTTTACGCCTGAGCTGGTGTTTTTTGATTGGGAGTGTGCGACGCCGGATGAGGTGTTTGCGCGGCTCCAGGGCGAGCTTGCACCGCGTGGCTACATTGCGTCCGGTTGGCTCGACGCCGTTCGCACGCGCGAGGATGCCTATCCCACGGGTCTTGCCATGCCGGCGGCAAACATTGCCATTCCGCATACCGATCCGGGGTTTGTGGCCAAGCCCTATATCGCGGTGGTGAAGCCCGCCGCGCCCGTGACATTTAACGCTATGGCTGGCATGGGCGCTCCGGTGCCGGCGCAGATCGTCATCAATTTGGGTATTGCCGAGCCGGGTGGCCAGGTCGAGGCCCTGCAGGCACTCATGAACATCTTTATGGGCGCCGATGCCGCAGCCGACGTGCTCGGCCAGACCACGCCCCAGGGCATGGTCGACGCCATCCGCCGCCACTTCTAAGGTGCCGGCTGCCAGAGCTGTCCCCTTTGCACCAAAATGGTGCAGATTAACTTGTCCCCCATGTGCCAGGTGTGCCGCGGGGTCCGCGTTGTGACACAATGGCGTTTGTTCGATTCGTTATGCGAAAGGCCAACTATGGCAAATAAGAAAAAGAACTCCGAGGCCGCGCCGACGCCCGAGCAGCAGGCCCGCGCTGCCTCCAGCTCTCGCAAGAAGCAGCGCAAGACGTACGTGTCTAAGACAGTCAAGATCGTCCTGGTGGTCATCGGCGTGCTGGCGATGCTGCTTTCCGTCTCGGCGATGGCGTGCTCCGGCCTTATGTCGCAGGCCGAGGACACCTCGGGCTACAAGCTGACCGGCGGTGTTGCTGCAACTATCAACGGCACCAACCTCACCGAGGACACCGTGACCAAGCAGATCATGAGCATGCGCACGTCCTACGGCTACACCAAGGATAAGGATTGGGCGCAGTATCTGGTTGACAACGACCTCACACCCAAGAAGTACCGCAAGCAACTCATCGACTCCTACACGCAGCAGATTCTGCTTCAACAGGCACAGAAGGAGAACGGCGTGACGGTGTCGGACGAGGAGGTCGAGAAGGCTTGGAAGGACGCGTGCAAGAGCGCAGGCGGTGCCAAGGCCTTTAAGAAGACCCTCAAGACCTACGGCTATACCGAGGACACCTACAAGGACTCGCTCAAGGAGAGTCTGGCGCAACAGAAACTCAAGGATGCCGTCGCGCCCACGAGCAAGCCCAAGGACAGCGAGATTGTCGATTACATCAACGAGAACCTGTCCAGCTACAACGACGCCCGCCGCTCGTCGAACATCCTGATCAAGGTTGATTCCGACGCTTCCGACGAGGACAAGGCTGCCGCCAAGGCCAAGGCACAGGAGTGCCTGGACAAGATCAACTCCGGTGAGCTGAGCTTTGAGGACGCCGTTGAGCAGTACTCCGAGGACACCGGTTCCAAGGAGAAGAAGGGCGATGTGGGCTGGGATAAGCTCACCACTTTCGTCGACAGCTACCAGACGGCGCTCGAGGGGCTCAACAAGGGCGACGTGAGCGAAGTCGTCGAGTCGACCTATGGCTACCACATCATCAAGTGCACCGACTACTTCCATGTCGATAATCAGGTTGATGACATCAACCAAGTACCCAAGGACATCAAGAAGTACGTTTCTAATGTGGTGAAGACGCAGGCGGCCAGCACTGCATACAGCGAGTGGCTGGAGCAGTACAAGAAGGACGCCGACATTACCGTCAACCCCATGCCCAAGGACGTACCCTATAACGTGAGCCTGAAGGGCGTCACCAAGAGCTCGACCGACGATTCGTCGACGACTGAGTAATCATGGGGCGGTGCTCGCGCGAGTGCCGCCCACGCTATCAGAGAGGATTTGCAGATGACCAACGAAGAGCTGCAGAAGGAAATGATCGCGGCCATGAAGGCCAAGGACAAGGTTCGCCTGTCCATCATTCGCCAGGTCAAGGCCGAGGTGAAGAATATCGAGGTTAACGAGCGCCGCGATGTGACCGAGGAAGACGTCAACAGCATGATCAAGCGTCTGATCAAGCAGACGAGCGAGACGTTGGAGATGTCCATCAAGGCCGGCACCGACCAGGAGCGTACCGACAACCTGACCGAGCAGGTCAAGATTCTGGAGAGCCTGCTGCCCGCACAGGTTTCGGGCGAGGAGCTCGAGGCCCTGATCGAGCAGGTTATCGCCGAGCTGGGCGCTACTTCCAAGAAGCAGATGGGCCAGGTCATGGGAGCACTCGGCAAGGCCACCGGCGGCAACTTCGATAAGCCGGCCGCGGCAAAGATCGTCGGAGCAAAGCTGTCTTAAGGGCTGACCGACACATAGCCGATGCTGAGGGGCGTGACCATTGCGGTCGCGCCCTTTTTTGTCGGCCGATGAAGGGCGCCTCCCCTGGCTGGTCATTGGGCGCTCATTGGGGACAGGCTTAAATGAGTGCCCAATGAGCAGGTACTCATTTAAGCCTGTCCCCAATGAGTGGGTGGAAGGTTGCGGGTTCTTTACGGGAATGTAGTGTGGGCTGCGGAAACGTGGTTCTTTCCGTACAATAGTTCAACTCGTGTAAACGCAGGGAAGGGACATTCATGGCAGACATGATCGAGATCAAGCATCTCAACAAGTACTTTGGCGACCTGCATGTGCTCAAAGACATCAATCTCACCGTTAAGCGCGGCGAGAAGCTCGTAATGATCGGGCCGTCCGGTTCGGGCAAGTCGACGCTCATCCGCTGCGTGGATTACCTAGAAGAGCCTACGTCGGGCGAGGTCATCATCGACGGCACGCCGCTTACCAAGAAGAACCACCTGGAGATGGCTCGCAAGTATAGTTCCATGGTGTTTCAGCAGTTCAACCTGTATCCCAACATGACGGTGCTGGGCAACCTGACGCTCGCGCCCATCAAACTGCAAAAGAAGAGCAAGGAGGAGGCGACCGAGATCGCCATCGCCGCGCTCAAGCGCGTCGGCATGGCGCATAAGGCCGGCGAGTATCCGCAGAATCTCTCGGGTGGTCAGCAGCAGCGCATCGCCATCGCCCGCGCCCTGTGCACCAAGCAGCCCATCATCCTGTTTGACGAGCCGACCTCGGCGCTCGATCCCGAGATGGTTCAGGAAGTTCTGGACGTTATGATTGAGCTCGCGCAGGAGGACATCACCATGATCTGCGTGACGCACGAGATGGGCTTTGCGCGCCAGGTGGCCGACCGCGTCATCTTTATGGAGGACGGCCGCATCCTGGAGGAGGGCACGCCCGAGCACTTCTTCGATAACCCCGAGAACCCGCGCTGCCGCGAGTTCCTGTCCAAGATTCTGCACTAGGCGCGGTGATGGACATGACGGATATGACGAGGGCGGCCGTGTCGCGCCGTCACTTTTTGCAGCTGGCTGGCGCCGGCATGCTCGCGCTGACGGGGACCGCGCTTACCGGTTGCGGCAACTCCACCAGCGGCGAGGGCTCCGACAAGGGGTCCAAGCTTGCGGCCATCAAGTCGCGTGGACATCTGAATGCCGGCGTTAAGAAGGACGTTCCCGGTTACGGCTATTACGACACCGCCAAGGGCCGCTTTGAGGGCATGGAAGTCGATTTGTGCTACCAGATCGCCGCTGCCGTCTTTGGTGTGAGCTACAAGGATGCTCGCGCCCAGGAGCTAGTCGAGTTTACCGACGTAACGCCCAAGACGCGCGGCCCGCTGATCGACAACGGCCAACTCGACGTGGTCGCGGCGACCTACACCATAACCGACGAGCGCAAGAAGAGCTGGGATTTCTCGACGCCGTACCGCACCGACTACGTGGGACTCATGGTCAAGAAGCGTTCGGGCTTTACCTCGATTGAGGACCTGGACGGCAAGGTCATTGGCGTGAGCCAGGGTGCCACCACGCAGGGCCTGATCGAGCAGATGATCAAGGACAACGGCTTTAGCTGCGAGCCCGAATTTAGGGCCTTTAGCGGTTACCCCATCATCAAGAGTTCGCTCGACGCCGGCAACATCGACGTCTTTGCCATGGACCGCTCCACGCTTGCTGGTTACATGAACGAGACCGTCGAGCTGCTGCAGCCCGAGGTCAAGTTTGGCGAGCAGGGCTACGGCGTGGCGACCAAGAAGGGTTGCGACCTTTCGGCCGTGGTCGATCAGGTGGTCTGCGATCGCCTGGCCGACGGCTGGCTCGACAAAGAGGTCAAGACCTGGGGTCTTGTGTAAGCGCTCGTCCAAGGAAGGAATCAAATGCTCGAAGGATTGTTTGACGCCGACCGCTGGTCGACGACATTCCAAAACATGGGGCCCTTCTGGGAGGGCTTTGGTGTGACGCTGCAGGTGGTCGTTGCGGGCTTGCTGCTGTCGCTGGCACTGGGCACGCTGCTGGGCGTGTTCTCGACCACCCGCTCGCGCGTGCTGCGCGGCATCAGCCGTGTGTACGTGGAGTTCTATCAGAACACCCCGCTGCCCGTGCAGGTGCTCTTTATGTACATGGCCGGCCCGCAGTTTTTGCAGGCTATTACCGGCGCCGACCAGCCGGTGCGTATCGCTCCGTTTGTGCTGGGCTTTTTGGGCGTGGGCCTGTATCACGCGGCCTACATCTCGGAGGTCATCCGCACCGGTATCGAGGCCGTTCCGCGCGGCCAGATGGAGGCGGCTCAGAGCCAAGGCTTTACGCGCGCGCAGGCCTACTGGTACATCGTGCTGCCTCAGACGTTCAAGATCATCCTGCCCCCGCTGTGCAACCAGGCGCTCAACCTGGTCAAGAACACCTCGGTACTGGCACTCGTGGCTGGCGGCGATCTTATGTACCGCTCGGATAACTTCGTAAGCCTGTACGGCTACCTGCAGGGGTACATCGTCTGCTGTCTTATGTACTTTATTATCTGCTTTCCGCTTGCCATGCTGGTGCAGTGGCTCGAGCGTCGCTCCAAGGAGCGTCCGCGCGGCGTGAGTCTGGCCGAGCTGGGACTCGACAACGTAGAGGAGGCTTAGCGCATGGAAATCTTCAACGCGACCAATCTGCTCTACATTTGGGGCGGCTTTGTTAAGACCATCGAGATCTCGGCCCTGTCGATTTTCTTCTCGCTCATCTTCGGTACGGTGCTGGCGCTTGTTAAGAGCTATGCGCCCCGTCCGTTCCGCATTTTGGTGAGCGCCTATATTGAGCTGTTCCGCTGCACGCCAAACCTGCTGTGGATCCTGTTTATCTACTTTACGGTGCAGGGCCTGGACATCGTTATCTCGACGATTGCCTTTACGCTGTTTACCAGCGCCGTTATGGCCGAGATCGTGCGCGGCGGTCTCAACTCGATTCCGCGCGGCCAGTTTGAGGCAGCGCAGAGCCAGGGCTTTGGCTTCTTTGCCACCATGCGCTACATCATTCTGCCGCAGACGTTTAAGACGATCATCCCAGCGCTGTTTAGCCAGTGCACGACCGTCATTAAGGACAGCTCGTATCTTTCGGGCATTAACGTGGCCGAGCTCATGTACACGGCAAATGTCGTGATGGCCCATGCGATCGACCTGTCGCAGGTGCTTATGCTCTACGGCCTGGTGTTTGCGATGTACTTTGTGCTCAACTTTGGTATCTCGCTGCTGGTCCGCGCCTACCAGCGCCGTATCGTAGCCGCATAGCCTGGCTTTCCCAAGCACGGCACCTTGCCCCTCAATCGTCGCTTGCGTACATTTAGTACGCGGCGCTCCTCTTTCGGGGCAATCTGCCGCACTTGGGAAACCAGGACGGTCGTAAGTGACAAAATGGGAATCAGGAATCGCCTATTTCTCATTTGTTAGAAAGGAATCGCGATGAGCGATCTGGAGAATAAGAAGAATCCTGTGGTCATTACCATCGCGCGCGACTTTGGCGCCGAGGGCCACGAGATTGGTCGCATGCTTGCCGACGAGTTGGGGATTCCGCTGTACGATAACGAGCTGCTGGTGCGTGCGTCGCTGCGCGCGGGCGAGTCGCTCGACAAGATGGCTGCCTACGACGAGCGCCTGGCCGTGGAAAACATGGCGTTTCTGCCCGACCGCTACGATGCGCGTTCGTACTCGGACAAGCTGTTCCAAAAGATGAGCCAGGTGATTTTGGATCTGGGCGAGACCGAGAGCTGCATTATCGAGGGCCGCCTGTCCGATTACCTGCTGCGTAACAACCCCAACCACATTGCCGTGCTGGTGACCGCACCCTTTGAGGACCGCGTCGAGATCGTGCGCAAAAAGCGCGGCCTTAACAAAAAGAAGGGCGCCAAGCTGGTCAAGCAACAGCAGAAGGCGCGCGAGGCGTTCTATAAGCGCTACAGCGCCGGAAAGTGGAAGATGACGAGCGGTAAAGACATCGTCGTCAACCGCGCCAAGCTGGGCCGCGAGGGTTGTAAAGACGTCATCGCCGCTGCCTACCGCTACAAGGTAGCGCAGCTCGAAGGCTAGCCGACCAAAACCACCGCAAAGGGGACAGCACCTTTGTGGTGGTTTTTGTTTTAGGTAGAGAAAGTCAACTGGTTCTGCCGGGGCCGATCGCTCAAAGAACTCAAGGATGCTCAAAAAGCTCAAAGATACTCAAATAAATTATAGATAGTAGGGGCATAATTAAGTTATATGAGTTAAAGGGAGGCTTTATGGCGGCACCGACGGCGTACAGGCAGGCAAATCCATTCACGCCGATGTTCGGACGTGTACCGGCGTATATGGCCGGCCGTGAGCAAATCATCGATGATATGGTGCTGGCGTTTGAAAATGACGACTCCGATCCCAATCTTTGCTCGGTTTTCTATGGTGCGCGTGGTACAGGTAAAACGGCGCTTTTGGCATATCTGTCGTACCGCGCCCAGCAAGAGGGCTGGATTACAGCGAATGTGACGGCCTCGGAGGGGATGCTCGAAGACATTTTGCAGCGCCTCAACGAATCAGCCGCCCATCTGATCGAAAAGCCCGCTTCTAGGCGTGTGAACAGTGTCGGCATTGCCTCCGTAGGAAGCATGAGCTGGGAAAACATCGATGTTGAATTTGAGGGCGCTAACTGGCGTACTAAGATGAACGCTTTGTTTGCTCAGCTTGAAGCGACTGACACCGGGGTGCTTATCGCCGTTGACGAAGTGGATGCATCGTTTGCGCAAATGACGGAGCTTGTTACTACCTACCAGCACTTTGTAAGCGAGAATAAAAAGGTAGCTTTGCTTATGGCGGGGCTGCCGTTTCGCGTGCTGGCGCTGCTGACGGGGAAATCGACATCGTTTCTTCGTCGCGCGGCTCAACATTCGCTGGGATCAATTTCACCGACTGAGGTAAAAGAAGCGTTTCGACTAACGATTGAGGACGGCGGCAAGACGATTTCTGATGAGGCGATCGACCTCGCTGCCAAGGCGATCGATGGCTTTCCATTTATGTTCCAGTTGGTGGGGTATCGGGCATGGAATGCTTCGCGCCAAGCCTCCGAGGTTTCTATTGAGGATGTCGAACGAGGCGCGAAACTTGCGCAAGAGGAGCTGGAATCGCGAGTTTTCGCTTCAACAGCGGCGGAACTTTCACGAGGGGACCTTGAATTTCTTCGTGCAATGAATCCGGTTGGGACGACGACCAGGCAAGAGCTGGCAGCGAGGCTTAAGAAGAGTTCCGGTTCGATTTCAACGTATAAAAAGCGTCTGGTAGAGGCTGGGGTAATTGAAGAGCCTCTACAAGGACGTTTTGAGTTTGCATTGCCAGGCTTTGGCCGATATGTCGCATCGCTTTACTAGAGGGTCGTTGCTGCGAAGGATCGCTTCGTGTCCCTTTACTGTCTCGATCTGTAACAATAAGCCTGCTTTTAGGGGCCTATCTGTTACAGACTGAGACAAACTGGCAGAGTGGCCTTCTGCTCCGCTCAAACCACCGCAAAGGGGGCCTTTGTGGTGGCTTTTGTTTTAAGCTGAGGGGAAGATTTTGGTGAGACCGGCGCGCGTCTGCGTGTCGGTCTTTTGGTAGATGGAGCTCAGGTGGCGCTGGACCATGCGCATCGAGATACCGAGCTCCTCGGCGACCTGCTTGAGCGGGCGTTCGTCCTGGGTCACGGCTATGAGCACATCGACTTCGCGCGGGGTGAGAGCGTGGTTGGCGATGAAGGCCTGACGCTGCTCCTCGATGGTGGGGGCGGCGAGTGCTTCTTCTGCCAGCTGTTCGCGCTCGCGCTCCTGCTCGGTTTGGGGCAGGCGGAACAAGCCGGCTGCCACGAATGCCGCACAGGCGGCGACGAGCAAAACGAGCGCGCCGATCATAATGAGGGCAACGTTATCCGAGGTCACGAGAGCAAGCGAGACGCCCGACGTGGTGAACGCGCACACGTTATTGGCCGCACGGCCCATGCCGGCCCAGAAGGCGGGCACGTGCATGCGCGGTGCCAGCTGTGTAAAGGTGGCGGTAAAGAACGTGACAAAAAAGCCCGAGCTCAGGTAAAACACGACAAGGCCCAGGTTGGGATCGGCACCGGCCTCGACGGCCAGGATGGAAATGGTCGAGAGCACGGCAATGCCGAGCATGACAAGCCCCATGTATCGGCGCTCGGCAAGATCAAAAATAAGACCGGCAGCAAGGCCGCTCGCCGCCAAAAAGAGGCGCGGCCATGTTTGTACGGCAATGGTGCCGTGGGCGTTGGAGAGCGTGACCACGTTGTCGAGGGTCGAGAACAAGCAGGCAAGAACCATGACGAGCACGATGCTCCAGCATGCCTGTTTGGCGAGGGCATGCGAAGGTTCGACAAAGGGATTGATACGGGAGTTCGGGCTCTCGGCGATCTCTTGCGGAACAGCGCTGAGGGCGGAGATGGCGATCGTCGCTGTGCCAAGGACGATGAGCTCTGCGATGCCGCCGCAATTGAGCAGGTTGATGGCGAACTGCATCAGGATGCCCGCGGCATAGGCCGCCCCCGCGCCGGTTGCGAGCTTGGGGTCGTCTTGGAATGCCAGCGCAAAGGCACGATGCGCGGCGGCGCCCAGCAGGCCGAGCCCAAGGAATGCAATGCACCCCAGAATCTCGAGGGCAAGCGGACCCGTGGGGAACTGGATCTGGGTCAATCCCAGGATGGCGATGGGAACGGCGGCGTTGACGGCTGCCTGGGGCTGGCCTTTACGCTGTGCGAGCCCGAGCAGCGATGCGTATCCGATAAAGCCGAGTACGCTGGCGCCCAGGATAAAGCCTTGTGCGAGCACAACGCGTTCGGCACCGGCGAGCAACCCGACATTGATGTCGAAGCGAAACTCGGCGGCAAGAAAGACAAAGGTAAAGAGCGCGAGTGCCAGAAGCGCGTTGATTTTAGGCTTACTCAGGTTCAAGAACGGTCCTTTGGGTGGACGAATAATCGTGTCCTCGATTGTAGCGTTCCCGGGACGCGTGTGGCGATGGCGAAATCATATTGAATTAAACCGCAGGTAGAGGCCTAGGTTCGCATCTATGAACCTAGGCGTACGGAGTCATTTGGCGCATCTTGGTGGTACGGAACCACCGCAAAGGGGACAGGCGCCTTTGCGGTGGTATGCCCCTACGACCAAGGAGGCCGTTATGTACGGAAGCCACTTTGAAAAGCAAACCCAGCGCGAGCGTACCTGCTCGCTGGCTCACGGTACCTGGCGTTGTGTGGGTGCCAAAATCGCTTGCGCTGGCGCGTGCGCGCTTATGGTCGGCCAGTTGCTGCTGCCGAGCGTGGCGCTGGCGACGGAATGCGCCGATTCCGCCGCTGGGACGGACGAGGTTGCCGCGGCTCCGGTGACGCCGGCAGTTGCGGAGGATGCGGCTGCAACGACCGCACCAGCTGCTTCGACCGCGCCTGCAATCGATGCTGCTCCGGCGGCGCAAGTCACCGTTGAGCCTCAGCAGACAATCCCAGCCGATGCCGTCAATGAGTCTAGCGGTGCTGCGCTCGCTGGGCAAAACGCTTCTGGCGACGACGACGCCGCCATGCCAGCGAGCAACGCCATCATGCCCTGCGGTGTGACCGATGTTGTTGGCGGCAGCGACGTTAGGGTCAATACGACCGTGGTTCCCCGCTACACGGACTGCGCGCTTCCGAGCAATGTCACACTCGAAAAGGGCCAGTCGTATACCTATGATTTTCCCGATGTTGAGGGCGGCATGCCGGATGAGCCGCCCTGCGAACTTGTCGAAACCAAGTACTACCGGGCCGATGCTGTTTCGGGCACTCTGGCTGAAGTCCAGGACACATCTATGTCCGATGTGACGGCTCACTTTGAGCCTGTTGGCGATCACATGAGGCTGACGCTGACCTTTACGGGTGGCGCGGCAGGCGGCTCGTATCGACTCGCGCGCAATGAGGCTCTCTATATTGGCACGGCACTGGAGTATACCGGAACTGACTATGAAGGCAGCTCGACTATCCTCAACGAAACCAGGTACGATTATTACCTCCGCTACGCCATCAATAGCGAAATTACGCTCGTTGCGTCAGAAAACGAAGCCCTCCATAACCTGGACGTCAACGACGTGAAGACCGACTACGCGCCCGGCGAGGCGCCGCGTGCGACCGCGACGATTCCTGCCGCCGATGCCGATAAGTATGAGATCGCCTATGAGTGCTGGGAAGAGATGGATGGCAGCGACCCTGCGGAGCTCAAGCCCGTTGCCTTCTGGTATTCCGACCCCGCAAAGTACACGCCGGGCATGAAGAAGATTGACCACTTCGAAGAGGGAAAGTTCTACATGTACTCCGTTGAGCTGAGGCTCAAGGGCGACAATACCGTGGCTGATGACTGCGAAATGAACGTCAACGGTCATTGGGCGCACCACATCAAGACCGTCAACGGCGTCTTCGCGCCAAACGCTGACAATATGCTGTGCGAGCAGCCGATCGACGAATGGCGGGCCATTGACGTTATCGAGATCAACGGCGCCACGACCACCTTTAAGGCGGGCGATAAGCCGGTCTTTACGGCGAATGTTCCGACGGGCTCCAACTCCCTTCCTCAGTGTGAGTTCTGGACGGGCAACGATGGTAGCGAAGTGAACTCTCAGAAGTTCTGGGATCAGAACATCACGAATCACATCGACATCTTTAAGCCCGGCGTGACCTATCGCTACGGTATCTACCTCAAGTCCGCGCGTGGCTTCTACTTTACGCCCGACACCAAGCTGGTGATCAACGGCCAGGAGTGCGGCTACCAGGTCGCGGATAGCGTATCCGATGAGGACAGCGGCTGGATCTACACCCTGTGGCTCAACACCGATCTGACCTTTACGCCCGAGGCCACGCCGACTCCCGATCCGCAGCCTAGTCCGGATCCCAAGCCGACGCCGCAGCCTGGGGTGAAGCCCGCGACAAAGCCGGTCGCGACAACCGCCATGACCAAGACGGTTGAGAAAACCACGCCGTCCAAAAAGTCCGCCGCCGTCCTGGCCGCCACGGGCGACACCACCGCGATGACGGTCACCGCCCTGGGCATCGCCGGCGCAACCGTTGCCGCCGCAGGCATCGCCGCGACCAAGCGCCGCAAGCATTAGAGCTGGGTGACGGCTCTCGTTCTCGGCCTCAGCAAAATCTCAATCTGTAACACCAAACTGCCCAAAACGGCTCTAGATGTTACAGATTGAGATGAACCGAATGGCCGCCAATCTAATGTCTCGATCTGTAACACCAAGTGGGGAATTTGACCTCTAACTGTTACAGATCGAGACAAACCGACCGGCCGAGTCCAGAACCACCGCAAAGGTGCCTGTCCCCTTTGCGGTGGTTTGCGCAGGTAGAACGGTAGGTTCGTATATATGAACCTACCGTTCGCTTTGTTTTTGGACGACGATAACGCTGGATGACTTTAGGTTTGCAGGAAAGGAACGACCATGAGGTGGACCACTGTTCGAGCGCTTTGCCGCCGCCTGACCGTTGCCGCGGTGACCCTCACCATGGTGACGGGTTCGTTGCCCGCGGGCGCGTTTGCCGAGACCCTCACCACCGACGGCGCTTTTGTGCAGACGGATAACGGCCAAGTAGCCGACGCCGCTCCCGCCGATTCGGCTGACGCCCAAACGTCAGGCTCGGCTTCCGCCGACCTCGCGGCTGATGCCGGCGCTGCCGACCCCACAGTGCTCGATGCCGATGACACCCCTACGCCCCCGGCCTCCGAGATTGCATCGGCGGCGGGCCTGACGGGCGCCGGGCAGACCGAGAGCACGCCCGTGGTTACGCTCGCCACCGATCTTGTCGAGGGTAAGGAACTCGCCGAGCAGCAGAAGCAAGAGGAGACCGCCGAAGCCGAAGCAACCTGGAATGAGGATCTTGGGCTCTGGATGACCTCGAAGGGCGCCACGGGCGTAAAGGACGAATACGACGATGGCTACGTGGCCGGCGAGCAGACCCCCGCGCAGTACTACTTCTCGATTGATAGCCTCACCAACGAAATTTCTATCGAGTATGGCGACGCGGGCATTACCACGTTGGAGGTGCCCTCGACCATCGACGACAAAAATGTCGTAAGCCTTACGGGTATGGGAAGCGCTGAGCTCACATCGATCACCTTCGCCCCTAATTCGCATGTCCGCTCGGTTGGAGGCTTGGGCGGCAGCAGCATCAAAGAGATCGCACTGCCCGATTCGGTCGAGGAGCTCAAGAGCTATGCATTCTACAAAAGCAAGACGCTCCAAACGGTAACCTGGCCCAACAACGCGGCCTTTACCACGATTCCCGAGCAGGCCTTTAAGGAATGTGAACAACTTGACGACAAGGTGGTGGCAACGCTGCCGCCTTCGGTCAAAACTATCGACTATCTTGCATTCGCCTATTGCGGCGTGCCACAGTTCTATGTCTCGGACACAACAGTGCTCACCTTTACGCAGATCAATGTGCCGGGCACGGTGGAGCGGATTGAGCGCAATGCCTTTGACGGGTGCTCGCATGTGTCGTCGGTGACGATCGGCGACGGCGTTAAATATATCGGAGCGCACGCGTTCGCCTCTCTTGATCCTGCGATTGCCGGCAAAGAGATTGTGCTACCCAAAAGCGTGGAAATGATAGAGTGGGGAGCTTTTGAGAACACGAGATACGGAAACGAGACGAACCATAATGCCGTTGCCCTGCGCGTGATGAACCCCGATCTTCAGTTTGGTGAGGCGGGCTATCCGGGCGACTATAATGAGCGCGTGACAATCGATGGCGTAACGTATGCGATTCCCTTTAGTGAAGGCCAGACCATCTATGCCTATGCGACCGATTCGACTGGCAACCCCTCGATGGTCAAAAAGCTTGCCGATGCCGTGGCCGATCGCAAGGACTCCGTCGATTCCTCGAAGCCTGCCTACACGTTTGAGTGGATGGGCGAGGCCGCCCAGATCACGGGCAAACTTCCCCAGGGCGCGGCGGCCGTGCTCGTGCAGGCGGGGCAGTCCACGCCGTTGCTGGTTGGCGATGACGGCAGCTTTACAGCGGACGCTCTCTCCAAGACAGCAGCCACCCTGCGCATTTCGCTCAGCGGTTACTATGACATGGTGCTGGCGCGCCCGGGCGACCAGATGACGGGCACATGGAATATCGGAGAGATTAAGGCGGAGGACTTTACCAAGATTCCGGCTTCGCGCGCGATTGAACTTAATGTGGCCTATCTCGAACCGGTCGCAGGCCAGGATAAGACCGAACGCATTGAGCTCGATAGTCTCGATAACATCGATCTGACGGTGAAGAGCGGCGGCAAGACGCTCAAACCTGCCAAGGGCGACAAGGAAAACGACTACCGTATCCAGGGTACAGCGCTCGTGGTGTCGCAGGCCATTGCCGACGCGGACCAGGATCTGGAGATAACGCTCGAGCCCAAAGACAGCCTCAAGCTGGGTGGGGCGACGGCGACGGTGAAGCCTTCGGCCGGCAAGGTCGATATCGACTTGAAGCCTTGGGGCACGGCGACGGTCACGACCAAGGGCGACTACCAGGGAGCCAACCGCGTGCTGGTGTTCCGTACGTCCGACGGCAAGCTGGTCGCCGACGGCGTCACCTATCTGATGGGTTACGAAGACGATGGCACCACGCCTATCATGAAGGCCGAGACGCCGCGCCTTAAGGTCGGTTCGTACACCATCGTCGCCTTTAACAAGACGAGCTACGACATCCAAGCGACGAGCTATTCCACGTTTAGCCGCCTAGGGCTGACCGTGGGTAAGCATATCGCGCAAAAGCAGGTGAAGATTGAGGACGGCAAACAGCTCGACGTGACGCTCGACGTTCCCGCGTTTGACGTGGAGACGTATCGTGTCGAGCGCGGGCTGACGGCGGGCTCGGTTATCGCTGATTCGTTCGCGGTCGTTGGCGTGGAGACCGAGCTGCGCATTCATTACGAGCTCAAGGACAGCCAAGCTGCCAAGATTGAGATTCCGCTGGCCAAGGATGCCGTCGAGGATGTGTCCGCAGGCGCTCGCGAAGCCGGCGCCAGCTCCGATGCCATGTGGGCTGGCACAACTTGGGAGGGCGACAACCTCGTTCTCGATATGAGGAAGGGCATGGGCGCCGATGTGTTTGTACGCTTTAAGCCTAAGGCCGCGGGCATCTATGCCGTCTCGCCGCTTATTACGCTGGGTGAGGTGACATTGCCGCTGGGAAGCGCCACACTCGAGGTTAGCGGATCGCGCATCGAGGTCGACAGCACCGACGTTCACAGCCTACTGGGCAATGTGGCCTACGTATACGCAGCGCCCGGAAAAAGCGTGCAGCTTACCGTGGGCGTGGGCGCCTCGGCCGCAAAGTACACCGGCAAGACCAATAAACTCGGCCGTGCCAGGATTGAATACGACCTGCCGCAGGATACGCTTGCCGCCGAGCGTGTGACGCTCGAAGCGCGCGTGGGCTCGACCGCTGCTGCCGCCGCTGCTGCCGAGGTAACGGCTCGCAATTATGTGCGCTATGTTCCGGGCGCTTCGGTCTGGAACTTTGATGTGACGTATCGTGGCGGTACGCAAAGCCTGGTCAAGGACGGCAAGGACACCGGCAAGAGTCTGTGGACCTTCCATCATCTGCCGCAAAAGAAGAACGCCTACTGGACGTTCGATATCACGCTCGAGGTAGGAAACGAAGAGGCCGCCGACACGCTCGACCTGTACGTGGACTGCGTGGATGGCAAGACGGTGACGATTCCTCTGACTCAAAAGTCGCGCGAGGGCACCCGTGTGCGCTATGTCGCAGAGTATGTGGACGAGGGTTACCTTAAGCTGCTCGACGAGTTTAACAAGGCGAATGACTCGACCTATGTGAACTGCGGCAACTTTGAGCAAATCTTTATGCCGCAGACCTACCGCATCTCCAATGCTCAGCTTATGACCATGCTGAGTTTTGACGCCAACGCTTCGGCCAAAAAGCATTCCGCCGCGGCCGAGGAGCGCCAGCAGGAGTTCTCGAATGCTGTGCAGCAGTGGCACGAGTATATGATGGATAACTCGTTTAATGATGTCGACGAGGCCTTTAACGACGCGATTGACCAGATGGTCGCCGATGCATTTGCCGAGGAGGACGAGGACGGTAAAGAGGACGAAGCCCAAGGTGGAGCTGCCCGTAAGGCTCGCCGCGCCCCTGCCGCCAGCGACGGCGAGGGTGATGATGCTGGCAACGACGAGGCCGCGCAGTTTGCGGCCGAGCTCAAGGCCGCGGTCGGCGGGTCGGCGGCGCTGCTGACCCAGCAGGGCGACAGCTATGGCGTCAATGTGGACAAGATGATCTTTGAGGATGCTTATGGTACCAGCGAAGATTGGTATCAGGAACTCGCGGCGGCCCAGGGCTCGAACGCTGCGGATGCGGCCGCCATCAAGGAACTCGTCGACCATGCGTCGCGAGCGGAGTTTATTGCCCAGCAGGCCGAGGATCTGGTGGGCCAGTCGATGGGTATCGGCCAGCTCAACCAATACGGAAGCTGGAATGACGCAACCGCTGCGGCGCTCAACAAGTGTGCGGGCATTAAGGCCAGTGAGTACAACGGCCAGTCGACGAGCGGGTTTAACGATTTGGGCCAGGCGCTCGGCAGCTCGCTGAGCTACAAGGCGGCCGACGACGATACCGTCAAGGGCTTTAAGGTCGCCGCGCCCGATGGCGAGCAGACGGCCTATATCGAGTCGGAATTTATCGAGAACTCCAATAACAACAAGAACCAGGCGCTTCTGTTTAACTCGATCGCCATGCAGTGCGACATTCTGGACGACCTGTACGACAACTGGAATGTGGTCCATAGCCTCAACAACTCCAAGGTGCGCGGATGGCTCATGGCCTGGAAGCGCAACGGCGACGTGAGCGCCCATATGAAGCTCATCCGCACGATCCGTTCGCTCAAGAGCTATAAGATCGAGTGCGAGATGTTCGGACAGGTCTTTAAGACCGATGCGTGGAAGGCGGCCGGCCAGGCGTTTCCCGCGGCGACCCAGGGCATCGGCATCTTTACCGGCATTTACGGCGTGAATGATGCCAGCAAGAACTGGGAGAACGTGAATGTCCGTATGCAGAAGGTGAAGGGCGAGCGCGAGGGCTATGAGCTTCAGCATACGCGCTTGCTTGCCAAGCCCGAGAAGACTGAGGACGACTGGAAGTGCATTTACGCGCTGCGCGACGCCATGGAAAAGGCGCGTGCGTTTGAGGACCTGCTGTATCGCCAGCTCTGCCACGACAGCACCGATGTGGCGGTGGGTTCCATTATGACAATCGCCGGCGTGCTGACGGCCGGTTCGGCGGGTACCGTGGTGGGCGCTGCCTATGACGCGGCTTCGACCAGCGTAGGTTCGGAGCGTGCGATTAAGCTGACCAATGCCGAATGCGCCTACGATGTTGCCTGCGAGCAGGTGGAGCGCGCGTGCCAGAATCGTATTACGGTCAACTGGGGCGAGCTGACCGATACCGAGGTCTACAAGGCCAACAAGGACGGCTTGATCTCGGACGAGAAGATGCAGTCGATCTTCGAGGCGCGTTATCGCAATGTGGCTGCCAAGGCCGCACCCGACCCTGCGGGCGTGGTGTACGAGGGCCTACTGTCCAATACGGTTGAAGGCGCGACGGTTGAGCTGTGGAGCGCCGACGATGCGGCCGGTACCAATGCGGTGCGTTGGGATGCCGAGGAGTATGAGCAGGACAATCCGCTTGCAACGGGTGCGGACGGTGCGTACAACTGGAATACGCCGACCGGCTGGTATCAGGTGCGCGTGACCAAGGACGGGTATGAGGAGGCGCGTTCGGCTTGGCTGCGCGTGCCGCCGATTCAGACTGAGGTGAACATTGGCTTGGTGTCGACGGCGGCGCCCGAGGTGGTTTCGGCCCATGCCTATACCGATTGCGTCGAGGTTGAGTTTGCGCAGTATATGGATGCGAGTGACGATACCCTGGCCGCATTGTGTGCGCAGGGCTTGGGCGACGTGACGTATGCGTGGCTCGACAAGCAGGACGATCCCAATGGCAAGCCGCTGTCGCGCGTGCTGCGTATTCGGTATGCCGATGCGTGTGAGGCGGGCTCGACGGTGGCGTTTGAGCTCGACGGTGCTCGCAACTACGCCGGCACGGCCATGGCGCGCTGGGCAAGTGGCGAGCTTGTCGTGGGCGTTCGTGCCGACAAGCTCAAGCTCAACGTGGAGCAGGCCGTGACCATGCTTGAGGGCGGTGACTTTGAGCTGGTGGCGCACGTGACCGATAAGGCGGGCAAGCCGTTTGCGGGCGCAAAGGTTAGTGTTGGGCTGGAGTCCTCGGCTATCTGCTCTGTCGATGCCACCCAGGCCGTGACGGGCGAGGACGGCGCGGCGACGTTTGTGCTGCATGGTGCTCTGCCCGGTTTGACGACGTTGGCGGCGGCGGTGGACGGCACGGCGTTGTCCAAGCAGGTCGACGTTCGCGTGTCTGCCGAGGCAGTGCGACCGGCGCGACCGGTGGCGACGATTGGTGCGACGACGTTTGGTGCATGGTCGCCCAAGGAGAACTACATTACGGTGCCCAAGGGCACGAAGCTGGAGCTTTCTGCCGAGGATGGCGCGACGATTTGGTACACCACCAACGATACCTGCCCCTGCCGTGACGAAGGCCGTGTAAAGTACACCGAGCCCATTGCGCTCGATAGCAACATGTATGTGCGCATTGCGGCACAGCGCCCTGGCATGTCGTACAGCGAGTATTCCGAGCGTCTGAACATTACGATTACGGTGACCGATGAGGCGGCGCCTGAGCCGACGCCCGATCCCGAGCCGACGCCCGAGCCGGACCCGACGCCTGGCGACGGCGAGCAGGGCGGCGGTACGGACGGCTTTGGTGGCGCCGGGGTCCCTGCGGGCAGTTCGACTTCGACGACGACCACGGTGACGACGAACAAGTCCAAGGGTAAGGGCGAGAACGGCAAGAAGTCCGGCGGCACGGAGCTCGCCAGCACGGGTGACTCCACCGCGATGACGGTCGCCGCCTTGGGCACCGCCGGCGCAACCGTTGCCGCGGCCGGCATCGCCGCGACCAAGCGTCGCAAGCGTTAGGTTTTGGCGACAACGCCCATTCTCGGCTTTTGCAAGATCTCAATCTGTAACACCAAGCTGCCCAAAACGGCTCTAGATGTTACAGATTGAGATGAACTGCTCGGCCGCCAATCTAATGTCTCGATCTGTAACACGTAGCGAGGAATTTGGCCTCTAACTGTTACAGATTGAGATAAAGAGGAGGCGGCTGGCGCAATATCTCGATCTGTAACAACTGCGAGGCTCAACAGGCTCCAGGTGTTACAGATTGAGACAAAACGACCGACCAGGTCCCAAACCACCACAAAGGTGCCTGTCCCATCGTGGTGGTCGGGCGGCCGGTATAGAAAAAGTCCCCGCCGGGCGTATGCTCGACGGGGACTTTGCCGTTTGGTGGCTAGTGCTGTAGGTGATTACTCGCCCAGCAGGCTCTTGGTGATGGAAGCGGCGGCCTTCTTGCCGGCGCCCATCGCCAGAATGACCGTAGCGGCACCGGTGACGATGTCGCCGCCGGCCCAGATGCGGGGATCGGTGGTCTGGCCGGTCTCCTCGTCGGCGACGATGTAGCCCCACTTGTTGAGCTCCATCTTGCCGCCGATCTTCTTTGCGAAGGGGTTGGCGTTGGTGCCGATAGCCGAGATCGCGACGTCGCAGGGGATCTCCTCGATGGCGCCCTCGATGGGCACCGGGCGACGACGGCCGGACTCGTCGGGCTCGCCGAGCTCCATCTTCTGGACCTTGACGGCGCACACGGAGCCGTCCTCGCCAGCGACAAACTCGAGCGGGGAGACGAGCGGCAGAACCTCGACGCCCTCGGCCTTAGCATGGTGCAGCTCGGCGCGACGGCAGGGCATCTCGTCCTCGGTACGGCGGTAGGCGATGATGGCGTGCTCGGCGCCCAGACGCTTGGCGGTACGGACGGCGTCCATAGCCACGTTGCCGCCACCGAAGACGACGACGTTCTTGCCGTGTTTGGTGGGAGTGTCGTACTCGGGGAACTTGTTGGCCTTCATCAGGTTCACGCGGGTGAGGTACTCGTTAGCGAAGAAGACGTTGGGCAGGTTCTCGCCGGGGACGTTGAGGAACTTGGGCAGGCCAGCGCCGGTCGCCACGTAGATGGCGTCGAAGCCCTGCTCGAACAGCTCCTCGGCCGTGGCCATGTTGCCCACGACGGAGTTGTACTCAAACTTGACGCCCATGTCCTCTAGGCCGTCAATCTCGCGCTTGACGACTGCCTTGGGCAGACGGAACTCGGGGATGCCGTAGACCAGCACGCCGCCGCCGGTGAAGAAGGCCTCAAAGACGGTAACGTCAAAGCCGTTACGGGCGAGCTCGCCGGCGCAGGTGATGCCGGACGGGCCGGAGCCGACGACGGCGACCTTCTTGCCGTTCTTGGGGGCCATCTTGGGCGTGGAGGCGAGCTCGGGGCGGTCACCCAGGAAGCGCTCGAGCTGGCCGATGGCCACGGGCTCGGACTTCTTGCCACGGATGCACTTGCCCTCGCACTGGTTCTCCTGCGGGCAGACGCGGCCGCAGATGGCGGGAAGCATGGAGTCCTCGCGGATGGTATCGAGAGCGCCGCCGAAGTCCTTCGCGCGGATCTGCTCGATAAAGCGGGGGATGTTGATGTTGACGGGGCAGCCCTCAACACAGAACGGCTTCTTGCAGTTGAGGCAGCGCTCGGCCTCGGCCAGCGCCATCTCCTCGGTGAAGCCCTTGTCGACGGGGCGGAAGTCGCAGGCGCGTTCGGCAGCCGGCTCCTCGTTATCGGGGGTGCGGGGCGACTTCATATCGGCAACGAAACGACCGTTAACTAGTGGCATGCGCAGCTCTTTTCCTCATAGGCCTTGAGGGACGCGCCCTCTTCGGAACGATAAGCGGCCTGGCGGGCACGAAGGTCATCCCAGTCGACCAGGGTGGCATCGAAGTCGGGGCCGTCGACGCAAGCAAACTTGGTCACGCCGCCCACCTCGACGCGGCAGCAGCCGCACATGCCGGTGCCGTCAACCATGATGGGGTTGAGCGACGCGGTGATGGGGGTGTCGTACTTCTGGGCGGTGAGGGTCGAGAACTTCATCATCGGAACGGGGCCGACGCAGAAGACCTGGCTCACGGCCTTGTCCTGCAGCAGACGCTCCAGCGGAGCGGTGACAACGCCCTGCTCGCCGTAGGAGCCGTCGTCAGTGGTGATGTGGATGTGGTCCTCGTCGAGGAGCTCGCGGAACTGGTCCTCCATGAGCAGGAGATCCTTGGTGCGGGCGCCCATGATGGCGTGAACCTCGTGACCGGTCTCGACCAGGTGCTTGGCGACCGGGAAGGCAATTGCCAGACCGACGCCGCCGCCAATGACGGCGCAGGGGCCCTCGGCCATCTCGGTGGGAACGCCCAGCGGGCCCACGACGTCGCGCAGCGACTCGCCGGCCTCGTAGGTGGAAAGCATCTCGGTGGTCTTGCCGATCACCATGAAGATGAACTCGACCCAGCCCTCGTCACCGTTCCAGCCGGCCAGGGTAAACGGGACGCGCTCGCCCGTCTCGTTGGCGCGAACCATGAGGAACTGTCCAGCGTGCGCATGCTTGGCGATTGCGGGCGCCTCGATGCGGAACTTGAACACCTTCTCCGAGAACTGCGTCTTCTCCAGGATCTTATACATAGAACCCCTCTCTTGTTAGGGCTGCCGAACCGTGCCTCCACGGAAATGGACGGTAGCCCGAGTAAAACCGTACGCGCACAGGCGTTGTGCAGACATACGGTGCAAATTATACCCTCATGGCAATGTCGCTTACGTGTATCTTTGACAGGCGGGAAAAGTGACCTGCCAAAAAGGGACAGGTTTATTTTGGTCGGTTTTATCAGGCAAAACGGCAAAGGGGGCCGGCCTCGCGCTTCGGTGAGGCCGGCCCCCTTTGGAGCGTTGCATATGTATAGCGGCACAGGGTTTATTGCGACGTAGCCGCCGCGGCGTTTCCGCAGATGAAACCTGCCAAAATAAACATCCCTAAATGGTAGGTTTTAGTGCTTGCCGTTGGCGGAAGCGGCGCCGTTTACGTGATCGCGGGCGTAGATTACGCCGTGGACGATGGCCAGACCGGCGGCATCTGCGGCGCGCGCGCAGGTGTCCTGGAAATCCTCGGCTTCGCGGGCGCGCAGCTGCTTGAGCACGTAGTCTGCCACGGCCATCTTGCCGGGAGGGTTGCCGATGCCGGTGCGGATACGGCTAAAGTCGCGGCTGCCCATCTTGTCGATGATGGAACGCAGGCCGTTGTGACCGGCGTGGCCGCCGCCCACCTTAACACGTACGTCGCCGGCGGGAATGTCGAGCTCGTCGTGAATCACGAGTAGCTCCTCGGCCTTGATCTTGTACTCGCGGCAGAGCTTGGAGATGGGGCCACCCGAGGTATTCATATACGACTGCGGCTTGACCAGCACGATCTGGCGCTTGCCGTTCTCTTCCTCGGCATCGTTGATATTAATGAGCGCGACCTCGGCGCCTGCCTGGTTTTTCCAGTACGTGACGCCGGCCTGACGGGCCAGCTCGTCGATTGCCTTAAAGCCGGCGTTGTGGCGGGTCTCGGCATACTCATCGCCGGGGTTGCCAAGTCCGGCAACCATGCGAATCTTGAGCGGCTGTGCAGCTGCCATGTTCGTCCTTTCGTTACACATAAAAGTTCAGTCAACGACAAAGGCTACCACGCCCGCCGAAGGCGAGGAAAGGTTGCAGCAAAGTCATTTCAGAAAACAGCTGCCCCGAGACAGCAGGAAGCCCCGGACACGCCGGGAGGGGTTATCAAAGCGAACATCCCGCAGCCGCAAAGCGGCGAGGACGTTCGCGTGATAACCCCGCAGGTGTGTCCGGGGCTTCCGGAGGGATGCGAGGGTCGAGCGACTACAGCGCGAAGTCGCCGCCGACGAGCGTGGAGACGGGCTCCTCGTGGTAAACGGCGGAGATGGCCTGAGCGAACTCCTCGGCGACCGAGATGGTCTTGATCTTGCCGCCGACCTCGACGGGAATGGCGTCGGTGACGACGCACTCGACGATCGGGGCGTCGTTCAGGCGCTCGATGGCCGGACCGGAGAAGATGCCGTGGGTGGCGCAGACGTAGATGTCGCCAGCGCCCATAGCCTTGAGCTCCTTGACGTTGGCGCACAAGGTGCCAGCGGTGTCGATCATGTCGTCGTTGATGACGCAGGTCTTGCCCTTGATGTCACCGATGATGCCCATGACCTCGGCGGCGTTGTGGCGCGGACGGCCCTTGTGGGCGATGGCCAGGTCGCAGCCGAGCATGTCGGACAGCTTCTTGGCGGCCTTGGCACGACCCACGTCGGGGGAGACGACAACCAGGTTGTCGGTGTCGAAGTTCATGGCGTTGTAGTACTGGCCAAACAGCGGCAGTGCGGACAGGTGGTTAACCGGGATATCGAAGAAGCCCTGGATCTGGCCCTGGTGCAGGTCGAGGGTGATGATGCGGTTGACGCCGGCGCGCTCGAGCAGATTGGCGACGAGGCGGGCGGTGATGGGCTCACGCGGGCCGGCCTTGCGGTCCTGGCGGGCATAGCCGTAGTGGGTGATAACGGCGGTGATGGAGCGGGCGGATGCGCGCTTGGCAGCGTCGGTGGCGATGAGCAGCTCCATGAGCATGTCGTTGACGTTGCCGCCGGCCACGGACTGAATCAGGAAGACGTCGGCGCCGCGGACGGTCTCGTCGTAGCGGGCGTAAATCTCACCGTTGGCGAACTGCTTTAGCGTAAGGCCCGAAAGCTCGACCCCAAGGTACTCAGCGATCTTCTGAGCGAGGGGACGGTTGGAGGAACCGGAATACACGCGGATGGACTTGCGCATATTCTCCGACTTCTCGGGATCATTAATCGGCATTACCCTTCTCCTTTATATCGAATGCCATATAGATGCCTTGTTGCATTGTAACCGCGCGGCGGGGTTTATCGAGTCTTGATAACGTCTTTACCGTCAACGGACACGAACCGACCACTCATCCGGTTGCGCAGGTCACGATAGAAAAAGGAGCCGCCCCCATGGGAACAGCTCCTTAGATGCTTGGTAAAACGTTATACCTCGTCGTCCTCGTGCAGACGGCGGCGATAATCGGCGGCCCAGCCCTCAATGTTTACCTGACGGGCGCGGCCCAGGCCGAGTGCGTCAGCCGGGACCGGCTCGGTGATGACGGAGCCGGCGGCCACGAGCGCGCCGTCGCCGATTTGAGCGGGCGCGACCATCATGGTGTCGGAACCGATGAAGGCGTCCTTACCGATGACGGTCTTGTGCTTGTGCACGCCATCGTAGTTGCAGGTGATGGAGCCCGCGCCCACGTTGACGCCGGAGCCCATGGTGGTGTCGCCGATGTAGGACAGGTGCGGCACCTTGGAGCCCTCGCCGATCGTGGACTTCTTGATCTCCACGTGCGTGCCGGCCTTGGAGCCGTCGAGCATATGGGTACCCGGGCGCAGGTAGGCGCGCGGGCCGCAGTCGACGCCGTTCTCGATGACGGCCTCGATGGCGATGGTCTCGTCGATGATGCAGCCGCTGCCGACGGTGGTGTCGGTGAGGCGGCTGTTGGGGCCGAGCTGGCACTCCTCGCCCACGGTGACGTGGCCGATCAGGTGCGTCTGCGGCCACACGACGGTGTCGCGGCCGATGGTGGCATCGGGGCCGATCCAGGCCTGCGTGGGGTCGATGAAGGTAACGCCCTCGGCCATCCAGTGCTCGTTGATGCGGTCGCGCGCGATGGCGGTGAGCTGCGCGAGCTGGATGCGGCTGTTGACGCCCAGGCCGTCGCGGTGGTCATCGCAGTGGAAGATGGAGACTACCTGGCCGTGACCCTTGAGGATTTCGAGCATGTCGGGCAGGTAGTACTCGGACTGCGCGTTGTCGTTGCCGATCTCGTTAATGTGGGCGGCAAGCTGCGCGCCGTCGAAGGCGTAGCAGCCGGCGTTGCACTCCAGCAGCGTGGCGGCCTGCTCGGGCGTGCAGTCCTTCTGCTCGATGATGCGCTCGATCTGATCATCGGCGCCGAGCTTGATACGGCCGTAGCCAAAAGGATCGGGCGGGGTCATGGTCATGACGGTGCAGGCGAGCTCGCCGGTGGCGACGGTCTGCGCGAACTTGGCGACGGTGTCGGCGGTGATGAGCGGCAGGTCGCCGTTGAGCACGACGACGGGGCCTTGCGTGATGCCGCAGGCCTCGAGCGCGACCTTGACGGCATGGCCGGTGCCCAGGCGCTCGGTCTGCTCGACGCACTCGACTTTGGTGGCGCTGTTGGCGTAGGCGCCATCGATAAGGGCGCGCATCTCGTCGGCGTGGCTGCCGATGACGACCACGACGCGGCTGCAGCCGGCCTTGATAGTGGCGTCGACGATCCACTGGACCATGGGCTTGCCCAGGATCTTGTGCGAAACCTTGCAGTGGTTCGACTTCATGCGGGTGCCCTCGCCGGCGGCGAGGATAATTGCGGTTGCGTCCATGTGATCTCCTGTTACGTTATAGAGACGTGTGTTTGGAAACGATACACGGCGCAATATGATACCGCAGGCATATGATGAGCGCGTAACGATTGGGTCGCGGGGTATTGCGACCGCGCGGACGCGGCGGCGTTTGCGCTGGTTGCTGGTGGTCGTGGCTATGCCATGGCGTTGGCATTTGAGCGAGGGGGGCGGAGGTGCCCGTGGACAACATGCGAGAGGGGTCGGGCGGCGAGCCCGTCGCGGCGTTTACGATGTCGCATCCGGCAGTGCCGGCGCTCTATATGGTGCTGACGCTGGGGCTCACCATGTTCTCGATGCAGCCGGTGCTGATCGCCCTGTCGCTTGTGGGCGGGCTGGCGTACGGCTTTGCGACCCGCGGCGCCGCCCGCACGCTGGGGGCGCTGCGCTGGCAGCTGCCGGTGATTTTGATCATCGCAGTGCTCAACCCGCTGTTTAGCGCCTCGGGCTCGACGGAGCTGTTCCGCATGGGCATGCGCGCGGTGTATTTGGAGAGCATGGTCTATGGCTTGTGCATGGGCGGGCTGTTTGTGGCGAGCGTGCTGTGGTTTGAGGCCGCGGCGTCGATGCTCGGCTACGACAAGGTGCTTGCGCTGCTGGGCAACGCCGCACCGGTGATTGCTCTCATGATTTCGATGTGCATGCGGCTTATCCCGCAGTTTTTGCGTCGTGGTCGCACCGTGTTGGCGGTGCAGGACGCGATTGATGTGCCGGGTCGCGCGCCGGCCGACCCCGTGCGCTCGCGGCTTCGTGCCTCGAGCGGGCTGATGGGCTGGGGCATGGAAGACTCGCTGGAGCGCGCGGACGCCATGCGCTCGCGCGGATGGGGTGCCGTCCCACGGCGCACGACGTACGCGCGGTATCGGCTGGGGCGCAGCGACGTTGCTGCGCTGGTTGGGCTTGCGCTGTTTGGCGTGGCCACGGCGGCAGTGGCGTGGACCGCGACGATGCAGTATTCGTTTTATCCGCAGCTCTCGGTGCCGGCGCCGTGGCCGGGCTATGTTGTGTACGCTGCCTGGATGGTGCTGCCTTGCGCGTTGCACGCGAGTGATGAGAAGAGGTTTGGCTGATGGCTCGGTTGGATAGCTGCTCGGTAACGGGCGAGGCGTGCGGCTCCGATGTGCCTGCGATTGAGGTACGGGGCCTGAGCTTTACCTACCCCGGGGCTGATGCTGCGGTGCTCGAGGGGCTCGACTGGTCTGTTTCCCAAGGTGCATTTGCGCTGCTTGTTGGCGGTACCGGATCGGGTAAGTCGACGCTGCTGTCGCTGCTCAAACCCGAGATCGCTCCGGCGGGCGAGCGCACTGGCGAACTGCGCGTGCTGGGCGAGAACGTCGCCGACATGGATGTGCGGGCATCGGCGGAGCGCGTGGGCTATGTGTTCCAGGATCCCGAGAACCAGATCGTGTGCGAAACCGTGTGGCACGAGATGGCGTTTGGCCTGGAAAACTTGGGGCTAGCGCGTGATGAGATGCGCCGTCGCGTAGCTGAGACCAGCTATTTCTTTGGGCTGGAAGATTGGCTCCACCGCGATACCGATACGCTTTCGGGCGGACGCAAGCAGCTGCTGTCGCTGGCAGCTGTGCTGGCGTTGCGCCCGCGCGTGCTGCTGCTCGACGAGCCCACGTCTCAGCTTGATCCGGTTGCGGAGAAGAATTTTCTGCACGCACTGTTTCGTGTGAATCGCGAGCTGGGCTGCACGGTGGTCGTGGCAACGCACCAGCCGCGTCCGATGCTCGAGTATGCGACGTGTGCGTACCGGATTGAGGACGGTCGCGTGCGCGAGGTGGCGGATATGGCTTCTTTGGGATGCCGAGAATCGCTGTTTTCCGATGACATGTTGGGGTGGGGTGCCATCCGATGTGCAAATAAAGGAGTATTCAGCAGGCGTGAGGACAATTTGGGCTCTCTGGAGCCGCCCGGGGACGTATCGAGCGCGAAAAAAAGTTCGGAATTGGACAAATCGTCCGAATTTGTGGCGCAAACGTCGCTCGAGAACGGCTCGGAAGCCTTCTCGCGCACGGATGGAAGCAGAATACTCCAAAAAATGCACGGCGGGTCGGCTACCACCCTGTCGGAAGGCTGGTTTCGCTACGATCGAGCGTCCGGCTGGGTGCTGCGCGGGCTCGATGCGTCGTTTTCGGCTGGCGCGGTGCATGCGGTTGTGGGCGGTAACGGCTGCGGCAAGTCGACGATGCTTTCGGTGCTGGCCAAGACTGCCAAGCTGCAGCGTGGTCGCATGGTGCGCGGGGCGGCCTCGGCTGCGCTGCTGCCGCAGAACCCCAAGGCCCTGCTGGTTACCGAGACGGTGCGCGACGAGCTGATGGAATGGGCCTCGACCTGCGGATATGACGAGGCCGCAGCACGGGAGCAGACAGCGCGCCTGGGTCTGGCGGGCTTGGAGGCGCGTCACCCGTACGATCTTTCGGGCGGTCAACGCCAGCTGCTTGCGTTGGCAAAGCTTCTGTTGATTGGCCCCGAGCTGCTATTGCTCGATGAGCCCACCAAGGGTTTGGACCTGGCCAGCCGTCGCATCATCGCCCGTGCCTTGCGTGACCATGCGAAGGCTGGCGGCACCGTCATCATGGCTACGCACGATTTGGACTTTGCCGAGCAGGTAGCCGACGACGTCGCCATGATGTTTGACGGCGAGATTGCCTGCGTGGAGCCCCCGGCCGACTTCTTTGCCGACAACGTGTTTTATAGGGCGTGATGGAATGGCGGATTATCGCGGCTCGCGCCTACTTGTAAAACTGGAGATTCCGCTGTTGTTGGCGGTGCCGGCGGTAATGGCCGCAGCATTGCTGGCGGGCATTGAGCAGGCAGCACTTGCCATGCTGATTGTGGTGGCGCTCGTGCTCGCGCTGTTCTTTGCAGGCTACGAGGCGTCGCGACCGGGCCTGCGCCAGATTATGCCCACGCTGGTGTTGGCGGCGCTGGCTGCGGCGGGCCGCATCTTGTTCGGCCCCATTCCCGACTTTAAACCCGTGAGCGCCATCGCCATCATCGCCGGGGCGACGCTCGAGCGTCGCAACGGCTTCATGGTCGGCGCGTTGGCAGCACTGACCAGCAATTTCTTTTTTGGGCAGGGCATGTGGACGCCATGGCAGATGTATGCCTGGGGGCTCGTGGGATACGTTGGCGGTGCGCTGGCGCATGCCGGTGCGTTCGACCGTGCGGATGGAACCGTGCGCATGCCGGCGCTGATGGCGTACGGCTTTGCTTCGGGTCTGCTGTACGGCGTGGTGATCAACGCGTACGACATTATCGGTTTTGTACAGCCGCTTACTTGGGCGGGTGCCGTGGCGCGTCTTGCCACTGCCGTACCGTTCGATATTACGCACGGCCTTGCGACCTGCGTGTTTTTGGCCGCCTTGTACAAGCCTTGGTGTCGTCGCATTAACCGTGTCGTCGTGAAATACGGACTGTAGGGCATTTCGCGTTCCCACACGAACTTGCGGTGGAATAGTTCTCGTTTTTGGCTATTTGCTGCCCAAACAGGAACTATTCCACCGCAGCTTATAGGGGGAGAGGGGTCACATGATCTGTTTTCCTCCGTCCCCCAGGAATTACTTGGGGCTAGAGCTCTAGCGTGAGGGTGACGGGGCAGTGATCGCTGCCGAAGATGTCGCCGCGGATGCCCGTGTCGCGCACATTGCCGGCGATTGCGTCGCTCACCAGGAAATAATCGATGCGCCAGCCGGCGTTGTTCTTGCGAGCATTAAAGCGGTAGCTCCACCAGCTGTAGACGCCCTCAACGTCGGGGTTTGCCGCACGCCAGGTATCGGTAAACCCGGCGTCGAGCAGCTCGGTAAACTTACCGCGCTCCTCGTCCGAAAAGCCTGCGTTGCCGCGGTTGGACTTGGGGTTCTTAAGGTCGATTTCCTCGTGCGCCACGTTAAAGTCGCCACAGGTCACTACGGGCTTGCCGGTCTCGCGCTCGAGTCCCGTCAAAAAGCCGCGATAGGCATCATCCCAGGCCATGCGCACATCGATGCGCGCGAGCTCATTTTGGGCGTTGGGCGTGTAGACATCCACGAACCAAAACTTGTCGAACTCGAGCGCGCAGACGCGGCCCTCGGTTGCGGCTTGGGCGACGAGCTCGGCCGCCTCGCCCTCGCCGGCGTAGGGTAGCAGCGCGTCGGCGTGCAGCACGCGCAGCGGTTCCTGGCGGCTAAAGACCGCAGTGCCCGAATAGCCTTTACGCTCGGCGTAGCTCCAGGTTTGGTGATAGCCGGGCGGGTCAATATCGACCTGACCCTCTTGCAGCTTGGTCTCCTGCAGCGCCAAGATGTCGACGTCGAGTTCTTGCGCGATCTGAATAAAGCTCGGGTCCTTTTTGAGCACGGCGCGCAGGCCGTTAACGTTCCACGAGGCAAAGGTGTAAGTCTGAGGCATGGTGTCCTTTCGACGGGGTTGGCAGGCTTAAGATTAACGCAACAGGGGCGGGGTGGGCTCCGCGCATGCTGACTCAAAGGCCGCATGCTGGGACGTCGCCCAACGCTGCCCGACTAACAAGGACGGAGGACTCATATGACGCAGGCAATATCGGACCCCAGGCAGGCCTCCGCCGCGCTGGCGGATCTGTTTGACACCCACAAGCGCGTGGTCTTCTTTGGCGGCGCTGGTGTTTCCACGGCAAGTGGCATCCCCGATTTCCGCAGCGTGGACGGCCTGTATCACCAGCAGTTTGCCTATCCGCCCGAGACCATGCTGTCGCATAGCTTTTACGAGGCGCATCCTGCCGAGTTCTTCGACTTTTACCGCACCAAGATGATCGCGCTTAACGCTAAGCCCAACCGCTGCCACACCAAGCTGGCCGAGCTGGAGCGCGCCGGCAAGCTCAGCGCTGTGGTAACGCAAAACATCGACGGCTTGCATCAGATGGCCGGCTCGAAGCACGTATTTGAGCTACACGGCTCGGTCCACCGCAACATTTGCCAGTCGTGCGGCGCGGTCTATAGCGCCGAGTGGATTTGCTCGCGCGAGCACGAGGACGCCGCGGGCGTGCCCGTGTGTCCTGCGTGCGGTGGGCGCATCAAGCCCGATGTGGTGCTCTACGAGGAGCCGCTCGACGAGCACGTGCTGACTGGCGCCGTTGCCGCCATCGCCGCGGCCGATGCCCTCATTGTGGGCGGGACCTCGCTCGTGGTGTATCCGGCGGCGGGCCTTACGCGTTACTTTACCGGCGATACGCTGGCCATTTGCAATCTTGCCCCCACCGATCAGGATGCAAATGCCGACCTGCTGATTTCTTGCGACATCGCGGCCGCGTTTGCGTTCTAGCCCGCGCGCGCGGATACAATAGAAAGACTGAGTGCAAAGCGACCCCGCCGCCAGCTCCCCAAGCTCGGCGGCGTGGGTATTTTAGGAGGATGTTCATGGCGAACGACAGCAAGACATGGCGGTGCGGAAAGTACGAGCTCAGCTTTGACCGTCCGCGCATCATGGGCGTCCTCAACGTGACGCCCGATTCGTTTAGCGATGGCGGGGAGCACTTCGACCCCGATGCCGCCATCGAGTACGGCCTGGCGATGCTCGACGCCGGCGCCGACATCATCGACGTGGGCGGCGAGTCCACGCGCCCCGGCTTTACCCCGGTCAACCCCGACGAGGAGGCTCGCCGCGTGCTGCCCGTGGTGCGCGCGCTGGCCAAGGAGGGCGCCATCGTCTCGATCGACACGCGTCATGTGGCGGTTGCCAAGGCGGCCGTGCGCTGCGGCGCCTCGATCGTCAACGACGTGACGGGCTTCACTGATCCCAAGATGGTCGAGTTCGTTAAGACGAGCACCTGCGGCGTCATCGTGATGCATGCCGGCGAGGTCGCCGCGCCCGCACGCACGCACGCAACGGTGCAGCTCGATACCTCGGCAGCGGCGTTTGTTGCCGAGAAGGCGCGCGAGGCGGCTGCCGAGGCCGCGCGTGAGGCCGAGAAGCCGGCTCGCCGCCGTCGCGGTAAGTTGCTGGGCGAGCCTAAGCCGGAGGCCAAGCTTCCGGGCGGCGTGGTGCAGCCCTCGTTGCCGTTTGGCGAACCGGAGCCCACGTCCGAGCCTTCAAACGAGCAGGAGACGCCGGCCGCCGAGCAGGCTACTGCCGCCGAGACCGTCGCGCCCGCGCCCGAGGCCACGCCCGCAGCCACCGAGGCCGCATCGGAGTCCAATGACCGCCTGGCCGCCATGATGCGCCGCAGCGCCCGCCGCGAGGAAGCCTACGTGCCCACCTCGCAGCTCCGCCGCTTCACCCTGCCCGATTCGGCGCCCATCATGCGCCGCGTCATGGGCTTTCTGTCCGACCAGGCCCGCACGCTCATCCATGCCGGCGTGTCGCGCGACCGCATCTGCATCGATCCCGGCCCGGGCTTTGGTAAGTCGGCTAACGAGGACATCGTCATCCAGCGCGAGACTGCCAAGATGGCGTCACTGGGCTATCCGCTCATGTGTGCCGTGTCGCGCAAGCGCTTTGTGGGTGCCGTCTCGGGCGTGACCGAGGCGACTGGCCGCGATGCCGCGACGTTTGGCGTGTGCCTGGGCGCCATCCAGGCCGGCGCCAACATCGTGCGCGTACATGACGTTGCGGGCTTTGCGCAGTTCCTGAACGGTTACTGGGCCGTTGCCAAGCCGCAGCCGCGCCGCGCGTTTGTGGCCGTGGGTTCCAACCTGGGGCATCGCTGCGACAACATCCGCGCTGCGCGCGACATGATTGCCGAGATCCCGCTCACCTGCGTGTCCAACTGCTCGCGCATCTACGAGAGCGTGCCGGCCTACGAGACGCGCCAGGACGCGTTTGCCAACGCCGTCATCGAGATCAAGACCGAGCTGGCGCCGTTGGTGTTACTCGATGAGCTTATGAAGATCGAGGCCGAGCTGGGGCGCGACCGCTCCAAAAAGGCCAAGGCAAATGGCCCGCGCACCATCGACTTGGACCTGCTGTGGATGGACGGCGAGACCCATGGCGGCAAGAAGCTGCGCCTGCCGCATCCGCTGATCGGCGAGCGAGACTTTGTGCTGGTGCCGCTCGAGGACCTGATGCACGACCCGGCGCGGTTCTTCCGCTACAACGGCGTCGAGGTCAAGGAGCCCGAGGATCGCGTGGGCCATATCGTGGGTGAATTGGGGCGTATGTAGATGATCGAGATGAATGCTGTTGCCGCCGGTACCGAGCTCGACGCGGCGCGTGACGCGGGTCGCGAGGGTGTGTCTGCGGGCTGGTGCGCGTGGAGCGCGGGCGATGCATCGCTGACGTTTTCGCTGGTCGTGCGTCCCGATGTGAACATGCACGCCTTCCACGGCCTGCCGTTTGTGGCCGCAATGGGCATGATGGACGCGCTCGCGGGCACGGCCGCAACGCCGGGTCTGGGGCTTGCCGGCAAGGTGGGCATCCAGTGGCCGAGTGACATCGTGTGCGGCGCTCCTGCGTTTGAGACGTCGCTCGCGCGCGTCGCCGTCAACGGTGGTGCCGGTGCTGCGGGCATGTTTGCCGCGGTGACGGTTGATGTTGAGCGTGCGGCGCTAGGCGAGCTTGGCGTGGATGTGGCTGACGAGGTGCTGGTCGAGGCATTGGCCGCCGCCGTGCTGACCCGCGTTGACGCCTGGGCGGTTGCCGCCAACACACCGCAGGGCGCTGCCGGCCCGCTTGCCCCGGTGCTGGGCGAGTACTTCGATATGGTGCCGCTGCTGGGTCGTCAGGTCGCGGCGGTGTCGCCCAACGGTCTGCCGCTTGCGGTCGGCGTGTTTGCGGGCCTGGACATCTGGGGCCGCGCGACCATTAAGAACGACGCCGGCGAGCAGGAGTTTCCGCCCGAGGCCGTGCGCATTCGCGGGCTGTAGCGCGAGGCGACCGCGCCCAAAGATAACGATGACAAGCGAAGCCCTCCTCGGCTGTACCGGGGAGGGCTTTCGCGTGGCTGCAGGGCGGCATCTCGGTCCTATTCCTCAAAACTGAAAAATTTTCGTTTTTGAGGAATAGGAAACATGCACGATATCGCTGTGCTGGGTGTATTCGAAGAGTCTCTATTCCTCAAAATTGAAAATATTTCGTTTTTGAGGAATAGACTTGGCGAACGTTTGCGGGGACTGTGGCATCGGGCGTGCTCGACTTAGGTCCCCGTCCTACCCCAGCTCCTGCATGCGGCGGTAGATTTCGCAGATGCCTTTGATGGTGAGTTGGCCGTCGACTATGTCGAAGGCGTCGGTCGAATCGGCGACGATGCTGGCGAGGCCGCCCGTGGCGATAACGGTGGCATCCTCGCGGCCCAGCTCGCGCTTCATGCGCGCGACCAGGCCCTCAGCCATGGCGGCGGCGCCCGTTACGGCGCCGACCTTGATGCACTCCTCGGTATCGCGGCCGATGGCGTGCTCGGGCGCCTCGAGCGGAACGCTGGCGAGCTTGGCGGCTCGGGCGGCGAGCGCGTCCATCGAAATGCGGATGCCCGGCGCAATCGCTCCACCAATGTAATAACCGTCCTCATCGATGACGTCGATATTGGTCGCGGTGCCAAAGTCCACCACGATTGCCGGCGCGCCGTAGAAAGTTTCGGCCGCAACGGCGTTAGCGACGCGATCGGCGCCTACGGCCTGGGGACGCGCCGCGCGCAGCTTGGTCACCGCGGCCGTCTGCGGTCCGATGACGATGGCGTCTGCGGCAATGCGGTCGGCCACGGCGTGCCATTCGCGCGAGAGCTGCGGCACCACGCCTGCAAAGGCGATTGCGTCGACCGCGTCGAGCGAAAGGCCGTACATCTTGAAGAAACCCATCAGGCGCACATGGATCTCGTCGGCGGTATAAGAGCGGTCGGTGGGCATGCGCCACGACTGCACCAGCTCGTCTCCGTCAAACAGGCCCATGGCCGTCTGCGTGTTTCCCATATCGATAGCGAGCAGCATGTCTACTCCCAGTGTTGGCATAAAAGGACGCGCACCATTGTATACGCGCCATCGACGGCGCTCGGGTGCGATTCGTTTACGGTGATAGGGGCTGAGGGGTTTAAATATGAAGGAATTATGCTCCACGAGATTTTCCTTGCCGTTTACCGAACTCCCGCGTAATATTCTTACTTGCGCACATGAGGCGCCCAGACATTGCGGGGTGGAGCAGTCTGGTAGCTCGCCGGGCTCATAACCCGGAGGTCGTAGGTTCAAATCCTGCCCCCGCGACCAAGAACTTGCAGCTCGTCGGCCTAGCCGGCGAGCTTTTTTGTTATTTCGGGACCGTGTTTTCGGTCCAATTCTCGGCCTCTCAAACAAAATCTCGATCTGTAACATCTAGACCCGATTTGGGCGGCTAGGTGTTACAGACCGAGATATACCGGTGGGTTGGGTCGTGTTTGTCTAAATCTGTAACACGAGGGACGGATTTTGCCGAGTTGTTGTTATAGATTGAGATTTTCTAGCAGGCGGGTTTGGTTTGTCTCGATCTGTAACAGTAAGACCCGGTTTTACCGCGTAACTGTTACAGATTGAGATAAACCGACGGGCCGCCCCGCCCATCCCCATCCGCCTGCCGCTACCTGCTGTCCGCCGATTTCCGTTGCGCTGTTGTATTCCCATGCCATATCCTCTAGACAACTACGCGGCATCATCGCCGCCGCGCCTACAAGAGAGGAATGTTCATGACCGCACCTGCATCCAAGCTGCTCCAGCCCATTACGGTTGGCCCCCTTGAGCTCAAAAATCGCATTATGTTCCCGCCGCTGACCACCGGCTACGAGGAGCGCGACGGCTCCATTGGCGAGCGCAGCCTGGCTTTTTACGAGCGCCTGGCCCGTGGCGGCGTGAGCTACATCGTCATCGGCGACGTTGCTCCCGTCATGACCGCAAGCCCCACGCCCAAGCTGGCGACCGACGCCCAGATCCCCACGTTTAAGGCCCTGGCCGACGCCGTCCACAAGCACGGCGCCAAGGTCGCGCTGCAGCTGTTCCACCCCGAGTACGACGTGCCCGGTGTCGGCCGCATGGTCATGGGCTCCATGACTGCCGCCAAGGCTGCGCAGGAGGCCAAGGCCGCCGGTGACGAGGAGACCTTTGCCGCCAAGATGGCCGAGTCCAACGAGATCCGCAACCAGGCCTACGCCAAGCTGCATCACGACATGCAGCACTTTGTGAACGAGGCGAGCGTAGAGCAGCTCACCCAGATCAAGGAGGCCATCGCCGCCTCGGCCGCTCGCGCGCAGCAGGCCGGCATCGACGCCATCGAGGTCCACGGCGACCGCTTGGTGGGTTCGCTGTGCTCGGCCATCCTCAACCAGCGCACCGACGAGTACGGTGGCTCGTTCGAGAACCGCGTCCGCTACGCGCTGGAGGTCGTCGCCGCCATTAAGGAAGCCGCGCCGCAGCTGATGGTGGAGTACAAGCTCCCCGTGATCATGGAGAACCCCGACGGCACGCCGCGCGGCAAGGGCGGCCTGCAGCCCGACGAGGCCTGCGAGTTCGCCAAGCTGCTCGAGGGCGCCGGCATCGACATGATCCAGGTCGCGCAGGCCAACCACACCGGCAACATGGGCGATACCATTCCGCCCATGGGCGCCATGCCCTACAACTGGACGCTGCCCGTGGCCGAGCGCGTCAAGGCCCTGGTCTCCGTGCCGGTGGCAACCGTCGGCCGTGTTGTCTCGGTCGAGGCCGGCGAGAAGATTCTGGAAGACGGCGCGGCCGACATCATCGCCTATGGCCGCTCGCTCATGTGCGACCCCGACATTGCGCTGAAGGCCGCCACGGGTGAGCCCATCCGCGAGTGCCTCAACTGCAACAAGGGCTGTGTCGACGCGATTCAAAACCGCAAGTACATTTCGTGCGTGCTCAACGCGGAGAACGGCGACGAGGCGACCATCGCCATCAAGCCGGGCGAGGGCGACAAGAAGATCGCCGTGGTGGGCGGCGGCATCGCCGGCCTGGAGGCCGCACGCGTGGCGGCCAAGCGCGGCTACGACGTGACCATCTACGAGGCGAGCGATCACTTGGGCGGCCAGATTGTGCTGGCGGCTGCGCCTCCGCGCAAGGACGAGATCATGCGCTCGGTCGAGTACTACGAGAAGATTCTGCCTGGCCTGGGCGTGAAGGTTGAGCTCAGCCATGCCGCTACCGCTGAGGACCTCAACGCCGCCGACGCCGCGATTGTGGCCGTGGGCGCGCACGACGTGGTCATCCCCGTTCCGGGCGCCGACTCGGACAAGGTCGTCTCGAGCTGGGACGTGCTGGCCGGCAAGGTGGAGCTCAGCGGCCGCGTCGCCGTCATTGGCGGTGGCCTGGTGGGCACCGAGACTGCCGAGTATCTGCTGCAGCACGGCTGCGAGGTGGCGATCGTGGAGATGCTCGACAAGATTGCCGCGGGCGAGTCCGAGACCATTCTGCCGCTGATTGTGAGCGACTTTGCAGAGCACAACGTGGAGCAGCACGTGAAGACCCGCCTGACCGCCATTACCGACGAGGGCGTGGAGGCCATTCGCACTACCGAGGACGGCGCCGAGGAGCCGGTGAAGATCGCCTGCGATTACGTGGTGATGGCCGTGGGCTCCAAGGCCAACGCGTTTGACCTGGATGGCGTGACGGTGCCCGTGACCTGCGTGGGCGACTGCTCGGGTGAGCGCACCGCCGACATCGCGAGCGCCATTCGCACGGCGTATCACGCGGCCAACGAGCTGTAGTTGAACATCGCGGCCAGGCGGGGCGGTAGCACGGATCCGTCTCGCCCGGCTGTGTCCCGTCGGGTGTCAACCGGTGCGGGGTCTGCAAGCGCAGCGGGTCCCGCCCTTTTTGTTTTGCTCCGGTGGATGGCAATGCGCGGTAATCATGAGGAGTGAGGACGTCTACTGTCCTGCAGATCACTCAAAATTATTGGGGGAGGGGTTAATAACTATATCCTCTATACCAAAGGACATAAAGAGATGCCAATTTTGTTGACAAGCGAATGACGATTAGCTGCGAGTCAGCTACCAGCGTAAATAATCGATAAAGAAATGTCGTAATTTGGTGCCAAATGCCCAGATAACGCCGCGTCTATTTTAATTAACTGCTTTGAGCAAACAGTAAAATGCTACTATCTAACTTGCACGTAAGAAAGCAGATTAACGGTTAAGGCTAAGAAGTGGCAGGTATGTCGGAAGCAACTAGGACTCGCACGCATGCGCCTGAGGTTAGGCAGCGCGTCGTCGAGATCCTCCAAGAGGGGGTCGGTCATCGCGCCCTCGCCGCGGAGCTTGGCATTCCCCAGGCCACGGCTCGTCAGTGGGCCCGCGCGTATGCCGTGGGCGGTGCCGACGCCGTTCTCAATGCCGGTTCGCATCATCACACCTACTCGTACGACGTAAAGCTCGCTGTGGTTAAGGACCGTCTGGAAAACGGCTTGACGGTTCGCGAGGCCATGATCAAGCACAAGATTCCCAGCGAGTCTTCGGTCAAGGCTTGGTGCCGTCAGTACCGCGAGAGCGGTGAGGCCGCACTGGTCGATAAGCCGCGCGGTCGCAAGCCGCGCGTTAAAAAGGCGGAATAGCGAACGGGATGGTGCGCCCACAGGGGCGCATTTTTCTTGCCGCGCCAACTTTTTGGACCGGCGCGAGCCTGTCGGGACATCCTCCAAAGTGGCCAATAAACTGCGCGCAGTGGCCCGCGCACCTGTCGCTGCGATAGGGGAGCGTCGCCTCTCTGCTCCAAAGCGGACATGCCCTTACCCCGTACGCCTAAAACTCCCCAGTTGACCGAAAACCTGCCGCCGCTGCTCCTCAATTGAGCTATAACGTTAAACAATTGCAGCGTTTTTGCATGGGGGAGTGATGGTATGACGCTACTGTATTTCCTTACCCTGTTTCCGCTGGTACCGGCGCTGGGCATGCTGCTCGCGCGCGGTGACCGCGCCCGCGATGCGGTGGGACTCATAGGTTCCGGCATTATTATGGCGGTGACAGTTGTAGTCGCCGTCATGTTTTTTGGCACGGGTCCGCAGAGCTTTGAGGTTGCCCCCGGCACCTCGCATGTGCTCTCGATCATCAGCTCCGCCATCGATGTCATCCTGTGCGCCGTCATCCTGTACAACGCGTACAAATATAGGAACGCGCTCACCACGGTGCTCGGCATAGTCCAGCTGGTGGGCTCGCTCGCCTTTGCAGCCATGACGCTGCCCGCGGCCGAAGCCGTCACGGCGACGCCGCTCTACCTGGACTACATGAGCGTGATCATGGTCCTCGCCGTCGGCATTGTCGGCAGCCTAATCTGCGTGTATGCCCTGGGCTACATGAAGGACTTCCAGGCCCATGACGAGCACGAGGCCGCGCTGCGCGGGCAGACCGCGCCCGACCGTCGCCCGCAGTTCCTGGCGCTTATGTTCCTGTTCCTCTCGGCCATGTTCGTCATCGTGACGAGCGATAACCTTGAGTGGCTGTTCTGCGGCTGGGAAATCACCACCGTGTGCTCGTTCCTCATGATTGGCTACACGCGCACGCCCGAGGCCATCAAGAACGCCTTCACCCAGATCATCCTCAACATGCTGGGCGGCATCGCGTTTTTGGCCGGACTCATGTACCTGCACGTTAACGGCATGCCGCTGACCATCTCGGGCATGATCGAGCTTTCCGGCGCCGGAACCGCGCAATCCGCGCTGCTGGTGATGCCGGTCGTTCTGCTGTCGCTCGCCGCCCTTACCAAGGCCGCGCAGATGCCGTTCCATACCTGGCTGCTCGGCGCCATGGTTGCCCCCACGCCCACGAGCGCCCTGCTGCATTCGTCCACCATGGTCAAAGCCGGCGTGTTCCTAATGGTCAAGCTGAGCCCGCTCTATGCCATCTATCCCGTGACCGGCTTTATGGTTACGAGTGTGGGTGCCATCACGTTTTTGCTCGCGGCCCTCATGGCCATCTCGCAGAGCAATGCCAAGCGCGTGCTCGCGTTCTCCACCATTTCCAACTTGGGTCTCATCAGTGCCTGCCTGGGTGTCGGTGCGCCCGAGGCCGTATGGGCGGCCATCTTCCTGATCTTGTTCCACACGGTGGCTAAGTCGCTGCTGTTCTTGTGCGTAGGCACCGCCGAGCACCATATCGGCAGCCGCAATATCGAGGACATGGACGGTATGTTCAGCCGCATGCCGCACCTGACGCGCCTGATGATGCTGGGCATCATGGGCATGTTTGTGGCGCCGTTTGGCATGCTCGTGTCCAAGTGGGGTGCCCTGGTGGCGTTTGCGCAGACTGGCAACGTGCTCATGATCATGGTGCTGGCCTTTGGCTCGGCCGCGACGTTCTTCTTCTGGGGCAAGTGGCTTGCCAAGCTTTCGGGCGTCGACCCCACGGCTCAAAACGTTGAGGTCAATGTCCATAAGACCGAATGGATGGCCCTCAACACCATCGCCGCGCTGCTGATTCTGTGCTGCGTGGCGTTTCCGGTTATCTCGAGCGGTCTGGTGTCGCCTTACTTGGCCATGGTGTTTGGCCGCGTGCCGTACGTTATTGGCAAGGACGCCATGTATCTGATGGTGGTTATCGTGGCTTTTATCGCCGTGGTGCTGCTGACTTCATTCCGCGTGAGCAACAAGCCGCACGTCAACGTGTACCTTTCGGGTGTGGGAACCGACAAATATCGCCATTTCCGCGGCTCGATGGGACACGAGGTGAAGGCCGAAAAGCGCAATTGGTACTCGGAGGACGCCCTTGGCGAGAAGCGTATCGGCCCCGCGGGTAGCGTCGTGTGCTGCAGCATTATCTTGTTTGCGCTGCTGTGTTGCGCGTGGATTGGGCCCGAGAGACTTGCCATGAGCGCGCCATCGGTGCTGCGCGGCAAGTATTTCGAAGGTTCGGGTGTCGTGGGCATCTTTATAGGCACCGTGGCGTTTGCCTTGATTGCGCCGCTTGTGGGCGGTTTGATTGACGGTCTTGACCGTAAGCTTTCGGCCCGCATGCAGGGCCGTGTGGGTCCGCGTCTGCTGCAGCCCTTCTACGACGTTGCCAAGCTGCTGCGCAAGGCCCCCGCCAGCGTAAACACCATGGACGATACCTACATGGCGTGCGCGCTCATCTTTACCGTCGTGGGCGGCGGCATCTTTGTGTCGGGCTCTAACACGCTACTGTGCGCTTTTATGGTGACGCTCGCCGCGATCTTTGTGGTGCTGGCGTCCGCCTCGACGCAAAGCCCGTTTGCCCAGGTTGGCGCCGATCGTGAGCTACTGCAGGTTATGAGTTACGAGCCCGCCGTTTTGCTGATGAGCGTGGGTCTGTACCTTGCCACCGACAGCTTTGATTCCATCGCCGTGACGGGGCAGTCGGCCCCCATCATCGTGTACAGCGCACCCATTTTCCTGGCGCTGCTCGCGGTGCTTACCATCAAGCTACGCAAGTCGCCGTTTGACCTTTCGTACTCGCATCACGCGCATCAAGAGATTGTCCAGGGCGTCGCCACCGAGATGAGCGGCGGCACGCTGGCCAAGATGACCCTTATGCACTGGTGCGAGACCGTGCTGTTTTTGATGTGGGTGGGCATGTTCTTTGTTTGGGACAACCCCGTGAGCTGGGTTGTGGCCCTGGTCGTGATGGCCGCGACGTATTTTGTCGAGGTCCTGATCGACAACACCTTCGCACGCAGCACCTGGCGCAGCTGCTTTAGGCTCGGATGGGGCGTGGCGCTGGTGTTTGGCCTGCTCAACCTTATGCCCATCCTCGTCGACGTATTTATTTAGGAGGCGGCATCCATGGATCATAAAATGTCGCGCTCGCCGTGGGTTATTCATTACGACGGTTCGAGCTGCAACGGATGCGATATCGAGGTGCTGGCCTCGCTCACGCCGCTGTTCGATGCGGAGCGCTTTGGCGTGGTCAACACCGGCAACCCCAAGCATGCGGATATCTTTTTGGTGACGGGGTCGGTCAACGCGCAGAATCTGCCCGTCGTGCGCCAGATCTACAACCAAATGCTCGAGCCCAAGTGCGTGGTGGCGTGCGGCATTTGCGCGTGCTCGGGCGGCGTGTTCCGCGATGCCTACAACGTGATCGGCGGCGTGGACCGCGCGATTCCCGTGGACGTGTACGCGCCCGGGTGCGCCATTCGCCCCGAGACCGTGATCGATGCCATCGTGGAGGCGTGCGGCATCCTTGATCAGAAGGAGGCCGTGATGCGTGCTGGCGGCGATCCGCTTACCGTGGGCGGTGCCGCTACCTGGGACGGCGGCGTTGAGCTGGGCGAGGACGGGTTTGTGGCTGCGGCTGAGGCCGGGGCTGACGGTGCCGGCGACGCGCCTGCCGGGAAGCCCGCCGCACCCGCCGCTGCAAAGGAGGCCGAGTAATGCAAAAGGCTATCTATACCACCGTTGGGATCGACGGGCTCCTGTCGCATGTCCAGGCGCTCAAGGGCGTCGGCGCGCGCTTTGTGCAAATGCACGCCGAGCGCAACGTTGACGACGGCACGTATCGCCTGCTCTATACGTTTATCAACGTTCGCGCTGCTCAGGAGCATATTGCGCAGGACGGCAGCTATGCGATCGAGAACCTGGTGGTTGAGGGCATCGACCAGTACCAGGAGATTCCGTCCATCAGCTCGTATTACCCCGCGGTGTTCCCGTTTGAAAACGAGGCGCACGACCTATTTGGTCTTGCCATCACCGACATGCAGATCGACTTTAAGGGCTTTTTCTACCAGGTTTCGACTGCCGAGCCCATGAGCGTTATCACGCCCGAGGTGAAGGCCGCGCGCGAGAAGGCCATGAAGGTCCGTGCCGCCGCCGAGGCCAAGGCGCGCAAGGCCGCGGCCGAGAAGGCCGCCGCCGCGGCTGCTGTGGGGGAGGGTGCCGCTGACGGTGGCGACGCTGCGGGCGCTGCCGCTGCCCAGCCCGCTGCGGCCGCCGGCTCCGATGCTCAGCATGACGAGGCCGCTGCCAAGGCCGCGCTTAAAGCCGCCGAGATGGAGGCAAGGCTCGCCGCCATGGATCCCGAGAAAGCGGCCAAGGTCCGCGCGGCGCTTGCCGCCAAGGCCGCCCGCGACAAGCAGAAAAAGGAGGCGTAAGGTCCATGGCGCATCGCTCCGTTATTCCGTTTGGCCCACAGCACCCGGTGCTGCCCGAGCCGCTTCATCTGGACCTGGTGATCGAGGACGACCGCGTTATCGAGGCAATTCCGCAGATCGGTTTTGTGCACCGCGGGCTCGAGAAGCTCACCGAAAAGCGCGATATGCATCAGTTTGGCTACATCGCCGAACGCATCTGTGGCATCTGCGCCGTGGGCCACAGCTGCGGCTATGCCACAGCTTGCGAGCGCATGCTCGACATCGAGGTTCCTGGCCGCGTGCAGTATATCCGCACCATTTTGCACGAGCTGTCGCGCATCCACTCGCATTTGCTGTGGCTGGGCCTGCTCGCCGATGCCTTTGGCTTTGAGGCGCTGTTCTATCGTTCGTGGACCCTGCGCGAGCAGATTCTCAAGATTTTTGAGGGCACGTTCGGTGGCCGCGTGATTCTGTCGATTAACGAGATTGGCGGCCTTAAGCACGACATCGAGGACTCCGAGTTGACGGGCATCGTTCAGACGCTCGATGCCATGCGCCCCGGCTACGAGGCTCTGGTGCATACGTTTTTGGACGACAACAGCTGCGGCGAGCGCCTGCATGGCGTGGGCGTGATCAGCAAGAAAGACGCGCTGGAGCTTTCGATGGTCGGTCCGTTTGGGCGCGCCTCGGGCGTGGATTACGACGTGCGCATGTTTGACGACGGTGCCTATGCGGATCTGGCTGCGTTTGAGCCCATCGTTGCTACCGACGGCGATTGCTATGCCCGCTGCCAGGTGCGTTGTGCCGAAGTCACGCAGGCCATGGATATCATCAAGGAGCTTGTGGGCAAGATACCGCACGACGGAATCGGCGGGCGCACCAAGCTCACGCCGGCCGACGGCGCGCGCGGCGAGGTTGTGATTGAGCAGCCGCGCGGCGAGGCGTATTACTATGTGCGCGGCAACGGCACCAAGAACCTGGACCGTTTTCGCGTGCGCACGCCGACGTCGCAGAACCTGGCGGGTCTGACGCATGCACTGCAGGGCGTGCTCCTTGCCAACGTGCCCATGATTATCCTGACCATCGACCCCTGCATTAGCTGCACGGAAAGGTAGGCGCGGCATGAGTTTGCTGACATTTGCCAAGACGGCCTTGGGCTCTATGGTCAAGCAGCCGGTAACGGTGTGCTATCCGCAGGAGAAGCTCGCGGCGCCCGAGCGCCTGCGCGGGCACATCGTTAACGACATGGACGTGTGCATTTGCTGCGGCATGTGCGCGCGTCGCTGCCCGGCGGGCGCGCTCGCAGTCGATCGCAAGGGTGGAACGTGGTCGATCGACCCGTATGCCTGCGTGGTGTGCGGTGAGTGCATCGAGAGCTGCCCCAAGCACTGCCTGAGCATGGACACCGCCCGTACTCCAGTTGCGGCGGATAAGACTCCCACGGTAGAAACCAAGCTGGAATAGCGCTGGAACAGGGGCCGGTGGGGCAAAAATGCCCCACCGGCCCCGCGCTTAAACGCGCGGTTGTGCCGTCGCGAACAAAACTATGCCGGATTACGGGGCTGGATAGCGAACCTCCGACCATACAGAAAATCGCAAAAACAAACCCGCAGGTAGATTGCTTGCCGTTTTTCAATAAATGAAGGTATGGATGAGGGCCTCGGCTTTAGCCCCGTAATCCGGCATAGTTTTGAAATGACACCATATCCGTAACATCCCTTGATCTCCCGTGGACAGAGGGAAACGGATCATTTTGGCCTCGCGAGGGCCGCTGCGCGACCCATCTGCCACGAAATGGGCCCATCTACTACGTTTGGGCTGCTACCCTCAACCATGGCGAATAGCGCAAAAACAAAACCGCAGGTAGAACGCCTGTGGCTTTTCATGAAATGCGGTTGTGGTCGGGGGTATCGGGTCAAACGTAGTAGATGGGCCAGTTTCGTGGCGAGCACCATCAATTGATCCCCCGGGGACGGAGGAAAACGGATCATTTTGGCCCGTCGGCTTTGAGTCGCACCCGTTTTCCTGCGAAAACGCTGTGTCTCAGCTTTGGTGAGACATTTGTCTCACGCCTAAAAACCGAATCTGGAACGTGTGTCACCTGCCCTAACTGTGTCTCATTCCGTAACTTTAGGCTGATGCAAGGTCTAATCCTGCGAGAAGGGAGACGCGATGGGTAAGTACACGAGGGGTCTCTTGGCGGTGATACTGGCCGTAGTGCTGGTGTTGCCGGCTGCAGCATTTGCCATGCTGCCCGAGGCCAACGCCAGGTCCAGTACGGGAATGGACGGGCCGACAGTGAGCGGGCCGACGGTCGTCGACCCCGACACCACCGGACGCTGGGAAATCTGGGCGGCCGGCCACAGCGGCAATAAGGTGACGACTCAAAACGTCGGTCGAATCTGGACCGACAAAACGGTTGAGGCAACCGGAGAAAACGAAGTGTCAGATTTTGTGACCACGCTTTCGGCTATGTCCTCGACATCCAATTCAACCGTGACGGTTACCACGCCGCTTGACATCGTGATGGTGCTGGACGCCTCTGGCTCGATGGATGATCATATGGGCGGCGGAGATTCACCTAAGCGTATCGAAGCGCTGAAGAACGCAGCGAATAGCTTTATCGATACTATCGCAAAACAAAATGAGAGCATCGAGGGCGTCAATAGGCAGCATAAGGTTGCCGTTGTTAAGTTTGCGGGCAAGAAGTCCAGCAATATCGGCAACAGTAAGTATAATGATGGAGGGTACTCCTACAATTACACACAGGTTATGAAAGACCTGACCGACTGCTCCGGCGGCAACGTGAAGGCTCTTAAGGATACAATCAAAAAAATTGATCCTGCCGGTGCCACACGCGCCGATAATGGTCTGGAGCTGGCTAAGGGCATCACTTCTGGCCGCGAAGACGCCAAGAAGATTATTGTGTTCTTTACTGACGGTACGCCAACAAAGCAAAGTAACTTCGATTCGGAAGTCGCCAACGCTGCCGTGACGTTTGCCAAGGATATGAAGGACAGCAAGGCCACCGTTTATACCATCGGTATCTTTAGTGGAGCGGATCCCGCTGCCGATCCCTTGAAAAAGGGAACGAGCGACGTAAACAAGTTCATGCACGCCGTGTCGAGTAACTATCCCGGCGCCACGTCGTATACGAGCGATAAGCTCGGTACGCGCGCGGAAAACTCCGATTATTACAAGTCGGCGACCAATGCCGATGAGCTTAAGAAGGTCTTCGACGACATCTCACAGGCCATTACGTCGGAGCCGCCTTATCCGACCGAAATCCACAAGGGCTACGACGCGACCAAGTCCGGTTACATCACGTTTACCGATGAGCTGGGCGACTTTATGCAGGTCGACAGCTTCACCGAGGTCGTCATCAACGGCGCGCCGTTTACCAAGCCGAACAAGATGGTCAACAAAGAAACCAAGACCGATACGTATGAGTTCGATGGCAGGGCAAAAGATCTGCTCATCACCGTGCAGCGTGCCGGTGATGACAATCCCCAGAAGGGCGATATCGTAACGGTCAGCATTCCCGCGTCGTTGATTCCGCTGAGTCACTTTAAGACCGTAGACGGCAAGCTTTCGGTCGACAGCGTTAAGCCCATCCAGGTGAAGTATGCCTCGAGCGTGAAGAAGGTTGCGCTCGACAACCTGTTTACGCCCGAGAAGGTCACGGGGCTCAAGGACTACATCGAGCATAATACGACCGTCGTTGACGGCGCCAAGACCGTGAATTTCTACGCGAACAAGTGGGCTGCCGGCGCGCTGGGCGATACGGTTGCGACCTTTGAACCTGCCGACACCAACCGCTATTACTACTTCCAGAAGCAGACTCCTATTTACACGGATAAGGAATGCACGCAGCCTGCAAAGGGGCCCGCGCTGGCTGGCGAGGTTACCTATTACTACAAGGACGAGTTTGAGGAGCAGGGCGAGAACGACGAGGCCAAGCCCGCCACCGACGTCATCGAATTTATCGGCGGCGACGCCGCGAAGTTCGACGGCGCGATTGTTCCCGATGAGAACGGTAACTTGGTGTTTACTGTGGGAACCGCACGCCTGGCCTTTATCGATGAGCTCCACACCATCAAGGAGAACAACAAGACTCGCACCGCGACCGACGTGCTCAACCCCAAGTGGAACAACACGTCTGCCAAGGCGACCGCGACGCATGTCAACTCCTACCTGGGCAACAACGGCAAGATTAGCTTTGCGTACGACATGACGCCGGCAACGGTGGATACCAAGGCCGACTTTGGCCTGACCAAGGTGCTCGAGGGCCGCAACTGGACGAAGGAGGACACGTTTGAGTTTGGGCTGACGCCCGTGGACGGCGCCCCGATGCCCGAGTCCGCGACAGCGCCCGTGGCTGTGTCTGTGACCAAGGGCGATCTGGACAATGGCAAGGCGGCCATTAATTTCAGCACGATCAAATACAACGAGCCTGGCACGTATGTCTACAAGGTCAGCGAAAAGAACGCCGGGACCACGGTTGACGGCATTGCCTACAGCAAGAACGTTGCGAAGATCACCGTGACGGTCACGCCCAACAAGAAGGGCGTGCTCAGCGCTGACGTGAAGGTGGCCTGGAGCGAAGCCGACGAGACCGAGTTCAAGAACGTCTACACTGCGGAGCCTGTTGAGTCCAGCGTTACCGAAAAGATTGACGTGACCAAGTCCCTGACCGGGCGCGACCTTACGGCCGGCGAGTTCAGCTTTGAGCTGCGCGAGATTAAGGGTGAGGACTCTGAGCTTATCGAGACCGTTGCGAACGCTGCCGACGGTAAGGTGACGTTCAGCCCCATCAAGTACACCGAGATCGGCCAGCACACCTATACGCTGCATGAGGTCAAGGGCAATGCCGGTGGTATCACCTACAGCACCGCCGAGTACACCATCGTGACGACCATTGCCGACAACGGCAAGGGCCAGCTGGTGGCTACGCACGAGCTGAAGGATGCCAAGGACGCCAAGGACGTCAAGAGCATCGAGTTCAAGAACGTCTACACCACGAATGCTGCCGAGGCATCGCTTGCGGGCAAGAAGAGTCTGCAGGTTCCCGATGGTCTGACCCCGGCCGACATCACCGGCAAGTTTACCTTTACCGTGATCGGTGAAGAGGGTGCGCCTATGCCTGCGAGTACGAGCGTGCACAACGACGCCGACGGCAAGGTCGACTTTGGCAAGATCACCTTTACGCTCGACGACCTTAACAAGGCCCTGGGTGAGAAGTCCAAGAAGCGCGAGCACACCTTTACCTACACCGTGACCGAGTCCGGCGAGGTCGCTGGCGTGACCAACGACGCCAAGCTGTCGCGCAAGGTTTCCTTCACCGTGACCGATAACGGCAAGGGTAAGCTGAGCGTATCCCGTAACCCGGACGGCGATGCGGCATTTACGTTCACCAACACCTATAACGTGACGCCTGTCGAGTCTCGCGTCACTGACCAGATCATCGCGAACAAGGTCCTGACCGGTCGCGACCTCAAGGCTGGCGAGTTCTCCTTCGAGCTCGTTGAGGGCGACAAGGTCGTTGCCAAGGGCACCAACGCCGCCGACGGCAAGATCACGATGAGCGCTGTGAAGTACGACAAGCCTGGAACGCACACCTACACGCTGCGCGAGGTCAACGGCGGAACCACCAGCAAGGGCATCACGTACAGCAACGCCAAGTACACCATCGAGACCACCATTACCGACAACGGTGACGGTACCCTCAGCGCTACGCACGAGCTGAAGAGCGCCACGCCTGCGACCTTCAAGAACACCTACAGCGTGACCCCGCTCGATGCAGAGCTCGACTTTGACCTGAGCAAGGTCATCAGCGGCCGCGAGTGGACGGATGGGGACGAGTTCAGCTTTACCATTACCGCCCCCGATGGCGCCCCGCTCCCCGATCCTGCGACCGTAACCGTGAGCAAGCACGATGCGAAGGACGGCATTGCCGCCATCAAGTTCGGCAAGATTCGCTACACGGCCACCGGAACCTACAAGTACGAGATCCGCGAGAACGCGGGCAGCACGGTCGGCATGACGTATGACGCGCATGTCGCAACCGCCGAAGTGACCGTGACCGAGAACGGCGATGGCAGCCTGACCGCCAACGTCACCAAGAAGGAAAACGGACGCTTTACCAACACGTACCGCACTGAGCTTAACTACACCGCTGCCGGCGGTCTGTGGCTCAGCAAGTATCTGGACGGCCGCCCCATGACCGAGGGTCAGTTCACCTTTACCGTGACACCTGCTGACGACGCTTCGGCTCGCGCACTCGGTCTGCTGCCCGGGGCTAATAGCTTCAAGTCCCCCGCAGCGGCAGAGGCAACGGTCGGACTGATCGACATTCTGGCTGGTCATGAGGTTATATTTACGCAGGCTGACGCCGGCAAGACCTTTACGTACACCGTGGCCGAGAAGAACGACGGCCAGCCCGGTTACACCTACGATGACGCCGTGCGCACGGTGACGATCGCCATTGCCGACGACACCGCCGGCACGCTCACTGCTACGACGACCGTTTCCGGCGGTCCCGAGGGCACGCATGAGACGGTCCACAAGAGTGGCGAGAACAAGGTCGAGAAGGCCCTGGTGCCGTTCCACAACAGTTACAGCGCTACGACCAACACGCCTGGCGGCACCGCCGCTCAGGTCGTTGCCACCAAGACTCTGACCGGCCGCCCGATGGCCGACGGCGAGTTCTGGTTCGGCATCGCCTATCAGGGTGAGCTTGTGGCATACGAAAACCTCAAGCCCAATATCGGCGGGCACGTGAGCTTTGATACGCTGCACTACGACACTAAGATGCTTGCTAATCTTGAGGCTGCTGGGCTTGCTTATCGTACCGATAAGGACGGTAAGCTTGCCTGGACCATTAACTACACGGCCTACGAAGATTTATTCGGGCTGCCGAATGGCGTTTCCGCTACAACGTGGAGCTTTGGCTTTAAGGTTATCGTCGTCGACAACGGTGACGGTACCCTGACGGCAACGGTCGACTACGGCGGCGTCGAGCCCTTGTTCGAGAACGTCTACGGCGCCGAAGCCGTCGATGCCGCGCTCACCGGCACTAAGAAGCTCCAAGCTGCCGAGGGCCTGACCCCGGCTGACATCACGGGCAAGTTCACCTTTACCGTGACCGCCGACGAGGCTAGTGCCCCGATGCCCGAGCGCACGACCGCAACCAACGACGCGGCTGGCAACGTGGACTTTGGCAAGATCCACTTTACGCTCGAGGACCTCAACCGCGCTCTGGGCGTGACGGACGATGCGACCGATAAGGCCGAGGCAGACGAAGCTGACGAGGCAGAGGCCGACGAGGCAGAGGCTGAAGAGGCCGACACCGATGCCAACGCCGACGAGCCCAGCGACGAGCTCGAGCCCGCAGCCCCCACCGCTCCGCGCTCGCACACCTTTACTTACACGGTGACCGAGTCCGGTAGTGCCCCTGGCGTGACCAATGACACCAACGCCACGCGCAAGGTTTCCTACACCGTGTCTGACGACGGTGCCGGGCATCTGAGCGTCAAGCGCGAAGGCGACGACGGTGCTGCCTTCACGTTTACCAACACCTACGGCGTGACACCTACCGATTCGTCCGTGACCGATCAGGTCAAGACAGTCAAGCGCCTGACTGGACGCGACCTTGCAGCAGGCGAGTTCACGTTTGAGCTGCTCGAGGACGACGTGGTTGTTGCTAACGGCACCAACGACGCTAACGGCACCGTGACGCTGAGCCCGATTCGCTACGAGGCACCCGGCACGCACACGTACACGCTGCGCGAGGCTTGCCCCAACGCGCTCGGCCTGTACAAGGGCGTCACCTATGACGGCGCGACCTACACCGTCGTGACCACCGTCTCCGACAACGGCGACGGCACGCTGACCGCGACGCACAAACTCGAGGGAACCACCGAGTCGGCTGGCTTTACCAACAAGTATCACGCCATGCCTACCCAGGTCTCCATCGGCGCGGTCAAGGTGCTCGAGGGACGCGAGCTCAAGAAGGACGAGTTTAGCTTTAAGCTCGTTGGCGAGGACATCGAGTCTACGGTTACCAACGATGCCGACGGCAAGATCAACTTTGACAAGTTTGAGTACGACGAGCCCGGTACGCACGCCTACACCATCAGCGAGGTCAAGGGCGACGAGGTCGGTATGACCTACGACAAGTCCGTCTTTACCGTGACCGTCAACGTGGTCGATGACGGCGAGGGCAACCTCAAGGCGAACGTCGCCTTTACCAAGGGCGACAAGAGCGTCGAGGGTATCGTGTTCAACAACACGTACAAGAAGCCCGAGACGCCCGTGCTGACGCCCGATCCCGGCACGCCTAAGACCGTGACGAACATCGTCAAGACGGTCAAGGGTTTCCTGCCCACCACAGGCGACCAGCAGGCTGCCGCATTGCTCATGGCATTCGTCATTGCCATGGCCGGCGTCGGTGCCCTGGTCTGGGGTATCCGTAAGCGCTAGGCACGCTGGCAGCGCCCGGGGCCAAAAGGCCCCGGGCGGCCGGCAGGGCTAAATCCCGACCTACTCCTACCCCCAGCCGCCACGGAGGCATCTCCCTCCTCCGTGGCGGCGCTTTTGTGCGTAGGCGAGAAGGGCCTGCCACGAAACCGGCCCATCTACTACGTTTAGCCCCTTACCCCCAACCATGCCGAAAAGCGCGAAAACAAAACCGCAGGTAGAACGCCTGCGGTTTTGTTCAAAACGAAGGTATGGTCAGGGGTGTCGAGTCAAACGTAGTAGATGGGCCGGTTTCGTGGCGAGCGCTGCCAAATGATCCCCCGGGGACGGAGGAAAACGGATCATTTTGGTCCCACGAGGCTGGCGGAGGCACTCGTGCAGGGCCGCCCGAACAAAACTATGTCGGTTTACGGGGCTGAGTTACGAGTCCCCAACCATGCCGATATTCGTGAGAATAAAACCGCAGGTAGACGAGCCGTCATTTTGCAGAAAACGCGGGTATGGATGGGGGTCCTGAGTTTGGCCCCGTAAACCGGCATAGTTTTGAAATGGCCTTAAATCGGTAGCAGCCATTTTGCTATGCCGGAACGGTCGGTCTTCGGGCAACTACCCTCGCAGGTAGGCGATAGCGATCTGCGTGCGGTTGCGCAGGCCCATCTTTGCCAGGATTGAGCTGATGTGGTTGCGCACGGTGCCTTCGCCCATGTAGGCGGTGGCGGCGATCTCTTTGTTGTCGAGGCCGCGGGCGATGAGCTCGGCGACTTCGAACTCGCGGTCGGTCAGGCTGGCGAAGGCTGCGGGCCGGCGGGGCGTGCCCGCCTCGACGTCCGTTCCGTCAAAATCGATGTCCTCGATCGCCTTACCCTCGAGTACGCGTTTGCCGTCCATGACCTGCGCCAACGCCGGCGGAATGGCGGCGACATCGGTCTTGATCAGGTAGCCGCGGGCGCCCAGCTTGAGCGCCGACACAATGTACTCGTCATCCGAGAATGTCGTTAGAAACACCACGCGCGCCGCAGGGTCGTGCTCAAGGATCTCGCGTGCCGCCGAAAGTCCGTCGCGCCCCGGCATCTGAATGTCGAGCAGCGCGATATCGGGTGCGTGTTCGGCATAGAGCGAAACCGCGTCGTTGCCGTTGGCGCCGGTACCCACCACCTCGATCTGCGGCTGGGCGCCCAGGATAATCTTGAGCGAATCGACCACCAGACGGTCGTCGTCGACAACTATGAGCCTCATCGACTCTCATCTCCTTGCCGTTTGGGAACGGTGGCAAACACACGCCAGCCGCCGGCGCCGGCGCGCGGGCCGGCGGTGAAGGTGCCGTCAAGCGCCTCGACGCGCTCACGCATGGAGCCGAGCCCCATGCCTTCTGTGGCGTTGCGGGTACTCGCCCGAACCTCGCCAATACCATCGTCGGTAACAATGAGCTGGTAAAACGACGGATGTTCCATGCACCGTACGGTGACAGCATGGGCGCAAGCATGGCGCATGGTGTTGGAGAGCGCCTCGCGCAGGACCGCTGCAAAGCAGTTGGCGACATTTGCGGGCGCATGCTCGGCCAAAACTTCAAGCTCAATCTGCGGCCCGCCGTCCGAGCGCGCGCCTTCAACAATGCGTTCGAGCTGCACGGAAAGGCCGACGGCGTTGTCGTTGAGCGCGTGGACGCTGGCGCGCACGAGTTGGAGCGCCTCGTCAACCGTGCGTTTGACGTCGGCGAAATCGGCCGCAACCCTGGGCTCGTCGGCATGGACCACGCGCAGGGCTTCGGTTTGAAGCGAAGCGCGCGTGAGCTGGTGGCCCACGTTATCGTGGATCTCGCGCGCGATGCGGGCGCGTTCGGCGAGCGTCGCGAGTTCGACTTCGTAGTCCTGGCGGTCGGCGAGGTCGCGGTTGCGTGCCTCGAGCGCGAGGGCTCGTTCTTGCAGCTTGTCGCGGGTGCGACGCATGCGTTCCTGTTCGCGCTCCAACTGAGCGGTGCGTAGCGATAGCAAGGTGGCGGCGACCGAAAGGATGGCGGTCAGCAGGAGCGTTCGGGTGGTGAGCGCGCCGCCGCGAAGGTCCGCGACAAGCGCGCAGACAAACACGGCGCCAATCGCCAGCGCGGGCCAGATGCGTTCACGGCGCACGCATCGCGCGATGTCATAGAGAGCGAGAGGTGCAAACGGCACAAACGGCGGCACGAAGATGGCAACAATGATGTAAGCGTAACTCGCGGCCTCGCTCGCACGGCGGGCGCGGTTTCCCTGTGCGACCTCGGCCAGCGAGGTGGCAATAACGCCAAGGCAAAACGCCGCGACCAGGCGAGCGTCCACAGCAAGACCCATGGCAGCCGCAATACAGCACGCCAGCACGATCGATTTGTCGAAAAGCCTGTTCATACGGGTATTGTACGCGATGCCGCGCATGGGGGAGGCGCCACCCGGAGCAACCGTGACATTCCTCCCACGCGGCAAAGCGGGGGCACCGGCGGGCCGCGCGACCAAGCCCTACACTCGTGACAAAGCTCACTGGTGCGCGCCGCCCGCTCCTGCGATGATGCAATCGTACCGGGCCACGACCAACAGAAGGGCCGCCTCATGACAGACATCGTCTATGTCGAAAACCTCGTCAAGCGCTATGACGATCTTATTGCGCTCGACCACTTTAACCTGAGTATCGCCCCCGGCGAGATCTTTGGCCTGCTCGGACCCAACGGTTCGGGCAAGACCACGTCCATCAACTGTATCCTGCAGCTGCTTGCCTACGACAAAGGCACCATCGAGCTCTTTGGCGAGCCCATGACGCCCGCCCGCTATGACCTCAAGCGCCGCATCGGCGTGGTGCCGCAACAGGTGGCGGTGTTCGACGAGCTCACCGTGCGCGAGAATATCGACTATTTCTGCAGCCTTTACGTTAGCGACCGTAAGCGCCGCCGTGCGCTGGTGGACGAGGCGATCGGCTTTGTCGGGCTGAGCGACTTTGCCAAGTTCCGCCCCGGCAAGCTCTCGGGCGGCCTGGCACGTCGCCTCAACATTGCCTGCGGCATTGCGCACAAGCCCGAGCTCATCTTCTTTGACGAGCCCACGGTGGCAGTCGACCCGCAGAGTCGCAACGCCATCCTGGAGGGCATCTGCCGCTTGCGCGACGAGGGCGCCACGGTGGTGTATACCAGCCATTATATGGAGGAAGTCGAGCAGATCTGCAGCCGCATCATGATCATGGACGGCGGGCGCGTGCTGGCGCAGGGCACCAATGACGAGCTCAAGCGCATGATTCAAATGGGCGAGCGCGTGACTGTCGAGGTCGGCGCCGTCGAGACCGCCACGGTCGAGCGGCTGCGCGCCCTCGAGCACGTGCTCAGCGTCGAGCTGTCCGCCGGCGAGCTCATCTGCACCTGCGAGGCGAGCCCGCACAATTTGGTCGACATCCTCGACACGCTGCGCGCCGCCGATGTGGCGCTCGGCCGCGTGTGGAGCGAGCCGCCGACCCTCAACGACGTGTTCCTCGAGATCACCGGCCGCGAGCTGCGCGACTAGGGGGCAGTCATGTTCAACACCATCATCACTACGGTCAAGACGCTGCTGCGCCGGCCGAGCACATGGGTCTGGGGCGCGATCTTTCCCCTCGCGCTTTCCACGATGTTCATGTTTATGTTTGCGAACCTCAGCTCCGACGGCAAGATCGACCCGGTGCCGGTTGCCGTCGTGGCGGACGAGGCTTGGGACGCTTCGGCCTTTAAGGGCGTGGCGACGTCGCTTGCCAAGGAAGGTGACGATCATCTGCTCGAGATCCACGAGTTCGACGACGCAGCCGATGCGAACCGTGCGCTTAAGGCCGGCGAGGTTGCGGGCATCTATACGGTCGACGACGCAGGCGCGCCCAAACTCACGCTGCTATCGAGTTACGACAACTCACGTGCGTCGTCGGTGCTCACCGACCGCAGCATTTTGGAGACGGTGGCAAGCTCGTATACACAAAATGCCGAGCTCATATCCCAGATTGCCCAGGACAACCCGGCGGCGCTCGCCGACCCGGAGGCGGTTGCGCGCGCCCTGTCGCTCGAGGGCGGCACCCGCCGCGTAAGCCTGACACGCACCACGCCCGATGGCACGGTCATCTACTACTACGCACTCTTTGGCCTGGTTGCGATGATGTCTGCCGAGTTTGCCGCTTTGAGCGTCGTCGATTTGCAGCCCAATCTGTCCGGCCTTGGCGCGCGTCGCTGCGTGGGCGGTCTTTCCAAGACGGCATCGCTGGCCGGCATCTTTGCGGGCTCGTGGTTGGTCTCCTTTGCCTCGATGACGATCGCGATTGGCTACGTGCGTCTGGTCGTGGGCGTCGACTTTGGCGGGCGCGAGGGGCTGTGTCTGGTGGGCGGTGCCGCTTCCGCGCTTGCCGCCACGGGCCTGGGGCTCTTTGTGGGCACGCTTCCCGTTAAGGGCGGCAAGGCGTCCAAGTCGGGCATCCTCACGGGCTTCGCCACCACGTGCGCCCTGTTCGCCGGGCTTTACGGCGAGCCGGCGATGGCGCTCGCCGACGACGTCGCCCGCACCTGCCCGGCCGAGTGCTGGTTCAACCCTGTCAAGCTCATCTGCGACATGTTCAACCGCCTGTATTTCTTTGAGGACCTGGGCCCCTTTGCCGTTCGCGCCGGCGCGCTGGTCCTTATGGCGCTGCTGTTCGTTGCCGCCGCCACGCTGATCTTTGGAAGGAGCCGCTATGAGCACCTTTAAGACTGCGCTTCGCATGGCGCTCGCGCACCCGCTCTATTTGCTCATCTACACGGTGTTCATTTCGCTGCTGGGTGTGTTTATCGCGGCATCGGTGAGTTGGAACTCGTCGCAGCTCACCGAGTACAAGCCCTATGACACCAACGTGGTCGTGGTCGACCGCGACGACAGCGATCTTTCGCGTGCGCTTACCAAGCATCTGGGGTCGCGTTTTGAGCTGGTCACGGGCATCGGCGACGACACGTACGGCCTTGCGGACGCGCTCTCCAAGAGCAATAGCGCCAAGGGCAGCGCCGACTGCGTGTTCTTTATCCCGGAGGGGTTTGAGGACGACCTCGTTGCAGCCGCCCGCGTGGGGGAGTCCCTGCCCAAGCTCGATGTGACCTACGGTGCCGGCACCATGGCGGCGGCGCTTTCGTCTGCCGAGGCCTCGCGCTGGATCTCGCTCGCGGGCGCTGCAGCGGCCCTAGAGCCCGCTGCCCCCAACGGCGATGTTGCCAAGGCGGCCGAGCATGCCGCCGCGAAGCGCGCCAAGGTCGAGATCGAGCAGGTCAAGGTTGACTCGACTGCCGCTGCCACGCTCGAGTCGTACTTCAACTTTGGTGCGTACGCGATTATCTCGTCGGTCATCGTGTCGGTGGGACTGGTGTTCTCGGGCATGAACGAGCCCGAGCGCGTGCGCCGCATGGAGGCCGGTCCGGTCTCCGAGCGCCGGCGTTCGCTCGCCGTGTTTGCGGCCGCCGCCGTGCTCACCGTTTGTATCTGGTTTGTGTCGAGCATGATGGGTGTCGTGGGCTTTGCCGGCGCGGTCGCCGAGGTCGGTGTGGGTCGTGTGTGCCTGGCGCTGGCGGCGACGTTTGCCCTGGCGTGCACGCCGCTGGCCGTTGGCTTTGCGCTTTCGAGCCTGGGTGCGCGCGAGGAACTGCTCAACGGTGTGGGCAACCTGCTTGGCATGCTCATGACGTTTTTGGGCGGCGCTTGGATGCCGCTGTCGCTCATGGGCTCGGCCGTGCAGACCGCGGCGCATTTTGTGCCGACATATTGGGTGAACGACGCGATCAGCAAGGCGCTTGCCTCGGACCTGACGTCTGCCGTGCTGGGCGACATCGCCTGCGACCTGGGCGTCACGGTACTTTTCGCCGCCGCCATTGCCGCCGTAGGCCTGGCTCTCGCACGCGCCAAATCCCGCGCCTAGTCTGAAATAAATCCTAGGCCTCGCCCCAAAATAGTTCGCCAAGGTTTACTATTAGGCTCATAAAGTAGTACAAGGCTAACAATGGGGGATACCATGGCAACGCAGGAAGCCTACGTCCAGGTTAAGGATCTCAAAAAGCACTACGGCGACGGTGATGCGCGCCTGACGGTACTCGATGGCATCGACACGTCCATCAACCGCGGCGAGATCTGCGTCATGCTGGGGCCCTCGGGCTCGGGCAAGTCGACGTTTCTCAACCTGATCGGCGGCCTGGAGGATGCCGACGGCGGCTCCATCATGGTGGACGGCTGCGACCTCACCACGCTCAACGCCGGCGAGCTGGGCGAGTATCGCCGCCGTGAGCTGGGTTTTGTCTTCCAGTTCTACAACCTGGTGCCCGACCTCACCATCAAGGAAAACATCGAGGTTACGGCGCACCTGTCCAAAAACCCGCTCAATGTCGACGACCTGCTGCGTTCGCTGGGCCTCTACGAGCACCGCAACAAGTTTCCGCGCCAGGTCTCAGGCGGTCAGCAGCAGCGCTGCGCCATCGGCCGCGCACTCGTCAAAAACCCGGGCCTGCTGCTGTGCGACGAGCCCACGGGCGCACTTGACTACAAGACGTCCAAGGAAATCTTGCAGCTCATGGAGGATGTCAACCGCACCTACGGCTGCACCATCATCATCGTCACGCACAACGCCGCCATCGCTCGCATGGCCAACCGCGTGCTGCGCCTGCGCGACGGGCGCATCGTCGAGGATGAGCTCAACGAGTCGCTCGTCGCGGCCGCCGAGCTCGATTGGTAGGCGGCGCCATGACACCTCTCGCAAAACGTCTCCCGCGCGAGCTGCGCCGCAATATCGGCAAGTACCTGGGCATCTTTTTGCTTATGTGCGGAAGCATCGCCCTTACCTCGGGCTTTTTGCTCGCGGCGCATTCCATCGGTTGCCTTATCGACGACATGCGCGATGCGTACACGATTGAGGACGGCCGCGTGACCACCTCCTTTGAGGCCACTAAAGACCAGCTCAAGGCCGCCGAGGACGCGGCCGACGACGTCGGCGGCGTCACGCTCTACAAGAATTTCTCCATCGACGCCATCATCAAAAAGACCGCCGGCGACGACGGCACCAAGCGCACGCTGCGCACCTATGCGCACCGCACCAAGGTCGATATCGCGTCCTACTGTGAGGGCAAGGAGCCCAAGACGGATGACGAGGTGGCTATCGACCGTGTCTTTGCCACCAATAACAACCTGTCCGTGGGCGATAAAGTCGAGCTCGAGGGCCGCACCTATACCATCTGCGGCATCATGACCCAGCCCGATAGTCAGGCGCTGTTCCTCAACAATTCGGACTTTACGGTGAACACCATCACGTACGGCGTGGCCGAGGTCACCGATAGCGGCTTTGCCGCGCTCGAAGATGCCGGCGGCGCACCCGCCTACACCTACTCCTTCACCTTTACCGATCGCGACCTCCCCACCGCGGACCGCACCGATGCCGAGCAAGATATGGTGGAGGCGCTCGCCGATGCCGATGCACGCGTGGATGACCTCATCGACGCCGATTCCAACCAGGGCATTGGCTACGCACGCGACGACGTAGACGGCGACTCCATGATGTGGATGACGCTGCTCGACATCATCATCGTGATCATGGCGTTTGTCTTTGTGGTCCTTACCGACGCCACCATCGAGGAGGAGAGCGCCATCATCGGCACGCTGCTCGCCAGCGGCTATCGTCGACGCGAGATCGTGCTGCACTACCTTGCGCTTCCCGCCATCGTGGGCGTGGTCGCGGCGCTTTTGGGCACTGCGCTCGGCGTTGTGTTCTTTACCGAGCCCATGCGCAGCCTCTATTACGGTTCGTACAGCCTGCCGCCTTTCCAGGTGTACTGGAGCTGGGAGATCTTCGTAAAGTGTGCCGTGGTTCCCGCCGCCGCGCTCATTCTCATCACGCTGGTGGGCCTGCTTCGCAAGATGGGCAAGACGCCGCTGCAGTTTCTTCGCCACGAGGCGAGCGGCAAATCGGGCACCAAGCGCGGCTTGCAGCTGCCGGAGCGCATGGGTTTTGTTTCCCGCTTCCGCCTGCGTATCTTCCTGCGCAATCTGGGCAACTTCGCCACGCTCTTCGTGGGCATTGCGTTTGCCTCGCTGCTGATGCTCTTTGGCCTGGCGATTTTGCCCACGATGACGCACTATGCGGACAACCTCGAGACAAGCCTGGTCGCCGAGCACCAGTACACGCTCAAGGCGCCGCTGGAGCTCGAGGGCACTGCCGAGGAGCGCGAGCAGTGGTCGGCACTCGAGCGCTTACAGTCGGTTGACGGCGTGCTGCTTTCTGCTGCTCAGGATGCCGATGACGAGCTTGACGACGCGGCCGATGCGGCGCAGGCGGCAGCCGATGCCGCGACCAGCGCTCCGTCTGCCGAGAGCCTGGCCGCGGCGCAGGACGCGCTCGCCAAGGTCCAGGACAAGAAGGATGCGCTTTATGCGCGCCTCGATGATCTTGCCGATGCCCTCGGCTGCGACCGCGACGAGGCTATCGACCTGATCGACAAGGCCTCTAAGATCGACACTGACAACGACGACATTCACCCGGTTAACACGACCGATAACGGTGCAGACAAGATTGCGCAGACCGAGAAATATGCCGTTTACCAGCTGCAATACGACCGCGGCGATGGTAATGGCGAGGAGACGATTTCCGTCTACGGCATCTCGCCCGATTCGCGCTATTGGAAAGACCTCAACGTTGGCGATGGGCGCGTCGTCTTTGGCGGCGGCCTGCTCGACAAGTTTGGCTGGAGCGAGGGCCAGAAGGTCACGCTCATCGACAAGTACGAGGGGGAGCATTATTCCCTTGAGTACGCGGGCAAGGACTGTGCCTGGGGCTCCAAGTCGGACATGAATATCTATATGAGTATCGACGACTTTAACGAGCTGTTCGGCAACGACGCCGCCTACTTTAACGGCTATGTGAGCGACGAGAAGCTCGACCTCGATGCTCGCTACTTTGCCGGCGACACCACGCCCGACGACATGCGGGCCGTGGGCGACCAGTTCATCGGCATGATGAGCAAAATGATCGGAATGATGATCGGGCTCGCGGTGTTCATCTTCCTGCTGTTTATGTACCTGCTGACCAAGGCGGTGATCGACCACAGCGCCCGTTCGATCAGCTACATGAAAGTCTTTGGCTATCGCGATAGCGAGATCTCGCATCTGTACATCCGCTCGATCACGCTGTGCGTGGCGGCGTCGCTCGTGCTGAGCCTGCCGGTCATTATTGGCTCGCTCACGGCCATCTTCCGCTCGATGCTGCTCGCCTATAACGGCAATATCGAGATCTACGTGCCCGCCTGGTCCATGGCGGCATGTGTCGGCATTGGCTTTGCGACCTACCTGGTCGTGGCGCTGCTGCACACGCGCTCCGTCAAGCGCGTGAGCCTCTCCGAGGCGCTGAAGGTCCAGGAATAGAGAACCGCCCGCACGCGGGGGCACGAACCGAAGGAAGGGTGCCCCCGCGTTATTTGCCCGCCAGGCCCGACGTGGGCAAACGCGCGCAACGTCAGACTTCCCCGAACAGAAGGAGACCCATGGCAAGATCGGCAGAGGAGCTCAAGCAGCTCTCCATCAAGGAGTTCACCGAGGCGGCAAAGGTCTACGAATCCGGCCATGCCGGCATTTACGAGATGTGCAAGGACGACTATCCGCAAATGCTCGAGGAGCTTGAGCTCGAACCGTTCGAGGACGCGCTCGACGTGGGCTGTGGAACCGGAGCCGTCCTAGAACTGCTCCACGCCCGGTACCCCAGCAAGCACTTGACTGGACTCGACCTCACACCCGGGATGATCGACGTCGCCCGGGCAAAGCAGCTCGATAACGTCAGCTTTGTCGTCGGAGACGCGGAGGCACTGCCCTTCGAGCCCCGGAGCTTCGACGCCGTGCTCTGCTCTAACAGCTTCCATCACTACCCGCATCCGGAGAGGTTTTTCGCCGAGGTGGCACGCGTCCTTCGGCCCGGCGGGCGACTGGTCCTTCGCGACTACACCTCGAGCGACTTCGTGGTATGGCTCATGAACACCTTTGAGCTGCCGTTGGCGCGCCTCGCAGGTCACGGCGATGTCCGGATCTGCAAGGTGTCCGAGCTTCGCGCGCTCGCCGAGAGGGCCGGATTCCTCCTGCTCAAGCTCGAGGCGCAGAAAGGCTTCCGCGCCCACCTGGTTGCGCGCAAGCCCTCCTAGGCCGACCACACATCACACACATTTGGGACGAAATTCCTCGTCTCTTTCGTCCCACGCGACGCCTTTCCTGCCAGATGCCGATGACGTGCCGCATGCCCAGGCTCACGCAGGCGATGGCGACTCAGCAGCAGGCGCCCAGCAAGAGTGGTCATTGGGGACAGTCTTAAATGACTAGTCATCGGGGACAGTCTTTGCCGATTCGCCGGTTCGCCGGCCGGGCTGGCAAGGACTGTCCCCAACTGCCGGCAGGAAAGGAACGTCCCTAGCTGCCAGGTGGCGAGGCACTCATTTAAGTCCGTCCCCCGTGGTTTCAGTCATTTAAGTCTGTCCCCAACGACTAGGTTTCGCGCTTGACTTCGACCCTACTTCAATGGGTACCATCCAAAATGTCTGTAACGCCATATAGACCGAGGGGATATATCTATGACCACAACCGCACCCGCCGCACCGGCAAAGGTGTACTTTACCAACCTGCGCACGCATGCTCGCGAGAGCCAGCTCGACAAGCTCAAGCGCCTCATCCGTCGCGCCGGTATTGAGCAGATCGACTTTGAGAACAAGTTCGTCGCCATTAAGATTCACTTTGGCGAGCTGGGCAATCTGAGCTTTTTGCGCCCCAACTACGCTCGCGCCGTCGCGGATGTCGTGAAGGAGCTGGGCGGCAAGCCCTTCCTCACCGACTGCAACACGCTCTACGTCGGTAGCCGCAAAAACGCGCTCGAGCACATCGACACCGCCTACCAGAACGGCTTCACCCCGTATGCCACGGGCTGTCAGATTATCATCGCCGACGGCCTCAAGGGCACCGATGAGGCGCTCGTCCCGGTCGAGGGCGGCGAGTACGTGCACGAGGCCAAGATCGGTCAGGCGCTCATGGATGCCGATATCGTGATCAGCCTCACCCACTTTAAGGGTCATGAGCAGGCCGGTTTTGGCGGCGCCATGAAGAACCTGGGCATGGGAGGCGGCAGCCGTGCCGGCAAGATGGAGCAGCATGCCGCCGGCAAGCCGAACGTCGCGGCCGAGCACTGCGTTGGCTGCCGCGCCTGCGAAAAGATCTGCGCGCACAACGCTGTCTCGTTCGACGACACCCGCGAGCGCGAGCTTGCCAACGGCAACACCCGCACGGTTCACGTCGCTGCCATCGACCACGATCGCTGCGTGGGCTGCGGACGCTGCATTGCGGCATGCAACCAGGACTGCATCAAGCCCGGCTATGACGCCGCGGCCGACGTGCTCAACTGCAAGATCGCCGAGTATACAAAGGCCGTTGTCGACGGCCGCCCGAGCTTCCACATCTCGCTTGCCATGGACATCAGCCCCAATTGCGATTGCCATCCCGAAAACGACACGCCTATCGTCAACGATATCGGCATGTTTGCGAGCTTCGACCCGGTCGCCATCGACCAGGCCTGCGCCGATGCCGTCATGGCATCCGAGCCGCTGCCCAACACCGAGCTCACCGATAGCGCGGCCAAGATGGAGCATAACCACGAGCATCTGGAGGGCGAGCAGGCGCGTGACCCCTTCTGCGTCACGCATCCCGACACCGACTGGCGCGCGTGCATCGCGCACGCCGAGAAGATCGGTCTGGGCACGAGCGAGTACGAGCTCATCGAGGTCAAGTAGCGCCGGACTATTGGACAAATCGCGCGCTTTTGTTGCGTAACTCAAACATAAACCGCCTGCGAGCACGGTGCTCGCGGGCGGTTTTTCGGAAGTATGCGGCAAATTTCGAGACCGCCGAGCACACGGCGTTTTTTGGCAACAAAACCCCTGATAAATTGTTGGTAAAACAGCGGTCTGGTCGGCAACTCCAGAATTTGCCGCATACTTCCGAAATCATGGGGCCAGGAAGGGCCGCAGACGGCGCTTTTTGCCTAGAAATTCTTGTCGAGGAAGTTGTCGACTGTGTTCCAGTAGAGCTCGGGGTCAACTTGCGCACTCTTGGCGTGGGTGGCGCCATGGATAGTGAGCTTTTGCTTGACCTTGCTGGCGCACGTGTCGTAGTTTTGGTCGAGCATGCTGTACGGTACAAAGGTGTCCTGGTCGCCGTGGATAAACAGCATGGGAACTGTCGCGTGTTCGAGTTGCTCCACACTGCTCGCCTTATGAAAGTCGTAGCCTGCGCGCACGTTGCACACTAAGTTTGCTACATCGAGCAAGGGAAAGCTGGGCAGGCCGAACACGTCCTTGAGCTGCAGAGAAAACTCGTCCCAAACACTCGTATAACCGCAGTCCTCGATAATGCATTTCACGTTTGCGGGCAGAGATTCCCCCGCGACGTTCATGGCGGTTGCCGCACCCATCGACTCGCCAAAGACCAGGATGCGCGCCTCGGGGTCAGCCTGAACGATTCGCTCGATCCATGCGACGATGTCGAGGCGCTCGGGCCAGCCCATGCCGATATAGTCGCCGCCGGAGCGCTCGTGGGCGCGGGCGGCGGGTGCGAGTACGTTCATGCCGCGGTCGTGGAATCGCTTGACGTATCGGGCCATACCGATGGGCTCGTTGGTATATCCATGCAGGCAGACTGCGTAGTCGTGCGTGCTCTCCGACGCAGCAAAATACCAGGCGGCGAGCTCAGTCCCGTCGTCCGCGGTGAGGCTGCTGCTCTCGCGGTTCTCTTTAAACCACGCCCGCGCCTCGCCCTCCTCGGCGTCCATCTGCTCGCCCTTTTCGGCGTCCTTGCTGTCCTGCATCATCTTCATGGTGTAGGGCGCTTGGGGATTCAGGGCAAAGTCGAACAAGAAGTTGCCGGCAAACCCCAACAGCGCGACAACGAGCACCAGCGCAACGACGCCGGCTATCTTGAGCTTTCGATGGGAACGTGCGTTTTGAGACATAAGAAGCTTTCCTATAAGATGTTAATACATCAACATTTAATGCAAGCGCATTATGGACGTTCGCCGTTGATGCGTCAACAGACAAAGAATGGGTAAACAAAGGGTCACGTATGGTGCAAATTTCGCACGTACCTAGACGCTTTGATATAGTGTTGAGAACTCTTTACGTTGGAGGATGTAACCGGCATGTCCGATTCGAGCGACAGTTCTAAGCCGCGACCCAAGACCGCGGCCGTTCCACACTACACGGTGGGTGAGGAGATCATGAACTCCGTCACCCATGGTGTCGGCTGCCTGCTGGGTATCGCGGGCCTGGTGCTCCTGATCGTATTCGCTGCCCTGCGCGGCGGAGGCCCGGCCCACATGGCCGCGGCGATTGTCTATGGTGTCAGCATTATTCTCGAATACCTAGCCTCCATGCTCTACCACGCGATTCAGCCCGCGCGCGCCAAGCGCGTGTTTCGCATCATCGACCACAGCTGCATCTACCTGCTCATAGCCGGCAGCTATACGCCGTTTTGCCTCATCACGCTCGCAAACGACGGCGGCGCTGTGCTGTTCTTTGCCGTATGGGCCATCGCCATTATCGGCATCGCCCTCGAGTGCTTTATGCGCGAGCGTCAACCGCACTGGGTAAGTGGCCTGGTCTACCTGCTGATGGGCTGGCTCGTCGTCTTTAAGCTGCCCGAGCTCGTGTCGCTGCTCAACCCCGTGGCACTTGCCCTGCTCGCCGTCGGCGGCGTGTGCTATACCGTGGGCGTGCCGTTCTATATCGCCAAAAACGTGCGCTATCTGCACAGTGTTTTCCACTTGTGGGTGCTCGCCGGCAGCATCTTCCAGTTCATGGCGGTGATCCTCTTCGTAATCTAGCGACCGCGCCCACGGCCCCGCTCGCGCGGGCGACCGGCGCAATTGCCGTATCCGCCATCAACGTTTTACCTTAACGTCCCGAATCTTGGAGGTTCGAGAAACTCCCGATGGACATAACCATCTCCCTTATCACCACCCTCGTTTTGACCCTCATCAACGGCTACTTCTCTATGTCCGAGATGGCGCTCACCACGGCCAAGCGCGCCGTGCTGGAGCACGATGCCGAGGAGGGCGACAAGCGCGCCGAGCACGCCATTAAGCTCGCCGCCGACTCCGACCAGCTGCTGGCCACCATCCAGGTCGCCATCACGCTCGTGGGTTTCGCCTCATCTGCCGTCGCCTCGACGAGTCTGTCCGACCCGCTCGCCACGTGGCTCATGAGCTTTGGTATCGCGCCGCTCTCCGCCATCGCGCGCGGCCTGGCGCCGGTCATCATTACCGTCGCCGTTGCCTTCGTGTCCATCGTGGTCGGCGAGCTCGTGCCCAAGCGCATCGGTCTGGCCAACGCCGAGGGTGTGTCCAAGCAGGTCGTGGGGCCGCTTTTCGTGTTCCAGAAGATCGCCCGCCCGCTCGTGTGGCTGACCGGCGCCTGCTCCGACGGCCTGGCCCGCATCCTGCGCATCAAGAGCGCCGACGACCGCCAGAACGTCTCGGAAGAAGAGATCAAGTACATGGTCTCGGAGCAGGACGACCTGCTCGACGAGGAAAAGCGCATGATCCACGAGATCTTTGACCTAGGTGACACCGTTGCCCGCGAGGTCATGGTGCCGCGCGTGGACACCACCATGTGCGAGGATGACGAGACGGTCGCCGACGTGTTGTCCACCATGCGCCAGACCGGCTTCAGCCGTATCCCCGTCTACCACGAGGATCCCGACAACGTGGCGGGTATCGCGCACATTAAGGACCTGATCCAGCCCGCGCTCGACGGCAAGGGTGACCAGCCCATCGCCGACTTTTTGCGCGACGCCACCTTTGTGCCCGATACCAAGGACATCCTGCCGCTGCTTTCCGAGATGCAGACCTCGCACGATCAGATCGTGGTCGTTGTGGACGAGTACGGCGGCACGGCCGGCATCATCACCATCGAGGACATCGTCGAGGAGATCGTCGGCGAGATCGAGGACGAGTTCGACCCCGACAACAAGTACCTTACGCGCCTCTCGCGCCGCGAGTGGCTCGTCGATGGGCGTTTTTCGTGCGATGATGCGATTGAGCTTGGATGGCCGCTCGAGGAAAGCGATGATTATGAGACCATCGCCGGCTGGATTTTGGAGCTTTGCGACTCGGTGCCCGACATCGGAGAGGTGTTTGAGGTTGCGGGGTACAAGTTTAAGGTGCAGTCGATGCGTGGCCAGCGCATCTCGCTCATTCGCGTGATTGCTCCGGCCGAAACCGATAAGAAGGATTCCGAGTCCGCGGCGGACGAGCCGGCGGCGCCGGGTGCGGATGCTGCGATTCCGCACGACGGCGACGAGTAGGACAAGGAAGAGTAGGGGAGAGTTATGGCAGGCCTGTTCAACATCCTTAAGGTCACCGTCAGCGAGGACAAGATCTGCGCGCATGTGCTGGTGAACCCCGGCATGCCGCTCATGACCTCGGAGGATATCGAGGCCACGGCGCGCGTGTACTATCTGGTGCCGGCGATTGCCAAGCATCTGTGCCTGGGCGATTCCGGCCGCGAGTTCCAGGATTGCATGGGCCAGACCGAGCTCTGCCACTTGCTGGAGCACGTGTCGGTCGAGCTGATGAACGAGACCGGCCTTGCCGGCAATATCTCGTGCGGCCGCACCCGCGTGAGCGAGCATGACGAGCGCGTCTTTGAGATTGAGCTTTCGTGTCCCGACGATGCGCTGGCCATCGGCGCGCTGTCGTCTGCCACCTTCATGATGGATTGGGCCTACCTGCACGCCGACCAGCCTGCGCCCGACGTGGACGGTACGGTCGCGGGCCTGCGCAATCTGGTTTTGGGCATGCGCGCCGAGGCCGAGGGCAAGGATCCGCACGAGGCCGTCGCCGCCGCGAATGGCGAAGATGCTGCCGAGGACGAGGGCGCTGACGAGGGCGATGTGCCGGCCGACGCCGAGCCCGTTGCCGATGCGACCGCCGAGCCTGTTCCCACCGAGCCCCAGGGTGTCCCCAACTTTGACGACGAGCCCCAGGTGGCGATTGATACCGAGGGCGCGGTTGTCGAGAATCACGAGGCCTCCGCGGCCGTCTTCGGCGGCGCGGCAACGGCTCCGACTGGGTCGGCGCATGAGGGCGGCTTGCCCCTCGTGGACGGCGCCGGTGGGGATCCGGCTGCCACGGTTGCCATGCCTGCCATGCCGCAGGAGTAGGTTCGCTCGCTCAACACCATCATGTACCTGCGTCTTTGCCGTATGCAGATGAGCGGGGCGGCAAGTGTTGCGCTGCGGGTATAATGGACAGCATTCAAACGGTGGGCGCCGACGTGCCCGCAGGAGAGGAATGATCATGGGTAAGACTTTTAGCTTTGTCTCCGGTGCACTCTTTGGTGCCGCCGCCGGCGCTATCATCGGCGTTGCTCTGGCCCCGCGCTCGGGCGCCGAGACCCGCGCCATGGCTGCCGATATCGCCAACGACGCTTGGGATAACATGCGCGATACCTACGAGCACGGTGCCGAGGAGGCCCGTGCTGCGGTGAATGACTTTGGCCCGATGGTCGATGCTAAGACCGATGACCTGCGCGCTAAGGTTGACCTGGCCCGCGAGCGTATGGACCAGTTGCGTGAGCAGCTCAACGACGCCATCTCGGGCGGCAACGTGACGCCCGCTGCCGACGTCGTGGTCGAGAACGCCGCCGAGGCCGACGCCGAGGCCGCGGAGCATTCGACCGAGGCATAATGCGCGCCGGGGATTTTGTCGGCGCCAAGATCTATCGCAAGCCTACCGAGGACAAGCGCACCAAAAAGGACGGCACGCCGCGCAGCCCTAAAAAGCTCGGAAAGATTCACTTTCCGGTCTTTACCCCGGGCGGTACGCGCGTGGTCGGCTTTATGGTCCGTCAGTCCGATATCGCGGGCATGATCGAGCGCCCCGACCGATTCGTAGCGCTCGACGCCATTGGTGTCTACGAGGGCGCCATTGCGGTCGATGACGTCAAGGACACGTACGATGCCGCCGCTGCCAAGCGCCTCGACATCAACCTGGACGATTGCATCATCTGGGTCGGTATGGACGTGCGCACGGAATCAGGCGACGTCGTGGGCTATTGCTCGGACGTTGAGTTCAAGCCACGCTCGGGCATCGTGCAGGCATTCTATGTGACCGCCGGTGCTGCTTCGAGTGTTTTGGTTGGTGACACGCAGGTGCCGCCGACGATGCTGCGCGGCTATGCGGACGGCGCGATGATTGTTTCGGACGAGGTCAAGTCGCTCGGGTATTCGGGCGGCGCCGCCGCAAAGGCTGCCGAGGCAAGCGTCGTGGTGGGCGATAAGGTCAAGAAGGGCGCCAAGGTGCTCGATGACAAGGGATCGGTTGCCGTGGACAAAGGCAGTCGCGCACTGGGCAAGCAGCTCGGCAAGACGCGCGGCATGTTCAAGGCCTTTAAGGACGAATACCAAAAGGCGAGCGGAGGCTCGTCAAAAGCTACAAAATAGCGACGTACCAAATGATGGGAGGCAAGCCGGAGACCTGTTGCTCCGGCTTGCTGTGTTTATGGGGGAGGGCACATGCGCCAAAACGGATCCAACTTAAACGGGCGTTCGGGCGCGCGTCCGACGGCGCGCCGCGATCTGGGGCAGCTGCCCAGCGGTCAGCGCAAGCGTCACCGTAAGCCCGGCGCGATGTATCTCAACCATAGCCGCGGCTTTAGCGACCGCAGCGCTCGCATCGGCAACAGCCGTACGCCCCGTCGTTCGTCTCGCCTGCCCTATGCGCTCATTGCCGTGGGCTGTGCGCTCGTGCTGTTTATCGCTGCCGTCGTGGGCTACGTCAACCGCAGTGTGGATGTGGAGCTCAACGGCCAGAAGACCGCGGTGCGTGTGGGCTCTACGCTGCAGAATCTCATCGACGACCAGGAGTTGACTGACACCTACGACGCAGGCGACCTGCTGGCCGTCGATGACAGCGTGCTCAAGCGCCATGGGGGCGAAAAGCTGTCGGTGAAGGTCGACGGCAAGCGCGTGAAACAGGGCAAATGGGATAGCCGCGAACTTGAGGGCGGCGAGAAGGTGACGGTCAAGGATGGCCGTAACACCTACGAGAAGCACGAGGTTCAGGCTACGGTTATCGAGCCCAAGCTCAAGGTCGAGGGTACGGGCGCTATCGAGTATGTGCAGACGTGGGGTGTCCAGGGCCGCTCCGAGGTGTGGGTTGGTGAGCAGTCGGGCAAGACGCAAGACCGCGGCGAGGTTGTGCCCGCCACCGATTGCGTCGTTGCGTGCGCCAGCGTGGCGCCCAAGGGCAACAAAAAGTACGTGGCGCTGACGTTTGACGAGGGTCCGAGCGGCGCTACCAAGCAGATCTTGCAGGTGCTCAAGGAAAAGGGCGTCACCGCGACGTTCTTCCTTTCGGGCGATGCGGTCGAGGCCTCGCCTGCCACGGCCAAGGCGATTGTCGATGCTGGGTGCGAGATCGGATCCAACAGCTATAGCGACGATTCGCTCAAGGGTCAGGACCGTGAGGCGGTACGCGAACAGATCACGAAAGGCACCGACGCGATTAAGTCGGCGACCGGCGTCGAGACGATGCTGCTGCGTGCTCCCTACGCTGCCTTTGACGAGCAAAACTGGATTGATGCGATGGACCTGGTCTCCGCCGTGGTCTCGTGGAATATCGACTCGGGCGACTGGCTGCTAAACGGTGCCGACGAACAGGTCTCGACGGTGCTCGATTCGGTGACGCCGGGCAATATCGTGCTGCTCACCGATAGAGACGAATGCGCCGAGCAGACACTCGAGGCGCTGCCGCAGATTATCGACGGCCTCATTGCCGACGGCTACAAGATCGTGACGCTCAGCGACCTGGTCAAGACGGACACGTCGCTGAGCAAAAAGCTCACCTCGCTGACGAAGGTCACCATGCCCAAGGACGCCGTGTTTCCCCAACTTGCCGAGGACGACGACACCACAGAGTAGTCATTGGGTAGTCGTTTAAGAACGTCCCCAACAGCTATGTCACGGATGCGTCAGCGTTTGGTATGCCTGCAATGTGCAGCGCATAAATTCGATGCCGCAGGGCGATGCTGATGCTATAGTTACTGCGGTTAATGAGGGTCAAGAGAAAGGTTACAGGTGAAATCCAAACCTCGACCATACAGTCGATGACCCCATGCAGGTGCTTTTTGCGCATGCACGGGGTGTAAGCGTCGAGCGGCGTGCCGCCCGCGCATGCGTATACATATCCAGAAGCCCCCGGACGCCGCACGCGCGGTCGCGTCCGGAGGAATAATGATGGGGAGCACCATTGAATTATCTGAGTGAGATGCTCAAATTGCCGGTCTTGGACGTCGACGGCGAAAAGCTCGGCGTGGTCAACGATTTTGGTATTGCTACCGGCGAAGTTTTTCCGCACGTGACGTCGCTCGCGTTCCGCGGACCCGGCAAGACGCCGTTTATGATCAGCTGGCGCAAATGGGTCGACCGTATCGACGAGACGGGTGTACACCTTAAGACGTCGGCCACCGAAATCCGTTTTTCGTACTTGCAGCCGACCGAACTCTTGCTTGCCCGCGACGTGCTTAACAAGCAGATTGTCGACACGCAGGGCATGAAGGTCGTGCGCGTCAACGACATCAAGTTCTCCATGTCGGGCGAAAATCAGCTGCGCCTGCTGGGTGCCGAGGTCGGCGCCCGCGGTCTGCTGCGTGCAATCAGCCCCACGCTCGAGCACGTCGTCGAGGGCTTTATGAAGCACCTGGGCAAGCCGCTCAGTGAGGACATTATCGCCTGGTCTTACATGGACCTGCTCGATCGCTCGACTAAGAACATCCAGCTCTCGGTGTCGCACAAGACGCTCGGCGAGTTGCATCCTGCCGACATCGCTGACATCATCGAGCAGCTCGACCCGCGCCTGCGCGCGCAGGTGTTCGCGCAGCTCGATACGGCACAGGCCGCCGAGGCCATCTCGGAGTTCGATGACGACGAGCTCATGACCGAGATGCTCGAGGGCCTGTCCGATACCGACGCATCGTCGATGCTGGCCATGATGGACCCGGACGACGCTGCCGACCTGATCGACGAGCTCGATTATGAGAAGGCCGAGAAGCTCCTGCGCCTGATGGGCGTCAAGGAGGAGAAGGCGATTCGTAATCTGCTGGGTTACGAGGACAACACCGCCGGCCGCATCATGACCTCGGAGTTTGTCTCGCTGCCCGCCACGGCGACGGTCGGCGATGCCATCGAGGCGATTCGCAAGCTCGACGAGGACTTTGAGAGCGTCTACTACGTCTATACCGAGGATCCGAGCGGCATGCTGACGGGCGTGCTTTCGCTGCGCACGCTGATCGTGGCCGACCGCGACGCCACGCTGGGCCAGCTTGCCTATCGCGATCTGGTCTACGTGTCGCCTGACGAGGACCAGGAAGACGTGACGGACGAGATGACCAAGTACGACCTGGTTGCCATCCCTGTCTGCGACGAGAACCGTCATATCCTGGGTATCGTGACCTTCGACGACGCCATGGACGTTATTGCCGAGGAGCATCAGGAGGACCTGCAGATCGCCGGTGTCGGCTCGGGCGATAGCGCGTCGGACGACTCGACGAACGTGCTCAGCTGGTTCGTGCATCGTCAGTACTGGGTCGTCGTGTGGGGCATCGCCTCGTGCATTATGGCGACCGTGCTGGGGACGGCGCTGGGCTCCGCGCATCTGGTGGTGTTCCCCATGTGCGCCATGCCGCTCGTGCTGCTGGCTGCCTCGCGCATGGTGTCGTTCGTCAAGAACTACTTCCTCGAGTACGACGGTCACGACGACGAGCCCAAACCGTACCTGGGATTCTTCTTCCAGAGCACGGGTATGGGCCTGATCCTTTCGCTCGTGACCTACCTGTGCGCGCAGCTGGTGCGCACCGCCGCGTTCCCCGATGCCACTATGTTTGAGGAGCAGCTCTTTACCGGTTGCTTTAATATCGCTGCAGTCATTTGCCTGGTTGGCAACATGAGCGCTGTGATTTATCTGATGGTGCTGTTCTGGCGCGACGAGCACGACCTTAACACGTCGGGCACCGCCATGAACGTCATCGCCGTCATGATCTCGTGTGTGGCGTACTGCATCGCCGCGGTGCTGCTCACCATGTCGGTCATGGGGTAGGTGGTCGCGTGCAAAATACGAAGCAAAAGCCGAGCACCAAGCAAAAGCTGACCATCGCGGCCATCTTTGGCGCCATGGGCCCCGGTCTTCTGGCGGCGCTTTCGGGCAATGACGCCGGCGGCATCGCCACGTATTCCAGCGCGGGCGCCAGCTATGGCTATAAGATGCTCTGGATGCTTCCCGTCATGACCGTGCTGCTCATCGTGACGCAAGAGACCGCGGCGCGCTGCGGCTGCGTCACGGGCAAGGGCCTGGCATCGCTCATTCGCGAGCGCTTTGGCGTGCGCAAGAGTGTACTTGCTATGGCGGCGCTGTTGATCGCCAACACGGCTGTGACCATTTCGGAGTTTGCGGGCATCGCCAGCGGCCTTGCCCTCTTTGGCGTGCCGGCGAGCATTTCGGTGCCGTTGGTAGCGCTGCTGGTGTGGATGCTTACCATGTCGGGTAGTTTCCAGCGCATCGAGAAGATTCTGCTGCTGGTGAGCTGCGTGTTCGTGACCTATATTGTCGCCGCGTTTATGGCTGGCCCCAACTGGGGTGAGGTCGCGGTCGACCTGGTCGTGCCTAACATTCAAAATGACCCCAGCTACGTGTCGCTCGTGGTCGCAACGATCGGTACCACCATCGCGCCGTGGATGATTTTCTTGGCGCAGAACAACGTGGTCGACAAGAACGCGGGCGAGGACGATATCGTGCTGCAGCGCATCGATACCGTGAGCGGCTCGCTTGCCGCCGATGTCATTGCCGGCTTTATTATCATCACGACCGGTACGGTGTTGTTCCCGGCGGGCATTCAGATTAGCGATGCTGCCGATGCTGCCCGTGCGCTGGAGCCTATTGCGGGTCAGTGGTCCACGGTACTGTTTGCCTCGGGCCTGGTCGCGGCGAGCTTCTTGGCTGCCTGCGTGCTGCCGGGCGTTACGTCGAGCGCTATCTGCGAGGCATTTGGCTGGGAGCGCGGTGCCGACCGCAGCTGGGACGAGGCCCCGGTCTATCGCGGCATCATTACGGCCATCATCGGTATCTCTGCCGTGCTGGTGCTTATGCCCGGCGTCGATCTGTTCCAGATTATGATGACCTCGCAGGTCATCAATGGCGTGCTACTGCCCGTGGTTCTGGTGTTCCAGGTGGTTATCGCCGCTGACCGTCACATTATGGGTGCCAACCGCAACGGCCGCGTGTGGAACGTGCTCACTTGGGCGACTATCGCCGTGATTACGGTGCTGACGGTCGTCATGTTTGTGCTGCAAGCGATGGGCTACAGCGCTTAACGCCCACTTTTGTTTCCGAACAGGCCGCAGCGATGGGCTGCGGCCTGTTTTTCGTCTGCTATAGGGTGTTAGTTATATAGCAGTGGGCAAAAAATGCCAAAAGTGAGTACTGTTGCTAAGCGAATAGCATTTACATCCAAGAAGATAATGAACATAACCTATAGTATGTTCATTAAAATTGGCTTCAATACGCCTTAAACCAGTCGGGTTGGCTGCTTTAGGGGGGGGTGTAGGGGGTAGCGCGCAGAGATGTGGTGTAAGAGGCGGGGCATGCCCCGCCTCTTCTCTTT
>UQMV01000003.1 GCA_900542315.1 uncultured Collinsella sp.
AAGCGCGGCCTCAAGAAGGAGTAACATCGGGACTTGCAGCGACGGACCTCAGGACACTCTTACACCACGTCTGCGCGCGCGACCGTGTAGGGTTCGCTCGGGCGTCATTTTGGGTGGTTTTGCCTGCTACTAAAATGGTAACAGTACTCATATTTGCCCTTTTTTGCCCACAGACCTTTGAGGGTGCGGCGAAAAGGGCTTGTTTTGATTGTTTGGGGCAGGCGCGAGGCGCGGAAACGATGTCTGGAGTGACGGAGCGGCCTGGAATTCATCCGTAGAGGTCTTCATTGGCTGCGCCAGGAGTGTCCCTAACTGCCGGAGGGGGTGTCTGCCGTGGCAGACACCCCCTCCGGATGTGGGAAGTTTACGCTGCAGGTTACTTGTTGGTGCCTAGCTTGTGCGGCTTGAGAGCGAGCGCATTGACGAGCGCGTCGGTGGCAGACTTGACGGCTGCCGGTTGCGGATCGTTGACGTGATCCTCGGGATGCACGGGCAGGTCCTTCTTGACTGCATCGTGGATCAAGTTGAGGTACTCAGTCACGCCAGTGGTCGATAGATGCGTGCCATCGCCATCGAACAGGTCGTTGCGGTTGGCACTGTATCCGTACCAGTCGATAACGCGCACGTTCTTGTAGCGCGTAGCGGCGTTGGCGATGGCCTGGTTGGTAGAGCCAACCCACGGCTGCGGGCTGCGCGTGTTTACAAATACGACGGTGCGCTGATTGCCGGCATCGGCCATGATGGCGTCAATCTGGGCATCGGTCACTAGGCCGTTGGTGCCCAGCGCAAAGACTACGATCTTGCCGGCGAGGTTCTGCTGGATATAACCCTCAAATGTTGTGCGGCCCGCATCGAACTGGCGGCCCTTTTCGGCATCGATGTGACTGTGGGGGAACACGCCGTCAAAGGAATCGACGGCGCGTAGGGACACGGAGTCGCCAATCATGAGCAGGTCGTAGGATCCGTCGGGGAAGCCGTCGTTGTCCTTGTCGGTGTCATCGGCCGCCTGCTGGTCCTGGGGTTTTGCATTTTTGGCTTCCTTGTTTAGGATTTCGGCGCCCTCGCCGCTCAGCGCGGATGTGTCGGGCACAAAGACCAGACCACCCAGCGCCACGACAAGCACGACGCCGCAAACGGCGCACACGGGAATATGCGCGCGCACCCAGCCGGCGGGCGTGGTGGTGCCTTCGCGGAGCTCGGAAACGGTGCGTCCAAAGGCGCCCTTCCTAAACGGCGTCTCGATAAAGCGATAGGAGCACTCTGCCACGGCGACCACCACAAGTACCTGCAAGATGTACTGCCACCAGGGCGTATCGCTGATGTTGGCGACCGGGTTCATGAGCAGCAGCAGTGGATAGTGCCACAGGTAGATGCTGTACGAGCGCTTGCCAACCCACACGAGCGGCTCGGCGGACAGCGTGCGGGCAACCATTCCCTGGGGCTGCACGCAGGCCGCGATGACCATGAGCGTGAGGATGGAGCATAACAGCGTGCCGCCGCGATACTGGAACGCGGTGTAGCCGTTGGTGAGCGCGACCATGGCGGCAAGGCCAACCAGACCCACGACGCCCAACACATCGATGGATGCGGGCGAGGACCAAAAGCGCACGAGGGCGCTCGGCTGTGCCGGGGCGGTCTCGGCTGATTCATCGGCCTTCTCGCCAGGCTTGCCCTCGGCGTCCTTGCCGTGCTTGGCGGCCCCGACCAGGCGGTCGAGCCCCAGGCGATGAGCGAGACGTACGGGTGCCAAGTCGCGATCGGGGACAAAGGCCATCCAGGCACCCAACAGCAGCGAGAAGACGCGGGTGTCGGTGCCGTAGTACACGCGGCTGGGGTCGGCGGCAGGGTTATAGAGCACCATCATGGCGATGGCGGAAACGGCAGCCAGACCCAGAACCACGCGGCGCGTTTTGGGCTTGCTCATGTGCATGGATACCATGGCAAGCAGCAGCGGGGGCCAAACCAGGTAGAACTGCTCCTCGATGGCGAGCGACCAAAAGTGCGTAAGCGGCGAGGGGTCGCCCAAAGCGTTGAAGTACGAGACGTTTTGGGCAATCTGCCACCAGTTGTTGAAGAACAGCAGCGACGGCAGGATGTCGGGGCGCATCTTGGTGAGCATCACGTGGTTAAAGATAGTGCACAGCGCACAGGTCACCACCACGACGGTCACCACGGCGGGGACCAGGCGACGGATACGGCGGATCCAGAAGCTCTTGAGGTCGATGCGGCCGGTCTTAGCGACTTCGTTGAGTAGCAGGCGTGTGATCAGATAACCCGAAAGCACAAAGAAGATCGTGACGCCGAGCAGACCGCCCTGCGCCCACGTGAGGTTGAGGTGATAGAGCACCACCGCGACGACGGCAAGCGTGCGCAGGCCGTCGAGGGCAGGGATGTAGCGGGACTTGAGGCGAGCAGGCGTCTGCTCCGCGGCGGGAGTGTTGGCGCGGCCAGCGTTGTTGGCAGAAGCACGATGGGGGCTCGCGGTGCGTCGCGGCTCGTTGGCACGGCGTTCGCCCTTCACACGTTCGTGCGGCGCCGGCTCGTTGCCCGTGCGGCGTCGACCGCGCGAGCCCGATTGCGAGAATTGTTCCATAAAACATCATCCAATGACGAGAATAATCAGCACGTATTCATTGTAGCTGCCTGCTCCTGTGAATGCTTGCTGCTGGCGCAAGCTCAAGCGCGCGTCCACATCAAAGTGGACTAAAGTTATAGGGGGTGCGAGAGCGCACAATCGTTGGTCGACGGTGGGCGCAAAGCCTGAAGACGAGGAGGTTTCCATGGCAGATCGCGGCATCGTTGCGGTGTTCGGCAGCATGAACATGGACCTTTCGGTGGCGTGCGAGCGCATGCCGCGCGCGGGCGAGACAGTCGGTGGCAGCGGTTTTATCGCCAATGCCGGTGGCAAGGGCGCCAACCAGGCCGTCGCCGCCGCGCGCATGGGTGTGCGCACGTGCATGATCGGCGCTGTTGGGCGCGATGCCTTTGGCGATGCACTTGTGGCAGGGCTCCAGGATGCCGGCGTGGGCGTTGAGCTTGTGACACGTCTCGATGACGTGGAGACCGGTACCGCGACTATCATTCGCTGTGAGAGTGACAACCGCATCGTGCTGTCGCCGGGCGCCAACCACGCGCTTACGGGTGAGGATGTGGCCTGCGCGCTGAGGCACCTGGTGGCCGATGGGCTCGACGGCGACGCCAGCGAGATTGCCCCGGCTGCCGGAAGCGTCTTTATCGCCCAGGGCGAATGTGACCTTGCGGCGACGGCCGAGGCGCTTGTTTGCGCTCACGAGCTCGGGTTCTATACGGTCTTTAATCCAGCTCCTGCCTGCGAGTTGCCTGCGGAGGCCTGGCCTGCGGTCGACCTGGTCTGTCCCAACGAGACTGAGTGCCAGGTGCTGACGGGCATCTTGCCCGCGGATGATGCGAGCTGCGTCGCGGCGCTCAATGCCCTGCTCGCCAAGGGTGCCGGAGCTGCGGTCATCACGTTGGGCGGCGCCGGGTCGGTTACGCTCGGCGATGACGGCGAGCCGCTGCGCATGCCGGCGCTCTCGAGCACGTTGGTCGATACGACGGCCGCGGGCGATACATTTATCGGTGCGCTTGCCGCGGCTCGTCTGGAGGGCCTGCCGCTCTTTGAGTGCATGGCGGCGGGTGCACGCGCCTCGGCGGTGACGGTGTCGCGCCTGGGCGCACAGCAGTCGATTCCCACGCGCGCCGAAGTTGATCGCGTGTTTGATTTAGACGATTTGGTACAAGACGGAGAAGCGGAGTAGAACAATGGCAATCAAGAAGCTGATCCTTGATCTGGATATGGGTGTGGATGATGCGATGGCGCTTGCCTATGCCATCGCGAGCCCCGAGGTGGAGCTCGTCGGCATCACCACGTGCTTTGGCAACGTGCGCGTCGACCAGTCGGCGCATAACTGCCTGGCGGTGCTCGACCTGTTGGGCCGTCCCGAGGTGCCGGTGTACCTGGGTGCCGACCGTCCTCTGCAGGCGACTGAGCCTTATACGCCGCCGGCGTCCACCGCGCTCATTCACGGTAAGAACGGCATCGGCGGCGCGAGCGTGCCCGCGTCGCCCTACGAGCCGGTGGGGGCGACATCGGCTGATGGCAACGCTGCGGTCGATTATCTGATCGATGCCGCGCGCACCTATGGTCCCGATCTGGTCTACGTAGCGACCGGCCCGCTCTCCAACCTGGCGCTTGCCCTGGAGCGCGATGCGGCGGCGGTGATGTCTATCGGCCGCGTGGTGGTAATGGGCGGTGCCCTGACCGTGCCCGGTAACGTGAGTGCGGGTGCCGAGGCCAACATGGCAAGCGATCCCGAGGCGGCCGATGCCGTGCTGCGCTCGGGCCGCAAGCTCACCATGGTGGGCCTGGACGTGACGCATCGCGTGGTGCTCACGCGCCGCGACATTGCCGGTTGGACGGGCTCGGGCACCATGGCGGGCTGCGCATTTGCTAGCATGGTCGAGCACTACATTGGCTCGTACGAGATGAACGCACCCTACCTGGGTGGTTGTGCGCTGCACGATCCGTTGGCCGTTGCCGTGGCGATCGACCCCACGCTCGTAGGTGCACTCGGCTGCAATCTGCGTGTTGATCTGCTGGGCGAGTATCGCGGTCGCACCATTTGCGATGAGCACCGCCTGTCCGATCCGGACAAGAGTGCGCTTGTGGCGCTGACCGTGGATGTCCCGCGCTTCCTGTCCGAGTTCAAGACACGTATGGCCCGTGTCCTTGGCTGATCCGCAAGATTGAGACGGCCTCCCAATCGTTTCAACGCTTCCAAAACCGTTCACGGACGATATGCTACCGTTGGTCGGCTGTGGACGGTGCTCCCCGCGAAGATATGGGCTATCATTCTTTGCTGCGCGGATTGTTACTTCTAGGGAGGCATGCCCGCGCCTCGATACAACGGATTGTTACTGGTAAGGCATGACCGCGATAGCTCGGCTATTTGCAGTCATGCCTTTTCTTTTTGATAATTCCGAAAGGAGGTTCAATAATGCTTGCGATTAAAAAGCTCAACAACAATGCCGTTCTTTGCCGCGACGGGCAGGGGCGCGACGTGATCGCCATGGGCAGGGGCGTCGGGTTTGGGGGAGAATTTCCCCGCGAGCTGCCGCTCTCTAAGATTGAGCATACGTTTTATGACATCGACCCCAAAGGGCAGGACGTCATGCGCGACCTTCCTTCTGAGATCGTGATGTTCACGGCCAAGGTGATGGACATCGTCGCCAACGAGCTGCCCTATGATCTGTCGACCAAGGCGACATTGTTCATGGCCGATCACCTGTCATTTGCGGTGGAGCGCGCGCAAAAGGGTTTTCGTATTGCGATGCCTCTCGCCTATGAAGTGCGCGAGACATATCCTAAGGAATACAAAGCGGCGCAGTTTATCGTTATGAGGCTCGAAAAGGAGCTTGGTGAACGACTTCCCAAAGAAGAGATTGCCAGCATTGCCATGAATCTCGTCAATGCGCGGGTTGTTCAGGCCATCGAGACCGCGAGCAAACCCACCAAGCAGTTTGACGATATGCTAGAAGATGTCACTGAGATCGTCGAGAGCGATTTCCGCATTATTGTCGACCGCGATTCCTTTGATTTCACCCGCTTCGCCACGCATCTGCGGTACCTGTTCAAGCGCATTCAAGCCGGCGAGTCGCTGAACAGCGCCAACATGCAGATGTACAAGAACTTTCGTGAGGAGTTTCCGCAGTTGGCAGAGTGCGTGAAGCATATCGGTTCCTATTGTCGTGAAACGTGGGACGCCACGCTCTCCGAGGAGGAGGAACTCTATCTGATGATCCATCTCAACCGGATCATCTCCAAAAAAGGATTGTAACCCGTAGCCATTCGGGGCATGACCTTTGCCGATTCGAACAGTAAGCCAAGATTGTGCAAAGGAGCCAATGATGGCAAATTACAAAAAGGTGGCAGAGCAGATTCTCTCCACTGTGGGCGGGGCGGAAAACGTGGCTTCGGTTACGCATTGCATGACGCGCCTGCGCTTCAACCTCAAGGATGAAAGCCTCTCGAATGATGAGAAGCTTGAGGACATCTCGTCTATCATCAGCGTCGTGCACGCCGGAGGGCAGGTGCAGCTGGTGGTCGGGCCCACGGTCGACAAGGTCTACGACGAGGTTTGTAAGCAGGGCGGATTCGAGGTCACGGTATCGATTGACGAGGAACTCGATGGCCCTCAGCTTAGCTGGAAGGAGCGCTTGGCGCCCAAGCACCTCTTCAATCAGCTGCTCGATGCCGTGAGCGGCGCTATCACCCCGATCCTTCCGATCTTTTGTGTCGCCGGTATCTTCAAGATGCTCGTTATTCTGTTTGGGCCCGAAGGCGCCGGTTTTATGTCCGAAACGAGCGACCTGTATCGGATCCTTTCCCTGGTGGGCGATGCGGCGTATTACTACTTCCCGGTGTTTGCCGCCTATAGCTCTGCTAAGAAGTTCAAAACGAGTCCTGTGCTGGCACTGCTCATCGCTGTTGTGATGATTTATCCCGACATGCTCGCTATTGTTGAGGACGGAAAGCCTTTCAGCGTCTTCGGCATCCCCATGCAGCTCGTCAACTACACCCAGGCTGTTCTTCCGGTCATCTTGATCACCTGGGCCCAGTCCTATGTTGAGCGCTTCTTTAAGAAGATCTCGCCTGATATGTTGCGCATTCTGATCGTACCCGTGGGTACGGTGCTCGTGATGTTGCCGGTCGCGCTGTGCCTCTGCGGCCCTGCCGTCCAATTTGTCATGGGCTTTGTGGCCGATTTCATCATTTGGCTCGCCTCTGTTGCCGGTCCCGCTGCGACCGCGGTTATCGGCGCATTCTGGAATCTGATCATCGCCACCGGCATGCACGTGCCGATCTATACCGCCATATTGCCCGCCGCGCTCCAGAACGGTTACGACGCCATCTTATACCCCGGCACCGCGGTTGTAGCCTACACCACGCTTGCCATCGCGCTCGCCTATGGCCTGCGCGCTAAGGGCAAGGAGAGTCGAGCCACGGGCTGGAACTTGTTCATCACCTATGCCTTCGGTCGCGTGAGTGAGCCCATCATCTACGGCATCCTGTTTCGCGACAAGAAGGCTCTTGCCTGGAACATGATTGGTGGTGCTGTCGGTGGTCTGCTGGTAAGCCTTCTTCATGCCAACGTCTATATCTTCACTGGCGTTGGTTTCCCATGGATGAACGTGCTCATGTTTGCTCAGGATATCATCCCTGGCACCATCGGGTGTCTTGCTGGCGGTGCCGTGACGTTTGCGTTGGCGATGATTTTTGGATTTGAAGGACAGGAGAAGATGCCGTTGAAGTCCAAGAGCGGCGATTCTGAGGCCGTTGAATCCGTCGAGGCATAAGAGGCTACTACACAAATATGCTCCCCAGCCGTTGCGCGGTCCGACCCCTTGGCCGCGCAACGGTACTGTGCTGTTGCGCGGCACTTGCCGAGTCCGTTGCGTTCGACAGTGTGGGCCGGGAATTTGATAGAAAGGACGACACCATAATGTTTAGAGAAGATTTTTTATGGGGCGGGGCTCTGGCTGCAAACCAGTGCGAGGGAGGATGGAACGAAGGCGGTCGCGGTTTAGCCAATTCCGACATGCTGCCGTTTGGCGATCAACGCATGGACGTCATGCGGGGAGACCTTGATCCGCGTGCGTTGGCACCCGACATCTTCTATCCCGCTCGCAAGGGCATTGATTTTTACCATAGGTACAAGCAGGATATTGAACTGTTTGCCCAGATGGGTTTTAAATGCCTGCGCTTATCAATCGCCTGGAGCCGCATTTTTCCCAAAGGAGACGAAGCCGAGCCCAATGAAGAAGGCCTTGCCTTTTACGAGGATGTTTTTAGGACGTGTCGCGCGCATGACATTGAGCCTTTGGTGACGCTCAACCACTATGATGTCCCCATGCATCTCGTCGATGCGTATGGCGGATGGCGCGATCGCAGGTTGGTCGACCTGTTCGAGCGATATTCGCGTACCGTGTTCGAGCGCTATCGGGGATTGGTCAATTATTGGCTGACCTTTAACGAGATCAACATCATGACGCAGGCGTGCTTTATGGCGGCGGGGATCATCTTCGAGCAAGGGGAGAATCGCTATGCAACGGTTCACACGGCCGTGCACCATGTATTGGTTGCGAGCGCCCGTGCGGTCGGGGCGTGTCATGAACTGTGCCCTGGGGCGAAGATCGGTTGCATGCTCAACGCAGGTGTCTTCTATCCGGCTACATGTGATCCGGACGATGTGCTGGCTGCGCAGGCTGAGAATCGCAGCCATTACATGTTTACCGACGTCCAGGTGCGCGGTGCGTACCCGAGCTATGTTCTCAAGGAATACGCCCGCCATGGTTTTGAGGTGCCCTATCGGGATGATGACCGCGAAGTACTGGCTGCAAACCTGGTCGATTTCGTCTCGTTTTCGTATTACTCGACGCGCGTCGCAAAAGCGCATGCGGAAGGTCAGTTCGATTCGAACCTTCTTCGCTCGGCGCCTAATCCGTATCTAAAACAGGAGCCTTGGGGGAGGTTTATCGACCCCAAAGGGCTGCGCGTCACCATGAATGAAATCTGGGATCGCTATCAAAAGCCGCTGTTCATCGTCGAAAACGGTTTGGGTGCTCCTGATGTGCCGGAAGATTCGGGTGAAATAGAAGACGACTATCGAGTTGAATACCTGCGGGCCCACATCGAGGCGATGAGGGAGACCGTCGAGCTCGACGGGGTGGAACTCATGGGATATACCTGTTGGGGCCCGATCGATTTGGTTTCGGTCGCCACAGGACAGATGCGTAAGCGCTACGGGTTTATCTATGTCGATCGAGACGATAGCGGTGCGGGCTCGTTTGAGAGACGTAAAAAGAAAAGCTTCGAATGGTACCGACGCGTAATAGCAAGCAATGGCGAAGACCTTGCGTAATAACGTTAAGATGGACAAATGCGCCCGTTGGGGGAATAGTCGTGCCACTTCGCTTGACAACAGGCTAAACTAGCTCATAAACATTTACTACTCTGTTTAGATTGAATTTGCGGTCGTTTATTTGCCGAGCCATCGAGTTGCGATGCTCCGCCACGGCCGTTGCTAGGGGGAACAATGGCCAAAGCAAGTGTTCGCGAGATCAGCCGCATCACCGGTTTTTCGCCTGCGACCGTGTCCAACGCGCTCAACCGCAAGCGCAGCGTGAGTGAGGAGACCGCCAAGGTCATCCTGGAGTGCGCACAGTCGCTGGGCTATCAGCAGTCGACGCAGCTCGAGAGCATTCAGTTCGTGCTTGCGCGCAAGACGGGCGCCATTCTGGACGAGAGCACCTTCCATCCTGCGGTCATTGAGGGCGTGGAGCGCCAGGCGCGCCGTCACGGTATGAGCACGAGCTTTGTCTCGCTCGATTTTAGCGACTTGAACGCCGTGCGCCCGCAGGTCGAGAGCCTTATCGCCGACCCGGCTGCCGCCATCGTGCTGATGGGCACCGAGCTGGGTGAGGAAGACTACGCTTTGTTCGCCAACGCCGCCGCCCACCTGATCGTGCTCGACGGCTGGAGCGATCGCCAGTACTTTGATGCTGTAGTCATTGCCAATACCGATTCGGTGCTGCGTGCCGTGGATTACCTTATCGAGAAGGGCCACAAGCAAATCGGCTACCTGGCAGGCGACCTGCGCATCCGCAATTTCAAGGATCGCGAGCGCGGCTATCGCCAAGCGCTTGAAGATGCAGGCCTTGAGGCCAATCCGACATGGCGCGTCACGCTGGGCACCACGCTCGAGGGCGCCTATCGCGACATGGGCGCATGGCTCGATACCGTTTCGCATGATGAACTGCCGACGGCTTTCTTTGCCGAGAACGACGTCCTCGCCGTGGGTGCTATGCGTGCGTTGAGCGAGCATGGCATTCGCGTGCCCGAAGATGTCTCGATGATTGGCTTCGACGATCTTTCCGTGGGCGCCTTCTCCAACCCGCCGCTCACCACGGTGCATGTTCCCAAGCACGAGGTGGGCGAGATCGCGGTGCGCCGTCTGGTGGGCAATATCCGCAATCCCAAGAGCTATACCTGCAAAACGGCCGTGTCGACCTATTTTGTCGAGCGCCAAAGCGTGCGCGAAATCTAGGCAAAGGCAACGCTAGGCCGTAGGGAGGCAAAGCTCGCTAAGGCAGCCATACATAACGCTACTAAGAGAGGGTCCTTCGGGGCCCTCTTTTTGATGCCCTTGTATGTTCAGTTTGTTTACATACCGTTTAGGCTGATTTCTCTACCGTCTACGGGTATTTCGCGTTAAACTACTAAACAGTAGAGTAAAACATTTAGTAAACAGAACAAAACGAAACATGCGTCTGTTTACTGAACATGTGATTAGGGGAGGACGTACATGGACAAGATCAAGCTCGGCTTTGTGCCCACGCGCCGCAGTATCTTTAGCGCGCCGGACGCAATCAAGTATCGTGGCCTGACGGCTGATCGCCTGCGCGAGATCGGCGTCGACATCGTGGATATCGACGACATCAATGACGAGGGCCTGCTGTTCGACGACAGCCATATCGAGCCTATCGTGAAGAAGTTCCGCGCCGAGGGCGTCGATGGCATTATGCTGTGCCACGCCAACTTTGGCACCGAGTACGTTTGCGCTCGCCTTGCCCGCGAGCTCGGTCTACCCGTACTGCTGTGGGGTCCGCGCGACGAGCGCCCCGAGCCCGACGGCACACGCCTGCGCGATAGCCAGTGCGGCCTGTTCGCCACCGGCAAGGTCCTGCGCCGCTTCCAGGTTCCCTTTACCTATATGACCAACTGCCGCCTGACCGATCCCGAGTTCGAGCGCGGCGTCTGGGACTTTTTGGCCGTGTGCAACGTGGTCAAGACCTTCAAGCACACGCGCATCCTGCAGATGGCGACCCGTCCGTTCGACTTCTGGTCCACCATGTGCAACGAGGGCGAGCTGCTCGAGAAGTTCAATATTCAGCTTTCGCCCATCCCCATGACCGAACTTGTTCAGGCTGTGCACGACGCTCAGAGCGACGAGCAGGCCATGGCCGCCATGCTCGACCACATTCGCCGCAGCTTTGAGATCTGCATACCCGAGGACAAGGTCCCCGCGGTCGCAGGGCTCGCCATCGCTATGAAGCGCCTGGTCGAGAAGTACGGCTGCAACGCCGGCGCCATCCAGTGCTGGAACGCCCTGCAGGACGAGCTGGGCATTATGCCCTGCGCCGCCAACGCCATCCTCAACGAGATGGGCATTCCTATCGTATGCGAGACCGATATCCACGGCGCAATCACCGCGCTGATGGTCGAGGCCGCCGACCTGGGCCGTCACCGCGGCATGTTCGCCGACTGGACCGTGCGCCATCCCGATAACGAGAACGGCGAGCTGCTGCAGCACTGCGGCCCCTGGCCCTGCAGCTGCGCGGCCGTCAAGCCCAAGCTCACCTACCCGCTGGCTTTCGACCACCCCGGCGCGCTGACGGCCGAGGCCAAGCACGGCGATCTCACCCTTGCCCGCTTTGACGGCGACAACGGCGAGTATTCGCTGCTGCTGGGCAACGCCCGCGGCATCGACGGCCCGGCCGGCATGGGCACCTACCTGTGGGTCGAGGTCGAAAACCTCAAGCGCCTCGAGGCCAAGATCGTCGAGGGCCCCTACATTCATCACTGCGTCGCTATTCACGCCAACGTGGTACCGGTGCTCTACGAGGCGTGCAAGTACCTTGGCATCCAGCCCGACCTGTACGACCCCATTGAAGAAGACGTCAAAGCCTACCTGCGAGGAGAGTAGAAATGGCAACTATCGAAGAGCTTGAGTCCCTGCGCTGGGACCTTCGCCGCGATTGCGTCGATATCATCATGGCTGGCGCCGGCGGCCATATTGGCGGCGACATGTCGGTGATCGACGCCCTCATGACCCTCTATGCCAACCACCTTAACATTTCGCCCGAGACCGTCGACGATCCCAACCGCGACCGTTTTGTGCTCTCCAAGGGCCATGCCATGGAGGCATACTACGCGGTGCTGTGCCACGAGGGCTATCTGGACCTCGACGACGTCAAGGCCCGTTTCTCCAAGTTCGGCAGCCCCTACATCGGCCACCCCAACAACAAGCTCAAGGGCATCGAGATGAACTCCGGTTCGCTGGGCCATGGCCTGCCCGTGGCCGTCGGCATGGCGCTTGCCGGCAAGATGGACGGCCGCGACTACCGCGTCTACACCATCATGGGCGACGGCGAGCTTGCCGAGGGCTCGGTCTGGGAGGGCGCCATGAGCGGTGGCAACTACCAGCTCGATAACCTGTGCGCGCTCGTGGACCGCAACCGCCTGCAGATCAGCGGCAGCACCGAGGACGTCATGAAGCAGGATTCGCAGGAGGAGCGCTGGGCTGCCTTCGGCTGGAACGTGCTCTCCATTCCGGGCAACGACGTTCGGGCCATCGACGCCGCGCTGACGCTTGCGGCCGAGACCTGCGGAAAGCCCACGGTCATCATCCTCAACACGGTGAAGGGCTATGGCTCGCCTGTCATGGAGGACAAGGCCTCCTGGCATCATCACCTGCCCAACGATGAGGAATATGCCCAGATCATCGCCGATTTCGCTGCCCATAAGGAGGCCATCAATGGCTAACAAGATCGCCAACCGCAAGGTTATCTGCGACACGCTGCTCGAGGCCGCCGAGACCGATAAGGACATCGTCGTCCTGTGCTCCGACTCCCGCGGCTCCGCATCGCTCACGCCGTTCTTCGATCAGTATCCCCAGCAGTCCGTCGAGGTCGGCATCGCCGAGCAAGACCTGGTGAGTATCGCCGCCGGCATGGCTTCGTGCGGCAAGAAGGCCTGGGCCGCCTCGCCGGCGTCCTTTGTGACCACGCGCTCGTATGAGCAGTGCAAGGTCGACGTCTCGTACTCCAACACCAACGTCAAGCTCATCGGCATCTCGGGCGGCGTGTCCTACGGCGCTCTGGCATGAGCCATCACTCCGCGCAGGATATCGCTGCCATGAGCGCGATTCCCAACATGCGCGTGTATCTGCCGAGCGATCGTTTTCAGACTGCCGAGCTCGTGCGCGCACTGGTTGCCGACAACAAGCCGGCCTATATCCGCGTGGGCCGCAACCCGGTCGAGGACGTGTATGCCGAGGACGAGTGCCCGTTCCAGATGGACCGCGCCACCTGGGTGCGTCGCGGCGCCGATGTGACGATTGTCGCCACCGGCGAGATGGTCCGCCATGCCGTGGACGCCGCCGATCTGCTCGCCGAGCAGGGCATCTCCGCCACCGTGCTTGACATGTACTGCGTCAAGCCGCTCGATGCCGAGGCCGTGATCGAGGCCGCCGGTGCCACGCGCGCCGTCGTGACCGTCGAGGAGCACAGCCCCTTTGGCGGCTTGGGCTCCATGGTCGCGCAGGTCGTGGGCGAGCATTGCCCGCGTCCGGTCAAGTGCTTGAGTCTGCCCGACGCGCCGGTCATCACCGGCACGAGCCCCGAGGTCTTTGCGCACTACGGCCTCACCGGCGAAGGCATTGCCAAGACCGTTGCCGAGTTCCTTCCCGCAGAGTAATTGGAATGTGACAAAGGGACAGTCCCTTTGTCACATTCATTTTGAAAGGGGTGGCCATGGGCCGCTACATCATCGGAATCGATCAATCCACGCAGGGCACGAAGGCGCTGCTGGTGGACGAGGGCGGCCATCTGATTCATCGTGCCGACCGCTCGCATCGCCAGATTGTCAATGATGCCGGCTGGGTGAGCCATGATCCGGCCGACATTGCCGCCAACGTGTTGGCCGTGGCGCGTGCCGTGGTGGAGGAGACCGGGGTCAATCCGGCCGACATTGCCGGTATTGGCATCTCCAACCAGCGCGAGACCACCGTTGCCTGGAACCACACGACGGGCGAGCCGCTGTGCGACGCCGTGGTGTGGCAGTGTGCCCGCGCCCGCGAGCTGTGTGACGAGCTTGCGGCGCGCGAAGGCGTGGCAGAGCTGGTGCGTGACACAACGGGTCTGGTGCTCTCGCCCTACTATCCGGCGGGCAAGATGGCTTGGATCCTCGCGAACGTTCCGGCGGCTGCCGAGGCCGCGGCGTCGGGTGAGCTGTGTCTGGGCACCATCGATGCCTGGGTGGTCTGGACGCTCACGGGCGGCGCGGAATTTCGCTGTGACTGGTCCAATGCTAGCCGCACGCAGCTCTTCGACCTGCGCCGTGGCCGCTGGAGCGAGCCGGTGTGCGAGGCCTTTGGCATCGATCCGGCCTGCCTGCCGCAGGTGACTGATTCCGACGGTCTGTTTGGCACAACGGACCTGGATGGCTTTTTGCCCGCGCCCGTGCCGGTGCACGGCGTGCTGGGCGACAGCCATGCGGCCCTGTTTGCGCAGGGTTGCCACAGCCGCGGCATGGCCAAAGCGACCTATGGCACCGGCAGCTCGGTCATGATGAACGTCGGCAACGAGTTTGTCGCCAGCTCGCACGGGCTTTCGAGCTCGCTTGCGTGGCGTATGAACGGCGTGACCGAGTATGTACTCGAGGGCAACGTGAGCTACGCCGGCGCCGTCAAGACCTGGCTGCGCGATGACCTGGAGCTCATCAACAACCCCGAGGAGGTCACCGACCTGTGCTACGCCGCCAACCCGGCGAGCCACGTCTACTTTGTGCCGGCGTTTACCGGCCTGGGTGCGCCGCACTGGGCAAGTGATGCCGAGGGCTGCGTTTTTGGCATGACACGCACCACGGGTCGCGCGGAGTTCGTAAAGGCTGCCGACGAGTCGATCGCCTATCAGATCTTCGACGTCATTGATGCGATGGTCGAGGATTCGGGCACGGCGCTTGCCGAGCTTCGTGTTGACGGCGGCCCCACGCGCGATGCGTACCTGATGCAGTTTGAGAGCGATTTGGTCGGCTCGCCCATCCGCATTGCGAGCAATGACGAGATGAGCGGTCTGGGCGCGGCTTGGGCCTGCGGTATCGCGCTGGGCATGTATACGCGCGATGTCGTCGACGTCTACGGCGCCCGCGGTATCGTGGAGCCGTCGATGCCCGCTGACGAGCGAGCCAAAAAGATCGCCGGCTGGCGCCATGCCGTCGAGGCGACTATCTCGTACTAAATGCGTAATGCCACGGTAGAGTCGCGGCAATGCGTACGAGTGACGCCCTGGGGCGATGTCACGGAGCGCTATTCGTGCCGATAGGTAAAGATGCGAACGAGAGGGTGATGTGATGCGGTAGAGTCCAACGCGTCGAATGATGGTCTACGTCCCAGGTGTTTCACTGTGAATTTGGTAAGGCGAAGTATTTCTTTGACGGGAGCTGTGCATGTATCGCACTGGTCTACGGGCTGATGCGTACGGGTGCTGTGGTGGGCATCGGTATCGGCACCGTAGCCGCCACGCTCCTGGCGGGCGGCATCTGCACACTTTGGGGTCGTCTGCTCAACCGCAGGCTCATGGCCTTTATGGAATAGTCTGCGAGCATGTAGACGCATTGAGCGAGAGGGGAGCGGCCATGAGGCAGCTGTTTGGAATTGATATCGGCGGAACGAGCGTCAAATGGGCGATTGTGAATGAGAACTACGAGTTTGGTGACCGTGGTTCGATTCCGACGGCGTTCGTCTCGGCCGATCAGCTGGTCGACGCGCTCGCGGCACTCGTAGGGCCGTATCGCGGACAGGTTGTAGGCGTGGGCATCTCGGCCCCGGGTGGCATCTTCGGTTACGAGGCCGATCCGGACGGGACGATCCATCGCGGTGGTGCGCTGCCGTACATGGACGGGTTTCCGCTTGGTCGAGTGCTGCGCGAACGGCTGGGGCTGCCTGTGACCGTTGTCAACGATGGCAAAAGCTGTGCGCTTGGTGAGTACGCTGCTGGTGCGTTGCGCGGCGTGGACGTGGGTTGCGTGGCGGTAATCGGTACGGGCATCGGCGGAGGCATCGTGGTTGACGGCCGGGTGCTGATGGGTGCGGGCGGTTTCGCGGGCGAGTTCAGCTTCCTGTCCAACAACGTAAACGAACCGCTTGATCATTGCGATACATTCGCGACTTCGAGCGGATGGCACGGCCTGCAGAATCTCGTGGCAGTCGAACTTGGCATTTCGGATGAAGCTGAACTGGAGGCCCTAGATGGCCGACGGATCTTCGAGCTATTGGAGCACGGGGGCGCGTCCGAAGTCGCCGCCGTACAGCGCGGATTGGATGCCTATGCTGAGCTGTTTGATCGTGTGCTTGTGAATCTGCAGTGCGTTATCGACCCGGCGGTCTTCGCGGTTGGTGGTGGCATCAGCTGCCATCCCGAGCTGTTCGAGGCGCTCGACCGTAAGATGGATGACGTCATGGCGCACTACACCGGTTTTCTGAAAGATATGCCTCGTCCGCACGTGGTCCCGGCACAGTTGGGTAACGACGCCAATATCTACGGTGCCGTTGCGACGTGTTTGCGAGTGCTGTAAGTGTAGACCATCGATTGGTCTGGTGGCGATTATTGCGATTGACCCGGTGGCGATTACAGTCGCTGCCGGGTTAGAAAACTAGATGCTGAACGCTCGATAATATCGGCTGCGCGGCACCCCGTCCCAAAGTAGTCATTTGGGACGGGGCTTTTTTGACTGGTATGATTGGTGGCGATTGTTGCGACCAGTTAAAAGAGCCCCGTCCCAAATTGACTATCGAGAGGATCTGCCATGGAGCGCATCGCGAGTTTTTCCGTTGACCATCTGCTGCTTGAGCCCGGCGTCTATGTGAGCCGCGTCGACCGCGATCCGGCGACCGGTGCCGCCGTCACCACGTTTGACCTGCGCTTGACCACGCCCAACAAGGAGCCGGTTATGAACACGGCCGAGTGCCACACCATCGAGCACCTGGGCGCGACGTTCCTTCGCAATCATGCCGAGTGGTCGAGCCGCATCGTCTACTTTGGGCCCATGGGCTGCCGCACGGGCTTTTACCTGGTCGTGTTTGGCGAGGTGACGAGTGAGGAGATCTTGCCGCTCGTGCGCGAGCTGTTCGAGTTTGTTGCCGGGTTTGAGGGCGATATCCCCGGTGCCGCTCCCGAGGAGTGCGGCAACTACCTGGACCAGAACCTTCCCATGGCAAATTGGCTCGCGCGCCGCTATCTCGACCGCGATCTGATCGATATCGATGAGGCACACCTGCACTATCAGCAGGCGTAAAGGTTTCGTCGCTCAAAATGAGCTCACTGGGCGCCTTCGCTTATGCGGGGGTGCCTTTTTGTTGAGCGGACATGGCGGACGTTTAAAACCGCGCGTGATTGTTCTAGAATGTTTGTAATATCACATAAACGAACAGGAGCGAACATGCATATCTACTCTGTTTTAGATCCCGAATTCAAATCCTATGGCCGCGTGTGGGATGACGTCCCGTCCAGCCTGACCGCCCCGCTCGTCGAGGCGCTCTCCGCAACGCCCATCCCCGAAGGCAGCAAGTACGTGGCCTCCGCGCCCGAGCTCGAACAGGTCGAGGGCGCCGACACGCTCGGCCTGCTCATGTATGGCGGCCGTCCGTTCCAGCTGGGCTGGTGCAACGGCCACAACACGAAGCTCAACTGCTTGGAGTATCACCGCGCGAGCGAGTTTAATCTGGGTGCTCGCGACTTTGTCCTGCTGCTGGCCAAGCGTGAGCAAATTATCGATGGCAAGCTCGACACCGCGCAGGTCAAGGCGTTCCGCGCGCCCGCCGGCACGCTCGTCGAGGTCTACGCCACCACGTTGCACTACACGCCGTGCATGGTCGACGACGGTGGCTTCCAGGTGATGGTTGCGCTGCCCGCCGGCACCAACGGTCCGCGCCCCGAGGCTGCGGCCGACATGCCCGCGGCCGGTGATAGCTACTGCTACTGGAAGGCCGACAAGTGGGTTCTCTGCCACGCCGATAGCCCTAAGGCTGCCGAAGGCGGCTACGTAGGTCTCGTCGGCAAGAACCTCGACATCACCGTGGACTAGGGTCTTCCGTCTCAATCTGTAACAGTTGGCGCGCTAAATCGTCTCTATCTGTTACAGATCAAGACGAACCACGGGGGCCGCCCGAACAATCTCAATCTGTAACGCCAAGCCCGGTTTTGACGGCCTAACTGTTACAGACCGAGACAAACCGGTCAAAAACATCACAAAGGTGCCTGTCCCCTTCGTGGTGGTTTTCCTACAGCTGACTGCGCAGGTAGTCAGCCATATAGGGGACGGCGAAGCGCACGTAGCCGCGGCGCGCCTGCTCGATAACGCCGGCGTCGATGAGGCGCCGGCGATACTTTTGCGCATAGTCGGGTGTGACTGACATGCGCTTCGCAACATCAGAAATGCGAGACACAGCGTCTTCGTCATCAGTCATTGCGGAGAGAAACGCGACGTCTTGGTCTGACAGCGCGGCGAGCGTCGTTTCGCACACATCGTTTTCGAAATCGACTTTCGACGCCTCGATGGCTCCGTCGATTAACCCTTGCGTCGCACGTTCGCCTGTCCTGCAGCGATTGGCGATGTTATAGCCGATGAGTTGCAGCATATAGGGCGAGCCTTGGGTTGCGCGAGCGGCACGGAGGCGAAGATCGCTTGGAATATCAAGGCCGAGCTCATCGAAAGCCCGCTGGTAATAGGTATCGACATCTCCGACCGAAAGTGGCTCGAGCGTGACCTTTCGAGCGCGGTTGAGAAATGTCAGCACACGGTCATTGAGTGTTGCGCAGACGGCTCCCGGAAGGCCCGCCATGACGAGCGCGACGTTGAGTCGTTCGCCGACCAGCTCTTGATAGGCGGTGACGAGCTGTCTGATCTCGGGTGAATTTGCTTGGAGCTCGTCGATGAGGATGAGGATGCCGTGCCCCTGCTCGGTCAGTTTGCGCGCGAGCTGCGTGAGCTTGAACTGAAAGCTCTTGGTCTCCTGCACGTCTCGTGTGAACTCGAGGCCTGCCGAGAGCCCGAAAACACTTAGGCTGCCGCTCGCGAGTTTGGGAAGGCGGCGTTTGTTGACGTAAGGTTTGCCTGCTTCTTGGATTTTCTCGACAATGCGCTCGAGCATATCCTCGGAGGCTACGGTAGGCGTGGCGACAACAAAGCCGAGCTTGCGTGCGCGGTCGGCAAGTTCCCACAGAAGAACTGTCTTGCCGCTGCCTCGCTGTCCAAGCATGAGCATGGCTCGGTCGCGATTGCCCGGTTCCTGCTCAAGGCCGGATATGAATGTCGAAATTACAGTTTCGCGCCCGACGAGATAGGATGGGCGATTTCCAAATGAGGGGGAGAAGATGGTTTCAGTCATAAGTCTCCTTTCCTTTCTTTCCTATTTTTTCCTTTCTTTCCTATTCAGTCAAATGGTCTGCCACCCGAGGGCGCCTTCGCTGTTGTGGAGGCGCCCTTTTTTGCAAGTGAGTAGACTTTTTGGCTTAGTCTGACCACGCCGGAACATGCCAGGTAAGCTACCTGCGGTTTTGATGGCGTCAAAGGCGGGTCTGGTTGAGTTTTGCCAAAAAGTCTACTCACTTGACGTTCGCGGCGTGTGGGCGGGTGCTTTTTCGTGCACGCGAGGTATCAAAAAGTGTCAGGAGCGCACCGTCTGCCGATATGCGGGAGCGAAAAGAAGTGTCGACCTGCGCCGTTGCCGTTGAGCGACGTGCCGTTTATAGAGATACTGAGCCTATGACAAACAGCGTGTGAAAGGATCGATGTATGGCTTTCCGTAATGACTTCCTGTGGGGCGGCGCGACGGCTGCCAACCAGTGCGAGGGCGCCTACAACGTGGACGGTCGCGGCCTGGCCAACGTGGACGTGGCGCCGCACGGCGCTGAGCGCTACGCGGTGGTCTCCGGCCAGCGTAAGATGCTCGACTTCGAGGATGGCTACTACTATCCCGCGCAGACCGGCATCGATTTTTACCATCACTACAAGGAGGACATTGCCCTCTTTGCCGAGATGGGCTTTAAGACCTTCCGCATGAGCCTGGCATGGACCCGTATCTTCCCCAACGGTGATGAGACCGAGCCCAACGAGGCCGGCCTGGCCTTCTACGAGGACGTGTTCCGCGAGTGCCAGAAGCACGGCATCGAGCCGCTCGTGACCATCACGCACTTCGACTGCCCGATTCACCTCATCAAGGAATACGGCGGCTGGCGCAACCGCAAGCTCATCGACTTCTACAAGAACCTCGCGACCACGATCTTCACTCGCTACAAGGGCCTGGTGAAGTACTGGCTCACCTTTAACGAGATCAATATGATTCTGCACCTGCCGTTTATGGGTGCCGGTCTGGTCTTTGAGGAGGGCGAGAACAAGGAGGCCGTCGAGTACCTGGCCGCCCACAACGAGCTCGTCGCCAGCGCTTGGGCCACCAAGATCGCCCACGAGATCGACCCCGAGGTCAAGATCGGCTGCATGCTTGCCGCCGGTAGCTACTATCCCTACAGCTGCCGCCCGGGCGATGTGCGCCAGGCCCAGCTCGACAACCAGGACAACTACTTCTTCGTCGACGTCCAGAGCCGCGGCTATTACCCGGCCTATGCCGTCAAGAAGCTCGAGCGTCTGGGCATCGACGTGGGCATGACCGACGAGGACCGCGAGATCCTGGCCGACAACACCGTCGACTTCATCAGCTTTAGCTACTACAGCACCCGCTGCTCCGCGGGTGCCGATAATCCCGATGTCGAGAAGACCCAGGGCAACGCCTTCGCCGGTGCCAAGAACCCCTACCTGCAGCAGAGCCAGTGGGGCTGGGCCATCGATCCGCTAGGCTTCCGCATTACCCTCAACGACCTGTACGACCGCTATCAGAAGCCGCTGTTCGTGGTCGAGAATGGTCTGGGCGCCAAGGACGTTGTTGAGGAGGACGGCTCCATCAACGACGATTACCGCATCGATTACCTGCGCCAGCACATCGCCGCGATGCGCGACGCGGTGACCGAGGACGGTGTCGACCTGCTGGGTTACACCACCTGGGGTCCGATCGACCTGGTCTCGGCCGGCACGGGCGAGATGTCCAAGCGCTACGGCTTCATCTACGTCGACCGCGACGACGCCGGCAACGGTACCCTCAAGCGCTCCAAGAAGAAGAGCTTCGACTGGTATAAGAAGGTAATCGCTTCCAACGGCGAAGATCTGGCCTAGGCTTTCCCAGCCACCGTACCTTGGGCCTCATTCGTCGCTTGCGTACCTTAAGTACGCGGCGCTCCCCATTCGACCCAATCTACGGCACCTGGAAAACCCTAGACTCAAATCTTACAGACCTGTCCTAGGCTTTCCCGGCAATCATAGTCTCCTAACCAAAGCGCCCGGCGAGCAGTTTGTGCTCGTCGGGCGCTTTGCCGTCTACGGATTTTGGGACATGCGGCCCGTTTTTTGAGCCTGCCTGTCGGTACACTAAAAGCACTATGGGTACCCGCGAGCGACATATCGGCCATGCGGCCGCCCGATCCGCACCTGTGGCGGATCCCAGGGGCGGCAGGCTCTTCGCCATGCCGCGATTCCTTGTTGGTATAACACATCAGGTGTACCGTCACCGCGTCTTCGTCATTGCCGGCGTCATAACCGCACTGTTTCTTCTGCTTTTGGCGGTCTTGCCGGCGTCATTCGCTTCCGATCCCAAGCTCTCCAACACCGTGCCCATCTATAACGAGGTGTCCAAAGAAGTCGTGGACGGGCTTATCCATTCGAGCTCGATTCCGCTGCTCCTCGCTGCCGTCGCGTTCTCAATCTGGGGTGTGCTGGTCTATCTGCGCTGTCTGGATTACGTCTTGCGCCGGCGCCTCGTTGCCGTTGCCACCATCAGCGCCTTGTGGATGATCGAGGTCATCCTCAAGTACAAGTCGTTCACGCCGTTCTATGCCACCGTGCTGTGGTACCTGTACTACGTGCCCATGACGCTCATTCCGCTCCTCTACCAGCTGTGCGGCCTGCGCCTTGCAGGGTTGGAGCAACATCGTGCGGGTCGCCGCTACCGCACAGCCCTGTGGATCGCGGCCATCCTGCTCATTGGGTTTGTGCTTACCAACGATTTTCACCAACAGGTCTTTCATTTCGATCGCTCGAGTGAAACCTGGAGTAACGATTACACGTACGGCTGGGGCTATTTTGCCGTTCTGATATGGACGGCCTTTAACTTTGTCGCCTTTTTCATTTTGGTGGGTCGGTCATCGTCCTTCCGTATCCAACGTTTTTCGGGCACGGCGGCACTCGTGCTGCTGGGCGGCGCGTTCTTTGCCATTTCGTACGCCCTGCGCGTGCCTTGGGCATGGAAGCTCAACTTTTCGCTCGTCTATTGCGTGCTGTGCGTGGTGACGCTCGAGATTTGCCTCGATTGCGGCGTCATTCCGTCGTACCACGGCATTGCCAACATTTTCGACACCCTGCCGCTCGATCTTAAAGTTATAACGCGCGACCTGCAGGAAGTCTATGCCACGCCGGTATCAAAGCCGATTCCGGCGGGTGTGCGCGAAGAGCTGCGCGCTCAGGAGCACGGGCATGCCCACGCCTTTACCGTGGCGTCCGATCCCGATGTGATGTACCGCGCCTTCCCACTGCTAGGCGGATCGGCATTGCTCGCCCAAGACGTATCGGAGCTCAACGAGCTCAATCGCGAGCTGGCGTACCGGCGCATGGAATTGCAGCGCCAAAACGAGCTACTTACGGCCGACTACGATCTTAAGACGCATCTTGCCGACCAGGAGGCCGAGGCCTTGCTGGTCAAAGATGTCGACCAGACGCTTGCCCGCGCGCTCGATGAGATGCATGGGCTGCTGGGCTCGCTGCCGCCGTTAACCGATGAGGCATCCTCGCATGAGCGCTATCGCATGCTGCAATGTGCCAAGATGCTCGTCGCCTATTGCAAACGCAAGGGCTCGCTCACGTTGGCGCAGCATGGGGAAAGCGGATTTGACCGCGATCGCATCCAACTCATTGCCAACGAGCTGGCAAGTGACTTGCGCACCATCGATGTCGACTGCGCTTCGATCATCGCCATACAGCGTCCGATGCATGCCAGTACGGTAAGCGCGCTGTACGACTGCGTGTATGACTTTGCGTTTTTCGCCTACACCACCGATCATCCGGCACTCATGTACCATCTGAGCGAACACGATTCGTGCAGCGTGGAGCTGCGTGCCACACTCTTTTCCAACGACGAGGAAGACTTGTCGCAGACGCCCGCCGCGCACGAGCTCGAGGTTGCACTGCAGGGGCGTAACGTGGCGTATCGTCTTGAGGGCGAGGCCGGTCAGCTGCGTATGATCGTGCTGATGCCGCGGGCGGGTGAGTGATGATGCAGATGCCGCTTATCCTTCCCCAGATCGTTGCGCTCGATGTGCTCTTTGCCTTGGTGGCATGCCTGCAGACCATCCATGTTCCGCTCATCGCATCGCGTCGTTCGTCTTACAACCGCAAAGTGATTTGCGTCTATGAGTCGAGCCTTGTGCTGCACTTGATTATCTCGGCCGTCATCTTGTTCGCGTCGAGCGGGTCGTATCTGGTGGCGCCGCTCTATGTCGTCGCCGAGGCGGCGGGCGCGCTGCTATGGCTCAACGCCGCGATTGCCGCCTATGGCGTAGTCCTTATGGTGCATTATCGTCGTCCCGTCATGATGGTTGAGCTGCTGCTTGTTGCCGCCGCGACGCCGCCGGTTGTTTACGTCATGGGTTCGGCGTGGCCCGCAGTCCTTATCGCGGAGGGCGCGTTCTTCCTGTTCCGCTCCGTCGCGGCGCTTTTGATGGACGTGCGCAACCGCCAGGAGGACATCACGGCGTTTTCGACGATCGAGACTATTAACGTGATCCCCGTCGGCATTCTGTATCTGGATTCGAAGGGCCGCCCGCTGCTCATGAACCGCTGCATGCGCAGGAACCTTGTGGAGCTTCACATGCCCACCGACCTGCACGACATGAGCGATACGTGGGGCGGTCTTCGAAAACTCAGTGCGCAGATGCCCGAGAGCAGCAAAAACCGCGTTCGAATCGACCTGGACCGCTTTGGGGAGGCACGTGCGGTGGTCGAGGTTTCCCCCTCCGAGATTCGTCTGTTCGCGTGCGATGAGGTTATGGTTTCGGGCCGCCCCTTTGAGCGCATTATCGGCTTGGACGTGACGGAGTACGCACATGCCCACGACCGTCTGGCGCAGACCAACCACCTGCTCGAGCTTGCGGGCCAAGAGCTCCAGGCCCAGATCGAAGAAGTCAAAAAGGTTGCCGACAATGCGGCCTACCTGCGTATGCGCGCCCGCGTACACGACGTGATCGGGCAGCGCCTGTCCATTCTCCATCGATACTTGGAGGAGGGGCGTCTGGATGACGAGTCGCTCGAGCAGATTGACCCGCTGCTGCGCTCGATTGCCGCCGACCTGCGTAGCGGTGGCGACAGCGAGCCGGCGGAGCAGCTCGGCAATATCGTTCATGCCTTTGGCCTGGTGAGCGTGCAGATCGATGTGGATGGATCGCTTCCGGACGATGCACACGTCGCTGCCGCCTTTTTGCAGATTATCCGCGAGGCGTCGACCAATGCCACCAAGCATGCGCAGGCTCACCAAGTCCAAGTGCGCCTGTGGCAGGAGGGGTCGGATGGCGGTGCCATTGCCCACATGACGGTATCAAACGACGGCGCGCCTGCTCCCGTATCGTGTCGCGAGGGAACGGGTATTCCTGGTATGAGGCATGTCGCGCAAAATCTGGGCGGCAGCCTGGAGGTCCATGCCGCCCCGCCCTTTACGCTTGCGGTGTCCATTCCGCTGAACTCCAACGCAACGGTCCAAAGGAGAAGCTCATGATTCGTATCCTTATCGTCGAAGACCAGGCCATTCTGCGCGAGAGCCTCGCGCGCTCCGTTGGGGACCAGCCCGACATGACCGTTGTTGCCGCCATCGCCGATGCCTCAGATGCCTTGGACGTCGCGCTCAAGGAGCATCCGGACATGATTTTGATGGACGTGTGCACCGAGCATGATTCCAACGGCATCGTGGCGGCGGCGCGCATCAAAGAGCAGCTGCCCGAGTGCCGCGTCATTATCATGACGGGCATGCCCGAGATTACGTTTGTGGATCAGGCGCGCGAGGCAGGCGTCGACAGCTTTGTGTACAAGAACGTCGGCATCGATGAGCTCTTTGCCGTGATGCGCTCCACGCTGGCGGGCTATTGCACGTTTCCCAAGCCGCCCGAAAGCATCTTTTCGGGCACGGCGGCGCTCGACGACGTTGAGTTGTCGATTTTGCGCCTTGCCTGCGAAGGCAAGAGCCGTCGCGAGATCGCGGCCGAGTTGTTTATGAGCGAGGGCACCATCAAGCGCCGCATCTCGGAGATTCTCAACAAGACCGGCTACGACAACATCATGCGCCTGGCCGTGCACGCGGTAACGGAGGGCAGCATTGTTCCCAACATGGAGCGCTAACGCTCGGTACGCATCGGCATAAAAGCGACGGGGCCGCAGGATTAACTCCTGCGGCCCCGTCTGGTGTGCGCGGATGTGTCCGCCAATCCGCGGCTGATGTTACATGCCGTTACGCGATGGTTGCGCTGTAGGAGGCGACGTCCTCGTAGGAATCGGTCAGGTAGGCGTCGATGCCAATGGTCGTGTTGACCAGGTCGTCGAGGCTATCGAGCTCGCCGCTCGAGAACGTGAATTCCTCGGTGGCGTTGGTGCCGGGCATCAGGTGAGCCGAGAACCAGGGTTCCTTCATGGTGCCGTTGACGTTGGTCTTACCGCTGGGAGCGTAGAAGGTCAGGTCCTTGTCGCTCTTGTTGGTGATGTTGACGACAAAGCCGATGTCGCCCCAGTCGTCCTTGAACTTCTCGGTGACGGTGATGGTGCACAGATCGTCATCGGCGACGGTGACGGCGGGGGAGATTTCGGCGCGCTGGACGTCGTCGTCTTCGACGGCCTCATCGATCTCCTCTTCCTTTTCGGCAGCCTCGCGATCCTTCTTCACCGTGCCGGACAGATCCTTGTCGGACTTGGTAAAGACGAGGTTGCCGTCATCCTCTTCGAGGATGAGTTTGCCGTCCTTGAGCTTCATGTCGTGCGACTCATCTTCGGCGGTGATCGTCACGGTGGTGGCGTCCTTTGCCTCCCATTTAAGGTCGACAACCTCAAGGAACAGGTCGAGGGCACCTGTACCGTCCTCGTCGAGAATCAGGACGCAGTGGACACCCCAATCCTCGAGCATCTTCATGTACTCATCGGTCAGCTCTTCGCCATCCACGGTTCCACCCGAGAGTTCCCAGCTGCCGACGAAGTCGGCCTTGGGGTCTTTGGCGCCGCCGCTGCAGCCCGTCAGGGCAAAGGCGAGCGCCAGGACGCATGTCAGGAATGCGAGTACGGACTTTTTGAACGTTGTCTTCATGGTGTCCTCCTTAATCGAACGAAACCCATAGAAGCAGGAGCGGGGGCGGCGGATCCCCCGCCAATTACCAGATAGAGGGGCTAGGGCCTGGGCGTTCCGCAGTTGCTGCAGAACTTGCCGCCGTTTTCGCTACCGCAGTTGGGGCAGAACCACTTGGCCGGTGCCGGGGCAGGCGCGGGGCTGCCGCACTCGGGGCAGAACTTGCCGGTGTTGGTGGCGCCGCAGCTGCAGGTCCACGTGCCGGCCGCAGGCGCGGCGGCGGGAGCCGGTGCGGGGGCGGGGGCCGGAGCCGGTTGCGGGGCGGCCTGCTGCTGCGCCTGGCCGGCAGCGAACAGCTGGCTGGCGTTCATGCCGCCCATGCCGCCTGCCATACCCATGCCCATAAAGCCGGCCATCGCGCCGTTGGGGTTGGCCGCCGCGGCACGCATCGCGTCGCTCTGGGCACTGGCGATGTTGGCGGCTGCCATGGTGGGATCGCGCATGACGGCGGCCTTCTGCAGGTCCTTGATCATCTGCTCGTCTTCTTGCGAGGCGGCGATGGAGTTTACGCCAAAGCTCACGATCTCGACGCCACGCAGGTCGCGCCAGTCGGCGGAGAGGACCTCGTTGAGCGCGCGGGCGAGCTCGGTGGTGTGGCCGGGGATGGCGCTGTAGCGGATGCCCATCTCCGAGATCTTGGCAAAGGCGGGCTGCAGGGCGGTGAGCAGCTCGGACTTAAGCTGGCTATCGATCTTGTCGCGCGTGTAGCTATCGGTCACGTTGCCGCACACATTGGTGTAGAACAGCAGCGGGTTGGTGATGCGGTACGAATACTCGCCGTTGCAGCGCACGGAGATGTCGACGTCCAGGCCAATATTGTTGTCGACCACGCGGAAGGGCACGGGCGAGGCGGTGCCGTACTTGTTGCCGATGATTTCCTTGGTGTTAATGAAGTAGACGCGCTGGTCCTTGCCCGCGTCGCCGCCGAAGGTGAAGCGGCTGCCGATATTGGCGAAGGTCTCCTTGATGGAGTCGCCCAGGTTGCCGCTAAAGACGCTCGGCTCGCTGCCGGTATCGAAGACGAACTCGCCGGGCTCCAGTGCGACTTCGATGATCTTGCCGTTTTGCACCACGAGCATGCCCTGGCCGTCGTTGACGGCGATGACGGAGCCGTTGGAGATGACGTTGTCCTCGCCGTGTGTGTTGGAGCTGCGGCCGCCGGTTCGTTTGACGCCCTTGCAGGCCAAGACGTCAGCGGGCATCGATTCGCAGTAGATAAATTCCTTCCACTGGTCGGCCATGACGCCGCCGGCAGCTCCCAATCCAGCTTTCAAGAGTCCCATGGTGATCTTCCTTTCTCGTCAAAGTCCGGGTGGTATTGGTCGGATTGCTTAGTCGTCCTTGTCGTCCTTCATGACAACGGTGGTCTCGGTGTGGCTGAAGGTGTCGTGCTTCTCGACCAGGTCGAGCTCGCCGCAGTACTCGTCGGCGTGAGTCGCCTCGTTGGCCGTCTTGAGCTGGCCTACCAGCAGCACGTCTCCGATGATCACGATGATCAGCGGCGCGACGATGTTGATGAGGATGCCCTCGATATCAAAGGTGAGGTAATCCGGATCGAAGGCGTATTCGCCCATAAAGAGAATCTGGGAGAGGACAAATCCGATCACAAAGAACAGCAGCGAGGCGATAATGAGCTTGGGCTTGGAGCAGGGGAGCTCGCCGACCATACGGCCGGTTTGGCCGTTCATGGCAAACAGGTAGCTCTTGCCGTTCCACGAGGTCGAGAGCATCCAGACGGGGAACAAGGCGTAGTCGCTGTCTTCCCAGGTGTAGTCGAGCTGCTTGCTCTCGACCGAGGCATCGTCGTACTCATCGATAACGGTCTCGCGCAGGGCCGAGATCGTGCTTTCTTCCATACGGCGCTCGGCACGGGCCTTGCAAGTCTCGCAGTCCTCATCGTAACGGTTGGCGATGTAGCCGGGCATGTAGGCGACCGAGAACGGGCGCAGCGCGTCGTAGTCAAACGGTTCGATGGCGTCCATGTGGCCGTCGGGCATCTTGGACGATCCGTCGACGGGCACGCGCTCAAACGAGATATTGCCCTTACGGTAGGCATCGTAGTGGTCGGTGGTCGTGACGGTGCGGTCGGATTCCTCGGTCACGGTCTCGTTGGTTGCGTCAAAGTGCACTTCGCCGTCCACGCGGGCGCCGTAGAGCCAAAACGGCACGTAGACGCCTTGGACTTCGTCGATGTGGTTGCCGGTGACAAAGCTCTTGGGCAGCAGGATCTTGCCCTTGTAGTGCTCCTTGAGCGCGGCCAAGACATCGTCGCGCCCGAGCTTAAACGGAATCACCAGGTCGGGGGAGAAGTCGCCCGAGAGCTGGCCGGGCGCCACGGCGGGATTGCCGCAGTATGGGCAGGTGGAGACGGCGACGGTGCCGTCCGAGATCAGCTCGGCGCCACACGACGAGCAGATATAGCCGGCGTTTTGGGCCAGTTCCTGCACCGCATCGTCGGATGCGGGCTTGGATGTTGCGGCCGCCGCATCGGCTTTGGCATCTGCCTTGTCCTGGCGCTCGCGATAGAGAGCCTCGACCTCTTCGACTTCAAAGCGCGAGTCGCAGTAGTCACAGACGAGCTTTTGCTCGGCGCTGGCAAAATGCAGCGGGCCGCCACACGCGGGGCACTGATAGTTAACGCTTTCGAAGGCCATGATCGGTCCTTTCCGTGCCGAGGGCTATGCGCCGATGGCGCCGCCGCAGTATTCGCAGCGCCCACTGGCATCGGGAATGGTGGTGGCGCCGCAGAAGGGGCAGGTCACCGCGGTCTTGGGGGCCTTGGCGGCAACGACGCTATCGCGCGTCTCCTGACGCAGCTGCACCAGCGCGTCGCGAACCTCGGTTGCCTGACGTTTGGCCTCGCGGTACTCGATGGATCCGCGCTGCTCGATGGTGGAGTCGTTCACGCGCAGGTCAATCTCGGTAAAGTACGGCGTGTTGACGTGGATGGTCAGATTGAAGTCGTAATCCAGGTCGTAGCGCGGCGGGTCATAACTCTCACGCTCGCCGTCCTTGGTCTCACGATAGATCTCGGTGCGGTGCTCATCGATGTCCATGTCGCAGCCGAGTACCTGAGAGAACTCGATGATGTCGGGGTTGGCGTCACGCCAGCGCGTCTGCGAAGTAATGATCAGCAGGCCCGCGTCCTCGTCGAGCATAATATTGGTGCGCCCGGCCGAGAGCGTGCGCGTGGGGTTGAACGATGCCAGGCGCTCGGCGTTAGCCTCGCGATAGGCGAGCTGCTCGCGAATGTCGTCCGCGGTGCTAGAGCGATAACCGCCAAAGAAGGGAGAGAGCTTGCCGACGCATTCTTTGCACAGGTAGCCTTCGTTGATCTTGGTCTTACCTAGAAGTCCCAGCTCGGTACCGCAAATCGCGCACTCTTTCTTCTCGAACATCTTGTCAAAGAAGCCCATGGTTGCCTCCCATCAACAGGTAGCGTGTGTCACTTTTGATGATGGGGGAGCGCGCGATCTTTCACGATACCCAGACGGCTCAAGAGGTCTCCACAACTGGGACACATGGCCCATTTTTCATCCCCAAATAACTTGCGGTGAAATAGTTCCTAAATGTGGGCCATAGAAGGCCAAACAGGAACTATTCCACCGCAACTTCTGGGTAGTCATCGGGGACGTTCTTAAACGACTAGTCGTTGGGGGCAGTCTTCGGCCACTCATTGGGGACGTACTTAAATGAGTGGCGGTTGGGGACACTCCGTGCCGAATGTGGGCGCCGTCCTTGTTATGCCACGGTCACGGCGACCTGGGCGTAGCGGGTGCAGGGGCGCTCGGCGCGGGTTTTAACGCTGAGGGTGAGCACGAAGCGGTCACCGGGCTGCGCATCGGTGGGCACGGTGAACGTGGCGTCCGTCGCGTATTCCTGCCACAGCGACAGATCTTGAGCGCCTGCATAGCTCGTTGGTCCCATGGTGACATTCCAATGCGCGTCGAAGCTCCTACCATCGTGGTCGACGATGGTCGCTGCAAGGTCAATGCGCTCACCGGCTGCGGCGCTCATGTCGCCCGTGACCTCGGCAACATACGCCGGATGCGAGCAGGCCGCGGGCTTGTGGGCGCACCACTGCGCGCGGGCGGCGAAGTCTTCCTGATAGGCGCGCAGATAGGGATTAGGATTGCCATCGACGGGCGTGCCTATGGCTGCAAAGCCGGCAGGTGCGTCCGAGTCGGGATGCCCGTCGAGGAACATGCGGCCGAGCAACGTGTCAAAGTCGCGGTTATCGATGCCGCGCAGGCCAAACGGCAGCAGCGGGATATAGGTCATTGAGTCGCCTTCGGCCATAAAGTCGCCGCGCTCAAACTGCATCGCAGGCATGCCCTCCAGGCCCCAGTCCAAGCGCGCATGCTTGCCAAACTGAAAGCGCTCGGGCTCGTTTTCGTACACCTTGCCATCGCCATAGAGCATATAGCGCGCCATAAGGGGGCCGTTGCCCTGCGTGAGATTTTGCTCGGGCCAGGGAGCCTGGAACAACGGCAACGAATCGGGCTGAGCCATCTTGGCATCGACATAGCCGCCATACATATAGGGCACACACCAAAAGATGAGATCGGGGAAGAGCTCATGCCCATGGTCGAGCCAAGAATTGTCCTGCCCCACACCATCGGCAACGCCCATCACGCGCACCTTCTGATAGACACGCTGCTGCACAGAAGGCCATTCGGGCGTATCACGATAGCGCTCAGCAATGCTCATGAGCGCACGAACAATGGTATTCATGCCGCCCCAGCTGAGCAGCCAAAGCGTACGCGGGTCATCATCCAAGATTGCCTGAGCAATCACGCGCGAACCCTCAGTCTCCTCACGCACATCGCCCTCAAAGGCAACGTTGCCCACAAAGGTACGCTCAATCATCTGAGCCGGCGAAGGAAACGGCGGCTCACCGGCAGCGGCAGCATTCGCCTGCAGCTGAGGCCAAGCCTGGGCATATTCATTGCTCCAGAGGCTCTCGATCCAATGCTCAGGAAACGGTCGATACTCACGAAGCTCCCCAGCCGTGGGATCAGGTTCATGGGGCACAACATTCCACTCATAAGAGCGACGCCCTTTAGTCCGCCAATGCGGATTCACCTCGCCGAGCGTATGGACGCCATCCCCAAGAAAGTGATACTGCGAAGCCGTATACACCACAGCCTGCACATCAAGCAAGTTAAGATACAGAGCCAAATGAACGAGCGAGTTCATATCATCGACTTCCATATCAGTAGTAACAATCACCCGAGTTAAATCGCGAGTCATAAGAAAGCTCCAACCAAAATCATTTCAGCCAGTCACGCGCAAGGCAAGACGGGACCCCCGCCCTCATCGCCACCGACCCGGCGGCCCGCCGGAAGCGCTCGTCCAGGGTCTACAGCAACGTCAACGCAGCGGGGACCGGGGCTTAGTTTTGCAAACATTCCACAGGGGGCATGGGCCGGCGCAGCGCGAAGCGCAAAGCGCCGACCCATGCATGCCCGAGGACGTTTGCAAAACTAAGCCCCGGTCCCCGCGTCGGGAAAGGATTACCTGTCGACCCTGGCCGACCACTCCCAGCAGCCCACCGGCTCGCCGTCGATAAGTACGTTGCCCCCGTCGAAGTCTTGATAACACATGTCGTTGAATTGGTGGATCCACACGCCATGGTTGAACGTCTTCTTGGGCGAGCCGTCGGCCTCGCGGTAGCGCCCGGTCAGGTCCTCGACATGGCTAAAGTAGGTGAGATGCACGTTGGCGCCGGCAGCGCGCAGGCGAGCCGTGAGCGGCAGCACGGTCTCCTGCGGTATCACGAGCTCATCGCCCTTGGAGTGCGTAAACCACAGCGGTGTCTTGGCAAGGGCAGCAACGTCCTCGTCCGTGGCGTTGTACCACGGCGCGCAGCAGGGAAGGCCCGCGGCGAAGAACTCGGGGTAGTCGGCGCACAGGCGCAGCGTCATAAAGCCGCCGTTGGAAAGGCCAGCGACCACGATGCGGTCGGTGTCGATGCGGTCGGCATGCTCGGCGACAAACTCGTCGATGAGCGCCTTAATGACGGGGGAGTAGATGCTCTGGTTGGAGTGGCCGAGCTGCTCAGTGCCGTTGTCCATCCAAAACGTGGGCGACTGCGGCACGAGAACCCAGGCAAAGCCGCCAAAGTAGCGTTGGATCTGCGCCTGGCTGATGGCCGTCACGCGGTTGCCGATATAAGCGCGCGTGGCGCCCTCGCCTTGCGTAGCGCCCTTGCCCTCGCCAGCGCCGTGCAGGTACACCACGAGCGGGGCCTTCTGGGGCACGACTGTCGTTTCGGGCGCGAAGGGGTTGAAGCAGGCGGAGTCCTCGGCCTTAAAGCTGGGCTCAAAGAAGCCGTACTCGAGCGCGATGCCGTTGACGGCGGTCTTTTGCGTGGCATTGCTCCAGCCCTTGAGCGCGGGACAGATGTCGCCGCGGCAGGTGTCAAAGACCAGGCCGCAGGTTGGATCGTCACCGTCATTGCCGGGAAGGGCCGCGAGCTGCGTGATGCGCAGCTGGTCGTCGAGCAAGCGCGAGCCCATCACGCTGCCCTCGATCTTCTTGGTCAGGCGCTGCTCGGCGATCTCGAGCGCCACATGGGTGCCAAAGGCGAGCTTGCGTCCGCACTCATCGCACGGATAGGCGGCGAGGACGTCGACATAGCCTACGGAAGGTGCGGCGTGGTCGGCGCCGCGCTCTTTGCGCATCAGGATCTCGCCCGTGCGTTCATGGCGCTCTACATATATATGGAAGGTGCGCGCATCGATATCGTTGGCGCGAACGGTGCACGGCAGGTCGAGCACGACTTTGCTGATCCAGGGGCCAAAGTCTCCCAGCGTGGTGACGGTTGCGTAGGTGCACGATTTGAGTTCCATGAGCTGCCTCCTCTGCGCCGCGAGTGGTAAACATCAGCGGCAATACAACTTAAACATGTTTAGTTTAATGCAGAGCTACAGAACAGGCAGATGAACTCGGTAAACGGTCAAAATGAACACTCAACAAATTACTAAACATTCGTTTATCACCATTTAGCAGGGCTTTTGTTGATGGGTCAACAAAGAATAGAGGTGTTTACCAAATTAAAAGACCACGTAAATAGGCATTTAGCAGCAGAGCGTCAAATAGACAATCCCTTACCGTTCAAGTACGTTCACCCCCGATTTCCTACCGTTCACCGGACTACAGACGGCAAAATTGCCACAAATTAGACGTTCCGTGTAAACTAAAGCCCGTAAACGTTCAGTAAACACATTGTTTACGACAGCGTATCCAAGGGTTCGGTGGCCGTAAGGGGTTATAGTCGCCGAGCCAAAGGCGTGCCTACGCCCAAACGAGTAGGCACACGATGATATGGGGAGGGGTCCCATGGCAGTAGATAACAAGCAGATTGCCACCGATGTCCTCGAGCTCGTGGGCGGTGCGGAGAATGTTTCCGTCGCCACCAACTGCATGACGCGTCTGCGTCTGACGCTCAAGGACAACAGCAAGGCCGACGTGGAGAAGATCAAGAAGGTCAAGGGTGTTCTGGGTTGCCAGTTCGCCGGCAGCCAGCTCCAGGTCATCATCGGCCAGAACGTGCCCAAGGTGCTCGCCGAGTTCGTCGCCATGTCCGGCGTCAAGCAGGGTGCCGCGGTCGACGAGAACCTCGATGCTCCCAAGGAGAAGTTCGAGCTCAAGAACCTGCCGAACATCATCCTCGACTATCTGTCGGGCTCCATGACCCAGCTGATCCCGCTGCTCATGGCCGGCGGTCTGTTCCGCACCATCGCTGCGGTCCTCGGTCCCACCATGCTCGGCGTTCTCTCTGACACCGATCCGACCTACACGTTCCTCTACACCACCCTGTACGAGGCCACGTTCACCTTTATCCCCATCTACCTGGGCTATTCCGCCGCTAAGAAGCTCGGCGCCTCCCCGGTTCTGGGCATGCTCCTCGGCGGCGCCCTCATGGCCCCGTCCGTCGTGAGTGTCGCGACCCAGGATGGCGGCGGAATCATCTCCGTCTACGGCATTCAGATCGCCGCTGCCAACTATCAGCAGTCCGTCCTGCCGATTATCCTTTCGGTGCCTGTCCTCTACTTCGTCGAGAAGTTCTTTAAGAAGGTCATGCCCGACGTGCTCTCCACGGTCTTCACGCCGTTCTGCACCATGATCGTTACCATCCCCATCGCCTTCATCGTCCTCGCCCCGCTCGGCAACGAGATCGGCAGCCTCATCGCTAACGCCCTCTTCGGTCTCGCTGACATGGGTGGCATCGGTATCCTGCTCGTCATGGCCGTCCTCGGCGCCTTCTGGCAGCTCTTCGTGGTCTGCGGTATGCACATGCCCGTCATCCTGCTCGCTCAGGTTCAGATCATCGCTGCCGGCTACGATCCCTTCGTCTTCGTTTCCACCAACTGCGCTATGGCCGCTGTCTGGGGCTGCGCCTTCGGTGCCTTCCTCAAGATGAAGAACCCCGACGAGAAGGGTCTTGCCCTGGGCTACGTCATCTCCGCCATCGCCGGCGGCGTCACCGAGCCCGCACTCTTCGGTATCCTCATGCGCTTCCGTCGCACCATGTTCGGTATGTTCATCGGCGGTGCCATCGGCGCTGTGTTCTCCGGCCTCATGGGCGTTACCTATTACCTCGCTGGCGGTGCCTCCAACTTCCTGGTCTTCACCAACTACCTGCAGGGTGGCCAGATGAACACCGTCTGGGCTATCGTCGGTATGGCAATCTCCTTTGTCATCGCCGCTGCCGTCGTCTTCGTCGCCGGCTTCTCCAAGGAGGAGCTCGCCGAGATGGAGGCCTAAGGCCAAGCCATTCGGTCGCATACGACCTTACCTACACGACAGGGCCCCGTCAGGCGCAAGCCCGGCGGGGCCCTTCTTGCAAGGTAGACTGGAGTGGGCAAGTGGTGTCCGCCCGCAGGGGTTTGTTAAACGGCGGGGGCTTTCGCATCAGGGGTTACCGCGAAAGCTTCTGCCGGTTCGCAATTCCTTTATCGAGCGAAAGGACATGCAGATGAGTTTGGGAAAACTGACCGTCAACGGTCGTCAGGACGGTTTTTTGTGCGAGGGCAAGCCGTTCTTTTGGTTTGCCGATACGTGCTGGAGTGCGTTTACCAGCATCCCCGAGGCCGACTGGGACTACTATCTGACCCGCCGCGCCGAGCAGGGCATGAACGTGCTGCAGATTAACACGCTGCCGCAGTGGGATCGCTGCTGCCCCGATCTGGGCATTTGGCCTTATGCCAGCGAGGATGGCGTGCGCTTTGATTGGTCTCAACCCAACCAGGCGTATTGGGATCGCGCCGCCGCCATGTGCCGCGCTGCCGTCGAGCACGGCATTCGTCCGGCGCTCGTGCTCATGTGGTGCAACTACGTGCCCGGTACCTGGGGCGCTAAGATCGCCGAGCGTTGCGGTGCCGAGGTTATGCCGCGCGAGGAGGTCCGTGCCCACGTTGCCCGCGTCGTCGAGAACCTGGGCGAGTTCGATCCCGTCTATGTGGTGACGGGCGACACGGACTTTGCCGGTGACGAGGCGATTGCCTATTACGAGGATGCGCTCGACGAGGTTGCGAAGCGCGCGCCCGAGGCCCTGCGTACCATGCACATCAATCGCGGTAACCGCACGATTCCCGCGCAGTATTTGGACCGCCTGGACTTCTATATGTTCCAGCCCGGCCACAACTACGAAGGCCAGCCCGAGGCCTGGCACCTGCCGCAGGACTTTATCGCCAGCTATCCCAAAAAGCCGATGGTCAACTCCGAGCCCTGCTACGAGCAGATGGGTGCGTCGCGCAACGTGTACTGGCGTTTTACCGCGCAGGACTGTCGCGCGAGCGTGTGGTCTTCGATCCTTGCCGGCGCCAGCGCGGGCGTGACCTACGGCGCCCACGGCGTTTGGAACTGGCAGACATCGCGCAGCCAGGGTTCGGTGCTGGGCGAGGGCTTTGACATGCCGTTCCGCTGGCAGGAGTGTCTGCAGTTTGCGGGCGTGTGGGATTTTGCCGCCATCGAGCACGTGCTTGCCGGCCTGGGTGCCACGGCTAGCGACGACGCTCTCGCCGTTATCCCGGCACAGGAGCTGCTCGATGACGCGCGCGAGTCCATCCGTGTGGCGCGTATTGGCGAGCGTGTCGTCACCTATCTGCCGCGCACCACGGCACTTACGTTTAAGCTCGATAGTGCGCGCGGCTGGTCGGCGACGGCCCTCGACATGGAGGCCAAGCGTATCGCCAAGCTGCCCGTTCGCGACAATGGCGACGGCACCGTGCGCGTGGCTCAGCATTCCTTTGAGCACGACGCCCTGGTGATCCTGACGCCCGAGCACTAACACCCGAGCACTAACACCCGAGCTTCACCCTTTGGCCCGGGTACCTCCCTCCCTTTCTCCGACACCAACAACCCAGTCCCCTTTATAAGTTGCGGTGAAATACGGTTTGATTTCGGCCTTATCGGCAGTAAACAGTCCGTATTTCACCGCAACTGCTGTTGGGGCATTTGCGCCGGATGCGTAACAGTTCGGGCATTGCGTGGATACTAAGACCCATTCTCCATTAAAATGGTTTTCCGGACATCTAAGCGGGTGGGGGTTACCATGAGGGACCTGGGAGACACAACCGCATATTTGCGCCGGGGCATACGGGAGATTCTGTGCCTGGCGCTTTTCTTTTTCACGTTTTTGGCCGGCGAGTACCTCTTTGACGTGCGCGTGGCCGAGTTTGTGCCGGCGAACGAGGTCGTTATCTACGAGAGCATCGTCGTCGGCGCGAGCGTGATCGGCTATTTTGTGCGTCCTCTCCTGTACTATCGCCGTCCCCAGACAATCGATGCAACGAGCGATATGACGGGCGTGCTGCTGGTGTCGGCATTGCTGCTGCTGATTATGGCGGCGCAGTTTCAGGTTGTGATTGCGAGCGGTCTGGTGGCGTGCTGCGCCCTGGGCTACTGCGGATCGACCGCTCATGCCAATCTGGCGCGGCGTTTTGCGCAGACGCCTTGTCTGGCACGTGCCGTGGCGGTTTCTTATGCTGCGGGCATTTTGGTACAGGTGCTCAACCATATGGTGATGCCTGCGGGCATTCCTCAACAGTTTGTCCTTATTGCCTGTGCGATTGCGCTGGTTGGGCTGCTTCACGGTACCCGCCGAGCTAAATTACGCGATGAGTCCGCGCCCGAGTTCGAAGCCGAGATTGCCGAGCTATCGGTCGATGCGTCGGAGCATGGCGCCAAGTGGCGCGATAATCCCGAGGCAAAGGCGGCCTTCCAGGGTGCCGTAGTGCGCTTGACGGTGGCGACCGCCTGCCTCACCGGCGTATTCGCGGCTCTCAATGCCGGTCTTACGACCTCGCATGCCGCCGGCGCTATCGATCTGGGTGACTGGCCGCGCTTGCTGCTGGTTGTGAGTGCGCTTGCTGCCGGCGCCCTGTATGACCTGCGCGGACGCTCGTATATGAATATCATCATGACGTGCGCCGCCATGCTGTCCACGCTCTCGTTCTTTGTGCTTATCACCGATGGCAACGGCGGCAATGCGCTCGCCGCCACGATTATCTTTTACCTGGGCACGGGCTTTTTCGTGGTGTTCTTCACCGCGAAGTTCGCCGCGATTTCGATGTATGCCCGCTGGTCGTATCTGTGGCCGTGCATGGGCCGCGTCATCAACAACATTTGCTCGATGCTTGTGACGGCTCCGGCGGTGGCGATCATCTCGAGCCAAAACGTGCTGATGGCGGTGGGTGTCGTACTCGTGCTGTTTGTCGGCATTGCGATCTCGCTGTTGGGGCAGTTTGGACAAGGCGTTGAGGACGAAGCGGGTCACAGGGGGCTGGCGTTTGCCACCGACGATCTTGGCGTGAGCCGTGCGCCCGATCAGGTCGACACGGTGTCCCTGGAGACACCGGAGCTTTCGTTTGACGATCGACTCGACGGTTTTGTAGCCGCCTTTGGACTTACCAAGCGCGAGCGCGATGTACTGGAGGCGCTGGTCGTATCGGACGACAGCGTGCAGGACGTTGCGGCAGCGCTCTTCCTTTCGCGTTCTACGCTCTACCGCCATATCGCCTCGATCAACAAAAAGACCGGTGCCGCCTCGCGCGTGGCCCTCATCAATTTCTTCTGGTCCTGGACACCCCAAGACTAGCCAAAACCACCACGAAGGGGACAGGCACCTTTGTGGTGGTTTTACCTGCAAAAATATGAATATGAGACATTTGTCACCTGCCGTTTTGGCGCTCAAAGGCATATGAATGTGATGTTGAGCGGAGCAGAACGGAAGGGGTGGGCCTATGGCGTCTCGTGGTTGCTCGTCTAATAAAATTGCGGGCGCGCTTATCGCCGTGGTGGTCCTTGCTGCGGCGGTGACGCTTGTGCGGGCATACGGCTTTGGTGCCCGTGCCGACCAGGGAAAGAACGCCGCGCAAGCGTTGCTGAACGATTGTGCTGCCGATCCGGTGGCAGTCAAGCTTATCGAGGACGGCGAGGCGCGGACGATCTATGAGACCGACGATGCCGAGCTGGTCGCATCGACTTTTGCCGCGCTCGACGATTGCACCGTGGGAGGTGTGGTGGATGAGCGGATGAGCGACGCCGGTCGCACGCTCGTCTTTGTCTATGAAGACGGCTCGGAGCAATCGGTGGAGTTCGAGGGCGGGAATATCGTGCTCGACAAGACGGCATATCGCCTTGACGGTGCCGATGAACTGTGGCGACAGCTTGCCGCCATCAAGAACAGCCAATGAAATGAGGGGTGTACGGGATGAGTGATTTGAGATTCTGCCCGGCGTGCGGGATGCAGTTGCCGCGGGTCGCCGGCGTGCCGGTGCGATTTTGCCCGGGCTGCGGTGTTCGGCTTGAAAGCGTTGAGGACGACCCGGGTGTCGCGGAACCCGCAAATGGGGCGGCTGCCGATGATGGCGCGGGCGAAGGTTATGAGCCGAGTGCGGACGCGCCGGTCGATGTGCCGATGCAGGATGCCGACGCCGCGTCGCCGGTCCGCGACGTGGCCGCAGCGGATGCTCCCCACGTCGGCGACCTTGAGCTCCATACCGCATGCGATGCCTCTGGCGGCCAAGCGCTCGCGCAAGTGGCGCTGCCGCGGGGTTGGCGTATTGAAGAGGCACATCTTGAGCGCAGCAGTAGCTTCGACTGCCCGATTTCAGTTGGCGTGACGGCGGCGGGCCCGACGGGCGAACGCATCATGTATCGCTCCGAGCTCTGCTACGTGGACGCGGGCGCCGTTGCCAAGCGTATCCCCACGCAAACCGAGCGCAAGGCGTTTCTGCATGTGGAGGCGGCGTGCGACGAGCTGGCTCAAGCCTGCGCGACGCAATTGGGCGCACGGGCGGAGGTTGTGGCCGAGCAGCCGTACCCATCGAGCGCGGCGGTCGATATCGAGCGCGAGCGTGCCCGCGTAAAGCGCGAGGCTGCAAACGACTTTGCGATTCAGGGCTTTTCGATGGAACCGAGCGATGTGGTCTATGAGTGCCGCATGCGTCGATATCGGCTCGCGGGCGCCCCGGCGCCTACCGAGCTTGCGGTGGCTGCCAAAGTCGAGGGCTATGTGGCCTCGATCGGCGGAGTCGCGGGCTCTATGGGTAAAGGCATTGCCGCTGGGGCCGAGGCGCTGCTGGGCGCAGGCCTTTCGAGTGGGCTGATCGGCGGCGTTCTGGGCAAGCGCCTGCGCGAGCGTCAGGCGGCTGCGGCGGCGGGTCAGCGCGCCGCGAAAGATCAGGCCACGGATCAGGGCAATTGCCCAGCCGGGGCGCCGTTCAAGCTGGGCGCGGCAGACCTGTTGCAGTGGCGTATCAGGGACAGCTTCTGCCTGGTTGCGCCAGAAGGCCGTCTGGACGAGGCAGCCTCCACGGCGCTTGCCTCAATGGCATCGACCCTGCGGCTCAACCCGTCGATTGCTCGCGAAGCGTGCGCTCAAAAGCAGCAGATGGTGCTCGAGCAGCGTCAGCGCACGCAGATGAACATCGCCCAGCAGCAACAGCAGTTCGCAGCCTGGCAGCAGATGCATGCCTCGCAGCAGGCGGCGTTCGACAGCTACCAGCAGGCTTGGTTTGAGCGCAGCGATCGTCAACACGCCGCGAATATGGCCGCCAGCGCGGCCAATTTCTCCAGCGCAGGTGTGGGAACGGGCGCGGCGTCGTATTCCGATGCCATCCGCGGGGTCAACCATTACACCAGGCCCGACGGTACCGATGTCGAGGTTTCGGTGATGGCGGATCAAGCTTGGGTGAACGGCTCGGGCGACGTGATCGGCACGCGCGATGGCTTTGAGCCCGGTTTTGGCTGGACGGAGCTGCCCCGTCAATAGCGTGAGTGGGCTACGGGAGGATCGGTGTCGAGGCGTTGCTCGGCGCTGTGATAAGAAACGGGAAAGGAACAACGATGAGGGAGACGGTTATTTCGCGCACGGCGTTTGTCGCGGCGGCGGGAACGGCGTTGCTGACGCTTGCGGGATGCGGCGGACAGCAGGCGCAGGACACGACGGGCTTTAACGACGATCGCCCGGTAAAGGACAAGATGGATGCGGGCTCGTCATCGGGTGATTCCGGTGATGCGGGCGGCGGTGCGGACACAGACAGCGGCTCGGCGGACGCGTTCGATACGTGGTCGGATGACTGCTGGGATGCGCACCGCAACATCAGCATCGCAGCGTTGCTCGAGCTTAAGGGCTGGCAGTTGCAGGAGTTTGCGTCGCAACAGGGTTATACCTGGCAAGATGCGCTCGAGATGTACGAGAACGAGGCAGGTCGCGTGCTCAGCGTCTGCAATATCAGCAAGGATGGCGCAACCGAATGGCTCGGCGAGGATGAAATCGGAAAGCTCGACAAGGGCGGCACCGGGAGTACCGTGATGTTTACGCTGCAGCTTGCGGGCTATTCGAGCTGCGAGGATGTTATCGCGGGCTTTTCCGTTCCGGTTGAGGACCGCGCGCAGATTACCTCGGGCTCGTGGATTGCGTGCGTCTACGGTTCCAACATGGCGCGTCACGTTGCCATGGTGAGCCAAATGGAAAACGGCGACTACCGCCTGGACCTCATTACCGAGGAGGCCATCAAAACCGGTACGTTTACCCAAGGCGGCGGTGCCCCCACGATTAACGAATTTTGGCAGGAGAAGACCGGGCGCGCGCTCGGCTAAGTGCGATGCGGCCAATAGCATAGCGAGGGACGAACATGATGAACGAGATGACGATGAGCCGTGCGGTCTTTGTGGCGGGCGCGGGCGCGGCGGCTTGCGCGCTGGCTGGCTGCTCGGGCACAACGGGCGGCGCCAAAGCAGCGAGCACGGCGGACGCCGCCTGCGTGGACGACAATGCTAACGTGACGGTCTATGCCGCGATCAACTTGGCTGGTGCCGATATGGTGCGCCTGCTCAAACATCAAAATTATGAGTGGCAAGGCGAGAACGTGGGCTACGGCGCCGTCGATGACGCGGGATTTTTCGCTTTTACCTTTTCCAAGGTTTCGGACGATGTGGACGAACTTGCGAACAGCGCGATACCGCTTTCGGAGTCCGAGTACGAGGAGCTTGAACCGGGCGGCGGAGACGAAAACGTCGCGATTCTACTCTCGGTGGGCGGCTATACGAAGGGCGAGCGGGCGCTCATCGGCGTGATTGGCGATGCGGCGATGGTGCAGGAGAAATGCACGATCGATGATACCCAGTATTGGCTGGTCAAAGCGCTTGACGGCCACCGTTACGTGATTATGGCCGACGACACCGAAGACGATGGCGATAGCGCTCATGACATCTATATCTACAATGAGGCTTTTATTCGAACTGGGTATCTGAGCGGCGGCGACCAGATCGATATCGACGAGCTCTGGAGCCGCCTGACCAACGCCTCGTAACGCCCCAAAACCACCACGAAGGGGATAGGCACCTTTGTGGTGGTTTTGCCTTAGGGCTGTCTGTTACAGCAGTTCGCCGTGGCGGGCTATGAAGCGGCGCTTTGTCAGCTGGGTCAGCGCAATATAGGCGGCGACGATGCCGATGAGCAGCGTAAAGAAGCTCGCCGGCAGCGGCATGAGGCCCAGTGCATCGGCGATAGGGCTTGCCGGCAGCCAGGTGACAAGCGCCAGCCCTAGCACGGTGAGCACGCACAGCGCAGGGGCGGCGTGGTCGCGCGGGCTCGGCAGGTGCGGGGAGCGCAGCATGTGGATTACGAGCGTCTGCGACCACATAGACTCAACGAACCAACCGCTCTGGAAAATCGCCGCAAAGGCTGCCATGCCGGCAACATTGCCCGCGGCGGCAAGCTCGGCCCAGCTCGCGCCCACGGTGGCGGGGCACACCGCAAAGAAGAGCGCGGCGAAGGTCACGATGTCAAACAGCGAGCTCACGGGGCCCAGCTCGAGCATAAAGCCCTTGATGGACGCAGCGTCCCAGGCGCGCGGGCGGGCAGTCCAGGCATCGTCGACGGTGTCCCACGGCAGCGCGATGCACACGATCTCGTAGACCAGCGACAGCAGCACCAGCTGCAGGGCGCTCATGGGCAAAAACGGCAGGAACAGGCTCGCGACGGTCACGGACAGCACGTTGCCAAAGTTGGAGCTCACCGTGGTCTTGAGGTACTTGAGCAGGTTGCCGTAGGTGCGACGGCCTTCGATGATGCCGCGCTCGAGCACGCCCAGGTCCTTCTGGAGCAAGATAATGTCGGCGGATTCCTTGGCGATGTCAACGGCCGAATCGACCGAGATGCCGCAGTCGCTCGCACGCATGGCGGCGGCGTCGTTGATGCCGTCGCCCATAAAGCCCACGGTATGACCAAGCACCTCGCGCATGACGCGCACCAGGCGTGCCTTCTGCAGCGGCGAGAGCTTGGCGAAGAGATGCGTCTGCTCGGCGCGCTCCGCCAGCTCGGCGTCGTCGAGCGCGTCGATCTCGGAGCCCAGCAAAACGTTGCTCGCATCGATACCGATCTGCTCGCAGACGGTGGCGGCGACGCGGTCGTTGTCGCCGGTCAGGACCTTCACCGCCACGCCCTTGGCCTCGAGGGTGGCGACGGCGCCCGCGGCGCTCGCTTTGGGCGGATCGAGGAAGGCCAAAAAGCCCATCAGCACCATGTCGCACTCGTCGGCGATGCCAAACTCGCCCACGGTGCGCGGGTTGGTCTTCTGCGCCACGGCGATCACGCGCAGGCCCTCGGCATTGAGTCCTGCCACCTGCTTGCGAATCTGGGCAAGCTTCTCGTCGGTAAGCGGCTGAGCGGTGCCGTCCACCTCGACGTAGGAGCAAATCTCGAGCATTTCCTCGGCAGCGCCCTTGGTGACCATCTGGGTCTTTCCTTGGGCGTCGGCGACGACCACGCTCAGGCGACGACGCGAGAAGTCGAAGGGCACCTCGTCGACCTTGGCGTAGCGGTCGCGCAGGCTCTGGCCCAGCATGGAATCGGGCACGACGGTCGAGAGCGTAACATCGGCGCGGTCGATAACGGCCAGGTCGATGAGGTTCTTGAGGCCGGTCTGGAAGAAGCTGTTCAAGAACGCATGGCGCAGCACGCGCGTATCCTCGTTGCCGTCGGTGTTGAGGTAGCGCTCGAGCACGATGCGGTCCTCGGTGAGGGTGCCGGTCTTGTCGCAGCACAGCACGTCCATGGCGCCGAGGTTTTGGATCGCAGACAGTTCCTTGACGATGACCTGGCGGCGGGCGAGGTCCTTGGCTCCCTGCGACAGACTCGTGGTCACGATGACGGGAAGCATTTGCGGCGTGATGCCCACGGCCACGCTCGTGGCGAACAGCAGCGCATCGATGACGTTGCCCTTGATGGCGGCGTTGATGGCAAAGACTGCCGGCGCCATGACGAGCATCAGGCGCACCAGCAGCATCGAGACGCTCGAGACGCCGCGGTCGAACGCGCTCTTCTCGCCGCGCCCGTTGAGCATCTTGGCGATGCCGCCCAGGTAGGTGTCCGAACCGGTGGCCACGACAAGCGCCATGGCGGTGCCGTTTTGCACGGAGGTGCCGGTAAAGACGATGTTCTTGCAGGCGGAGAGCGGCAGCGTGGAGCTGTCGGCGCCTTCGACGACGGTGGCGACGGCGGTCTTCTCGACGGCCTCGCTTTCGCCGGTGAGGGCGGACTCGATCACAAACAGGTCGCGTGCGGTGATGATGCGGGCATCGGCCGGCACCATGTCGCCGGCGGAGAGGCGGATCACGTCGCCGGGGACGAGCTCATCGAAGGGTATCTCGATGCGCTCGCCGTCGCGCAGGGCGGTGCAGGTGTTGGAGACCAGGTCCTTGAGGGCCTCTGCCGCATTGCCGCTGCGTGCTTCCTGGATAAACTTCATGCCGCCCGATACCAGTAGCATGATGCCGATGACGATGGCCGTGGAGGGGTCGCGCTGCGGCTCGGGCACGGCGAGCACGTCGATGTAGAGCGAGACCAGCGCGAGCGCGGCGAGGATGCCGGCGAAGGGGTCGATGAAGGCGTCGGCGATGCGGCGGGCAAGTGTCTTGGTCGGCGCCTCGATGGTGTTGGGACCGGCGGCGTCCAGGCGCTCGGCGGCCTGCCCGGCGGTGAGGCCGTCAGCCGTGGCGTCGAGCAGCACGAGGGAGTCCTCGGCGCTATGGGTTGCGGCAAAGATGGTGTTCTTGGCAAGGCCGGCGTGAGCGGCAGGGCGCGCCGTGCGGCGGCGCTTGGAGATGACTTCGAGCACCGTGGCGGTTTTGAGCATCAGCATAGGGTCCTCCTTGTTAAAGGGAGTTAGCGTACGTGTCGTATTGAATTGCAAAAAACCTAGATGTCGCTCACGTCATGCTCGCGAATCACCACAAGGGGGGCAGGCACCTTTGTGGTGGTTTTGGTGATCGACTGTTGGCGCTTATGCGTGCGCGGAATCCTCGCGGCGTGCCGAGGGCGACATGCAGGTTTTTCGACTATGGCTGCCTTCCATGGCACACCTCCTTAAGGCCGGGCGCAGCGCGCTTTGGGTATCTCGTACCCGTTTCAATCCGCCGGTATTTTTGACGAGGGGGTTTGCCGTGTCAACCCCATTGTTCGGAAAATCATCGCCCCTGACAAAGCCCTTACAGAGCGCCATGGCTTCAAAGCGCGCCCGCATCGACGTCCTACCTGCGCTAAACTGTGAAGCACGTACGCGATTACGAGAGGAGCCCGCATGGAGGCTTACAAGCAAGAGTTCATCAAGTTTATGGTCGAGTCCGACGTTCTTAAGTTCGGCAGCTTTACGCTCAAGAGCGGCCGTCAGTCCCCGTTCTTTATGAACGCCGGCGCTTACGTGACGGGCTATCAGCTCAAGAAGCTGGGCGAGTATTATGCCCAGGCCATCCACGATAACTTTGGCGATGACTTTGACGTGCTGTTTGGGCCGGCCTACAAGGGCATTCCCCTGGCCGTCGTGACCGCGATTGCCTACCACGAGCTGTACGGCAAGGAGGTCAAGTACTGCTGCGACCGCAAGGAGGCCAAGGACCACGGTGCCGACAAGGGCAACCTGCTGGGCTACGAGCCCCAGGACGGCGACCGTGTGATCATGGTCGAGGACGTCACCACCAGCGGTAAGTCCATCGATGAGACCTATCCCAAGGTCAAGGCTGCTGCCGATGTCGAGATCAAGGGTCTGATCGTGTCCCTCAACCGCATGGAGGTCGGCAAGGGTGGCGTGACCACCGCGCAGAAGGAGATTGAGGCCAAGTACGGTTTCCCCGTCGCGAGCATCGTCTCTATGGCCGAGGTCGTCGAGACCCTCTACAACCACGAGATTGACGGCAAGGTCGTCATCGATGACGAGCTCAAGACCGCCATCGACGCCTACTACGAGCAGTACGGAGTCCGGGAGTAGTTACGCGGTTTTCCAAACCGCGTAACGGCTCGACGCTCTGGACGTCGCTCGCTGTCCGTCCTCTACCTGCGGCGTTGTCTTGCCCCGGATGCGGCAGTAGTCATTGGGGACGTTCTTGTTTGACTAGTCGTTTAAGAACGTCCCCAATGACTAGTCAGAGATGAGCGTGGGTAATCTCCCGGTTTTGGCCTGTGTGGGGGCTCAAAGTGGGAGATTATCCACGCTCATTTGATAAGTGTCCGAAAATCCACGCTCGTTTACTTGAGGCCGGGGAGGCGGGTGTAGGGGAATGAGCGCTCTAGGAACTCGGCGCAGCGGGCGTAGTCTTTGGCGAAGTAGCTGCTGTAGAGCGAATCGAGCACGTATTGCACGGCGATGTGGCTGGCGAACTGCGTGATGCGGTGCGTCATGCTCTCGTGGTCGCTCACCGTGAGGTAGGCGGAAAATCCGGGGTGCAGGCGCGCGCAATAAGGTGTGCCGATGACAACGACGGGAACATGACGACTGCTGAGGATTGGCAAGATCTCCTTGAGATTGGGCGCGAGGCCGCTGTAGGAGATGACGATGGCCGCATGGCCGGAATCCGAGGCGAGCGCCGTGCGCACCTGGGCCTCGGTGCTGCTGTAGCATGTGGCGCTCTTGCCGGCCGAAAGCAAGCGGTCGCGGAACATCCCCGCTGGATAGAGGTTGTGCGAGCCCGTGTAGATATCGACCTGCCGTGCCTTCGCGATCAGTTTGGCGGCGTGATCGAGCTGTGCGGGGTCGAGTAGCTCCTGCGTCTCGGCCAGCGTGGTCTGGTAGAGCCCTTCCATGCGCTCCATAACCTGCGCGGGCGTGGATGTGGCATCGAAGGGAAAGTTGATGTCCACGTCGCGGCGGTTGCCTGCTTCGGTCGCCAGGCGGATAAGCTCGACCTTGAGGTCCTTAAAGCCCTCGAGGCCGAGCTTTTTGCAAAAGCGGTGCACGCTCGCGACCGAAACGTTGGTGCGGGCAGCAAACTCCTTAATGGGCAGTCTGCGGATGTCTTCGCCCATGGCAAGGGCCGAGATGCCGAGCTGCTGCTCGGTAGGGGTTAGGCCCTGCGCCTCGGTAATCTTGCGTTTGATATCCATTCGAACTCCCGCACTCGCCAAACCTGCCAAAAAGGGACAGGTTTATTTTGGCAGGTTTTGCCCGAGAAGGGTAATGGGGCCGAGGACACCGCTGGGCGCGACGGGCTCGGTGAGGGCGAAGATGTCGGGAATCGCATGGTCGAGCGTGTTGATGACATCGATGGTGAGCTCGTGCGTGCCGGCGGCAAGCGCGCCTGTCGCAAAGCGATAGGGCGGGCAGATGCGCGTGCCGAGCGTTTGTCCGTCGAGCGTGAGTGTTGCGACTTCATAGACATCCCCCAGGTCAATGGCGGTGTGGGCGAGGTCGTCGGTCAGCTCGAACGACGTGCGATAGTGGAACGTGCCGTAGATGCCGGCGAACTGCTCGGCCGTGAGGTCGCACAGCTGCTCGAGCTTTTGCGGCTCGCCAAAGGTTCCATCGCTGCCGGCAGGGGAGAGGGCAACGGTCCACGGTCCGTCGATGCTAAGGCAAACCGCATCATCCGCATTCGTGTTCGCCCCGTCATCGAGTCCGACCTCGTCGCCCGTTCCCAGAACAACAACGCAGCTCTCGAAGGGCGCCAGCTCCAACACGCCATCAAACGCAACGGGTTCGGTGCCGTTCAGCAGGTCGAGGCGCGTGCCGCAAAGGCGCTCGCCTCGAGCAAGTGCAACCGTACAGCAAATACTTTCACGCGGATGCTCGTTGACCAGCATCACATAGGTCTCGCCCGCACGCTTGTAGCGAAGTGCGCGCAGCCAGGGCTGTGGCCTATCGGTCACAACGGTCTGCAGCCCCGCGTCTGCCAGCGCGTCCGCCACATCGGCAAGTGGCGTTGCCGTAAGCCCGTCCAGATCGGCTGCGCCATCCGCGTCATAAAGAGCACTGGGCACTTCGTCAGCAGCGAGCACCGTGACGCCCACGGCCATCATGCGCCTCACCGCCTCCGCTGTTGCCGCGCCAATAAACGAGGCGCCGGACATGACAAACGCCTGGTAGCGGAAGCCGTTAACAGCCAGCATTCCATCGGCAATCGAAACCTCGTAGCGGTCCTCATCCTCAAAAGCCTCGGCAGGCACAAAGTCAAAATCGATCTGCGCGCGCGTGAGCTCGGCCGCTACGCGCTCGACGGGCATGGCGTTGCCGGCCCATTCGGCGTCGGCATGGTACAGAACGGCGACGGGGCAGGCGGCAGTGCCTCCTGAAAGCAATGCGGCCGTGCGATTCATATAGCGCATGAGCTGGCCAAAGTGCGGCCACTGCGGGTTGTTGCCGTGCGCGTAAAAATGCGGCGGGCAGTCCCAGTCGGGGAAGGGCGCCATGCTAAACGCGTGCGGCGTAAACCAGTTAATACCGCGGACGAGCATGTGATCGGCGATCCACTTCATCTCGCGCAAACCCTCGTGCCAGCCAAAGGCGCCAAAGACCTCGGCCATGCAGCGCCCCTGCTTTTTGGGGTCGAGGCGCGCGGCCGAAGAGCCCAGCTTGGCAAGCGCGTACGTAAAGAACTCCATGTTCCATGCGCCGTGGAAGTAGCTGTAGCGCCCGCGGTCAATTCCGGGGGCAAGCTGGTTGATGACCACGTCGACACCGGCCATGTCCTGTCCTGCGACCGCGCGGAAGTAGTGCCCAGCGCCCTGACCCAGGCGCGTGTGACAACTCTTGTCCTCGATCACGTGGCCAATGTGCATGACGCCGTGCGCGCGGCACCAACCGCCAATCTGCTCGTCAAAGCAGCTGCGGTAGAGCTGCGTAGCAAGGTCCATATAGGCGTGGCGAACCTGGGCGCCGTTTGCCTCGCGCGTCCAAAGGCCGTGCAACTTAGCAAGCCAATTCTCGCCAAGCGCATCGCGCAGGCGGTGGGCAAGCTCGTTCGACCACGGCAGCGCTAGGTCGCCTCGCCCGATAAAACTGCTGGTAGAAGCATCGTCGAGCGTGGTGCCCTTCTCGTTCATAAAGCCGGGCTCATCGGTGAAAAAGCCCAAGATCGTTTTGCCAAACTCGTCGCTCAGATGCTCAAACGTGGGCTCGTAGACGGCGTCGATGAGCGCGTGGCACGAGGCGGCGTCGACCATGTTGATGTACTCATCGAGAAAGCCGGTCTTTTGGCTGGTGGCGTACAGCACGATCGTAGTGACGCCGGTGGGGGCGTCAAAACGCAAGCGGGCGGGCGTTCCATCGTCTCCTTGCTCAACAGCGAGCGCAAGGTCGAGCGGCGCACCAGCGGCATCAAAAGCTGCCACGCCCACAAAGCGCTCGGTGGGGTCCATGAGATTACCGAGCTTGATAGTCGTGGACGGTTGGGGACCAACAACCGTAATCGTGCGATGCTTGAGCACGGTTTTCTTGAGCGCGGGGTCGACGCCATCGCCCGCAAGCGCGCCGTTGGCATAGCCTGTGGGGAAGTGGGCGTCGTCGAGCAGCCAGATCTTTAACCCCAGGCGCTTGCACTCGCCGATGATAAAGCGCAGGTCAGACCACCAGCCGTCGCGACAGAAATCGGGATGCGTGCGCGATTCCAGGCAAACCTCGTGGATGTCCGCCCCGGCGATCTGCTCCAGATACTCGGTAATCGTCTCGCGCGCCTCGCCCTTGAGCCACAAGAACGGAAGCACGTGGTTGTCGTAGGTGCCGCCAAGCACCTGCTCAAAATACGCCGCCATATACGCTCCTCCAAAACCAGCCTTTCAAATCCATTGAAGTCAGAGTACGCCGAGCGCGCCGCCCTGCTAATATCAAAACCACGGCAGAATATGACCGAATCAACGATGGGAGCACTATGGAGCTCGCGCGCTTGGATAACCTGCTACTCGAGCTGACCAACAGTGAGCGAGCCTATCGCGCGGGCGCCCATTACGACTGGAGCGATGCACTCGGTCAAGGTAATCAAGCAGATGTCGATGGTCGGCATATCCGTAAAATCGGCAACCCAGCGCTCGCCCTACGACAAGAAGGCATGCCCGATGGTCTATCGATTGTTCGCAACTCGCGCTTCAATCCCGTGCCGGAACATGTCCACGATTATGTCGAAATCAGCTATATCTATCGAGGACGAGCGCCGCAGATCGTCAACGGCGCGCCGCTCATGCTCGCTCAAAACGAGGTCCTCCTGCTCGATGTCGCCTGCCCGCATGCCGTAGGCGAGCTCGGCGAGCACGACATTATGCTGAGCGTTATCATCTCGCGGCCAATGCTGCGCCGTAGCCTGGAGCAAAGCCTTTCGCCCACAAGCGCGGTCTCGCGGTTCCTGCTCAACGCCCTCACGGACGAAACCGACCACCGCGGACACGTGCATTTCCATACGGGCGGCAGCCGTCGCGTGCGCCGCTACATGCAGGAGATGCTGTGCGAGCGTCTGGACCCCACGCCAGCGAGCCCCCAGATTGTCTCGAGGCTGTTTGAGCTGCTGTTGGTCGAGCTCATGCAAAGCTACGAGGCCGGTCTTCTGCGGTCGGACGCGCCCGCGCTGCCATCGGCGCAGGTCGCGGCTGCTATGGGCTATATCGAGCGTCACGCCTGCGATTGCGCGCTCGACGACCTCGCCCGCCATCTGCACCTGAGCCCCAACTACGCAAGCGCCCTACTCAAGCGTCAGACAGGCCGCACATTCATGCAGCTCGTGCAGGAGGGCCGCCTGGCGCGCGCAGCGGCACTGCTCGACGCCGGTGCCACGGCAGAGGCGGCTGCGCGCGAGGCGGGCTATGCCAACATGAGCTTCTTCTACAAAAAGTTTGCCGAGCGCTATGGCTGCACGCCGGCTGCCTATTGTCAGCGTTTTCCCAGATAAAACCGACCAAAATAAACCTGTCCCTTTTTGGCAGGTATCAGGAAGTGTCAGGGGCGGGGCGGCGGCAGGCTGCGGGCGCGAAAAGAAGTGTCGGGTTTGGCGCCCCCGCGTCCGCATGTCTCCCGCGTGGGCGATACTCGGCTTATCGACCCACGATGCAAAGGAGATGCTCATGGCAAACATCAAGTTCCCCGAGGGTTTCTATTGGGGTGGCGCTACCGCCGCCAACCAGTTTGAGGGCGCTTGGAACGTGGACGGCCGCGGCGCTTCCGTCGACGACCACTTCCTGGGCGGCAGCTACAAGGAGCCGCGTCAGATCACGATCGACATCGACCCCAACCGCTTCTACCCCAACCATGACGGCATCGATTTCTACCATCACTACGAGGAGGACATCGCGCTGTTCGCCGAGATGGGCTTCAACATGTTCCGCATGTCCATCTCTTGGAGCCGAATCTTCCCCAACGGCGACGACGCCGAGCCCAACGAGGCCGGCCTCGCCTTTTACGATCGCGTCTTCGACTGCCTGCGCGCTCACAATATCGAGCCGCTCGTGACGCTCTCGCACTACGAGATGCCCTATCACCTGGTCGAGAAGTACAACGGCTGGGCAAGCCGCGAGCTCATCGGCTTCTTTGAGAAGTATTGCCAGACCGTCTTCGACCGCTATCAGGACAAAGTCAAGTTTTGGCTCACCTTCAACGAGATCAACTGCGGCACCATGGACATGGGCGCCATGATGGAGACCGGCCTGATCCAGGGCTTCGAGGGCCCGGCAAGCGCCATCAAGACCACCGCTCAGCAGCGCTATCAGGCTCTGCATCATCAGTTTGTCGCCAGCGGCCGCGTCGTGCGCTACGCTCACGAGCACTACCCGCAGTTCAAGATGGGCAACATGGACTGCTTCATCCTCTCCTACGCCGCCACGTGCGATCCGGTCGACGTGTTCGCCACGCAGCAGCAGATGAACTCCATGAACTGGTACTGTTCCGACGTGCAGGTGCGCGGCAAGTACCCGTTCTACGCCAAGCGCTTCTGGGCCGAGAACGACGTCGAGCTCGCTATGGAGGACGGCGACCTGCAGGATATCGCCGACGGCAAGGTCGACTTCTACACCTTTAGCTACTACATGTCCGGCACCGTGGGCACGCACAAGGACCACGAGATGACCGAGGGCAACATGACCTTTGGCGGCAAGAACCCCTACCTGGAGTCCACCGACTGGGGTTGGCAGATCGACCCGCTGGGCCTGCGTATCGCCCTCAACGAGATCTACGCCCGCTACGAGATTCCGCTGATGGTGGTCGAGAACGGCATGGGCGCCTACGACGAGGTCGAGGAGGACGGTTCCATTCACGATCCGTACCGCATCGCCTATCTGCAGAGTCACATCAAGGCCATGGGCGAGGCCGTCGCCGATGGCGTCGACCTGATCGCCTACACCTGGTGGGGCCCCATCGACCTGGTGTCCGCCGGCACCGGCGAGATGCGCAAGCGCTACGGCTTCATCCATGTCGATAAGTACGACGATGGCACCGGCACCTACGAGCGCCGCCGCAAGGACAGCTTCTTCGCATACCAGAAGATCATCAAGTCCAACGGCGCTGAGGGCTTGGAGTAATTGAGTTCCGGCGATTGAGTTCCGGCGTTCTGACGAACGCCGGACCGGCGGCCGATTTCGTGACCACGAATGTCGACGACGACGGCATCTGGAACGCCTTCGTGCACCTAGGGCTCATCGAGGGTTAATCAACAAAACGGGCGCCGATGGACAAAGACGTCGGCAGAGTTTTCGATTCGACTCCCCACCTTAGTTTTTGGTCCAATTGGCACTATAATCACCATAGGCATGCGCACTACGTTGCGCTTAATCAAGAGGAGAAAACGTATGGGTCTGTTTGACATGTTCAAGAAGAAGGCTGAGCCCGCGGCTGCCGCTGCTCCTGCCTCCATCTCTGCTTCTGCCGGCGCCGACGTGCTGTGCTCGCCCGTCAAGGGCAAGGTCATCAAGATGGCCGACGTGCCCGATCCCGTCTTTGGTGGCGAGGTTCTGGGCAAGGGCTGCGCCGTGTGGCCCGAGGACGATTTGGTCTATGCCCCCTGCGACGGCAAGGTGACCGTCACCATGGGTCACGCTGTGGGCTTGCAGTCCGATAGCGGCATCGAGGTTTTGGTGCACGTTGGCGTCGATACCGTCAACATGAACGGCGACGGCTTCGAGGGCTTCGTCAAGGCTGACGATGTCGTGAAGGCCGGCCAGCCCATGCTCAAGATCGACCGCGCCAAGATCGCCGCTGCCGGTTACAAGGACTGCGTCGTCGTGGCTGTGTCCAACACCGCCGAGTTTGCCGACGTCGAGCTTGCCGTCGAGGCCGACTCCGCCGTCGCTGCCGGCGATGCTATCGTCAAGGTTGTCCGCAAGTAAATCGCGGCATCGCATAATGTCTAAGGGTGGTCGGATTATCCGGCCACCCTTTTTTATTGCACGGTACGGATGCGTTTTATTGCATGCTGAGCGGACTCGCAGACCGTTCGGACGTTAAAACGAACCGACCGCGCCTTCGTGCTGCCGAGGGTGTTCATAAGTGGATAGTATGTGCTTACTATCACAACGTGTGCCGTGTCTGGGAAGCACGGTGCCGCTCATTGGGAGGAACAACATGAAAAAGAAGCTGCTTGCGCCCCTCATGGCCGTTTTGGTTGCATGCGTGGTCGTGCTTTCCGGCTGCGGAGGCCCTTCGATCGAAGAACTCATCACCGAGGACCTTACGACTCAGTTCGATGAGGTCAAAAACGGTGGCGACGATTTCCTCTCTGGTCTGGAAGAGGCTTCGGGCGACGAGTTCGAGCAGCTGGGCATCGATCCCAAGGAGTATGCCAAGACCTATCTCGAGGGCTTTGATTACGAGATCGGCGACGTGACGGTCGACGAGGACAAGGGCGTTGCAACCGCCGAGGTCTCCATCACCTGCAAGTCCATGAACAAGATCGTCGAGGACTTCTCCACCCAGTATCAGGAGAAGGTCGCTGCACTTGACACGGTTCCTTCCGATGACGAGCTGTACAAGATGGCCGGCCAGGTGATGGTCGATGTGACCAAGGCCACCGAGCCCAGGAAGACCACGGTTATCTTCAAGTACACCTGCAACGACGACGGCGAGTGGTCTGCTGACGACTCCGTCAACTCCGAGATGATGGATGCGATGCTGAGCTAGGGGAGTTACGCGGTTCTACGAACCGCGTAACCAGTTGACGCTGCGCGCCGCCCAAGCCGACAATTTGTCATTCAAAAGGCGAGGCATGACCAGAAGGTCTATGCCTCGCCTTTTTCATGCCAACTTGTTCGGCTTGGACGTCGCTCGCTGTCCGTCCTCTACCTGTGGTGTCGCCATTGTTGAGGGGTAGCTAATTTGGGACGGGGCTCTTTTAGCTACCCCGTGCCCATCTAAGTTGCGGTGAAATAGGGACTGTTTGGGGGCAGTAGGCCGGTAATCAGTCCCTATTTCACCGCAACTTATTGGTGGGCGGCTCGCTACTCGCCCAAGATCAGCGCAGCGAGTTCGTCCTGGGTGTCCACTACGTAGTCGGCGCCGGCGGCTTCGAGCTCTGCTCGACCGCGGAAGCCCCAGGTGACGCCGGCGCTCTTAAGGCCGGCGTTGTGGCCGGTCAGAACATCGACATTCGAATCGCCTACGTAGAGCGTGGTTGCCGGATCGGCGCCGAGCTCTTCCATCACATGCAGTGTGACGGGCGCCTCGGGCTTGGGCGGAAACGCGTCGACGCGGCCCTGCACCAGCGCAAAGCGGTCGGGGCCAAAGTACTTTTCGATAAGCGGGGCAGCCGAGACATGGTCCTTGTTGGTAAGCACGGCCAGCTGAACGCCCGCGGCGCGCAGACGGTCGAGCATCTCGATCGTGCCGGCGTAGGGGGCGGTATGGTCCTCCTTGTGCTCGCCGTAATATGCCCTAAACTCGGCAAGCGTCCGCTCAAACATGCGACCGTTGCCCGCGTACTCGGCGGGCATAAAGCGCTCGACCAGCTTGAGCATGCCGTTTCCTACCTTGTAGCGGTACTCGTCCACGGCAAACGTAGGCCAGCCGTGCATCTCGCAGGTATGGTTGCCGGCGGCCGCCAGATCCTCGAGCGTGTTGAGGATGGTGCCGTCCAGATCAAAAATCACATGGGAAAACGCTGCTGCCATGGGTGCTCCTGCCGTTTGAGTTGTAAAGCGCACCTCATGATACTGGCCTTGCGCGTCGGGCGTGCCTGGAATCTGAATATCTGTAACAACCTTGAGTTGCACTGCGGCGGCTGCGCGCCGTGTCTGCTAGCAAATCCTCGGCAGCTGCTCTCCCACGAGCATGTCGAGGATACGCGTCGAGCCCCAGCCGGTGCGCACGCGCACGGCGGGACGAGCGTCTTCGGCAATCGGTAGCACGCGCCCGATGATGGCGGCGTTCTCGCCGTAGCGGGCGGCACGCATGGCTGCCAGCGCCGCGTCGGCCTGCTCGGCGGGCACCACGGCGACCATCTTGCCCTCGTTTGCCACCTGCAGCACGTCGTAGCCGAGCATCTCGCAGGCGGCCTGCACGTCAGGGCGCACGGGCACGGCATCTTCGTCAATTTCCATGGCAACGCCGCTGGCCTGCGCAAACTCGTTGAGCGTGGATGCCAGGCCGCCGCGCGTGGGGTCGCGGAAGCATCGCGTGTTAGGGGCGGCGGCCAGCACGTCGGCAATCAGGTGGTTGAGCGGCGCGGCGTCGCTCTCGATGTTGCTCGAAAACGCCAGACCCTCGCGCTGGCTCATGATGGCGATGCCGTGGTCGCCCAGCGTGCCCGAGACCAGGATGACATCGCCGGGCTGGCAGTTTGCACCGCTGAGCGCCACGCCCGCAGGCACCTCGCCCACGCCGGCGGTATTGATATAGACGCCGTCTGCCCCGCCGCGCTCGACCACCTTGGTGTCGCCGGTGATAATCGCCACACCTGCCTCGCGTGCCGTCTCGGCCATGGTCTGCACAATCTGGCGCAGCTTGTCCATGGGATAGCCTTCTTCGAGGATGAAGCCGCACGACAGGTAGCGCACGTTGGCGCCCGAGGTCGCGACGTCGTTGACGGTTCCGCATACGGCGAGCCTGCCGATGTTGCCGCCGGGAAAGAACTGCGGCGTCACCACAAAGCTGTCGGTCGACATGGCGATGCGCCCGCTTGCGGGCAGCGCGGCGACGCCGGCGTCGTTGCCTTCGAGCAGCTCGGGCGACCCAAAGGCGTCCAGAAAGACCTCGTCGATAATGCGTTTCATCATCTGCCCGCCGGAGCCGTGGCCCAGCAGGACAGTGCTATCGGTGACGCTATGGGACATATCGAAAACTCCAATCGAGGGTGGTGCCAGCAAGCGAGTGCGTGGGACAAATTCATCAGAAGTGTTTGTCCCACGTGGGCGTTCAGGTTAGTTTCTGTACCTAAAGTACGCGGCGCAGCTGCCTTCGGAGCTCACCATGCACGGGCCGACGGGATGCTCGGGCGTGCACGCGTGGCCGAACAACGGGCAGTCGCTGGGTGTAATAGCCCCGCGCAGCACGTCGCCGCAGCGACATCCGCGCGGCTCGACCGTCGGTTCAATCGGCACGTCATAGCGGGCACCGGCATCAAAGCGCGCGAACTCGGGCCGGATGGAAAGGCCCGAGGCGGGAATCGGTCCCAGCCCGCGCCACGTGGTGTCGCACGGCTCAAATACCTGCTCGACCAGCTGGCGCGCCACGGGGTTGCCGTCCGCATTGACGCCGCGGCGGTAGGCGTTGTCGATCTCGGGCCGTCCCTCAATAACCATTTGGACCAGCATGCAAATGCCCTGCAAGATATCGACCGGCTCAAACCCGGTAACCACGCCCGGGGTCCTAAACTCATCGACCAAAAAGCCAAATGGCGCCACGCCCGTGATGGTGGCGACATGGCCCGGCAGGATAAAGCCGTCGATGGTCGTCTCGGGGTCGTTGGCAATCGCGCGCAGCGCCGGTGGCGTGGTCTTGTGGGCGCAATAGACCGAGAAGTTCTGGAGCCCGCGCGCATCTGCCTCTAGGATGGCGGCGGCGATGGTGGGCGTCGTGGTCTCAAAGCCCACGCCCATAAAGATGACCGGGCGGTCGGGGTTGTGCTCGGCAATATCGAGCGCGTCGAGTGGCGAGTAGACGATGCGGATGTCGCGTCCGGCTGCCTTTTGCGCGGCAAGCGAGGTAGACGATCCGGGCACGCGCATCATGTCACCAAAGGTAGTGATGATGGCGCCGTCCATCTTGGCGAGTGCGATTGCGTGGTCGATGTCGCGGTTCGCGGTAACGCAGACGGGGCAGCCCGGGCCGCTCAACAGCTTGAGCCCCGCCGGCATAATGGAGCGAAAACCATAGCGGCCAATGCTCACGGTATGCGTACCGCAGACTTCCATAAGGTTGATGCTGCGATCGCCGACAAGCTCATGAATGCGGTCGATGAGCTCGCGAGCGAGCCGTGGGTCGCGGAATGCCGAAAAGTCGATACCGGAGTGAACCGGTTGTGCCGCCGCCACTAGTATGCCTCGGCCGGGTTGGTGGCGAGCTGGTCCTCTTCGACCAGCTCGGTCATGGTGTTGACCAGCTCGAGCGTCTCTTGAGCTTCCTGCTCGTCGACAATCTGGATGCCAAAGCCGGCGTGTACGAGAACATAGTCGCCTACCTGCGCCGTCGGCACAAGTCGCAGCGACGCGGGGCGCTCGATGCCCATCATGTCGACGGTCGCCTTTAGGTCGTCGTCGCGTTTGACCACTTTACCGGGAACGGCAAGGCACATAATGTTCCCCTTTTATACGCTTTGCGCTGGATAGGCGCCTAATAATCCATCAGTTGATGGTAGCGCTCGCGGGGGTTGCGGGCAAACGCGTTACACCTGTGAGACGGCGGCGCATGGGCTAGCCAAACTGCCTACTGCGGTATGACCTGCGCGAGCCGAGCGCGGGCGACCGCCGCCTGGCCGTAGGCGATGCAGCCGTCGTTGACGGGCACGGTGCAGGGAACCAAGACGGCAAGACCGGCGTCTTTGAGCTCGCGCGTGAGGAGCCGAAGCAAAAGTCGGTTCATGAACACGCCGCCCGAGAGTGCGACGGTGTCGATGCCCTCGCGGGCGCAGATCTCGCTTGCGATACGTGCCGATGCGCGTGCAATGACGATATGGAAGCCGAGCGCGAGCCTATCGGGCGATGCGCCGGCTTCAATACCCTCCAAAAGTGCTTCGATGAGCGGTTGGGAATCCAAGATGGTGGAGTCGTCGACAGACGTGGGTATGCCTGACTGATAGTCGATGGGGCGGACGGTTCTGCTGCCGAGCGCGTGCCAAGCGGCGGCCTCGAGCTCGATGGCGGGCTCGCCCTCGTAGGTTGCAGTGCCGCAGATGCCCAGGATTGCCGCCGCGGCGTCAAACAGACGGCCCATACTGCTCGTTCGCGGGCTGTTGATATTCCGCTCGATCATCGTGGCCGTCACGCTGCGGGTCTGCTCATCGAGGCTACCCAAGAGCTCCGTGGCGCCTGGGTGCTCGAGCAGGCCGAGTTCGCCGAGCAGGGCAAAGGCATTGCGTCGGGCATCGCGCACGGATGCGGCGCCACCGGGAAGTGCCCAGGTACGCAGATGTGCGGTGCGCTCAAAATCGGCAAGGCCGGCGACAAGAAACTCGCCGCCCCAAATGGTCCCGTCGGTGCCAGCGCCCGTGCCGTCAAAGGCAATGCCCAGGACGCGCGCGCCAGGCGCAAGCTGGCCCGCAGCGATGGCCTCGGCCATCACGCTCGCGATGTGTGCGTGATGATGTTGAACTTCGACAAGCGGCAGATTGCGCTCCCGCACCTGCTCGCGTGCCCACTGGCTCGATAGATAGCTGGGGTGCAAGTCACAGGCCAGCGCGGCGGGCGCCAGGTCAAAAAGGTCTTCCAGTCGCGTGTGAGCCGCATTCCAGGCGTCGAAGGCCGCGCCGTTCTCAACGTCTCCAATATGCTGCGACACAAAACAGGCTGCCTTGCCGTCCTCATCCTCGCGCGTGAGTGCGATCGTGGCCTTTTGCTGCGGGCCGCAGGCGAGCACGGAGGGCGCGGCGCCGCCGAGCGTCGGCAGCGGCAACGGTTGCGGCGCATATCCGCGAGCACGGCGTACGGGCATAGCGGCTCCATCGACCACACGCACCACGGAGTCGTCATAGCGCGAGAGGATCGCGCGGTCGTTGCCGAGCAGTGCGTCGGCGATGCCAGCGGCAGCGAGGTGTTCCCAGGCAAGATCGTCGTCGGTCTCGATGGGCTCTTCGCTCAGGTTTCCGCTGGTCATGACAAGCGCGTGCATGCCATGGGCTTCCGCTGTGGCAAGCAACAGATGCTGAAGCGGGGTATAGGGGAGCATGACGCCGAGTTCGGGCAAGTCGTGTGCAACGGACGGTGCGAGCGCGAGGGCGTCAGAGGAATCTCCCGCGCCAGCATCACGCCGGCGCAACAGTACGATGGGGCGGATGCTACCGGCCAGCAAGTCGCGCTCGGCGTCGTTGACATGGCACAGGCGCTCGGCGTCGGCAAGGTTGCGCACCATGACGGCAAGCGGCTTGTTGCTGCGGCGCTTGCGACGGCGCAGCTCGGTCACCGCCTGTTCGTTGGCGGCATCGCAGGCAAGATGGAATCCGCCCAGGCCCTTGATGGCGACAATGCCACCGCTGGCCAGCAGCTCAGCACAGCGCTCGATAATGGCATCGCTGGCCTCGCGCGTGTCGCCGACAGCCGGCGTCGCCTCTGAGCTCTCGAGCACCATGCCGCCTGCCGCCTCGCGCCAGGTAATATGCGGCCCGCAGTCAAAGCAGGCATCGGGCTGCGCATGAAAGCGCCGGTCAAGTGGGTCGGCATACTCCGCGGCGCATTCGGGGCACATGGGAAAGCGATCCATAGAGGTGGCCGCTCGGTCATAAGGCAGCGAGCGGATGATGGTAAAGCGCGGGCCGCAGTTGGTGCAGTTGATAAAGGGGTAGTGATAGCGTCGGTCGGCGGGATCGAACAGTTCGCGCAGGCAGTCGTCGCAGGTGGCGATATCGGGCGAGACGAGCGTCGTATGCGCAGTCTGGTCCTGTGACGCCACAATGCGAAAGCCCTGTTCATTGGCAGCATCCCAAGTGCCGGGCTCCAAATCCGCAACGTCGACGCGCTCCACGCGGGCAGCCGTGGGTGCGTGCTCCGACAGCGCGGCGACAAAGCCGTCGACGGCCGCACCCGAGGCATGCGCCTCGACATGCACGCCGTCGCCTGCGTTGAGCACCCAGCCGCAGATGCCGTGCGCCGTGGCCTCGCGATACACAAACGGTCGCATGCCAACACCCTGCACAATGCCCGTCACGTGAATATGCGCATGCCGCATGCGACTCTCCCTCATCAAAACCGACCAAAAAGGGACAGGTTTATTTTGGTAGGTAAAATATCTAAACCTGCCAAAACAAACCTGTCCCTTTTTGGCAGGTGCGCTGCGGGAAACCCGCTACAGCCCCAGGCTTTGCCCGGTGGCGGCGCAGGTGAGCTCACCGTGCTTAACGCCGCGCAGGCCCAGCAGGCGGTCAGCCAGCTCGTAGACGCGCTCGCCGCGACCCTTAAGCGCCAGAATCTCCAGGCAGTTGTGGTGGTCCAGATGCACGTGCATGGTCGAGACGATCTCGTCGGTGTAGTCGTGCTGCACCTCGTCCAGACGACGCGTCAGGTCGCCGGTATGGTGATCGTAGATCATAGTGAGCGACCCGATAACGTGCTCGTCGGGCGTGCGCATCTGCTCCTTGGCGATCGAGGCGCGAATCAGGTCGCGCACGGCCTCGGAGCGGTTGGCCACATCGCCGCGGCGCGCGATCTGCTCGTCAAAGCGGCGCAGCAGGTCGTCGGGCGCGGTGACCGAAAAGCGGACCAGCTCGGAGCTGGAGCCGGCGCAACGGCAGCTCGCCTGGTCGGCCGGACCGTGCGGATGCTCGTGCTTGTGGTCGCAGCCGTGCTCGTGCTCGTGCTCGGTCACGCTACACCAGCTTCACGGAGCCGACGGAGTTATGGTCGGCCTCGATGGCCTCCTCGTAGCCCTCGAGCGCGTCATGCGCCTCGTGCAGCGCAGCCATGGCGGCCTCGAGCTTGGCGCCAATACGCTCCATGTCAAAGTTCTCGGTCGCATGCAGCAGCTGATGGCTCCACTCGTGGGCGAGCTCGATGGTGTCGTCGACCTGCTTGACGCTCATGGCAAGCTGGCTCATGTTCATTCCAACGTCATGCATGGGAATCTCCTTTTGTACGGGGCAATCCAGTGGTTCAGATTCTACTACGCCCGCCCCGGGCGCCGCCGCATAAGAAAACGGGTGCGAGTCCGTCTGACCCGCACCCGTTCACTGGGGGCTGTTTGTGTCTACCATACTATCCGTGGTCGCGCGCCCTGCACCCGGCGCTCCGGCGAGCGGTGCAAAACCGCTCATGGACGGCAGATGCGTAACAAGCGTATTACAGATGCTTCTCCAGCAGTGCCTGAAGCCTTGCCTTGGGTAAGGCACCGACTGAGCGGTCAACCTCTTCGCCGTTCTTAAAGACGATCAGCGTGGGGATACTCATGACGCCAAATTTCATGGCCAGGTCCTGGTTGTCATCGACGTTGCACTTGGCTACGGCCAGCTTGCCGGCCAGCTCGTCGGCGACCTCGTCCACGATGGGCGAGAGCGAACGACACGGCCCACACCACGGGGCCCAAAAATCAACCAGCACGGGCAGACTGTCGTTAACGATGGAATCGAAGTTCTCGGGGGTAATCTGCTTAATGTCAGCCATGGTGACCTCCATAATGCGACGCGGCTCGGCCGCGTAAAACTCAGTACGACCGTGCTTATACCCAGCCGCCCGCAAAGCAACCACTCGCGGGCAGCTCTTTTATATAATGGTGGGCACGCAAACGATTGGAGAGCGCATGTCCACGTCACAAAGCCAGAAAAAAGAAGCCATCGCCCAGGCGGCCGAGCAGGAGCTCACATCGCTTGCGGTCCGTGGCGTGCGTATCGCGGGCAACGCGTGCTCGCCGATCGTGCTGGTCAAAGGCGATTTGGACGAGGCCGAGCGTTCGGGTGGCGAGCTTGCCGCCGGCCCGGATGGCGCGGCGTTGCGCAAGGCGCTTGGGGCCATCGGCTACGCGCCCGAGGATTTTTGCGTGCTGGCAAGCGTCGCCGGCGTGGGTGACGGAGCGGTCGCGGTGGGCGAGACTCTGCCGTGCGAGCTGTTCCGTGAGGCGCTTGAGGCTTTGGACCCCGAGGCGGTGCTACTGCTCGACAACAACGCGGCTGACGCTATGCGCGAGACCTACGCCGATATGCTCGTGGCGATCGATGACTTTGACACCGCCATGCTCAAGCCCGGCCTGGTCGCCCACGTGCAGGGGCGTCGCGTACTCGCACTCGATGGCTTTGAGGCCGCTCTGACCGACAAGGCGGCCAAGCAGCGCATGTGGGCCTACATTAAGCAGCTGACCCCGTCGGCCGCTCCGCTGTAACGGGCCTGCGCCGGCAAGGCGACCCGGGCGGTTGAGTCGCGCCACGAGTCCAGTGTCGCGCCCCTACATCACAGCGCGCAGCTCAAATCGGTCGCCGTTAATGCGGAACTGGCAGTTGCCGCTCATGCGCTCCACGGCAAGCTTAATGCTCTTGGTGCCAAAACCGTGGCCGGCGTGTTGGGTCACGGGCATGCCGTCGACCATGCGCGGCGCGCGTCCAAACGTGTTGGAAACCAAAAGCAGCAGCTGGCCGTCCTCAAGCCGCAGGTCAAGGTCGACAAAGCGTTTGCCTTCGGGGGCGGCGCTTGCAGCGATGATGGCGTTTTCCAGGGCGTTCGAAAGCACACTGAACAGGTCGGCATCGCCCACGTGAACGGTTTCGGGCACGGCGGCACGCAGGTCGGCGGTGATGCCGTGCTTGTTGATATCCGAACTAAATGACGAAAGCACGATGTTGACGGTCTCGTTGGCGCAGTAACGGCGCACGGCGGTGCGGTCGTTGGCCTCGCAGAGCTCATCGATGCGATCGAGCGCCTCGTCGATGTGCCCTTCCTCAACAAGAATGGCCAGACCGCGCAAAAAGTGCCGCATGTCGTGGCGAAGGATCGACAGCTCGCGTCCAGATTGGCGCCAGGCCTCGAGCTCTTTGATGGCGGAGTTGTCGCGCGTCTCGAGCATCCAGCGCTCACGCTCGGCGACTTCCTTTGCCTCGTATTCGCGCAGGTAGACGGCGAGAAACATAATGTAGAAGGCGCAAAGGGCAAAGGCCAAAAACTCAACGGTCACCACCGAGCCCGAGTGGAACAGCGTGGTGTAGACGTTGGTGGCGTAGTCAAAGATATAGTAGACGAGCGGCAGAATTAAAAGAATGCCCAGCTCGGTGGGGCTTTTAATCGCCAGGCGCGGACCGATATCGCCGGCCCAGTGCAGGAGGACGGCAAAGACGCCGAGCGTGGTCGCAATGCGCGCAAGGTAGTATGCAACCTGCGAGTCGGTGGCTGCGAATGCGGCGATACCCATCCAGTTGCTAAACTGGCAGCTCAGGTAGGCGCTGGTGACGCCCAATGCCGCGAGCAGCGGACTTAAGCGGTAACGCGCGCAGAGGAAGACGATAAGCGGCAGGTGTACGACGAGCGGGTAGGCCTGACGGGCAAACAGTTCTCCGCCAACGGCATTGGCAATCGAGAAGGCGGCACCGGTTGCGGCACCGATCCCCAGCAATTCGAGCGCATGGCGTCGATTGATTTCGACACCGCAGAGCGCCGCCGAGGCAAAAACGCCAAAGAGCAGCGTCGTGGCATGGTGAATCGCCCAAAGAACCATTTCGACCGATGCAGGCATCAGCGCCTCCCGCCCTCAAATCGCACCGCAAAGTAGGCGTCCTGGAATCCCTGCTTGCTGCTGCGCGAAAGCGGAATGCTCGCGCCCGAGCGCATGACGATCTCCGTCCGATCGAAATGATCGATATTGCGCAGGTTGACCTGGTAGCTGCGATGGCATTTAAAGAAGACCGCGTTTTGCGCCAGGCGGTCCTCGACGCTGCGGAACGACTCGAGCGCCTCGATATCGCGTCCGTCGCGCAGGTGGAAGACCACGTGCTTGTTGCGTGCCTCGGCATATTCGATGTCGGACAGGCGCAGGGCGTGGTAACCAAAGGACGTTTTGATGACGAACTCGTCGGTCGCCGACGGGCGCATGCTCGAAAGCTCGTCGAGCAGCTGTGCCAGGCGTTCGTATGCCACGGGCTTGAGCAGGTAGTCGAAGGCGCGGACTTCGTAGGACTCCAGCGCAAATTCGGGCGACGAGGTGAGGAACACCAGGCGCACGGCGGTATCGGACTGGCGCAGCTCGCGCGCGGTGTCCATGCCGTTGACGAGCGGCATGATCATATCGAGCAGGATGATGTCGGCGCGCGATGCGGCATGGCGGGCCAGCAGGTCCTCGCCGCGCGTGACGAGCGCAACATCGACCGCCGTGCCCGTCTCGCTCGACCAGCGGTCGATCATCCGGTGCAGTCTATCTAGAAATACGACGTCGTCGTCGCAGGCAATAATCTTGAGCATTCTGAGCCCCCTTAGTAGTTCGATTTTGCCACATTGGGTGCGGACCGCTCGCGGAGGCGTGTCCCATTTGCGCCCCACGTCGCGCAACTCGCGCCGAGCGGTATTGCGGTGGCGAAAGATGCCTCCTGCGCTATCGAGAGCTCGGCTATCCTCAGCTTGCCAGTTCGAAAATGGACCTGCCACATGATTGAATCTTTATTTCAACTTTACACCTAGGTTTACAGCTGTCTTGTCAGCTGTAAACCTAGGTGTCATACTAAAGCCCCAAGATTCGCCAAAAGAGAGGGGCCTTGATGGCACAGAGCGCGAACATGGATGCGTCGGAGCTTGCACGCGACATTGCGGCCGGCCTGGCATCGGCAACGACGGCAACGGAGCGCGCGGCATTGGTGCCCGCAGAGCTCGTCGAGGCCATTCAGCAACTAAAAACCCAACGCGATGCGGTAATCCTGGCACACTATTACGTGGCACCCGAGGTCCAGGCTGTGGCCGATTACGTCGGCGACAGCTTTTACCTGGCAAAGCTTGCCAAGAGCCTGCCGCAGCAGACCATCGTGCTGTGCGGCGTGGAGTTTATGGGCGAGAGCGCCAAGCTGCTCAACCCCACCAAGACCGTGCTGCTGCCCGAGCCGGGCGCGGACTGCCCCATGGCTCACATGGTCAAGCGCGAGACGGTCGACGCCGCCCGCGCCGAGTACGGTGACGACCTTGCCGTGGTCTGCTACGTCAACTCCACGGTCGAGATCAAGAGCTGGAGCGACGTGTGCGTCACCAGCTCCAACGCCGTTAAGATCGTGTCCGAGCTGCCGCAGCAGCATATCCTGTTCATTCCCGACCAAAACCTGGGCCGCTTCGTAGCCGAGCAGGTGCCGCAAAAGCACGTCATCCTCAACAACGGCTACTGCCCGCGCCATCACATCATCACCGTCGAGCAGATCGTCGACGCGACGGAGGCCCACCCCAACGCGCTCGTGCTGGCGCATCCTGAGTGCAAGGCCGACGTCCTGGCCGAGGCCGACTACATCGGCTCCACCGCCGGCATCATCAAGTATGCTGAGGAGTCGGACGCGAGCGAGTTCATCATCGTGACGGTCCGCGGCGTGCTCTACGAGCTCGAGCGCCGCTGCCAGGGCACCGGCAAGAAGTTCTACTTCCCCGCGGTGCAGCCCACCTGCGTCAACATGGACCTCATCACGCTCGAAAAGCTTGTGCGCTGCCTGGAGACGGGCGAGGGCGAAGTGCAGATCGGCGTGTCGGACGAGGCTGCCGACCAGGCCAAGCTCACGCTCGATCGTATGCTCGAGTACGCAGCACGCTAGAACAATGTGGCATGAGGGATGGTCCCTTATGTCACATTCAAGGGAGAGGATTCCTGTGGAAACCAAGCAATACCCCGACATGGAGTGCGACGTCGTCATTGCCGGCTGCGGCGTAGCGGGCCTGTACGCGGCTCTCAATCTGCCGACGAGCACGCGCGTGATCATGCTCTCCAAGGGCGCTGTCGACGAGTGCGATTCGATGCTCGCGCAGGGCGGTATCTGCGTGCTGCCCGAGGGCTCGGACTACGACGCCTTCTTTGAGGACACCATGCACGCCGGCCATTACGAGAACCGTCGCGAGAGCGTCGACATCATGATCCGCTCGAGCCGTTCGGTCATCAACGACCTGCTGGCCATGGGCGTGGACTTTGAGCGCAAGGCCGATGGCAGCCTCGACTTCACTCGCGAGGGCGCGCACAGCCGCCCGCGTATCGCCTTCCATGCCGACATTACGGGTAAGGAGATTACGACCAAGCTGCTCCAGGCCGTGCGCAAGCTGGACAACGTGCAGATTCTTGAGCACGTGGCCATGACCGACATTCTGACCGGCGAGCGCGACGGCGCCACGGTGTGCACCGGCGTCATCGCCGTTCCCGTGGACGAGGACGATTCGGCTCGTCCCGCCGACGAGCTGGTAAATGCCGCCGAGGGCGTGCATGCCGGCAAGCCGTTTGAGATTCACGCCTGCCATACGCTGTGGGCGACGGGCGGCATCGGTGGCGTATACGACCACTCGACCAACTACCCGCAGCTCACGGGCGACGCCTGCTACATCGCCCAGGAGCACGGCATTACGATGGAGCACCTGGACTACGTGCAGATTCACCCCACGGGCCTGTTCTCGCCGCAGCCGGGCCGCACCTTTCTGATCAGCGAGAGCTGCCGCGGCGAAGGCGCGATTCTGCTCAATGCCGCCGGCGAGCGTTTTACCGACGAGCTGCAGCCGCGCGATGTGGTCGCCGCCGCCATCCGCGAGCAGATGAAGCAGGACGGCACCGAGCACGAGTGGCTGAGCTTTGCCCCGGTCGAGCGCGACGTGGTGACCGGGCACTTTGCCAACATCCGCGCGCGCTGTCTGGAGGACGGTCGCGACATCTTGGACGAGCCCATCCCCGTCACGCCCACGCAGCACTACTTTATGGGCGGCGTGTGGGTTGACAAGGACGGCCGCACCTCGATGCCCGAGCTCTACGCCGCCGGCGAGACGGCTTGCAACGGCGTGCACGGCAAGAACCGCCTGGCCTCCAACAGCCTGCTTGAGTCCCTCGTCTGGGGTCGTCGCGCCGCTTGGCGTATGCGCACCGGCGAGTCGCTTGCCGTGGAGCAGGCGGGCGAGCCCGCGCTCGACGGACGTCACCGCGCCCTGAGCGCCGACACCCTTGCAATCGATGATTTGGCCCGTGCCGCCGGCACGCAGGCCGCGGAGGAGTAGACCATGAATCCCATTACCATGAAGCTCGTCGTCGATGATCTGATTTTGCAGGCCCTGCGCGAGGACATCACCTTTGAGGACGTGAGCACGGCGAGCGTGTGCCCCACGGCGCGCCCCGCCACCGTTGAGCTCATCGCCAAGGCAGATGGCATCATCGCGGGCCTGGATGTGTTCGCCCGCACCTTTGAGCTGCTGGATTCGCAGAGCTCGGTGCTGCTCGACGTTGCCGATGGTGACGAGGTGCATGCCGGCGACCATGTGGGTCAGGTGCGCGGCGATGCGCGTGTACTGCTTTCGGGTGAGCGCGTGGCGCTCAACTACCTGCAGCGCATGAGCGGTATCGCTACCTATACGCACCAGATGGCTGCGGCGCTCGAGGGCACCAAGACCGTGCTCGTCGACACGCGCAAGACCACGCCGGGCATGCGCGTGTTTGAGAAGGCGGCGGTCGAGATCGGCGGCGGCAGCAACCACCGCTACAACCTGTCGACGGCCGTCATGCTCAAGGACAACCACATCGATGCCGCCGGTGGCGTGACGCGCGCGATCGAGATGGCGCGCGCCCATGCGTCGTTTACCACGACGGTCGAGATTGAGTGCGAGAACCTGGACATGGTACGCGAAGCCGTGGAGGCCGGTGCCGACATTATCATGCTCGACAACATGACCCATGACGACATGGCTGCCGCGATTGAGCTTATCGCCGGTCGCGCCAAGACCGAGTGCTCGGGCAACGTGGACGCCAGCAATATCCGTGCACTCGCCGACCTGGGCGTTGACTTTATTAGCTCGGGCGCCCTGACGCACTCTGCGCCGATCCTCGACCTCTCGCTTAAGCACCTGCGTCTGCTGGACGGTAAATAATGGATGCCCGCGAGCGTCGCCGTGCCATCATGGGCGTGCTCGAGCGAGCCAAGGGCCCCGTCTCCGGCAGCGCACTTGCTCGTGAGGTGGGTGTGAGCCGCCAGATTGTCGTGCAAGACATCGCCCTGCTGCGCGCCGATGGGCACGATATCGTGGCGACCAATCGCGGCTACGTGCTGCAGGAAGCCGCGAGTAGCCCCGCCGTGCCCACACGTCTTGTTAAGGTTCGCCACAGCGTGGAGCAGGCGGGCGATGAGCTTACGAGTATCGTCGACGCCGGAGGCGCCGTGCTCAACGTGATCGTCAATCACCGCGTGTACGGTAAGATCACGGCCGACCTGGACATCCGCAATCGTCGCGATGTTGAGCGCTACCTGCACGATATCGAGAGCGGCAAGAGTTTCCCGCTACTAACGGTGACGAGCGGCTATCACTTCCATCGCATCGCGGCGGAGGACGAGCAAACCCTCGACGAGATCGAGGCGATGCTCAAGGAGAAGGGCTACCTAGCAGACCTGATGCCTTACGAGGACGATCTATCGTAGCCGACGCTGCAAACGCCCCTAAGCGGCAATCTGCAGCGGTGCCAAATTAGTTATCCGCACAAAAAAGGAGGCCTCCGCGGCGATGCGGAGGCCTCCTTTTTTGTGCACGGTGTACTTTTGAGTGTGCAAGTGGGGAGTTGTTACTCCTCGACGATCTCGGTGATCGCGCCGGCGGGGCAAGCGTCCTGGCAAGCGCCACAGGCGACGCAGGAGTCCTCGTCAGCGACGGTAGCGACGTCCTGGAGCTCCAGAACGCCGGCGGGGCAGGAGTCGACGCAAACGCCACAAGCGATGCACTCGTCGGCATCAATTACGGGATGAGCCATGGTAGTTTCCTCTCTGTTGACCGACGCTACAGACGATGCGCGCCGGTTTGATTCGGGCAAAAACATACCACGGGAGCGACCGTTTGCAATACCCTCTGGCCGGCATCTTCATACCGTTCGCCGAGTATGCCAAGGTTTACTAAAAAACGCGCAGGTGGGGCCGTTGAGCTGCGCAAATGTTAGCTAAAGGTGACTTGAAATATTGAGCTATTGAGCGCGCCTGCGGAAAGGGCATCCCGTTATTTGGCCGAAAAACGGGTCGCAGTTTCCGGTTGGGCCCGCTAGCGGAAACTGCGACCCGGAATCCACGCTCAAACCGGGACGAGCTTTCCGCAAGACAGCCCCAGGCACCCCCGGACGCAAACCTCAGCTATCCCTACATAGATCTCGATAGATTTGCCGAGAACTCCAACAACGCGTCTACCTGCGCATTTAAGAACCTAAACTCTCAGCAATAAGAAATCTTATATGAATTGACTTAGATTTTGTATATTCCGGCCCATAAGGGGATACACTACATCCTGAAAGACAAGCCGAAACACCGCTCGGCAGACCGCCGAGTCGGTGCAAACGCACAAGAGAGAGGGAATTTCTAATGGGCAAGATTCTTGGTATCGACCTTGGTACTACTAACTCCGCAATGGCCGTTCTCGAGGGCGGTTCTCCGACCATTATCGTGAACGCCGAGGGCGACCGCACCACCCCGTCTGTCGTGGGCTTCCGTGCCGACGGCGACCGCGTCGTGGGTAAGGCCGCTAAGAACCAGGCTGTCACCAACCCCAAGAACACCGTGTTCTCCATCAAGCGCTTCATGGGCCGCAAGTACTCCGAGTGCACCTCCGAGATCAAGACCGTGCCGTACGAGGTCAAGGAGGGCCAGGGTGGCCGTGCCGTCGTCGACATCGAGGGCAAGGACTACACCGCCGAGCAGGTGAGCGCTATGACGCTCGCAAAGATGAAGGCCGACGCCGAGAAGTATCTGGGCGAGACCGTCACCGACGCCGTCATCACCGTCCCGGCCTACTTCAACGACGCCCAGCGTCAGGCCACCAAGGACGCCGGTAAGATCGCCGGCCTCAACGTCAAGCGTATCGTCAACGAGCCGACCGCTGCTGCTCTGGCCTATGGCCTGGACAAGCAGGGCACCGACCAGCGCATCCTGGTCTTCGACCTGGGCGGCGGCACCTTCGACGTCTCCATCCTCGACCTCGCCGACGGCGTGTTTGAGGTTCTGTCCACCTCGGGCGACAACCACCTGGGCGGCGACGACTGGGATCAGCGCGTCATCGACTGGATGGCCGATAAGTTCCAGCAGGAGAACGGTGTCGACCTGCGTCAGGACCCCATGGCCCTGCAGCGTCTGAAGGAGGCCGCCGAGAACGCCAAGAAGGAGCTCTCCGCCGCCCAGCAGACCACCATCAACCTGCCGTTCATCACCATGAACCAGTCCGGCCCGCTGCACCTCAACTACACGCTGACCCGCGCCGAGTTCGAGAAGATCACCCGCGACCTGCTCGAGCGCTGCAAGCAGCCTGTCACCAACGCCCTGCGCGACGCCAAGCTCAAGCTCTCCGATCTGACCGAGGTCATCCTCGTCGGCGGCTCCACCCGTATGCCCGCCGTCCAGGAGCTCGTCAAGACCATGACCGGCAAGCAGCCCAACATGTCCGTGAACCCCGACGAGGTCGTTGCCGACGGCGCTGCCGTCCAGGGCGGCGTGCTCACCGGCGACGTCGAGGGCATCCTGCTGCTCGACGTTACCCCGCTGTCGCTGGGCGTCGAGACCATGGGCGGCATCATGACCAAGATGATCGACCGCAACACAACGATCCCGACCTCCAAGACCGAGGTCTACTCCACCGCTGCCGACAACCAGACCAGCGTCGAGATCAACGTGCTCCAGGGCGAGCGCGAGCTTGCCCGCGATAACAAGTCGCTCGGTAAGTTCCAGCTGACCGGTATCCCGGCTGCCCGCCGCGGCGTGCCGCAGATCGAGGTCACCTTCGACATCGACGCCAACGGCATCGTCAAGGTCTCCGCTAAGGATAAGGGCACCGGCAAGGAGCAGCAGATCACCATCTCCGGCTCCACCGCGCTTTCCGACGACGAAGTCGATCGCATGGTCAAGGACGCCGAGGCTCATGCCGAGGAGGACAAGAAGCAGAAGGAAGAGGTCGAGGTTCGCAACCAGACCGACAGCCTGTGCTACTCCACCGAGCAGACCCTCAACGAGCTCGGTGACAAGGTTTCCGCCGACGTGAAGTCCAAGGCCGAGGCCGCTATCGCCGACGCTAAGAAGGCGCTCGAGGGCTCTGACGTCGAGGCCATCAAGGCCGCTGGCGAGTCCCTGCAGTCCGTGGCCTACGAGCTGGCTCAGGTTGTCTACGCCGACGCTCAGCAGCAGACCGACGGTGCCGCCGGCGCCCAGCCTGCCGACGATGACGTCGTCGACGCCGACTACGAGGTTGTGGACGACGAGGACAAGTAATCATGTCCGCCCGTAAAGCTCGCACGGAGGCGGCCGCCGTTGGTGCCGCCCCCGTTGACTCTGAGGAGAAGGACGTGAAGATTCCCGTAGAGGCCGTCGACGATACCGAGGCCAACGAGGCCGCGGCCGCCGAGGCTGTCGAGAACCAGGTAGAGGATTCCAACAAGGAGGCGACGATGACCGAGGACGAGATGGTGGAAGCTGCTATCCGCGCCGGTGAGGAAGCCGCCGACAACGACTTTAAGCTCAAGTTCGAGCAGGCCCAAAAGGAGCTCGCCGACGTGCGCAGCGAGCTCGATGCTGCGGCAGAGGCCCAGAAGGCCGCCGAGGACAAGGCAAAGGACGCCACCGAGCGCACCGCCCGTCTGCAGGCCGACTGGGAGAACTTCCGTCGCCGCACTGCCAACGAGCGCATCGCCGAGCGCGAGCGCGCGACCGAGAAGCTCGTCACTGCGCTGCTGCCGGTGGTCGACGATATCGAGCGTGCGATCGACCATGCCCGCAGCCAGGAGCTTGCCGACGACTTTAAGCAGTTCGTCGACGGCGTCGACGCGGTGCATGCCAAGCTGCTCGATGTGTTTGCGCACGAGGGCGTTGAGCCCATCGACCCCAAGGGCGAGGCGTTCAATCCGCTCGAGCACCAGGCCGTGGGTCGCGTCGAGGACGCGTCGCAGTACGACGAGACTGTCAACGACGTGTACCAGAAGGGCTACCGCATGGCGGACCGCATCCTGCGTTCCGCGATGGTGACGGTGACCTACGGTGGCGAGAAGCGCCCCGCACCGGAGCCCGAAGCGGCGCCCGAGGATGCTGCGGCCGATACGGCCGAGAGCACCGAGGAGTAATTGAGAAGGGCCCCGGGGCAACACCCGGGGCCCTTTCTGGCCTAGTGCCATATGAAAGTATGAGCCGCCGCCCGCTGGGCGACGGATGAAACAGGAGAGGAGCTACGATGGCTGCAGGCAAAACCTTCTATGACATCCTGGGCGTATCCAAGAGCGCCTCCGACAAAGAGATCAAGAGCGCGTTTCGCAAGCTCGCGCAAAAATATCACCCCGATGCCGGCGGCGATGAGGCCAAGTTCAAGGAGATCAGCGAGGCCTACGAGACGCTTTCGGACGAGAAGAAGCGCAAAGAGTACGACCAGATGCTCATGTTTGGCGGTATGCCGGGCGCAGGCGGCGCGTATGGCGGCGGCTACGGTGCCGGCGCGGGTGCCAGCGGCTGGGGCGACATCTTCGACAGCATCTTTAGCGGCAACGGTGCCTGGGGTAGCGATTGGGGCTCGGGCTTTGCCGGGGCTGCGGGCGCTGCCGGTGCCGGCGCGGGTCGCAGCCGCGCTCGCAAGGGCGGCGACCTGTCGTTGACTGTCGACGTAACGGCCGAGGATGCGTTCCGCGGCGTGACGCACAAGGTCACCTACCGCATTCCCTCGACAGGCGAGCAGCAGACCATCACGGTCTCGGTGCCTGCGGGTGCGGTCGACGGCGGCAAGCTGCGCTACAAGCGTCGCGGCGAGTATGGCGTTGCGGGTGGCGAGCGCGGCGACCTGGTCGTGACCACGCATGTGGAGGAGCACCCGCTGTTTAAGCGCAAAGGCGCCGACGTGACCATGGAGGTACCGGTCTCGGTCTACGAGGCGGCGCTCGGCTGCACGGTGGACGTGCCGACGCCCGGCGGTGCGACGGTTCGTCTGAAGGTGCCCGCGGGTACCCAGACGGGCAAGAAGTTCCGCTTTAAGGAGATGGGCGCGCCCGACGTTAAGCACCGTGGCCGTACGGGCGCGCTGCTCGTTGAGATCAAGGTGCAGGTTCCCACGAACCTGTCCGATGACGAGCGCGATGCCATGACCAAGCTGCGCGAGGCCGACACGCGCGACTACCGCGAGAAGGTCAACCGTTACAAGGCGACGTACTAGTCTGGTTGTGGCGTACGCCCGCGCCCGCGGGCTTATGATGGACGATAACGAGACGGAAAGGGGTCAGGTAGCATGGCCGAGGACAATAGGAACAAACCGCTGTACATGATCAGCGTGGCGGCCGAGCTGACCGGCATGCATCCGCAGACCCTACGCGTCTACGAGTCCAAGGGCCTGGTGAACCCCCAGCGCTCGGGCGGTAACACGCGCCTGTATTCGCGTGCCGATATCGAGCGCCTGGAGCTCATCAACCAGCTGACCGACGAGGGCATCAACCTTGCCGGCGTGGTGCGCATCCTCGATATGAAGGAGCGTGCGGAGGAGCGCGAGCGCGAGAACGAAAAACTCCGTGCCCGCGTGCGCCAGCTCGAGGACGAGCTGCACGAGTACAAGATGCAGAAGAAGATCACCGCCCTGGCCCCGCGCGACGGCTCGGTTAACCCCGAACAGGTCATGCGCAAACTTTTGGGCGCAGGCGGGGATTTGTAGTTACGCGGTTTTGCCAAACCGCGTAACCAGTCGACGCTGCAAGCCCGTCAGAGCGGCAATCTGCCTTTCAACTTCGGCGGCATGATCAAAAGATCAATGCCGCCTTGTTTCAAGGCACCTTGCTCGCTCTGGCGGGCTTTCGCTGTCCGCGCCAAAACATCGGCGTTGCCATGGCCCGGATGTGGCACTTGGGGACGTTCCTTATGTGCCGGCACTTTGGGACACTCCTTGTCAAGAGATTGGCGAAAGATGCTTGTCATGTACTTTACTGAGATAAAGTGAACGTGCAGATTCGTAACCCACTTGCAACCGTTCTATGGCACGATATTGAACGAATGTATGCTATGCGCCCGAGCCTTTCGGGCAGAGTGGGAGACAGTATGGTTAAGCTGTACGAGGACGGCATCTACCTGCGTAACGGCAGCGAGGTTGTGCCTGCGGCCGAGGCTGCCGAGCGCGGTATTAAGCAGGCGCCCGAGGATGCCAAGCGTGGCACCATTGCGTATTCGATCCTTCAGGCACACAACACGTCCGGCGACCCCGATGCGCTCAAGATTCGCTTCGATGCCATGGCGAGCCACGACATCACCTTTGTCGGCATCATCCAGACGGCGCGCGCCTCGGGCATGGAGCAGTTCCCGCTGCCTTACGTGCTCACCAACTGCCACAACTCGCTGTGCGCCGTGGGCGGCACCATCAACGAGGACGACCATGTCTTTGGCCTTTCCGCGGCCAAAAAATACGGCGGCATTTTCGTCCCGCCGCACATCGCCGTCATCCACTCCTTTATGCGTGAGAACTTCGCCGGCTGCGGCAAGATGATCCTGGGCTCCGACTCGCACACCCGCTATGGCGCCCTGGGCACCATGGCCGTGGGCGAGGGCGGTGGCGAGCTGGCAAAGCAGCTGCTGCGCGACACCTACGATGTCGCCTATCCCGGCGTCGTTGCCATCTACCTCACGGGCGCCCCGCGCCCCGGCGTTGGCCCGCACGACGTGGCGCTCGCCATCATCCGTGCCGTCTTTGCCAAGGGTTACGTTAAGAACAAGGTCATGGAGTTCGTGGGCCCGGGCATCGCGAGCATGACGACCGACTACCGCAACGGCGTCGACGTCATGACCACCGAGACCACCTGCCTTTCTTCCATCTGGGCCACCGACGAGGACACGCACGCGTTTTTGACCATGCACGGCCGCGGCGACGACTACCGCGAGCTCAAGCCCGCCGATGTTGCCTACTACGACGGCTGCGTCGAGGTCGACCTGTCGAGCATCAAGCCCATGATCGCGCTGCCGTTCCATCCTTCCAACGGCTTTGAGATTGACGAGCTCAACGAGAACCTCAAGGACATCCTGCATGAGGTGGAGCTCGAGGCCGCCAAGATTGGCGAGGGCAAGACGCACTTTAGCCTGCTCGACAAGATCGTCGACGGCAAGCTGCACGTGCAGCAGGGCGTTATCGCCGGCTGCTCGGGCGGTAACTACGACTCCGTGGTCCAGGCTGCCCGCGTGCTTAAGGGCGCCAACACCGGCTGCGGCGAGTTCTCGCTGTCGGTCTATCCCACAAGCCAGCCCGTGGCGCTCGAGCTCACGCGCCGCGGCTACATCTACGACCTTATGGAGGCCGGTGCGATCGTCCGCACGGCGTTCTGCGGCCCGTGCTTCGGTGCCGGCGACACGCCCGCCAACAACGGCCTGTCCATCCGCCACACCACCCGCAACTTCCCCAACCGTGAGGGTTCCAAGCCGGGTAATGGCCAGCTGAGCGCCGTGGCCCTGATGGACGCCCGCTCCATTGCGGCGACGGCTGCCAACGGCGGCATCCTGACGCCGGCGACCGACCTGCCCGAGGAGACTTGGGATGAGGCCTGTGAGTACACCTTCGACGACGCTCCCTACAAGAAGCGCGTGTACTGGGGCTTTGGCAAGGCAGAGCCTGCCGACGAGCTGGTCGAAGGCCCCAACATCAAGCCGTGGCCCGCGATGGAGCCCCTCGGCGACGACATCCTGCTCAAGGTGTGCTCCAAGATCATGGACCCAGTCACCACGACTGACGAGCTCATTCCCTCGGGTGAGACGAGTTCCTTCCGCTCCAACCCGCTGGGCCTGGCCGAGTTTACGCTGAGCCGTCGCGACCCGGCCTACGTGGGCCGTTCCAAGGAGGTCGACGCCGTGGAGAAGCGCCGCGTGGCCGGCGAGTCCGCGGGTGACCTGGCGGCACTCGATGCCGAGCTTGCCAGCGTGTTTGAGGCACTGGCCGGCGCCGGTGTCGCGGCCGATGCCAAGGCGACCGAGTACGGCTCTATGCTCTACGCCAAGAAGCCCGGCGACGGTTCTGCCCGCGAGCAGGCCGCGAGCTGCCAGCGCGTAATTGGCGGCCTGGCCAACATCGTCCACGAGTACGCCACCAAGCGCTATCGCTCCAACGTGATGAACTGGGGCATGGTGCCCTTCCAGATGGAGGCGGAGCCCAACTTTGAGGTGGGCGATTACGTCTTTGTGCCGGGTATCCGCGCCGCGCTCGATGGCGACCTAAAGGACATCGCCGCCTACGTGGTGCGTGCCGACGGTGCGGTCGAGCAGATTGAGCTCTACATTGCCGATATGACGGCAGAGGAGCGTGCCATCGTCAAGGCCGGCTGCCTGATCAACTACAACAAGTTCAAGGCCGCTGCCGAGTAACGCACTTAATTGTCCGCCCGGGGCTTACCCTTTCCCGCCCGCTCACGCGCTTCGCGAGGGTCGCGTTCGGGAAAGGGTAAGCCCTGGGCTACATTTCTGCGTTCTCGTTGGGTCTTGAGGGACGCTAATAAATAGACTTGCTTGATGCCGCCTCTGTTATCGGGGCGGCTTCTTTTTGTCGAGAACCGCCACAAAGGGGACAGGCACCTTTGCGGTGGTTCCGTTTGTCTCGACCTGTAACATCTGGACCCCTATTTGACGAGCGGCTGTTACAGATTGAGACAAACAATCGCCGCCGATCATTTCATCTCGATCTGTAACATCTAGGATTGAAAAGGGCCGCTAGATGTTACAGATCGAGACAGTGGAACATCGGAACCGAAACCACCACAAAGGTGCCTGCCTGGCGGGTCCTTATTTCGATGGGGCCCAGGTTATTTCATCGTCAAATAGCCAAGTGCGTGCTGAGCCACCGTCGCGCGCTGTCTGTGGATCGGGCTCGCAAGTTTGTTCGTAGGCATCCTCGGTACACCGATCCATAAAATCGACGACTGCCGTCTGGTCGCCTTCCATGACGTAGATCACGTTGCCATCCGAGATATAGACTCCCGGCCCTTCGTTGTCCACGTAGCCGGGGTCGTATGAAACGTTGCACAGTCTGCTCCCGTTTGCCGCATCGAGTTCAAGGGTCGAATAATACCCGCCATTCATTTGGCCTTTCTTGGCTCGATATATTGCGGCGCCGTACCATCGCTTAAATGTCTTGCCTTTGAGTAAACTGGTTGCCTTGCCGATAAGCTGCTCATCTTGGGTATAGCGCGTGGCTCCAAGTTCGATTCGGGGATAGTTACTGACCCCAAGCGCTGCGGGCGTACCGTCGAAATCGACGGTGATTGAATCGGGTTTGACGATATCGGTGAGGATTTCGATGGGGTAGCTTACGGTTTCAACCGCCGCCTGCGTTGCCGAGGCAGGGAGAAATGCGAGATAGATAATGCCCACGCCGACTGCGGTAATTGCAAACGCTAAGACGAGCAGGCCGATATAGGTGGAGCGTTTCACGGTGGGGCACCTCTCATGCAATATGCAATCATTAAGATAAATGATACAAGCTTACGACAATATTCAAAAGAAAGCGACCGCCCGGAATGAGAGGGCTAAAAGGCCCTATTGGGCTTCGATTTGATCTCTAATAGGAATATTTGCCTCCCCTCATTCTGGGCGAGGGGTCAAAATTGAGTTCACGAGTTTTGTGCAATACTATTCTCACTAAACCCGCTATTTTCACTATAAGCACTATAAAAACGACAGGGACGATGACGAGAACAATGTGGCGTGCGATAGCTAAGCCGTTTAAGCCGGACTCTGACCTTGAATCTCTGCCTCTATCTGTGCGAACGGGCTATTGTCGGTTCTCGATTCCATCACTGCGTTCTCGTTGGGTCTGGGGATCGCCAAACGTAGACTGGGCTTGATACCGCCTCTTTTTATTGGGGCGGTTTCTTTGTTGGACCACCACGAAGGTGCCTGTCCCCTTTGTGGTGGTTTTCGGTCTGTCTCGATCTGTAACATCTTGGCCGCTAAAAGTGGGCCTGGTGTTACGGATTTAGATTTTCGATTCGGGTGTCTTCTGTTTGTCTCAATCTGTAACAGGTAGAGCTCTATTTGCCGAGTAGTTGTTACAGATTGAGACAAGCGGGCGCCGCTGGTCATTTCATCTTGATTTGTAACATCTGGAGCCATAAACAGTCGCTAGATGTTACAGATTGAGATAGTAAGGGGATGAGGCCGCAGCGGGTGAGCGCGCCTGTCCCCTTTGTGGTGATTTTCCATGTCATGAGAGCACTCAGAAAATCTTATATATAGAGACTTAGATTTGTGTATAAGATCGCGCAAAGCTGGCAACAATACTTCTCGAACAACGTGAAGCCGCCCCGTAGGGCGGCCGCCCCAAGAGAGGTGATTCCATGAGAATCGATAAGCTAGCAATGACGTCGCGCGAGGCGCTACAGACCGCCATGAGCACGGCTGCCGATGCGCAGGCTGGCGCGGTGGAGCCGATTCACCTGCTGTCTGCCCTGCTCGGTACCGGCGAGCGCAATATCTCCGTGATCATCGAGCGCATCGGTGCCGACCCGGCCCAGCTCGCACGCTCCACACAAGATGCCATCGACCACGCGCCTAAGGTTTCGGGCGAGGGTCAGCAGATGGGCCTGTCCAACGAGCTCGTCCGCGTCATCGAAAAGGCCGAGAAGAAGGCCACCAAGATGGGCGACAGCTTTGTGGTGACCGAGCATCTGCTGATGGCACTTGCCGAGGACAAGGGCGAGGCTGGCCGCGTTCTGCGCGACGCAGGTGTCACCAAGGAGCGCATCGAGCAAGTCTACGAGGAGCTGCGCGGCGATGACCGCGTGACGTCTGCCGAGGACAAGACCCAGTTTGAGGCGCTGGAGCAGTACGGTCGCAACATCTGCGATCTGGCCCGCGCCGGCAAGCTCGACCCGGTCATCGGCCGTACCGATGAGATTCGCCGTACCATCCAGGTCCTGTCCCGCCGCACCAAGAACAACCCCGTGCTCATCGGCGAGCCGGGCGTCGGCAAGACGGCCATCGTCGAGGGCATCGCCCAGCGTATCGTGGCCGGCGACGTGCCGAGCACGCTGCGCGATCGCAACCTCATCGAGCTCGACATGAGCGCGCTGGTCGCCGGCGCCAAGTACCGCGGTGAGTTCGAGGACCGCTTGAAGGCCGTGCTCAAGGAGGTACAGAAGTCCGAGGGCAAGGTCATCCTGTTCATCGATGAGCTCCACACCATCGTGGGCGCGGGTGCCACCGAGGGCTCCATGGACGCCGGCAACATCCTGAAGCCGGCGCTCGCCCGTGGCGACCTGCACGCGATCGGCGCGACCACGCTCGACGAGTACCGCAAGTACATCGAGAAGGATGCGGCGCTCGCCCGTCGTTTCCAGACCGTTATGGTGAGCGAGCCTACCGTCGAGGACACCATCTCGATCCTGCGTGGCCTTAAGGAGAAGTACGAGATCTTCCACGGCGTGCACATCACCGATAGTGCGCTCGTGGCCGCCGCCGACCTCTCCGATCGCTACATCGCCGACCGTTTCCTGCCCGACAAGGCCATCGACCTGGTCGATGAGGCGGCAAGCCGCCTGCGCATGGAGCTCGACAGCATGCCGGTCGAGATCGACGCCACCACACGTCAACTCACCCAGCTGCAGATCGAGGAACAGGCGCTCATGAAGGAGACCGATGACGCCTCCAAGGAGCGTCTGGAGGCCCTGCGCCAGGAGATTGCCGAGGTCCAGGAAAAGCTCAACGTGCAAAAGGCCGGCTGGCTCAACCAGAAGAACGCCATCGACCACGTGCAGGAGCTCAAGGGCAAGCTCGACGAGGCAAAGAGCGAGGAGGAGCGTGCGACGCGCAACGGCGATTTGGGTCGTGCGTCCGAGCTGCGCTACTCCGTGATTCCGGGTCTGCAGCAGCAGATTCAGGATTCCGAGGCCGCGCTCGAGGCGCAAAAGCAGCAGGACGGCGAGGGCCTCAATGAGCAGGTGACCTCCGATGAGATCGCTGAGGTCGTGAGCGCTTGGACCGGCGTGCCCGTGTCCAAGATGATGCAGGGCGAGCTCGACAAGCTGAAGGGCCTGGAGGGCGAGCTGCATAAGCGCGTCATCGGTCAGGATGAGGCCGTGTCCGCCGTGGCCGCGGCTGTGCGCCGCAGCCGTGCGGGCCTCTCCGACCCGGACAAGCCCATCGGCAGCTTCTTCTTCCTGGGCCCCACCGGCGTGGGCAAGACCGAGCTCGCCAAGGCGCTTGCCGAGTGCCTGTTCGACGACGAGCGCGCGCTTGTGCGTATCGACATGTCCGAGTACATGGAGAAGTTCAGCGTCCAGCGTCTGATCGGTGCGCCCCCGGGATACGTGGGCTACGACGAGGGTGGCCAGCTCACCGAGGCCGTGCGCCGTCGTCCGTACTCCGTAATCTTGCTCGACGAGATGGAGAAGGCCCATCCGGATGTCTTTAACGTGCTGCTGCAGGTGCTCGACGACGGTCGTCTGACCGATGGCCAGGGTCGCCAGGTGTCCTTCAAGAACACGATTATCATCATGACGAGCAACGTGGGCTCCAAGGCCATCGCCGATCTGTCCGGCAAGGACGAGGAGGAGATGCGCCATCAGGTCGACGCGGCCATGGCCCAGACCTTCCGCCCCGAGTTCCTCAACCGTATCGACGATATCGTGGTGTTCCATCCGCTCGGTATGGCGCAGATCGAAAAGATCGTCGACATCCAGCTTGCCGACGTCCGCGCGCGTCTGGCCAAGGAGCGCATGACGCTTGCCGTCACCCCGGCGGCCAAGCAGATGCTCGCCGTGGGCGGTTTGGACCCGGTCTTTGGTGCCCGTCCGCTCAAGCGCCTGGTCCAGCGCGAGGTCGTGGACGCCATCGCGGCGGCCATCATCGACGGCACAGTGCGCGAGGGCGATCAGGTGACAGTCGATGTCGACAAGGACGGCGGCTTTACCGTCGTGTGCGACAACACGCCGGCGGCTACCTACGAGGTCCCCGACGCCGAGTAGATTTTTGGGACATGCCTTAAAATCTACCAGCCGTCTCTAAATGCCAAGGGCGGCGGATCCAATTGGGTCCGCCGCCCTTTTTCGTGCGACAATCGTTGATGTTGAGCATGAGTACATGGCAAGGAGATATGCAGATGAAAGACGAGATCAAAACAAGTGCGCCGGCGCCCAAGCCCACGTCCAAACCGGCGCCCAAGCCGCGCGACCCCTACATCCGTGCCGAGAACGAGGACGATGACGGCTACGATCCCTACAGCGATCGCCGCCCCGAGCGCGAGCCGATGTTCGAAGCCGACCCGTGGCGCTGAGTGCTACCCAAAAGGCCACCAATAAGTTGCGGTGAAATAGGGATTGTTTTACGGTTTGACCAGCAAAAACAGTCCCTATTTCACCGCAACTGCGTTAGGGATTTTTCTACAGGGGGAGGGTAGTCAAAAAAGCCCCGTCCCAAATTGACTGTCCAGGGAGTCGCATTCGAGCTTGGTTGTCCTCTCAGCCACTCGGCATCCTTCGAGCAGTACTAGTGAAAAAACTTGCTTAAGTGTTAATCAAGTCAGACATAATCTTGCTCTCTAATTAATCAAGAATCGCTATAATTTTGATTAGCTAGAGAGCAAGATTGGAGAATCATGGCATTCAACGACTTGATCGCCCAGAAAATAAAGGACTTTGAACAGCAGGGGGTTCCGCAGGTCTTTGAGCGAGACCTTGATCTAGGAAACCCACAGGAGCCAAAGCGCGACAACATCGTAAATGTGATTGTGGGGGCCCGCCGTTGTGGAAAGACGTATCGCCTGTATCAGGAGATGCGGCGGCTTCAGAGCCGGGGCGTCGAGCTTGACCGGATGCTTTACTTCAATTTTGAGGATGAGCGCTTGCGCCCGTATGAGCCATCGCTGCTGGCGGACGTGCTCGACACGTTCTATGCGCTGTATCCTGCTGCTCGAACCGAGGGCGCTTACATTTTCTTTGACGAGATCCAGGAAATTCCCGAATGGGGTGCGTTTCTGCGGCGTGTAGTCGATACGGAGAAAGCGACCGTCTATGTGACGGGATCTTCTTCTAAGATGCTGTCCTCAGAACTTAAGAGCGAGTTCAGGGGTCGTTCTCTTGTGCGAGAGCTTTTTCCGTTGAGTTTTTCGGAATACGTTCGATATAAGACGGGGAGCGTTCCCGAGCCAGATGCGACCTTTTCCCCGAGCGATGCAGCGCTGCTTCGACATCATCTGATCGGGTATCTTGAACGAGGGGGATTCATCGCGACACTTGAGCAGACGCCTGCAGACGCGATTCAGCTGCTACAGGAATATGCTTCGCGAACGGTCGCCATGGACGTTGTTGAACGTTACGACGTCAAGAACCCTCGCCTGGCATCGCTGTTCTTGACGCGGTGTATGGCATCTTCGGGACGAGAGCTGTCAGTGAACAAAGTGTACAACGAGTTCAAGAGCAGACAGATACCCGTCAGTCGTAATTCGCTCAGCGACTTACTTGAGTATTATGAGGACGCCTACCTGTTATTTTCTGTGCCGGAGTTCACGCGTTCACTGGCAAATAACATGCGGTCTGCGTCTAAGGTCTACGCTGTCGACCCTGCGATGTTTGGAGCATTCTCTCCCGCATCAGCATTGGACCAGGGCCAGAGGCTCGAGACCGCAGTGTTCAATGCGCTAAGAAGAAGGACTCCCGCGGTGAGGACCGGCTCGGTCTGCCGCCTGCTGATCAAAGAGAAGAGCAAAAGCCATGAGGTGGACTTTGTGGCTGGGGACGCGCTTCTCATGCGGGCTTATAGCCTGATTCAGGTGAGTGCGGATATGGCAAGTGAGAAAACGCGCGAGCGCGAAATTGCCGCGCTTGATGCCTCGATGGCCCAGTTTGATCTTGGCGAGTCGGCAATCGTTACCATGGATGAACAGACCGATATTCCATGCGAGCACGGTGTGGTACACGTTATGCCCGCATGGAAGTGGCTCCTTGCCTAATCATCTATGGACCTGTGGGGCCAGGACCTCCCGGCTCCTTCATCACGGTTAGGGAGCACCTTGCTGCGCCAGGCTAGTCCTGGGCTTTGATGCTCGGCAGCAGGATCTGCGCGAGGTAGTCGGTTTCGAGCTTAGTGGCACCATCGGCCTTGCCGTCTTTACCCACCAGGTCGTTCTTGATCTGACTATACGTATAGCGGTTGCCGGTCGTCAGCTCGACAAGCTCAACGGCCGTGTCCATGGGGTAGGTCGACACGGGGTTCTGCGTCCGTCCGTTGATGGTCTGGGGCACCACGTACGGATAGACGGGGCCGCTGGCGTAGACGGTATAACCGTTGCCTAGATTGGCCGCACCCAAAACCGTATCGCCTTCATCGGGCGTAAAGCTCTCGCCCTCGCGCACCGCGACGAGCGTCACGAGCGGCGTATTGGCGTCGTCGCCCAGATAGATGCATAGCGTGCTTCCGTTTTGCCAAGTTGCGACCTTGCCGTACCACTCGACGGGAATATCGAGCTGGTAGAGGTCGGTTGCCTTGTGGCGAGCGTCAGCATCACGGGACGCCTGTGCCTTTTGCGCGCTCACGGCATTGACGGCGGCGTCGCGCCGCGCGGTTGCCGCCTGCTGAAGTATCTTGGCGGCCGCGGCGGAGCTCGCACCGCCTTCCTCGGCATACTTGGCGGCGGCATCGATCTGGTCGTCAGTCACCGTGTCGGCCGAAGGCACCTTGAGCTTAAAGGCGGCCTGGGCACTTAAATCCTGTCCATCGCTCTTAACGGTGACCTGCGTCTTGGTGGTCGGGACGGTATAGACGGTGCCGTCGGCCGCGATGGGGGAGGCGGCGATGGAGAGCGTGTAATCGCCGGGCAGCAGTTTGATGCCGCGGCCGTGCTCGTCAACATAGAGTGTTTCGCTCACGGAGGAGCCATCAGCGTCCTGACCGCTCACCTGTACGGGAATCTTGGAGCCGGTGGAACAGTCGAGGCCCGCGGCATGCACGCCAATCTGCACTGACATCATCGTGTGGGCATTGGCGGCGGCAGCGGCAGCCTGCTCTTGCTGATATCCGTTCCAGGCAGCATAGCCTGCACCGCCGGCGACGAGCGCGACGGCTACGACACCGGCGACCATCAGATTGCGGCGCTTGGGCGACATCTTGCGATGGCGAACCTCGGCCTCGCGTGCCGAGGGAACGGACGGCAGGGGAATATCGCCCATGGCGATGGTCTCGTCCACGGCTGGTGCGGAACCCAGGCCAGGAAGCTCGCGGGTCAGCGAATCCTCGGCAGGCAAGCTGTCGAGCAAGACGGTTTCCTCGCCCGTGTCGGATTCGGGCTGATTGCCGGCCTCGCTTTCGTCCTCTTCGGCTTCGTCAGGAGCGTCTTTGGCGTCGCTGCCTTCGTCCTCAGTGTCTTCGTGCACCTCGTCCTGCGCGTCGACGGCCGAATCGCTAAACGAGAGCTCGTCTAGCGCGATCCGGTCAAGGCTCTCCAGGGCTTCGGCACATGCTTCCGCATCCTGGGCCGCATCCTCGCGGCCATACGTCTCATCGCTCATATATCCCCCAATGCAATATCGGCTCAACACTGTACCCAAAAATGGAGCCATATAAAGCGCATACGAAATATAAGATCCGATTTAACCCGAGTGCATTGTTCAGCCGCATCCTCGCGGCAGCAAAAAGCCCCCGGAACGCGAACGAATCACATTCCGGGGGCTCTGCAATGCGTTGAGCTGCGCGGAGCCGGCTATGCTGCTTCGTGCTCAAGCGATGTTTGCGTCAGGCGCGTTACTCGGCGTGCGCGTAATCAACCTTCGCGCGGCGGGCGGTGGCCTTCTCCCAATCGCTGGTGCCCTCAAAGACATCCTGCTTGTAGGGGTTGCGGCCGAGCTTCTTGGCGCGGTAGGCGATGTAGATGATCGCGGCGACGTTGGCGACCAGTGCGGCGATTGAGACCGCGGTAGCGGCGCCGGGGTCGAGCGTGGAGTGGGTCACAAAGATGGACTCCTCCTGGAAGTACGGGAACACCTGGGCAAACATGCACCAAATAGCCAGCGTAAAGGCGCGGTTCTGGATCCAGCCGCCCTTGTTCCAGATAAAGGCGGCGACGGTGGGCGCCAGCAGCAGCGCAAAGCCGCAGAACCAGGAGTGGGTGGGCAGGCAGTTGTAGGTGTAGCAGAAGTTCCAGATATCGTAGGCGATGATGTAGACCCAGGTCATGTCGGGCCACAGCATGTCGGTCTGATCCTCGGAGGCGTAGACGCTCCACCAGCCGGTCATGCAGAAGATGTTAATGATACCCGCGATGCCGTTGAACACGTTGTTCCAGCCGGCCAGCTGCGTAGCACCTTCGGAGGTGACCCAGGTGGACTCGCCCAGGACAAAGAAGTGATAGGCGCTCTCAAAGTCGGACACGACGGCAATCAAGATGTTGATGGCGACGATCACAAACGGCCACGCGCGGAACCAATGCGCCTTGCCGATCTTGCCCCACTGGTACTTAATGGCAATGAAGCCCCAGCAACCGGCCAGCGCCGCGTATACCTTGGCGTAGTGGAACCAGCTGTTCTGATACACATGGGTGGGGTTGGTGAGCGCCCACTCGGCGCCCTGCGAGACGCCGATGGCGATGGCGACGCAGTAGATGGTCATGGCCAGCGGAGCCACGCCAAAGATGATTGCCGCGCCCAGCTTGGTGCGGCGGCCGACCTCGTTGAGCACGATCAGGCCAATAAAGACCATGGCCCAGCCGGCCCAGTGGATAAGGGTATCGCTACCCCAAACATCGAACAGCATGCTGCTCTCCTTTCACACGCCCGCGGCCCCTCTTCTGATCGCGGGCAGTTTGGCCAAATGTCGTCAGTTCTGGGGCTTGCGCTCCGGATACTTGGCGGTATAGCCCTCGATGTGGAGTGTCGAGGCGATGATTTCCTTGACCGTCTCGTCGGGCACATCGGGGTGCGTGCGGATATACATCAACAACCCCATGATGAGGGTGTAGAACGTCTCGTAGACATGGTCGATGCGTAGCTCATGATGGGCGACAAAATCCACCACGGTGGTGTCGCAGATATACTGCGCCACGCGTTGGACCACGTTGTGCAAAAAGCCGCCGTAGAGCGCGCCGCTGCTGGAGGTCAGGGTGCTCGGCAGTTCGTGGCCGCTGGCGACCAGGCGCTTAAAGAGCGGGGCGACGGTGTCGAGCGCCCCCTCGATGTCGCCAACCGTGCGGCTGGCATTCCACTGCTCGAGCTCGGTAATGAAGCCGTCGATTGCCTCGTCCATGACAGCGGTGACGGCGGCGTCCATATCGGCAAAGTAGTGGTAGAACAATGAACGCGTGCAGCCGGCTCGCTTGGTCACAGCCGATACCGATAGGTGGGACACGCCCAGCTCGGAGCTTACGGTGCGCACGGCATCGAGAATCTCGCGACGGCGTTCGTCGCCCGTCAGGCGCTTTGCCGCGCTATCGGACGCAAGAGTGGCGTCGGCCACAGGGATATCTGCGTACGTGTTGCCCATGTTTTGCCGCCTTTCATCCTCTTTTGCCTGACCGTTCGCCTAACAGTCTTGAATATTGTTGACGGTTCGTCAATACTATTTTTGACACAATGTCAACAATGGCGGGTGAACGGCATGGGGGCATGCCCGGCCTGCAAAAAAAGAGGGGCGCCGCGGTCCCGCCGGGCTGTGGCAAGAGAAGGGACAACCATGATTCTCAACGGACCGGGGATTAGCTACACCGAGCCCGACATCGGTTCGGAGTTCGTGCCGCCGCTGCCGGAGCATCCGCGCGAGGCCATCGTCAAGCTGTGCGAGCACTGCACCAACCGTCTGCTGCATCGCGATGAGCTGCTGGGCTACGAGTACTGGTCGTTTGCCGAGGCCGCGACCGACGAGCAGGCCGAGGTGCTCTGCAAGATGAAGATGCGCCGCCCCTATACGCTGTCCGAGATGGTCAAGCTCACCGGCATGCCTGAGGCCGATATCGAGAAGATGCTCGACGACATGAGCTACACGGGTCTGCTCGAGTACAACTGGGAAAACCCCGAGCGCGCCAAGCAGTGGGTGCTGCCCATGCTGGTGCCGGGTTCCGCCGAGTTCCTCAACATGCGCGTGAGCCAGCTCGAGGAGCACCCGGTCTATGCCAAGTTCTTTGAGCAGGCGTCCAAGGGACCGCTGTCCAAGGCGACGCCGATGGTGCCGCCCGGAGGCGCCGGCATCGGCATGCACGTTATTCCCGTCGAGAAGGCTATCGATGCCTCGAGCACCTCGGTGCCTATTGAACATATCGAGCATTGGCTCGACAAATACGACGGCAAGTACGCCGCCAGCACCTGCAGCTGCCGCGCGAGCCGTCGCGTGATGGGCGAGGGCTGCGCCGACGACCCGGCAGATTGGTGCATTGCCGTGGGCGATATGGCCGACTATGTGGTTGAGACCGACCGCGGCCATTACGTGACGCGCGACGAGGTCTACGACATTCTGCGCCAGGCCGAGGACAACGGCTTTGTGCACCAGATCACCAATATCGACGGCGAGAACAAGATCTTCGCTATCTGCAACTGCAACGTCAACGTGTGCTACGCCCTGCGCACCTCTCAGCTGTTCAACACGCCCAACCTGTCGCGCTCGGCCTATGTCGCCAAAGTCGAGAAGGACAAGTGCGTGGCCTGCGGTCGCTGCGTTGAGGTGTGTCCGGCCGGCGCCGCCAAGCTGGGCCAGAAGCTCTGCAGCAAAAAGGCGGGCGGACAGGTGCCCGAATATCCGCGCCAGGAGCTGCCCGATGCCACCAAGTGGGACCACACCAAGTGGTCGCCCAACTACCGCAACGACAACCGCATCGAGACGCATGAGTCCGGCACCGCTCCCTGCAAGACGGCCTGCCCCGCGCACGTTGCCGTTCAGGGCTATTTGAAGCTCGCGGCTCAGGGTCGCTATGACGAGGCCCTAGCACTCATTAAGCGCGAGAACCCGCTGCCCGCTATCTGCGGCCGTGTGTGCAACCGCCGCTGTGAGGATGCCTGCACCCGCGGCCGTGTGGACGCCGCCGTGGCTATTGACGAGGTCAAGAAGTTCATCGCCCAGCGCGATCTGGATGCAGCGACCCGCTATGTCCCACCTGTGGTGACGCCGACACGCGCCGGCGGCTTTGATCAGAAGATCGCCATCATCGGTGCCGGTCCGGCCGGCCTGTCCTGCGCTTTCTACCTGGCCGAGAAGGGCTACAAACCTGTCGTGTTCGAGAAGAACGAGCGCCCGGGCGGCATGCTCACCTACGGCATTCCCAGCTTTAAGCTGCAGAAGGATGTTATCGAGGCCGAGGTCGAGATCATTCGCCTGATGGGTGCCGAGTTCCGCTATGGCGTGGAGGTCGGTCGTGATGTGACGCTCGACGAGCTGCGCGCGCAGGGCTTTAAGGCCTTTTACGTGGCCATCGGCTGCCAGGGCGGCCGCCTTGCCGGTATTCCGGGCGAGGATGCCGAGGACGTGACCGTGGCCGTCGACTTCCTTCGCGAGGTTAACAGCGGCAAGATCGATACCCTGTCCGGCCGCACCATTGTGGTGGGCGGCGGCAACGTGGCCATCGACGTTGCCCGCAACGCCTGCCGTTTGGGCTCTGAGCACGTTGAGATGTTCTGCCTGGAGAGCGAGGTCCAGATGCCCGCCAGCGAGGAGGAACGTCGCGAGGCCGTTGAGGACGGCGCTCACATCAGCTGCAGCTGGGGCCCCAAGGAGATTCACCTGGACGAGGCCGGTCGTGTGTGCGGTATCACCTTCAAGCGCTGCACGCGTGTCTTTGACGACGAGGGCCGTTTTGCGCCCGAGTACGACGAGAACGATCTGCGCCGTGTCGATGCCGACCGTGTCGTCATGTCGATTGGCCAGTCCATTGTGTGGGGCGACCTGCTAGCTGGCTCCAAGGTGGAGCTCGGCCGCGGCCAGGGTGCCCTTGCCGATCCCCAGACCTACCAGACCGCCGAGCCAGACATCTTTGTGGGCGGCGACGTCTACACCGGCCCCAGCTTTGCCATCGACGCTATCGCCGCCGGCCACGAGGCCGCGGTGTCCATCCATCGCTTTGTGCAGCCGGGCTCCACGCTCACCATCGGCCGCAATCAGCGCCGCTACACCGCGCTCGACCGCGACGACGTTGTGCTCGAGAGCTACGACAACGCGAGCCGCGAGGTTGCGCATGTGGACCGCGAACGCGAGAAGGCTGCGCCGTTTAGCGAGTACGTCGAGACCTTTACCGAGGAGCAGGTGCGCGCCGAGACCGCCCGCTGCCTGGGCTGCGGCGCCTCGATCGTCGACCCCAACAAGTGTATCGGCTGCGGCCTGTGCACCACCAAGTGCGCCTTCGACGCCATCCACCTCGATCGCGATCGCCCCGAGTGCTCCACGATGGTCAAATACGAGCAAAAGCTCCCGAGCCTTGGCAAGTATGCTTTAAAGCGTGCAATCAAAATCAAGTTCGGTCGTAAATAGGTAACCATGGCGGGTAAGGGGACGGCGCAGACTAGACTTCGCCGTCCCCTTGCTTTGAGTTTGCATCGCATCAACCGTTGTTGAAAGGTTTCTACCTTGCATGAATTGGGAATCGTCTATCACATTATTCGCGATGTCGAGAATGTAGCGCGCGCTCATGGCGTGCGTCGCGTTTCGAGCGTAACGTTGCTGTTGGGCGAGGTCTCGGGCGTCGTTCCCGACTTGCTACTCGACGCTTGGCGCTGGGCAGCAGATAAAAAGCCTATCGCGCAGGGCGCGGAGCTTATCGTGGAGCCCGTCGAGGCCGTGACACATTGCGAGGCGTGCGGCCGCGACTACGCGACGGTCGAGCACGGCAAGACCTGTCCCCATTGCGGTAGCGGCGAGACCTATTTGCTGCAGGGCCAAGAGGTAATGATCAAACAGATCGAGACTCCCGACGAGGACCCGGCAGACGCTGCTCCTGACGGCCTCTCCGACGCACCCGATGCCGTCGACGCCGCCAACCCACTCCACATCGCCTAACATCCAATGACTGCATGGGCTAGAGTTCTAAACATATTTGCTTCGGTTAGTCAAGTCATGTCTGTTTAAACAAAATGGTGGCACGCAGACGCATTGGGATCCACCTAAAAGCGGTTTTAACGAACAGCGCGCCTGTATATGTCTTTGGAAACAATCGGCAAATCACGTTTTATCAGGCAATGAGCTGTAAACCAGCAATGTAATCAATTTGTAACAAACTTAGACGTTTAAACAAATAATCCAACCTTTTGCGAATTTAGCTATAATTCCACAATCCAAACAGGTATACTCCTTTCATGTCGTGTAGGAAATACGTAGACAAAAAGGAGGTTATGTGATGGTAAGTATTGTTCTTGCTAGCCACGGGGACTTGGCAGCTGGAATCAAGCAGACGGGCTCGATGGTCTTTGGCGATCAGCCGTCTGTTGCCGTGGTCTCGCTCGAGCCGAGCATGGGCCCCGACGATTTCCGCGCCAAGGTCGAGGAAGCAATCGCTTCCTTCGAGGACCAGGAGCAGGTGCTCTTCCTCGTTGATCTGTGGGGCGGCACGCCGTTCAACCAGATCAGCGGGCTCATCGAGGGCCACGATTCCTGGGCTATCGTCACCGGTGTCAACCTGCCTATGCTCATCGAGGCATATTCGCAGCGCTTTGACGCAAAGAACACTGCACATGCGATCGCAAAACATCTCGTGACTGAGGCTAAGGCTGGCGTGCGCGTCAAGCCCGAGTCTCTGGAGCCCGAGGAGAAGAAGCCGGCTGCGGCCGCCGCTGCTCCTGCAGGCGCCATCCCTCCGGGAACGGTTATCGGCGACGGGCACATCAAGATCGCCCACGTCCGTATCGACACCCGTCTGCTTCATGGCCAGGTGGCAACCACGTGGACCAAGCAGATCAACCCCAACCGCATCATCGTGGTTTCCGACGGCGTTGCTCACGACGAGCTCCGCAAGACCATGATCGAGCAGGCTGCCCCTCCGGGAGTCCATGCCAACGTCGTGCCCATCAAGAAGATGGCCGAGGTCGTCAAGGACACGCGCTTTGGTGACACCAAGGCCATGCTGCTCTTCGAGAACCCGCAGGATCTGCTCAAGGCCATCGAGGCCGGCGTCGACATCAAGGAAGTCAACATCGGTTCCATGGCTCACTCCAAGGGCAAGGTCGTCGTCACCAACGCCGTCGCTATGGGCGATGACGACGTCAAGACTCTCGAGGCCCTCAAGGCCAAGGGCGTCAAGTTCGAGGTCCGCAAGGTTCCTTCGGATTCCTCCGAGGATCTCGACGCCATGTTGAAGAAAGCTAAGGCCGAACTGGCCGCTCAAGCATAGTAAAGGAGGGTCCGATACATGTCTGCAATCACTATTCTGCTTGTTGCGATTGTCGCGTTGCTTGCCGGTATGGAAGGCATCCTGGATGAGTTCCAGTTCCATCAGCCGCTCGTGGCATGCACGCTTATCGGTCTCGTAACCGGTCACCTTCAGGAGGGCATCCTCCTGGGCGGTTCGCTCCAGATGATGGCCCTTGGCTGGGCTAACGTTGGCGCCGCTGTCGCGCCTGACGCCGCTCTGGCCTCGGTCGCTTCTTCGATCATCATGGTGCTCGCCCTCAACGGTGGCGCCACCGATTCGGCAAAGGCCGTTACCGCCGCCATCGCCGTCGCCGTCCCGCTGTCGGTCGCTGGTCTGTTCCTGACCATGATCTGCCGTACCCTGGCTACCGCTATCGCTCACGCCATGGACGGTTGCGCCGAGAAGGGCGACTTCTCCGGCATCGAGCGCTGGCAGTACGCTGCTATCCTCATGCAGGGCCTTCGTATCGCCATCCCGGCAGTACTTCTGTGCATCATCCCGGCCGAGGCTGTTACCAACGCGCTTAACGCTATGCCCGACTGGCTGTCCGGCGGTATGGCTGTCGGCGGCGGCATGGTCGCTTCCGTCGGTTACGCCATGGTCATCAACATGATGGCCACCAAGGAGACCTGGCCGTTCTTCATCCTCGGCTTTGTCCTTGCTGCCATCCCTCAGCTCACGCTGATCGCCCTTGGCCTCATCGGCATCTCCCTTGCCCTCATCTACCTTGGCCTTAAGGATCTGGCCAAGCAGGGTGGCGGCATGGGCGGCGGCTCCGGTGACCCGCTCGGCGACATTCTGAACGATTACGAGTAGGAGGGGAGTGATACATATGGCAGAGAACAAGATTCAGCTCACCAAGGCTGACCGCAAGAAGGTTTGCTTCCGTCATCAGTTCCTTCAGGGCTCGTGGAACTACGAGCGTATGCAGAACGGCGGCTGGTGCTTCGCAATGATCCCTGCGATCAAGAAGCTCTACACCAGCAAGGATGACCAGATTGCCGCTCTTAAGCGCCACCTGGAGTTCTATAACACCCACCCCTATGTTTCCGCCCCCGTCATTGGCGTTACCCTCGCTCTCGAGGAGGAGCGCGCCAACGGTGCCCCGATTGACGACGTCGCCATTCAGGGCGTCAAGGTCGGTATGATGGGCCCGCTCGCCGGCGTCGGCGACCCCGCCTTCTGGTTCACCCTTCGCCCGATTCTGGGCGCTCTGGGCGCTTCCCTGGCCCTGTCCGGCAGCATCGCCGGTCCGCTGCTGTTCTTCTTCGCGTGGAACATCATCCGTTACGCCTTCCTGTGGTACACGCAGGAGTTTGGCTACAAGGTCGGCTCCTCCATCGCCAAGGACCTCTCCGGCGGTCTGATGGGCAAGGTCACCGAGGGTGCATCCATCCTGGGTATGTTCATCATCGGCGCCCTGGTCGAGCGCTGGGTGTCCATCTCCTTCACCCCGGTCGTCTCCAAGGTCACGCAGTCTGCTGGCGCCTTTATCGACTGGGCTAATCTGCCCTCCGGTTCTGAGGGTGTCAAGGAAGCACTGACGATGTATAACTCCATCGGTGCTAACGCCCTTGATCAGGTGAAGGTCACCACGCTTCAGGCCAACCTCGATCAGCTCATCCCCGGCCTTGCCGCCGTGTGCCTGACCCTGCTGGTCTGCAAGCTCCTCAAGAAGAAGGTCAGCCCGATCGTCATCATCCTGGCTCTCTTCGCCATCGGCATCATCGGTCGAGTCTGCGGCTTCATGTAAGCACGTTTCGGCTTAAGACCGAGAGTAGCTAGACAAGGGCTTTTGAGCCATTGAAACGGACCGCACCCGGTGGGTACACTGGATGCGGTCCGATTGTTTTATTTGGAGGGCGAGGCGCGCATGGCGCAATCTCAGAACAGCACGGTCGATCTGGCAACGCCGGCAACCTGCCTGATGGGGCTTACCAGCCACGGTAACGTGATGGTGGGCAATAAGGCGTTTGAGTACTATAACGAGCGCAATCCCGAGGATTATATTCAAATCCCGTGGGACGAGGTCGACTATATTGCCGCCGAGGTCTTGCGCGGCACCAAGAAGATTACGCGTTTTGCCATCTTCACCAAGGACAACGGTCACTTTACGTTTTCGACGCGCGACGACAAAGAGACGCTGCGCGCTGTGCGCAAGTACGTGGACGAGGATAGACTCGTGCGTTCGCCCGACTTTATCGACGTAACGACCAAGGGCGCCAAGAGCATCCCTGCTGCCATCAAAAGCCTCTTTCACAAAGGCGACTAGTCGTCTGCGATAGATGGCGGAAAATGCATCCCGGAATTCGTTCTCATTCCGGGATGCATTTTCCTTTTGAGCGCCAGTTGGGAAAGCTTGTCCCATTTTTTAGCCGAATACCGGGATGGAATTTCCCTTACATGTGGTTAGAGGAAACCCCATCCCATTATTTTGCGTTATTCTGGGTTATAATTTTCCGTTATTGAGAAGGCTCTACGGCGATAATTCGCTGCAGAGCCTTCTTGATGAGTGGCCATGCGCTACATGGCCAAGGGGCAAATCTGCTACACTAGTACAACATGCCTCCGTAGCTCAGGGGATAGAGCACCGCTCTCCTAAAGCGGGTGTCGACGGTTCGAATCCGCCCGGGGGCACCAGGGAATATGACGGCGTCGCGGGAGCGGCGCCGTTTCTGGTTTGCGGGGGCCGCCGGCGGATTCGGGCCGTCGACACCCGCGTCACCAATTGCGTCTAGAGCCCTCCGGTAGAGTGTCCAAGCCCTAAAGCCCAGTTGATGCTACGGGGTTTAGAGGCGGACTGAAGCAAGGGGAAGACATGTCCGCTCGGGGTGATAGACTAACGCTGTGGTAAATACAGGACAGTTTGACCGTTTTTCAACCAAGATAGGCGTCCCATGCAACTAAATGCAGCTGATATAGCGCAAAAGAGAATTGACCTCGGCCTCACCCAAAAGGAGTTCGCCGCCGCCCTTGGTATGGGCTCGTCTGGCGAACGCACCGTTCGGCGCTGGGAGTCTGGGGATACTAGTCCAACGGCGGCTGAATGCGCCTTTATCGCATCGCTCGATGCGGGGGCTCCATTTGACCAAGGGGAGCGCAGCGACGCGCCTTTTACCTTCTGCGATCTCTTCGCGGGCATCGGCGGTATACGAATGCCGTTCCAGGAGCTTGGCGGTAGGTGCGTCTTCTCTTGCGAGTGGGATAAGTTCGCACAGAAAACCTACCGGATGAACTATGGAGAGACCCCGGCGGGCGACATCCGTCAGGTCGCATCAAACGATATACCGGACTTCGATGTCCTGCTCGCAGGCTTTCCTTGTCAGCCATTCTCCCTTGCAGGCGTTTCGAAGAAGCAATCTTTGGGGAGACCCACCGGCTTTGAGGATAAAACGCAGGGAACCCTCTTTTTCGAGGTCGCTCGCATCATACGCGACAAGCGCCCGAAGGCCTTCTTGCTTGAGAACGTTAAGAACCTTACGAGTCACGACGGCGGGAAGACCTTCAAGGTCATACGACAGACGCTTGAGGAGGACCTTGGATACCATATTTTCTGGAAAGTGCTTGATTCAAAAAACTGGACGTGCCAGCACAGGGAGCGCATCTACATCGTGGGGTTCAGGGAGGAAGTTCCCTTCTCGTGGGATGACCTTGAGGTGCCGGGACCGGGACATACGCTAGGGGAAATCCTCGAAGAGCAACCAAACGAACGCTACACCATTTCGGATAAGCTATGGGCCTATCTGCGCGCCTATCGCGAAAAGCATGAGGCGGCGGGCCACGGCTTTGGATACTCGATGGTCGGCCCAGAGGACACGACAAGGACGCTTTCCGCCCGGTACCACAAGGATGGCAGCGAGATTCTGGTCGGGCAGGAAGGAAAAAACCCTCGTAAACTCACTCCCCGCGAATGCGCGCGCCTGCAAGGATTTCCCGATGAGTTCATCATCCCGGTGTCGGATACTCAGGCATACAGGCAGTTCGGCAACTCCGTGACCGTGCCGGTCGTGCGCTCGGTCGCGAAGTTGATGATGGAGGTGTTCTAGGATGGACTATGGAGTACTTGGCGCGTATTTTGACGGTGCTGTCGCGAAAACCCTCGCGGGCGTTGACATCATGGGGGCCAATAAAAGCCACCAGCACGAATTCAACGGCGTGGGGCCTTTGCGCGCGCTTTTCGGAGACGATGACATAAAGGGGATGCGAACTACCTTCGCATATCTCGATGATGGTGCAGACCCTATATTCGACCATGGTTATACCACTTGGTACGACGCCCGCAGGAAGCATCCAACTAGAACTGAGTATAGGCTCTACTACAACGATAATGCTGCCATGGGCATGGCCCGTCCGGGCGACCTCATGGTTTTGGCCCTACACGAAGCCAAGGAGGTCGTAATCCTATTTGCCCGAGCGGGGAGTACGGCGGAATCTCAAGTTCGCTGGCTCTTCGCGCTCGACGGGGTTGGCGAGAAGGGTTTTACGCCCTCTGCTCGGGAGGATACGCGCATCACGTCGATCGCCGCAAGGATTTTGGAGTCCATCGGCATCGAAGTTAGCATGCCGATCGCAGCGGAGAACTTCCTCGACGGTATGATCGAGAAATTCGGCGAGTCCTTCCCCAAAGGGGCAGACTTCTCAGCCTACTCAGCTTCCACCCTTGGAAAGCTCGATTGGACGGGCGACCCGGATGGCTGCTTGGTCGCTTGTTACGAACGCGAAGAGATGCTGTTCCGTGTCTTCGAGCGGCATCTCTTGGAGCGCGACCTCGCGCCATACCTTGGCTCGGCGCTTGATGTTGATGGCGTGCTGCGCACCACTATGTCGGCCTTCCAGCGCCGCAAGTCCCGTGCGGGGACGGCGTTCGAGAATCAACTCTCGATGCTATTCGATGCTAGGGGCATACGCTACTCGGCGCAGAAATACACCGAGGGCAAATCAAAGCCGGATTTCATCTTTCCCTCTATTGACGATTACCACGACCCCAAGTTCCCTGTCGCTCGACTGACGATGCTCGGTGCCAAGACAACCATCAAGGAGCGTTGGCGTCAGGTGCTTGATGAGGCTGACAGAATCGAGGACAAGCATCTTGTAACACTTGAGCCCGCCGTAAGTGAGGATTACACACGAGCTATGGCTAAGGACAGGCTCAGCCTCGTTGTGCCCTCATCGCTGTTCGAAACCTACACGCCCGCGCAAAGGGAATGGCTCATGAGCGTCAACGACTTCTGCAGGCTGGTAGAAGCCCGACAGCACGAGTAGAACCACGAGACGTTTTTTAGAAATGAGGCCGGAGACCAGTTGAGTCTCCGGTCTTCTTTTTTCACTCGCAACAGATTCGTCGATCACGAGGTGGGATTTGTATTTGGACTGCGCAAACTCTTGGGCAAGGGTGCTTTTTCCAACGCGGCGGGCCCCCTCGAGCATGATGGCTCGGGATCCATTGCTCGCTTTCCAATCGAGGAGTTTATTGTAGGCCGTACGTCTGAATACTGACATGATTGCCCAATCTAGCTGCTGTATACACGAAATGGGAAGTGTGGTTACCTGATTCAATACACGAAATGGGAAGTATATACAGGCCCTTTTCTACACGAAATGGGAAGTGCGGGTACCGCTGGAGCTTGTTGGGATAGATGGAGCGCATGTGTTGCGTCGCTCAGGTATGCTCATATGTGCCTAGAGTTTCACATGCCGAGAAAGGTTGATGGCTGCCATATCCACATACCAAAACACGGAGCGCTCAGCGCCGTCGACACCTGCGTCACCAATTTCCCCGCGGGGGGTGTTCCTATAGTTTTGTCAACTGGGAAATGCTGCCCGCGCGACTGAATC
>UQMV01000004.1 GCA_900542315.1 uncultured Collinsella sp.
CGGTATGCGTTGCGGCTCTTGCCCTGAGCATGGCCCTCATGGGCTGCAACGGCGGCACAAGCTCTTCCAGTGGCGGGAGCGCTTCCAAGGGCACTACCGAGCAAAAGGAGTCCAAGAAGCCCGCGGACAACCGTATCGACTTCACCTGGTTCAAGGCCTCTGTGCCCGAGGGCTATGACGTCTGGTCCGACAGCGGCGACGGCGGCTTCGTCGGCAGCATTTGCTTCAAGAATGTCGACGAGAGCGATAAGTCCATCTCCTTTGATGTTGAGTCCGACGACGCCGAGACGCTCGTTGCCGATGAAACCGAGAGCGACGGCTACGAAGCAGGTGAAGATATCACCATCGGCAAGTACACCTGGAAGACCGTCAACTTCACCTGGAACAAGACACCGAGCGTCGAACTGATCTCCGAGATTCCCGATACCGGCCAAAGCGTCGTTATCTACCTGTTCATGACGACTCCCGACGACCCCGCCGTCAAGGCATTCCTCGAGTCCCTCGAGTTCCCCGAGAACCTCGAAGAGGCGCATAACGAGGCCAAGAACATCAGCATTGCCGACCTCTGCAAGGAAAACGGCCTCACTGAGTACAAGCCGGGAAAGTAGCCCCGCAGTTCATTTGTGTACGACAGACGTTGCTCCACACAACGGTCTGTAAGGAAAACGGAGAGGGTCGAGCAAGAAAGGACGAGAACCCATGAAGATCACTAAGAAGCTATTGGCGGTATGCGTTGCGGCTCTTGCCCTGAGCATGGCCCTCATGGGCTGCAACGGCGGTAGCTCTGCAAAGCCTGCTGGCAGCGACGCCGGCAGCGCCCCCAAGCAGGCGACCGAAAAGAAGGAGTCCAAAAAGCCCGCCGACGACCGTATCGACTTTACGTGGTTCAAGGCTTACGCACCCGAGGGCTACGACGTATGGGCGCGCAGCGGAAGCGATGGCAATGTGTCTGAAATCCTCTTCAACGGCATCGAGGATAGCAACAAAGTCATCTCCTTTGGCGTAAGCTCCACGAAGGACGCCGAGACGGTTGTCACCAACGACTCGGCCCGCGATGGCTATGAGCGTGGAGAAGACGTGACCATCGGCCGGTATACCTGGAAGACCGTCAACTTTACGTGGCACAAGACACCGAGCATGCACCTCGCGACCGATATTCCCAACTCCGGAAGAAGCGTCGAGATCACTCTCTTTATGGCGACCACCGACGACCCCGCCTGCAAGGCATTCCTCGAGTCCATTGAGTTCTGCGAAGAAGATCTTGAGGAAAAGAAGCTTGAGGCCAAGGACATTAGCATCAAGGATCTCTGCGAGGAGAACGGACTTGTCATCTCCGGAACGAGAAAGTAGCGCCAAACCCGGCATGACGCCACGCGCAGAATAGCCCGCAGGGCAGCGCGAGCGCGCGAGCAGGGCCCGATTCCCGCTTCCCCCGGGAATCGGGCCTCTTTTTGTTTTGGCCGTCTTCCGCGTCAAAACGTCGCAAGCCGCGCACAAACAAAGGCGGCGGAGCCCCATGGCCCCGCCGCTCATCATGCGATATGTTTGCAAGAGACCTTACGCCTCGGGCACGATCTTCTCCATGCCGCCCATATAGGGACGCAGAACCTCGGGGATCGTGATGGTGCCGTCGGCATTCTGATAGTTCTCCAGAATGGCGGCCATCGTACGACCAGCCGGCAGACCAGAGCCGTTGAGGGTGTGCAGGTAGCGCGAACCCTTAAAGTTCTCGGGGTCGCGGTACTTGATGTTGGCGCGACGGGCCTGGAAGTCGCCGCAGTTGGAGCAAGAGCTGATCTCCTTGTAGGCGTTGTAACTGGGCAGCCACACCTCGACGTCGTAGGTCTGGCGGGCAGAGAAGCCCAGATCGCCGGTGCACAGGCTGATCACGCGATACGGAAGGCCCAGCTGCTGCAGCAGATACTCAGCCTCGGCAGTCATGCTCTCCAGCTCCTCGTCGGACTCCTCCGGCTTGGCGAACTTGACCATCTCGACCTTGTCGAACTCGTGCTGGCGAATGATGCCACGGGTATCGCGGCCGGCGGAACCGGCCTCCTCGCGGAAGCACGGAGTGAAGGCGGTGTAGCGGCGCGGCAGGGTGTCGGCGTCCAGAACCTCACCGGCGTGCAGGTTGGTGAGCACGACCTCGGCGGTAGGGATCAGGAAGTTATCGCCCGAGACGTGATAGGCGTCGTCCTCGAACTTGGGCAGCTGGCCCGTGCCGAACATGGTCTGACGCTTAACGACGATAGGCGGCCACCACTCCTTGAAGCCGCGGCTGGTGTGCGTGTCCAGGAAGAAGTTGATGAGAGCGCGCTCCAAGCGGGCGCCAGCGCCACCAAGGACGGTGAAGCGGCTGCCGGAGAGCTTGTTGCCGCGCTCGAAGTCGAGGATATCGAGGTCGGTGCCAAGGTCCCAGTGCGGCTTAAAGTCGAAGTCAAACTCGCGCGGGGTGCCCCAACGACGACGCTCGATGTTCTCATCCTCATCCTTGCCATACGGGGTGGCCTCACAGGGGATGTTGGGCAGGTGAGCCATGAAGTCGTACTGCTCCTGCTCGAGGGCGCTGCGGCGCTCGGCCAGGCCGTCGATCTTCTCGTTGACGGCGCGTACGGCCTCCTTGGCGGCCTCGGCCTCGTCCTTCTTGCCCTCCTTCATGAGAGCGCCAATCTTCTTGGATTCGGTATTGCGCGTGGCCTGAAGCTCCTCGACCTCGGTGATGACGGCGCGACGCTCGTCGTCGAGCTCAAAGAACTTTTCGCGATCCCAAGACGTCTGGCGGTTAGCCATGGCGGTATCGATGGCATCGGGGTTCTCGCGAACAAACTTGATATCAAGCATTAGATCCTCCGGCGATATACATTCCACTTAGGTTGCAACCTTGTACATGTATGGGCAAGTATATACTTATGAACGTTTACGACCCAACTCAACTACGCAAGAAGGCACCCAATGGACGCAGTTTTTTCCTTTTTGTTTAGCACCCGCACCGGTTTTGCCATCCTTTTCGCTGGCGGCATCCTGTTATTTGCGATTCTTGCCTTTGTAATGGAGAAGCGTACCCATAAGATGTACGTCGACCGCGGACCCAAGTCCGAGGATGAGGAAGACAGCTTCTGGGACTAACCTGCCAAAAAGGGACAGGTTTATTTTGGTCGGTTTTATCTGGGCAAACGCAAGCGCCCCGCAACTGGAATTGAGCCAGTTGCGGGGCGCTTTTCGCTAAAAGGACAAACCGCAGAAAATACCTGCCAAAAATAAACCTGTCCTTTTTTTGGTCGGTTTTACTGGAGAGTTGCGTCGATTGCCTTGACCAGGGCGCTGCGCATGCCGGCGTCCTCGAGCGCAACGACGCCCTTGATGGTGGCACCACCGGGCGAGCATACGGCATCCTTCATCGCCGCAGGATGCTGGCCAGTTGCAAGCTGCAGCTTTGCCGTACCTAGCACCATCTGGCTCACAATGCGATAGGCATCGGCACGCGGGATACCGTGCTTGACCGCTGCATCGCCCAGGGCCTCGATTGCCATGGCGACAAATGCCGGAGCGCAACCACCCACCGTGCCGCCCACAAACAGCAGGCTCGTATCGAGCTCGACCACCGCACCGAGTTTGCCAAGCAGATCAAGCACCACTGTGCTCTGCTCATCACTAAGCGTGGAAGCCTTCTCGCAAGCGATGACGCCCTCGCCCACCGAAACCGGTGTGTTGGGCACCGTCGAGATATGCGCGACGCCCGGCAGGACCTGCTCCCACTTGGCACTGTCCCAGGTCCAGGCAACCGACAGAACGACCTTGTCGGCAAGAATGCCCTTGAGCGGAGCGAAGACCTTCTCGATCATGTACGGCTTAACCGCAGCGACCACGATATCGGATGCGGCGACCACCTCGGCGGCATCGTGGCAAGCGACCATCCCGCGCGCCTCACAGCGCTCAACCAGTGCGTCGTAGCGACCCGCACAGGCGCACATGTCGCTCGCAGCTACACCGGCAGCGATCCAGCCATCGGCCATAGCGCTCGCCATATTGCCAAAACCGACAAATCCAATCTTCATATCACATAGTCCTTTCAGACACATTCCTCAAAACGAAAGGTATTGTCCCACGCCATTGTTTCGTATTGCCGACCTATTTGTGATACGGCTCGCCACGACTGATCTTGCAGGCACGGTAAATCTGCTCTAGCAGCACCACGCGCGCCAAGTTATGCGGCAAGGTAATGCGTCCAAAGCTGAGCATCTCGTCGGCTCGTGCGCGCACGTCATCGCTCACGCCGTCCGATCCGCCAATCACAAAGGCGATGTCGCTGTTACCACGCAGCATAAGATCATCGAGCCGCGCCGAAAACTCCTCGCTCGAGCGCTCTTTGCCCTCAATGGCCAGCAGGATCACATGCGCTCGAGGCGGCAGGGCTGCAAGTATCGCCGCCCCCTCCTTGTCGCGCGCGGCATCCACGCCGCCCGCCTTGGCCGGGTCGATATCGGCCACCTCGCGGATATCAACCTTGGCATAGGCACCCAGGCGCTTGGTGTACTCAGCGCAGGCATCCTTCCAAAAGCGCTCTTTGAGCTTGCCAACACAAACGACGGTGTATTTCACGCGTGTCTACTCCTTTGACTCGTTCTGAACCTTACCGGCAGCCAGCATCTGCTCGAACATCGAGGCCGACTGCGAAAAGTCGCTTGGCAACACGACCGTCGAGGTTTTACCCGTGCGAGCGAACTCCGTCATCATCTCGGACCACTGCGTAAACATGAACAGTTGGTTGGCCTCGTCATTGCCGACACCCGTCTCCTGTATGATCTCGAGCGAATCTTTGATACCCAGCGCGATGGCCTTGCGCTGGTTGGCGATGCCCTCGCCCGCCTTTTCCATTGCCTCAGCCTCGGCGGTCGCCTCGGTGACGCGCTTGATGCGGTCGGCCTCAGCGAGCTCCTGTGCCGCAGCGCGCTTGCGCTGGGCGGCGTTGATGTCGTTCATGGAGTTCTCAACCTCGGTCGGCAGTGCGATTTTGGTGATGAGCGTCGACACGAGGGTGAAGCCGTAGGCGGCCATCTGCTCGGAAACGGTAGCGTTGACATCCTTGGCGATGTCATCCTTCTTGGCAAAGACCTCATCGAGTGTGTAGACGGGAATCGAAGAGCGCAGGGCGTCGGTGATGAAGTCACGCATCTGGTCGACGGGCTCCTGCAGCATGTAGTAGCTCTTGTAGATACCCGAATCTGCCGGGCCGGCGCCCATGTCATAGCTCACGTGGTACTGAGCAGAGACCTCAAGGCCGATGGTCACGTTGTCCTGGGTCTTAACGTCGATGCCAAAACCGTTTTTCATGGTGCGCAGACTCACCGTGGCGGCCTTGCGGTCGATCACGGGTACCTTCATGTGGAAGCCCGCATTGACGATGCGATTGAACTTGCCCAGGCGCTCGATGATCACGGCATGCTGTTGTTCAACGACATAGCAGGCGTTGGGAAGCAGCAGCAACAGAATGATGATGGGAATCAAAAGGCTGGTAAGGGCGGCGATGATACCGGACAACAGCATGGTCTCTCCTCTGATAGGCACACGTTGGCACTAGGATACCCGCACGAAGCAGCCACGTGACATCAACAAGAGACCCATAACAAAAAAGCTCCCATTGCTGGGAGCTCTTTCAATCAATGGTGCGGGCGAAAGGACTTGAACCTTCATGGGGTTGCCCCCATACGGACCTGAACCGTACGCGTCTGCCAATTCCGCCACGCCCGCGTGCAGAAATTAGAATAACGGAGCGCCATCGCGAACGCAAGAACTATTTTTGAAAAAGTTTGCAGGCATTTTCCCAAGCTGCTCGCGCGATTGCCTCAGCATCCTCACCAGTGCGATCGACACGGTCGTTAACCAGCGCGTTTGCCGTAATGGAGATCATTGCGGGCTCGCATTCAAGACCGCGGATGGGCTCCGGAGCCATATACGGGCAATCCGTCTCGAACAAAATTCGATCGAGTGGGGTTGCCGCAAATGCCTCGCGCACGTCGTCGTTGCGCTTAAAGGTGGCCGCGCCACCATAGGCGATATAGCAACCCAGCTCCACAAAGCGCTCCATCGTGGCGCGGTCCTCGCCAAAGCAGTGCAGCACACAACCGGCCTGGGGCACGCCCACCTCTCGAAGCACGTTGTAGGCGTCCACGTGCGAGGTGCGCTCCTGGTCCGTGTCCTCGTGACGCAGATGCAGCTCCACCGGCACGTTACGGCACACGGCATGCTCGAGCTGGCGCGCCATGCAGTCAATCTGCACGTTATGGGGTGCCGGCGCGATATCGTCGTCATAGTCCATGTGGTAGTCCAGGCCGATTTCGCCAATACCGGCGCATAAGGGATCATCGAGTGCGGCAACGACCTGTGCGTGAACGTCGTCGGTATAGTCCGGCGCGCCATACGGATGCACGCCGGCAAGATACTTGATCTGCGGGATATCCTGCATCGGCAGAATTTCGCGCACGAGCCAGTCACTATAGTCCGTCACGCTGCGCTTGTCGGCGATGGGGTCGAGCATCGTCACCAACAGGTCGACGCCCGCGGCTTTGGCACGCAGGAGCGTCTCGGGCACATCCTTGCCCCAGAACGAAAGCAGATGTGCATGCGTGTCGGCAAGCGGCGCCAAGGGCACGGGACAAGCAACCGTCTTCTTTTTCTTGGTAAACGTCACGCGTTCGGCATTAAGCGTCATGGATTAGCTCCTGGGCCAGGCGGACAAAGTCGGCAACATCAAGCGTTTCGGCGCGCGTGGTGGATGCGATACCGCAAGCCTCAAAGGCGGCATCGAGCACGTCCTTGGCAAAGCCGTTGGCGCTCATGGAATTGCGGATGGTCTTGCGACGCTGGGCAAATGCAGCATCAATCACGCGAGCCACAAAGTCGCGATCGAGCCCTTCGGGCACCACGCCGTCAACACGGTCGATACGCACGACGGCCGAATCCACGTGCGGCGCCGGCATAAAGCAACGCGGCGGTACCTCAAAACGACCCGTCACCTGCGCATACAGGCCGAGCTTTGCCGTATAGCCGCCATAGGTCTTGTTGCCCGGCACTGCGGCAATGCGATCGGCAACCTCCTTTTGCACCATGACGACGGCACGCTTGAGCGCGGGCATCGTCTGGAAAAATTGCAAAATGATCGTCGCTGCCACGTTATAGGGCAAGTTCGCGACAAATACCGTGGGCTCGCCGCCGGCAGCCTGCTCAATCTGCTCCGGGCCCACCTTAAGCGCGTCGCCCATGATAAAGCGGAAGTTGGCATAGTCGGCGGCGTGGGCGTCGAGCACCGGTTCGAGCTCAGGATCGGCCTCAATGGACGTAACGCACGCCGCCTCCTGCAGCAACGCAAGTGTCAACGTACCGCAACCCGGACCCACCTCGAGTACGCGCTCGTCACCTGCAAGCTCGGCAAGCTCGCAGATACGCTCGATCACATGATTGTCGATTAGAAAGTTCTGGCCCAGGCGATGCTTGGTCGCAAGGCTAAACTCCTCTAGCAGCTCCCTGGTGGCCGTGGGGTTTGCCAAAGGCGAAGTTGTCATGGTTGCCTCCTTAGCATGATGGCGGCGTCTTGAAACAAAAGGGCATGGACCGTGGTGGCCATGCCCTTACAGCTAAACAGCAAATTGCCGATATGGCGCTCGCGCGGTCTCTACGCCAGACGCGGGAACAGCGGATCGCCCTTCTCGACGGGCTGACCGCCGGCAAGCAGGCCCCAAGCGCAAATGCCCTTGAGGTCGTCGCTCGCGGCCTCGTCCTCGCAGGACAGGCGGCGCAGGGCCTCGGCAGAAGTCTGGGGCATGAGCGGCATCAGCAGGTGGGCGGCGATGCGGATGGCCTCGAGCAGGTTGTAGATCACAAATGCCAGCTCGTCAGCCTTGGCCTCGTCCTTGGCAAGCGCCCAGGGCTCGGAGTCCTCGATGTAGTGGTTGGCGGCGTGAATGAGCTCCATGACCTCGTCCTTGGCTCCGCCGTAATCGAGCACGTCCATCTTGGCCATGTAGCGCTCGACCAGACCATCGGCGATCTTTGCCAGCGGGTTGTCGAACGCATCGAACGATGCGGGCTTGACGGGCGCGCAACCGTCAAAGTACTTGCCGCTCATGTTGAGCGAACGCGAGATGAGGTTGCCCCAGCTGTTGGCCAGGTCGGCGTTGTAGACCTGCTCCATGCGATCGAAGCTGATGGCACCGTCGGTGCCGGGGACGACGTCGGTCATGAAGTAGTAGCGATAGCCCTCGACGCCCAGCATGTCGATAACGTCCTGCGGAGCGATGGCGTTGCCGCGGCTCTTGGACATCTTCTCGGCCTTGCCAGTCTCGGCATTGCGCACGGTCAGGAAGCCGTGGGCAAAGACGTGCTCGGGCAGGGCCTCGCCGATGGCCATGAGCATGGCGGGCCAAATGACGCAGTGGAAGCGGATGATGTCCTTACCCACGATGTGGAACTGCGCGGGCCAGCGATAGGCCAGCTCGGCACGCGCCTCGTCGGTGTCGACACCGTAGCCGACGGCCGTCATATAGTTGAGCAGCGCATCGAACCACACATAGGTCACGTGACCCTCGTCAAACGGGACCTGAATGCCCCAGTCAAAGCTCGTACGGCTCACGGAAAGGTCGTTAAGGCCGCCCTCGACAAAGCTGCGAACCTCGTTCATGCGGAACGCAGGCTCGACAAAGTCGGGATGCTCGTCATAGAGCTTAAGCAGCTTGTCCTGGAAGGCGGAAAGCTTAAAGAAGTAGGACTCCTCCTGCACGCGCTCGAGCGGACGGTGGCAGTCGGGGCACAGGTGCTGGCCGACGCTGCCGTACTCCTCATCGCCCTTCTGGACCTGCGTATCGGTGAAGTAGGTCTCGTCAGGAACGCAATACCAGCCGTCGTAGCTGCCCTTATACAGGTAACCGGACTCCTTCATGCGCTCCCACAGGCACTGCACGGCATGATGCTGGCGCGGCTCGGTGGTGCGGATGAAGTCGTCGTTGGAAATCTCGAGCTTGCTCCAAAGCTCCTTGAAGTGCGGGGCCTGGCTGTCGGTCCACTCCTGCGGCGTCATGTTGTGCTTGGCTGCGGCCTCGGCGACCTTCTCGCCGTGCTCGTCCATGCCGGTCAGGAACTTGACGTTATAGCCGGCGGAGCGGCGATAGCGAGCCTGAACGTCGGCGATGATGGTGGAATAAGCCGTGCCCAGGTGCGGATCGGCGTTGACGTAGTAGATGGGCGTCGTGATAAAGAACGAAGGCTTGCTTTGATCCATGGGGTTTGTCCTCCAGAAAAACGTTGCATACAGGGGATGATTCTAGCGCAAGGGCTGGATATCCTCCATCTATTGCATATCGAGCACCATGGCATAGACATCGCGCTTGCGGCGCGAATACTTCTGAGACAGGCGCTTGGCCACCGCAGAGGCGGGCTCTCCCTCCTCGAGCGCGGCGCGGATATCCTCGCGCAGGGCCTCGTCGGGATCCGCTGCCGCGGCGCCAACCGGCACGATACCGGCCTCCTCATCCTCGCTCGGCGGCGCGATGACCAGCGCAATCTCGCCCTTTACCTCGCCGCGAGCACGCAGCTCCTCGGCAAGTTGGGCAGCGAGCCCGCGCAAGACCTCCTCGTGCAGCTTGGTGAGTTCGCGGCAGACGGCAACCTCACGCTGGGGAAAAACCTCGGTCACGGCTTCGAGCGTCGCCACGATGCGATGTGGAGACTCGTAGAAGATGAGTGCACCGGGCACCACGGCAAGGCGTTGCAGCCGACGCACACGGTCACCATGTTTGCGACCCAAAAAGCCCTCGAAGAAGAAGTGCTCGCAGGGAATGCCGGACGACACGAGCGCCGTAACGCACGCAGAGGGACCGGGGATGACCTCAACGGGCACATCGACCTCGCGCGCCGCCTCGACCAGCGCCTGGCCGGGGTCTGACACGCTCGGCATACCGGCATCCGAGGCAAAGGCGAGGGTCTCCCCCGCCAGCAGACGGTCGACCAGACCGGCGGCACGGCTTGCAATGACATTTTCGTCGCAGCGGACGAGCGGTTTGGAAATACCCAGATGCATCAGCAGCTTTGAGGTCACGCGCGTGTCCTCGCAGCAGATCGCATCGGCGGCGCCAAATGCCTCGCCGACGCGCGGGGACAGGTCGCCCAGGTTACCGATGGGCGTACCGACCATATAAAGTTTGCCCGTACGGGCGCCATGTTGCGTCATATCAACCTATTCGATCATGCCGCGCTCGAGCGTGCCGAGCGCCGCGCGGGCATCCCATGCCGCAATGCGCTTCTCGGTCTTCCACGTTTGGAAGAACCAACCGGCAGCCGGCGCAAACGAAGCCAGCTGGTTGGCGATAAACACGCGCTCGTAGGCATTGCGCCCCTCGGGCGTAACCGACGAATTGGCAAAAATCGCCGCACCCGACCATTCACCCACCAAGACGGGGAATCCGGTCGCGATTGCCTCCTTGAGCTCGCGTTTGTTGCGCGAGATGGCAGTCACGAGGCCACGGGGGCTCGTGATGTCGAGCGCATGCTCGTCGCGGTAATGATACAGGTGAAGGTCCATGTAGACGTTCTTGTACTTGGCGCCGCGCATAAAATGCTTCCACTCGCTGGGATGCCCCGAAGACGAAAAGACGACGATCTTATCCTCGGGCATATACGAACGGACGAGCTCGTAGGCATCGCGATAGAAATTGCGCAGGTAGTGAGCCGGAATGCCATCCGTCATGGCAAAGAGGCTCTTGCGAACGCTCATCTGCGGCGTATCCAGCAGCTCAATGCCCAGCAGGCTCTCGGCCTCGCCGTAACGCTCGGCCAAGCGCTCGAGCACGTCGAGTGCGACATGTCGGCCGTTAGTGGACGAATGCCACTCGGCAACAGCCTCCGGCGTGGCGGGCGAATCGTTGGAATCGCCCTGGCCACCGGGCACAGTCGCCAGGTCAAGCAGCACGCGAATGTTGTACTTGGCAGCCCACTCAATCGCGCGGTCGATGTAATCGACAACCGAGATGTAGGAGGCATCGGACTCCTGTGAGCCAAAGGCATACCAGGGCACCGGCAGGCGCACGGCGTTGAGGCCGATCTGCGCCATGCGACGGAAATCATCCTCGCTCACAAACGTCTCGTAATGACGGCGCATGCGCTCGTTATAGGCGGCGGTGCCCATGGCCTCCTGCAGCTCGGCCGCGTTGGATGCACCGGTCGCCGCATATAGCGACGGGGTCACCCAAGGCTCGGGAATAAACCAGCCAGAGAGATTAACGCCGAGTATCCTCTCCATCACTGCCCCCTTTTGAATCATACGGGCTAAGCCCGCATCGCTCTTGCATGACATATCTATCGATTTGAGTATACCCGCGCATGCAGACAGGCGACCGAACGGTCTGTAAAGTGACGCGAAAGTGGGAGGGATGTCTGGGGACAGGCGGGCTCGGGATGGTGCGACGAGATGTGTACGCGCGCCGGAGGCAGGCACAGGAAAGCGCGTCCCGTTTTTCGCAAAAGACTGGGATGCATTTTCCGTTCGAGGCCTCAACCGGAAAATGCGTCCCGTTCTGAGCGCGGGATCTGGGGCGCAGCTTCCGCCAAAGGCCGCAAAAGGGAAGCGCGTCCCATTCTGACGCCGGATTCCGGGTCGTGCTTTCCCAAGCGGCCTTAAAGCGGAAAACGCATCCCACTCTGAATCCAAATTCTGGGACGCAGTTTCCGCAGAGCCCTCGATAAAAGAAAAGGACCCCTTTGCAGAGGTCCTAGTCAATTCAAGGTGGCGGGGAAGGGAATCGAACCCCTGACACGAGGATTTTCAGTCCTCTGCTCTACCAACTGAGCTACCCAGCCATTTGAGGTGTGCCTTGTTTCAAGGCTTGATTAGTATAACCAAGGACGCGTTCCGGTCAACCGAGAATTTTAAAAAAGTTTTTGAGCACAGCCTCGGTTCTATAAATCGGCACGTCAGAGGCATCAGCCGGCAGCAAGAAGTTTTTCGCTCAGTCCCTTAAGCCGGCACGCGTTGGAGAGCAGGGGTCGAAACAATGATTGAAGGACGCTCTAGTACGGCCCAGGCGCCGGGGCAGGAGCACATGCGCCAAGGACAAACGTTTTCGTAGCGCGCGAGGATATTGCCGTCGCGATCGATGAAGGCGATGTCGATGGGATAGGCCATAAAACACGTATGGACCGAAGAGCAGCGTGGAAACGCCATGACGAGCGGCAGGCCGTTGGCGGCAACCGGACGCCGTCCCAGCATGCCGCGCAGGCGCACGACAAACGACTCCGCCACCGCAAACTCGGCCGGCGTCCAACCCAGCCTGTTGAGTGCCCGCGCGTAGGCGATGTAGGACGAGACCGCGGTCACATGACCACCCCCGGACGCCATGGATCGACCGTCACCGCGCGCTCGTGCGACAACGTTGTCGGCGCCCCCAGCGAAACGCCAGCGATGCTGAGAGAAGTCGGCCACGGCTCATAGTGCATGGTGCAGGTGTAGGTCCTAAACGTACCGGATAGGGAGAGCAGGCCACCATCCGATGCCTCCGCGCCTTGCTCGCTCGACACTTCGATCCGCAAGTCATAGCCTTCCATGGCATTCAGAATTTGAGTCTGAACCGTCGCCGAGGCATCGGCAGAGCTTTCGTCGCCCTCCCCCTCCGACGCCACGGCGTGCGCCAACACGATGTCGGGTACCACGCGGTCGAAGCGCGCGACAGCGCTGGCAAAGATCATGACGTTGTACACGATGAGTGCCAGCACCAGCAAAACGGGCGTAACCACTGCCATCTCCACCGTCGCTTGGGCGCGCTCCTCGCGCAGACGTATGCGGACACTCATTACGACCCACCGCCCAGAGCGCCAACCAGCGTGGCGACATCGACGGTAAGTGGAATGGAACCGCCGCCGGGCAGCGGAATCTCCGCAAGCGTAAACACCGTGCCGCTGATGGTGCGTTCGACTTGATATTCCAACGCCTCGCAAAGCGCCTTGGGATCGGTCACGCCCAACGGAATATTTCGCAGTTTGTCTTGCGCTTGAGAGAGACCGGCAATGTCAGACCCCGGACTCTTAATGACGTTGGCGGAATCGGCCAGCACCGGCTTTCGCAGGCGCAAGTCGCACGGCTCCAGACCCAACGCCGCCACGGACGCCGAAACGGTATCGCCGAGCCACGATGCGATGGAGCCCAACGCGCCGCTGCCCCCTCCTAGGCCTTTAATCATCTCGTCCATAAGTTCGTCGGCTGAACCTTGGATATCACCGTATCCTACGAGCAGCCGTCCCCAAACATCCACGACGCCGTCGAGCACGCCGGCAACGCCGCCCGAGCGTTCCTTCAATGTCGAGAAAAATCGCGAAAGCACGTTGTTTTGCGCCGTCGCGTCATCGGGTGCCAACACCGCGGCAGAGATAGCACCGCGATCGCCAAGCCTGACTGCCGTGTTAAACGAAGAGTTGAGCTCGTCGGGGCTCGAGATGGCACCCGAAACCGCAAAGGCGACCACGCCGTTGCGACCGGGCGGAGCGATACGCGGACGCTCGCCCGAAAGCGCTCTAATGGCCTCGTCAAACGCATTACCCGCACGGTCAGCCTCGTCCTCGGTCTGGCGCATGAGCTCGAGCTCTTTGTTGCGGCATTCGACGTAGTCTTCCAGAGCGTCTTTGAATCGATCAAAGTGGTACTCGAAGCCGTTTTCGATAGAAGTCGAAGGAGCCGCAACGGCGCCGAGCGACGAAACGCCAAAATGGCATCTGTTGCATCTGTCCTGCCCGTCATAATCAGCAACCGAGGCCAGCCCGCCTGGCGCCCCCTTCTTATAGTTGGGGCAACTCGTTCCGTAATGCAGATACATCTTGCCATCGATGGCACTGGTTGGCCACGCCGTATCGGAATAGAGTTCCGTCGCTCGCACCTCGTCAGTGTTGCGCGGCAACAGCGGGATATAGGAAGTAACTTCATCTCCGCCCTCGGTTACATATGCACGATTGACCTCTGTACTCGCATAGGTGTAAAACGCCTTGCGCGCCGCCGACTCCGCCTTCATCTCGACGCTTGAGCCCTGAGGCGCCTCGTTTGCAAGGCGCAAGCGGTAATAGGCCTTCGCGCGATCGAGCGCCACTTGCGGCTCCCATGTGACACTCGAGGCATAGTGCTGATTCTCAATATCCGAAAGCTTCGCCAAGCTCTTCGCGCGTTCCCACATGCACGAACAGCTTCCGACTGCGCCTCTGTCCGATCCACCGCAGTCGGCAAGCCAGGCGCGTTCCTTGGCCTTTGACGTTTTCTCGGACGCTTTCTTCAGTTCCTTGGCAGCATAGTCAAGGTCTTTTGAGGTGCTCTCGATGGTATCGGTCGAGATCTCTGACCCTTTGAGCGCGGCGAAGTCCGATTCGGATGTCCTGGGCACGGCAAGCGCCGTACCGGTATAGGTCACACTATCGGTATCCTGCGCCGACACCGCCTGCGTGGCACGCGCGGCGATCAGATATGGCAGAGCCGTCTCGATTTTCTGTAAGCCTTCCGATGCGCTTTTGGCAAACTTGTTGCGCGTTTTAATGATCTCAATCCCGGTGTCGACCATATTGCCGGCAACTGGTTCGGCACCCGGGATGAGGATGGCGACCAGGCCCGTCCCGATCGTGGCAAAACCCGCCAGGCCCAAACTCAAGATGCTCGCATCAACCACCGTGGCAGCCGTGTGATAGGACGACACTACGTTGGCACCCGCCAGCGCGCCGCTATCGGCCGCCACCTGAGTATCCCCGGCACGCGACATGCTCCATATCGCCGCGGTCGACGAAAACAACAACGTGAGCACCACTAGGATGACCACGGCAGAAGAAAGCGTGGTATAGGCGCCGTCTTCGATAAACAGGTCGATACCGGCTCGACCCATAAAGCCGCCTCGCTTGCGATGGCAGCTCGGACGACGCGTCAAAACGCGTCTAGACCAGAAACGCTTAATCCCATGCAGCAATCCACGAATCATAATCTCCCTCCAGCCATTCGGGACGCGATTGATACGAGACATCGACCTTGAGCTCAACGTAGCCGCCCTCGGCGGTACCACCCATAGCCTGCGCAAACGCACCGATCACAGGCAACGGCTTGACCTCGCCGGAAACGGACACGGACGAGACGCCACCCGCATCGGCCCGGCTAAGCTCGATATCCCACGACAACGGCCCGCCGGCATGAAAGATCGAAACGTTGGGCACTGCGGCAAGCCGGCGGCGGGTGAACTCCTTAAGATCGTCGTCCTCCGCCGTCGTCGTGGTCATGAGCCGCGCGGTCTCGGCGGCGGCAGACTCCATGACCGCGCGCGTATAAAGCAGGCACACCGGTTGCAGTGCGAGAAGGATGAGCGTCAGAAACGTCGGCAGCAAAAAAGCGGCCTCGACCGTAGACTGCGCCCGGTCCTCGCGCGCGATATCAATACAACGCGATGTCCTTAGCGCCCGCAGCGGCGTCGATAACCGACGTCGAGGCAACGCCATGGGATGCCGCCCGCTCAACCAGCGCCGCCAAGCGTCCATCGGTGCCAGCACGCCAAAGTCCCGCAATCGCCAGCACGATCGATAGCAGCGCCACCGTGACGATGGCGTATTCGACCGTCGCCTGGGCAGATTCCTCGCGCAGGACGTCATGCATTTCACGATCCCTCCTTTGAGCTTATTGTTTGCGGGACCAGACGCACCGCGCGCAGACGACACGAAGCATCGCCAGCATCCGCGGCAACCGTCACCATATCGACCCAGCCGCGCCCATCGCGCACAATGGCGCCCCATACGTTGCCCTTAATATCGAGATAGCCGCTCAGGGCGAGCTGGGCCGTTGGCACCTCGCGGTAGGCGCGTAACATATCCGCCGCTGCCTCGGTCATCGGTCGGTCCTCGGACCATGCAAGCCGGACCGCAATCGCGTTGTCCTCAGGCGAATCCGTCGCAGTGCCAGACCGTTTGCCGAGCGTCCGCAGAAAGGTTTGCGCCGTGACAGCGACATCCGAATCGTCCGCATCTCGCATCTCATCTTTTTGAGACGCCACCGCCGAATCTGAACCCGAATCGAAGGCGGCCCCAGGACGCTGCTGCCGCGCGGCGTTAAGCCCCCAAAGCACCGCCGCTATCGCCACGGTCAGGCAAGCAAACACCAGCAGCACCCCGATGGGGCGCTCGCCCTCTACAGGCTGTTGATGCCCTCGCTGATAGCGTTCCATAGATCTTGGACCTTGCCTTTAAATGCAACGATGGCAATAATCGCGATCACCACGAGCACGCCCACCAAAATGGCGTACTCGGTGGTACCCTGCGCGCTCTCCTCCCGCAACAGCTCCTTGGCATGTTGGCGAGCGCGGATCGCCCGGCAAAAAGCCCAGTTCCAAGCCTTGTCAGCAACTTCGACCATCGTGTTCATGTATTCCTCCCTACATCATCCCGCCTGCTCCCAGCAGCGGGCCCAATATGGACAGAAGCAACGCCGGCAAGATGAGCGTGCCGGTGGGAATCAGCAGCTTGACGGGCGCACGCTCGATCTCACGCTCGACCGCGGCGCGATGAGCCGCACGGATCTCGCGACTTTGAGCGGCCAGCGTCTCGGCAAGTGGGGCACCCAGGGCGAGCGCCTGCCCCACCGTGATGGCAAAGGTCTCGAGCGCTCGCACGTCCAGATCGCGCGCGGCGGCCAACAACTCGTCCTCACGTGTGCCCACGCCCACCTGCCACGCCATGCAGGCCCGCTCAAGTCGAAGAGCCAGCACTGACCGGCGGTTGGCGCAGAAAATCTCAAGCGCCGCATCAAACGAAAGACCGGCCGAAAGACCCAAGCGCACAACATCGATCATCTCGGACACTTCGCCGAGCGACACTCGCGCCGGGCCGCCCGCTCCAACCGCGCCCTTCACTCGCGCGGTCAGAGCATCGACCACCGAGCGACCCGCGACAGCGACCAGCACCGTCTCGCGCTTGCAGGCCCCTGCGATCTTGCGTGCATCCGCCCGATCCAAACCCGTCGCGATAAATACACTCAGGGCGCACAGGCAAGCCGCAACTGCAACCGGGGCGCTCATAGCTCCACCCGCATAATGCGCCGGATAACCACCAGGGCAACGGCGTTGAGGGCAAGGCCCAGCACCACAGCGCCCGCGCCGGCAGGCGTCGCAAGACCGCGACGAAAATCTGCCGAAAGCAGCGCCAACACCGCGCACATGCCCGCCGGCATCGCCGCGACCATATGCGCAGACATACGAGCCTGCGACGTCTTGACATCCAGGCGGCGCTTGAGCTCAATGCGCTCCCCCACCATGCTCGACGCCTCGGACAGTAAGTCGGCAAGCGGAGCGCCGGTGCGCTGAGATACCTTAAGCGCCAAGGTCACAAGCGAAAGACCGGGGACGTCGATGCGCACGAGCAAGTCATCGAGCGCGTCGGTCGCCGAGATGCCGCAATCGATCGCCGCCGCCACCCGCAAAAACTCGGTATGCACCGGCTCTTGCGCATGGGCGCCCACAAAGCGCATGCCCTGGGCCAGCGAATGTCCCGAGGCAAGCGACATGGAAAGTGCGGTAAACGCCTCGGGCATGGCCTCTTCTGCATCGTGTTGCTCGCGCCGGCTCTCAAAGCCATCCCGAGCGGCGCCAACGGCAATCGGAGCAACAAGTCCCAAGGCAAATCCGAGGGGCGATAACGACACCATCGTTAGTAAAACGCAGCAGACACCGCTCGATAGCAGCAGAAACGCCAAACGCCCCGAAGCATCTTCAATCACGAGACCAAGGCGATGTGCCGGAGCCAGCGATGCCCACGAACGGGCGATCTTTTTCAGCAGATCGTTTTCCACCAGCTCACGCGGCAGCTTCTCTGCCACCGTCTCGAGCGCCTGATGCGCCAGCTCCGCCGGCGGCACCTGCGGCACACGAGGTTCCGCCCCGCACGCCGTCGCAACAGAAAACCCTGCCAAACCCCCTACGACGAGGGGCACAGCGACCTCCATTCGTCCACCTCCTCTTGTGTGAGCGTCCCCGACCGCAGGCCTTCTGCGATAAACGGCGGCTCGCGGTCAAGCGTCCAGGTGCGCTCGGCGGCATCGAAAGTCACATAGCGCTCGAGCTCTACGCCGCCCGACGCGGCGCGACGCACCCCCGAATACGAGGAGACGAAACGCCTGCCATCGGCGTGGCGCTCAGACATCACGATGCCGTCGAGCGCCATGGCAATCTGCTCCTCGATGAGCTCGCTCGGCAGATCGATGCCATAACGTGCAAGCAACGTCAGACGCACCACGGTCTCCTGTTCTGAACCCGCATGAAGTGTGGTGAGCGACCCGTCGTGGCCCGTGTTCATGGCCTGCAACATGTCACAGCACTCGGCACCGCGCACCTCGCCCACCACGATGCGGTCGGGGCGCATGCGCAGGGCATTGGTCACCAGGTCGCGGATCGTCACCGCGCCCTCGCCCTCAATTGAAGCCTCGCGCGCCTCCAGGCGCACCACGTGCGGATGATGCGCAAACTTGAGCTCGGCAGAGTCCTCGATCGTCACGATGCGCTCGCCAGTGGAAATCTCGCATGACAACGCGTTGAGCAGGGTGGTCTTGCCAGATCCCGTGCCTCCCGCAACCGCCAGGTCCTGTCGCAGCGACACCGCGCACGACAGCAGCTGCGCATACCAAAGCGGCAGCGACCCCAGCCCCACAAGCTCGTCCAGCGAGCAGATGCGGTCCGAGAACTTTCGGATGGTGAGAATCGGTCCGTCAATCGCCACAGGCGGAATCACCGCGTTGACGCGATAGCCCGTTTTGAGGCGGGCGTTGACGATGGGGCTGCGCTCGTCGATACGGCGGCCAAGTGGCGAGATGATGCGGTCGATAAGCACACGGATCTGCTCATCATCCTCAAACGCATGCTCGATGGGGTGCAAGACGCCGCCGCGTTCAAAGAAAGCCGAGCGGCAGCCGTTGATCATGATCTCGGTAACGGTGTCGTCCTCGATGAGCGGCTGCAACGGCCCCAGGCCCACCACGTCATCCAAAATCTCGTCGATGATGGTCTCGCGCTCGGGCGTCGCGAGATCGGTCGGCTCCTCAACATTGAGCGCCGCCTCCACCGCGGGACGCAATTCCGAGCGGGCAAGTGCCGGGTCGATATAGGCGCTGATACGCGCCACTTCGTCGTAACCCATGCGGTCCATCACGGCGCGCTTGGTGCGTCGTTTCACCGCGCGGCGACGCCCCGCATCTACAGGCGCTGCCGCCGCTGCAGCGCCGGCAGCCTTAATCCTTGTTTGCAGGCTCATCGCTGATCACCCTCGCGCGACCAGGGAAGGCGGATACGCGGGCGCTCGGTACGCGTTGCACGGTCGGCGACCATATCGCTCCAAGGGCCGACGGCGCACCCCAGTTCCACGAGCATCTCGCGCGTGGCCTCGCGCACGCTGGTCGCAAAAGCGCTGGTCTGCCCCACTGCCTCGTCAGCGCGCCCAAACGCCATGAGCGCGGCGAGATCCTGCCCGCCATCGGCGATACGAATCTTGGAGCTCAACGCACAGGCAATCTCAAAGCGCATGGCGACGTCCTCGTCTGCCCCGCGCGCACCGAACCGGTTGAACACGGCGCTCATGCGCGTGCGCGGCACACCTACTCGACTTGCCAGTTCAATGACGCGCGACGCCGATGTCGCGGACGATACCGCCGCATCGCCAACGACCAGGCAGCGGTCGCTCGCCGCCACCGCAGCCGCCACGGCGTCGCCCCAAAAGACCGAGGTATCGATAAAGACCACGTCGGATTCGCGACGCAGAACATCAAGCAGTAGCTCCACCGGACGTGCCATGAGCTCGGCTTGCTCGGGCGCCGCGACGGGGCCCCAGAGCGTAACGCCCGGCGCCACGCGCATCGATGTGGCCACGATATCCGGCTCGGCAAGCGCGCCCGCCGCCGACGGCTCGATAAGTGCCGCCATATCGCGCGGAGCATCGACGCCTAACAAGTCGTAAAGGTTTCCAAACATCAGGTCCAGGTCGAGCACGGCGGCACGCAAGCCCAACAGCGACGATGTGTGTGCCATGGTGGCAACGATCGTCGACTTGCCGCAACCGCCCGAACCCGAAATGGCACAGATGACCGGAGCTCGATGCTGCGGAGCGGCAGCGTCTGCCGGCGGCATCGGAGGAGGCGGAGCGGGCGTCGGTGGCAGCGTCCCCGTTTCCCCCGCCGCAACCACACGCTGCGTCCAAGCCGGCATGGCAGCTTGTTCGGTCTGCGAGGCAGGTTCGTTCTGCGCAATCTGCTCATGCTGCATCAGCGATAACTCGCCGCACCCGGCAAAGCCCTCAACTTCGTCGAGTTCATCCGCCAGATTCACGCCGTGCACGTATCCCATATCTACAGCCGGGGAGTCGCCAGCATGCTGCGCCGGCCCTCCAGCGTCATCGTATACAAGGGGGTTCCGGGGGCGCCGACCATGCTCGGCTTCCGCTTTTCCATAATCATCAACACGCGGGCCTCTTGTAGCGCGAGGCGCCCCGGGTTCCCTATCAACAAAAGCATCGGGCTCAATCGTCATGTGCCGATCGGAATCAACCGCTCCCTCGCCCGCGCGCCCGTTGCCGCATATACTGTGCGCAGCGATGACCTCGGTCGCCCCCGCGCGAAACAGCCCCTCGATATCCGACGGATCGAGCGCTTCTATCAACACGACCACGCGACTCACGCGGCCTTCGGCCGTCAGGCGCGCAACAGTCTTGCGCACATCTTCGGTATCAAACAGAGACGCCGCGATGATGGCAGCCCCGCGGCGCGACGGAAACGCCCGAGCCATGGAAATCAGCCCGTCCAGGTCACCCACGCGAAGCACCTGTGCACCCGCATCACGGCCCTCGACTTCCCGCTGCAACAGCCCGTAATCGCCGCACGCGCAGCACGCAAGCCAGATCGCCTTCATCACTCGTCGCCTCCGCTCTTTTTGCCGCGCGCCGTGGCAGGAATCGTCAAGCTGACCGTTCCCTTGCCCGAGGCTCCCAGCAGTTCCTTGACGTCTTCGGGGTCAGCCGCCAGCGTCACCCATTCGATCTTGCCCTCGCGCGTGGCACCGGAATCCTCACTGGTATCGATCACGTACGCGCCGCACAGCCGATCGGTTACGCCGTCTTTTTGCACATACACATCCACGTAGCTGCCCACGCCCGTGGCGCCGCCGACCGAGTGCTCGGCATCGACCGCCACCGAAACGGCGACCTTGCCCTTAGGCACCTCGAGCTTGTGGCTCTCGGCCTTGGTGTAGACATTGCAGATCACGGCGTTTTTGGGAACACGCGAAGTCGTCACGTCGCCGCGCACCTGGCGCAGCTCGGTCGCCGCGTCACGCGGCAGCAGACTCGTCAGCCATTCCTGGGTTATGACATTGGTCTCATCGAGGGTCTCGCCCACATCGATATCGCGCGCCGCGACGCATACCTCGACGCGATCGCCACCGTACTTGGCCAAGGTCTCAGCCTGGACCCGTTCGGCTTGCGAGCGGATCGACGAGCCGTAAACCATGCAGAGCAGAGCAGCGAGCACGCCCGCGACCAGACTGATGGCGATGCGCTTGCTCTTGTTCACGGCCGCTCCTCTCATGGCAGTGCCGGGCGAATGCCCGTACCACCATTGTCTGGGCGGTCAGAGTGCAAAGCGGCGCAATCGCGATCTTGGTTTTCGATGTCAAACCAATCGCTGACCAAAAGCTGACCAGCCCGTCAAGCTCATGGCAAGGTTTTGGTCAGCACGTCAGCAAGCTGCATGTTTCGAGGCTTTTCCGCAGCAAAAAAGCCGTCTCCCGAACAGTTGGGAGACGGCTGTCATAGGAAAAATCAATTACAGATGGACATCGGGATCGAGCATTTGAGCGCTCACGCGCATGGATGATGCCAGGTTTTGGAACGTTTCCAGACGCAGGCTGTCAATCTGCCCGGCGTCCTCGGCCTCGCGAACGGCGCAACCCGGCTCATGGGTATGTGTGCAATCGCCAAACCGGCACGCGCGCGATGCCTCGACAATCTCGGGGAAGGCGCGCGCCAGACCCCGCTCGTGACCCACGAGCGGTAGGCTGCGCAGGCCCGGGGCATCGGCGATCACGCCGGCGTCGCCCGGCAGCGCCACCATCACGCGCGCGACGGTAGTGTGACGGCCCTGGTCGTCGCGTTCGCGCACACCGCCGGTCGACAACGTATCGTGGCCCAGCAGTGCATTGAGCAGCGTCGACTTACCGGCACCCGACTCGCCCAGAATCATGGCGCAGCTCCCGGCGGGCACGCAGGCACGGACCTCGTCCAGGCCGCGGCCCTCGGCAGAGGACGTCACGATCACGCGCACGTCCGGACCCACCAGGCGGCGCACGCGGTCCAGATCGCGCTCGAGCTCCTCGGCATCGCAGCGGTCAGCTTTGGTAAGCACCACCACCGGCTCGGCATCGCAGTCGAGCGCCAACACCAGCGAGCGCGCCACGCGGTCGAGCAGCACCTCACCGGCACCGAGCGCCTGCACGATTAGCACGCTATCCACGTTGGAGCAGAGCACCTGGCGCTCTCCACGGGCACGGCCGCGCCAACGCTCAAAGCTCGTACGGCGCGGCAGCACGCACTCAATCACGCCCATATCGTGCCCGGGAGCGCGGCGCACCGCCACACGGTCGCCCACGGCAGGCAGCAGGACCTCGTCCTCGCCGCGCGACTTGGCAAACCCCACGGCATGCTCGGCGCGAAAGGTGTCGTCGGCAGTGGCCACCAGCGGAAACCCGCGATCCAGGCGAATAACGGCACCCAGCTGCATCTGCTCGGGCTCCTCGGCATGTGCGCAGAAATCATCAAAGGCAGTCTGCTGGGCTTCATCGACCGGCAGGTCATCAAACGCCGGAACATCCTGCAGCGCATCGAGCCCCGGTACGCTCGCCAACAACTCCTCGGCAGACACGGGCGCTTCGGTCGCGAGTTTCCGACGACGGTCACGCTTAGCCCGCGCCCCCGTCGTCTTTTTCTTCGCCTTAGCCTTCGCCTTGCCCACAAGCGCCTCCCAGCACCACAAATCACAACTGAGCAGGTATTTTAAATCAAAAAGAGCTGGCCGGGCAAAGCCCTAAATCAAAAAGAGCCGGTCGAGCAAACGCTCGATCGGCTCACAATCTTTCCCTCAGCTTACGGTCCCGAGAGGTTGTCCGAAGGCCCGACCGCCGGGAGTGTTTTCTTCTGAGCGATCCCGCAGCGCGAAGCGCGAGGACCAGCGAAGAAGAAAACACGCAGGGGCGGGCCCGGACAGGTTAACTTACTCCTTCTCGACCGCGCGCATGATCGCCTTGTAGATCTCCATCAGCGGGATGATCAGGAAGGCCAGGCCCAGCGCGGCAAGAACGCCCTTGAGCTCAAGCGTCACAGGGCCAAAGAACATCTCGGCAAGCGTCGGCTGCACGGTAACGATCACCGTCAGCACCAGTGCCAGCGCGGCAGAAGCCCACAGCCACTTGTTCTGCTTCTTCATGGCGAACAGCGACGCACGACGGCTGCGCATATTGAAGCAGTGGAAAATCTCAACCATGTTGAGCGTGATGAACGCCATCATCACGCCTTCCTCGTCGGCATTGCCGGCGACCATATCGGCGATGTGGATGTAGCCCATGTCAAAGTACACGCCCACAAAGAAGCTCGCCAGCACCAGCACGGTGATGATCAGACCCTGAACCACGCAGTCCAGGCCCATATTGCCGGCAAAGACGCCGTCCTTGGCGTTGCGCGGCTTGCGCTTCATGATGTCGCCCTCGGCATCCTCCATGCCCAGCGCGAGCGCAGGGAAGCAGTCGGTAACCAGGTTCACCCACAGCAGCTGCACCGGCTGGAAGATGGTAAAGCCGATGAGCGTGGCGATAAACACCGAGAAGACCTCGGCAAGGTTGGCCGAAAGCAGGAACTGGATGACCTTGCGGATGTTGTCGTAGATGCGACGGCCCTCTTCGCAGGCACCGATGATGGTGGCGAAGTTGTCGTCGGCAAGCACCATGTCGGCGACGTTCTTGGTGACATCGGTACCGGTGATGCCCATGCCCACGCCGATGTCGGCGCGCTTGATGGACGGGGCGTCGTTGACGCCATCGCCCGTCATGGCCACAATCTGGTCGCGCGACTTCCAAGCCTCGACGATGCGTGTCTTGTGCTCGGGCTGGACGCGGGCGTACACGCCGTAGTCCTCGATGCGCGCGTCGAGCTCCTCGTCGCTCATGCGGTCGAGGTCGGCACCGGTGATAGCCTGGCTGCGATCGGCGACGATGCCCAGCTGCTTGGCGATGGCCACGGCGGTGTCGATGTGGTCGCCCGTGATCATGACGGTGCGGATACCGGCATCGTGCGCCTCGCGGATAGCGTCGGCCACCTCGGGGCGGACCGGGTCAATCATGCCGGACAGGCCGCAGAAGACCAGGTCATGCTCGAGCGCAGCGGGGCTGCAGTCGGCGGGAACCTCGGTGTAGGTGCGGCTCGCCAGCGCCAGCACGCGCAGGGCCTCGTCGGCCATGGCCTTGTTGGCTGCCACGAGCTCGGCGCGACGCTCCTCGGTCAGGGGGACGACCTTATCGCCCTCGTAGATATGGGTGCACAGGCCGATCACCACGTCGGGCGCGCCCTTGGTGTACTGCTCGTACTCGCCGTCCAGGGTCTCGACGACCACGGACATCATCTTACGGCCCGAGTCGAACGGGGCCTCGCCCACGCGCGGGTGCTCGGCAGTCAGGCCAGTAAGACCAGCCTTGCCGGCATCGTTGACGAGTGCGCACTCGGTCGGCTCGCCCACGGCCTCGCCCAGCTCCTCGTCCCACTGGGCATCGGAGCACAGCGCCATGCCGGCCAAGAACTTTTCCTTGGGCGCAGCGAGCTCGTGCTTGACGACGGTCATCTTGTTCTGGGTAAGCGTGCCGGTCTTGTCCGAGCAGATGGTCTGCGTGCAGCCGAGAGTCTCGACGGCAGAGAGCTTGCGGATGATTGCCTGGCGCTTGGCCATCTTGGTCACGCCAAGCGACAGCACGATGGTCACGACGGCGACCAGGCCCTCGGGGATGGCAGCGACGGCGAGCGAGACGGCAACCATAAAGGTATCGAGCAAGGCTGTCGGGTCGGTAAGGACGTTACCCACGCCGTGGCGGATGATGTCGACGCCAAAGATGACGACGCAGATGACGATAACCATAATGGTAAGGATGCGACTGAGCTCGGCGAGCTTCACCTGCAGCGGCGTGAGCTCTTCCTTGGCCTCGGCAAGAGCACCGGCGATCTTGCCCATCTCGGTGTTCATACCGGTGCCGACCACGACGGCGCGGCCGCGACCGTACACCACGGTGGAACCCATGTAGCACATGTTCTTGCGGTCGCCGAGCGGCACGTCGTCGGTGCCTGCGGCGAGCTCGATCACGTTGGCGTGCTTCTCGACCGGCACGGACTCGCCGGTGAGTGCAGCCTCTTCGATCTTCATCGTGGCGCTCTCGAGCACGCGGCAGTCGGCCGGAACGGAGTCGCCCGCCTCGAGCATGATCACATCGCCGGGCACGAGCTCGGCGCTCGGCAGGTGCACGAGCTTGCCGTCGCGCAGCACCTTGGACTGCGCCGCGCTCATCTCCTGCAGGGCCTCGAGGGCCTCCTCGCTCTTGGCTTCCTGGACCACGCCCAGCACCGAGTTGACGATAACGACGAACATGATGATGGCGACATCGGCAAAGTCCGCCTCGCCCTTGACCATGCCCGTGAGCGCGCTGATAACCGCGGCCGCGATCAGCATGATGACCATGGGGTCTGCCATCTGCTCAAAGAAGCGCTTCCACAGCGGTGTCTTCTCGGCTTCCTCAAGCTTGTTAGGGCCTGTCTTGGCAAAGCGCGACGACGCCTCGCCGTTGCTCAGGCCGAGGTTCTCATCGACACCTTGGTCGCTGAGCACCTCCGCCGCGGCGGACAGGTATTCCTTTTGCATATAGAGTCCCCTCCTGGGATTCGGGCCACTCAGCAGATTGATGCCCGATCATAATTCCCAGGAGAAGGGCAAGGGCTCATCAAGGCTGCCGTGCTGAGCGGCAGTTGATAGTGGAGCTATGGTACCCCAAAGCGGCGCGTCTAGCCAAAACATTCCATCTGGAAACACGGTCCGAGCGCAACGGTGCAGACGGTGTGATGCTCAACATTGATAAAACGTTTTTTCTTCGGCACATCGTCAAACTGAAATATCGCCCAGATAGCAGCGGTAAGAGCGGATGGTAAAGATTTTGCATATACCGTTTTCCCAGCAAAAAATGAACTTCTAATTCGGCATACGGTCGATTTTTAGGGGTATTCGGTCGGCAATTCGTTATAATCTTCTCGGTTTTATTTCTTATGGTTTATCTATCAGCGCAAGACGATGTCAGATGGAGGTCTGAATGTACAAGCGCACCAAGATTGTATGCACCATGGGTCCCGCCTGCGATAGCGACGAGACCATCCGCGAGATGATCAAGGCGGGCATGAACGTCGCCCGTTTTAACTTCTCGCACGGCTCCTACGACGAGCACCACGGTCGCATCGAGCGCGTCCGTCGTATTTCCAAGGAGCTCGGTCTGCCCGTCGGCATCCTGCTCGACACCAAGGGCCCTGAGGTCCGCACCGGCCTTCTGGTCGATGGCAAGAAGGTTGCCGTCAAGACCGGCGACAAGATCGTCGTCACCGCTCAGCCCACGTCTGAGGATTTCCACGGCACCTCTGAGCACATCTCCCTCGACTACCTGGCTCTGCCCTCCGAGGTCGAGAAGGGCTCCCTCATCCTGATCGATGACGGCCTGGTTGCTCTCGAGGTCGAGTCCGTCGACGGCCAGGATATGACCTGCGTCGTTAAGAACGACGGCCTGATCGGCGAGCGCAAGGGCGTCAACATGCCCAACGTTAACATCTCGCTGCCTGCTATCACCGAGCGCGATCGTCAGGACATCCTCTTTGGCCTGACCGAGAACATCGACTACATCGCCGCTTCCTTCATCCGTGACGGCGAGTCCGTCCGCGGCATCCGCGAGCTTTGCCGCGAGAACGGTGGCGAGCACGTGACGATCTTCCCGAAGATCGAGTGCGCCCTGGGCGTCGAGAACTTCGACGAGATCCTCGAGGCTTCCGACGGCATCATGGTCGCCCGTGGCGACCTGGGCATCGAGATCAAGCCCGAGCTCGTTCCGCACATCCAGAAGGAGATCATCGCCAAGTGCAACGCGGCCTACAAGCCCGTTATCACCGCTACGCAGATGCTCGACTCCATGCAGCAGAACCCGCGCCCGACGCGCGCCGAGGTTGCCGACGTTGCTAACGCCATCTACGACGGCACCGACGCCGTTATGCTGTCCGGCGAGTCCGCTGCCGGTAAGTACCCGGTCGAGGCCGTTAAGATGCAGGCCAGCATTGCTCTCGAGACCGAGAAGTACCTCCCGGCCCACGCTCCGCTCGAGGTTCCGGCCGACGCTCATGGCACCCGCGTTGTCAACAACGTTGTGGGTATGTCCGCTGTGAACATGGCTACCACCGTTGGCGCCAAGTGCATCACCGTGCCGACGACCACCGGTCGTACCGCTCGCCTGATCTCGCACTTCCGTCCCAACATGCCGATCTGCGCGTTCTCCCGCCACGAGTGGGCCGTCCAGCAGATGATTATGTACTGGGGCGTTATCCCGCACCAGGCCGAGATTACCCAGGGCACCGTCAACGGCACGATCGTCAAGGCGATCGAGACCGCTAAGGAGCTCGGCTACGTCGAGGCCGGCGATTTGACCGTCGCTACCGCCGGCGATCCCCGCATGAGCGTCCAGCTCGAGGACAAGGTCTCCTCGACCAACGTCGCTTACGTCGCTCAGGTGCGCTAAATCGCACTTGCAAGCAGACTTGCATTGCAAAGGGCCCGGAAGGCTTCGCCTTCCGGGCCCTTTTTCTGTGCGCTAAAGCCGGGGCACGGCAAAACACGCGCCCATTTCTTTACCAAAAGCGCGAAATCCGCCCTTCAAGGCCCAGAACTAGGACTCCTGGCTCCAAAAGTGTTCGCCCGGCGGCAAACCCACACCCCGTGCAGAGCTGCTATATCGTTTTAGCAAGGTCAAGATCAGCCACGTTTTCGGAAGTATGCGGCAAATTCTGAGACCTCCGAGCACACCCCGTTTTTTCGCAACAAAATGCCTGATAAACTAGCCTCAAAAGCCAGGTCTGCTCACAGGGTTCAGATTTTGCCGCATACTTCCGAATTGACGCTGGCACTCCTTAATCCATAGGCACGCTTTTCAGCCAGGAGGGCATCGTGGATCTGACGCTATGCGGCCAAACTGCTTTTAACTATCACCGCATCCCGCCGCAAATACTGGGTCTTTACCCTGCCATTAGCCTTGGCAATATGGATCGCAGATGTTGCGGCCTCAGAAGTCATGCGGTTGTAAAAGACCTGCTTCACGCACCGCTTCACAGGCTTGTATTCACCCGGGCACAATCCGGGTCGCGAAGCCTGTTTAAATCGCATCTCCTGACCCAAGAGCCACCTCCTGGGTCGTTTAGGCAGACTGAGCATAGATTTGATGTCACGTCGCCTGAGTTTACGCTGCTCAACCTTGCTACGCAGGTCTCACGTAACCAGTTGCTCATGGCCTGTTACGAGATGTGTGGCTCCTTTGCGGTGTTTAAGCCCTGCAGGCGAACGCAGCAACAACTCGATGAAGCCATCTCGCTTAAGCTCGTTCCTCCCAACTGCGGCTGGGAACGAGTTAACGACGCCAGCGGCAAAGACACCAACCTATGGAAGCGCACACCGCTCCTGAACGCGGCGGATATCGCCGCATTCGCCAAGCAGGCCGCAGGCCTGCGCGGCGTCAAACAGCTCCGCTGGGCAACCGAGCGCATGACGGGGCAGACTGCCTCGCCCTTCGAAGTTCAGACCTCCATGCTCGTCTCGCTCCCCCGTGACGAGGGCGGCCTAGGCGTCCATATCGCAAACAACGTGCGCATCCCACTCAGTGAAGCCGCGCGCTCGCTGCACGACAAAACCTGCTGCTACGCCGACATCCTCATCGAGAGCGCCACCGACAGCATGGGCGTCATCCTGGAATGCCAAGGCCGTTCCGCCCACGATAGCGAAGCCGCAAGTCTCTCCGATGCCGAGCGCGCCACCGCACTCACGAGCATGGGCTACGATGTCATCCAAATAACCTACGAACAGATCAAAGACAAGAAGAGCTTTAACAACCTCGCCGAACTCATCCATAAAAAGGCGGGACTGCCCTTCGCGCCAAAGACCAAACAGGAACGCACCGCCGAAGACGCACTTCGACGGGAGCTATTGGTCGATTGGGATGAGCTGCTCGCCGTCAAGCCAACCAGCTAACAGCTGGCAATCAGAGGAACCGCGGGCGCGTCAGGAGCGGCGACGCGCTCGGCAAAGCCGGCCTCGGTCAGCTCGATGACCTCAGTAAACGTTGCATCGAAAAACTCCTCGGTTAGCAGGCGGTATGGCGGATGGTCGGGCTCACCGGGGTTTTCGCGTACAATCTCGTGCATGACGCCGATGGTCTTGAGCACATATTCTTTATGGATGGGATACTGCCCAAAACGCGTCGCAGCGGTATACAGGCGATCGGTCGCACGCGGGATGGAAACAATGCCCAGCGTCTTGCCAAACCAGTCAAAGTCGCCTTGCTTTTTAATGCGGAACTCCTCGCACGGCTTGCCGCCGTGCACCTCCAGGTACTGATTCACGCGCGTATTCCATACGGTATCGGCCACCAGATGCGACCAGACACCCAGTGTCAAATCGAGCAACGACTGCGCCACGTCCTCGGACGCAAGCGAGAACTCACAGGCGCCGGGACCGGCAACCGGCTCGGCATCCTTGTAGCGCTGGGGATAGTGCACGCGGTTCAGTCGCTCGCGTTCCTCGATAATCGAGGTCGCCGCGGCTGGCGCACCGATGGGCGAACTTTTAAGCAACGGTGCCACATAGGTATCCCAGAACTCATGCTCACGAGGCTTTGGGATGGGCTCAGGCTTGGCAAAGTGCGTAATGCGGTACGGGATGGGATCGGCGATGCCAGGGACCATATAGCCCACGAAGATATCCGGAACCACGCAGCCAAACAAAAAGGCATTGCGGTCGCGCACGCTATTGGCAAGCGCACCGGTGCGCTCCAGCAAACGCTCCGTCTGAGCGATATGAATGTTCCAACTTGGCATAGCCACCCCCATAAAAAACCTGGATAACTATACCATCACGGCAAAGCCGCGCGGGCGGCTACGCACGCTCTACGCAGCAACTAGTCCGTAGCACCGCTTTCGGTTCCATACGACGGCGAAGGCGCCTCGACCACATGGTGATATCGATCGATATAGATTGCACGGGCACCCAGGCGTCGCACCAAATCCTGGTGATGCGTGCTCATCAAGACCGTCTTACCCGCCGCGACGTAGGCCAGCAAGAAGTTGACCACGATGTCGCATGAATCCTCGTCGAGTCCATTGGTAGGCTCGTCGAGGACCAAGATATCCGGGTTCATCGACACGACGGCAGCCAGCGCAACACGCTTCTTTTGCCCGCCCGAAAGCTGATAAGGCGAGGCATCGACCAGATCGGCAACCTGGAACAGCTCCATGGCATCGCGGACGCGGCGCTCGAGCTCGTCTGCCGGCAGCCCCATTTGAGCCGGGCCAAACGCGACTTCCTCGCCGACCGTGGCACAAAAGAGTTGCGCATCGGCATTCTGGAACACAAAGCCCACGCGCTGATGGAACCGCTGGGCAACCGCGGAATCCTTGAGATATGCCGCATCGACCGCATGCCCGTCAAACAGATACGTGCCCGCGTCCACAAGTTCAAGGCCGTTGATAAGGCGCATGATCGTCGTCTTGCCGCAGCCGTTGGGACCTAGCAGGGCAACGAGCTCCCCACGGTCCACCTGCAGCGAAACGCCATCGACCACCGTATGGCCCGCATAGGAAAACACCACGTCGCGAAACTCGATGAGCGGCGTTGTCTCGGCGCCAGCAGCACCGCTCGCGCCCATCGCGTCATTCGTATCGTTTGCCAAAACGTCGCCCTTCCCTATTCACATCAACGGATCGACCGCCCGCGCTACAGCACCGCGCACAACACAGCGAGCAGAACCACAACGGCCGCGTAAACGGCATCGCACCAGCCAAAGCCGCTCCGCGCGGGAGCCGGATACGCGCCGGCAAAGCCACGGCAGAGCATGGCCTCGTCCATCGCGCGGCTGCATTCCATCGCCTTAATAAAGGTCATGCCCATGATACCCGCGATCGAATCGGTACGCGAAAACCCCTCAGGCGCACGGCCAACGCTGCGCAGCATGACCGATTCGCACAGATCGTGCGCCGTGCGTCCCAGCACCTCGATGTGCTTGAGCGCCATATCAAACGTAAAGATGACCTCGTCGGGCAGATGTAGCGTCTTGAGCGCCGCCGACATGCGGCTCCAGGTAAGCGTCCACGAAACGCCCAGCACGAGCGACACGTTAATGAACGTCTTAAGCGCAATTTTGAGCATGGCGCCCGTAGCGGAAGCGCCCAGCAGCAGGGCAGGCAGCGCCAGAACCACTGCGAGCCCCGCAGCGCCAAGCGCCGGCGCAAAGGTTGCCCGCAGCCCGCGTACGGGGCGCACGGCAACGAGCACCAGCGCGATAGCCGCCATCAACATGAGGTACAACGGGCTCTGCGTCAGACACACGCACAAGACGCAGACGAACATCCCCACCAGGCGCACCGGAGCCGAAACGCAAGAAAGGGCGCGGTCGACCATCGACCCGCCCTCGTGCGCGCCTCCACCCAGGCGAACCCGCTCAAGCAGGCTCGCCAGGTGCAGGACATTCTTTTGCATCACTCGATGCCGAACCCCCGCGGGCTCGTATCGCTCCTCGGCCGCAAGCCAGCTAGGCAGCTTGGCTATTGCCATGAGCACCGCTTTCCTTGACCGTCAGCGAAATCAGACGGAATGCGATGGTGAGCACCGCCACGCCAATCACGCCCGAAAGAATATACATCGCGGCCTGGCCGGCAAAGCCAAGACCCTGCTCCTCGGAATAGGCCTGCAGATAATCGCCCGTGGGCAGAGCGTCGGCAAAGGTCGGGGTATCGAGGCCGACCGAAGTCTGCAGACTGTTGTCACCAGCCTCCTGAACGGCGGTCGCGGCGCCCTCGGCGTCCCACTCACCCCAGGCGTCACCCGTGGCCAGCAGGCCCAGCGGCGTGGCCACGACAAGCACGGCAACCAGGATGAGTGTGGGGACCAGCGAGGTCTTCTTGGCAGCAGCGCCCTCGGCAGCAAGCTGGCCATCGACGGCCTCGGGCCCGACGATAACGCTCGGCGCCGTCTTCTTAATGAAACCGTAAATCGCAGCCGTCGCCACGCCCTCGACCACGCCGGCAACCAGCATATGCGGGATCATCATGGCAGGAATGGCAATAGACAACGGGAAGGGGCAGTACAGCGGCGCGCCCGAAGCGTTGGTAAAGAGCATCGGCTGAATACCAAACTCGATTGCCGCGCACAGGGCCGCCAGGCACAGGCCGACCCAGCCGCTTACGATGGCCGAAACCGAGGTGCCCCAGCTCTTGTCGTGCAGACGGCTGTTGAGCGCACGGAACACGATAGCAGCGGCAAACGGCAGCACGAAGGCCATGTTAAAGCAGTTGGCGCCAAAGGACAGGATGCCGCCGTCGCCAAACAGTAGTGCCTGTAGCGCCAGCGCGACCGAGACAGCAATGGCCGCGGCCTCCGGGCCCAGCAGCAGCGCGATGAGCGCGCCGCCGACGGCGTGACCCGTGGTGCCGCCGGGCAGCGGCACGTTGAACATCATGAGCAAGAAGGAAAATGCGGCGCAGATGCCCAGGAAAGCCATGTGCTCGCGATCGAGCGTGGCACGCACCTTTTTGATGCAGTGGACCCAAACGGGCACCATTGCCACTGCCATGACGGCATCCGTCTGCGGGGACAGATAATTATCTGGAATGTGCATGGGCGCCTCCCGGTTATCGGCGCACAGAATTGCAACGCCGCTTAAATCACCTTGTCAGTGTTACGCATTGTAAGATTCGTAACACGCCGCGGGCTATCATAGCAAAACGGCGCACTGCCGACAAAGCAGCACGCCGTTATGTAATGCGCGTGTCATATATGAAGGCTCAACGGTGCCTTATATCGAGCATAGCGGTCACGTAAGACTCGGCGGCAACCACCGCTGACCCATACCCCAGCGCAAGCCCTATCCGCGGACCTCGCCGTTTACGCCCTTGCATACCTTGGTGACGATCTTCTGGTGCGCCTTCTCGACCTCTTCGCTGGTGAGCGTGTGGTCGTCGGAGCGATACGTAAGCGCAAAGGCCATGGACTTCTTGCCCGCTCCGATGCGGATGGGATCGCGGTAGACGTCGAACAGGCGCACGCCCTCGAGCAGCTTGCCGCCGGCGCTGGTAATGCGGCGCTCAAGATCCTCGCAGGTCACAGCATTGTCGACCACGATAGCAAGGTCGTGCTCAACAGCCGGGTACTGCGAGAACTCGCGGTAGTTCTCCTGATTGCGGGCGCCCTTGATCAGCTTGTCCAGATCGAGCTCAAAGGCAACGACGACCTCATCGATGCCCATCGCCTCGCGCGCCTCGGGGTGAATCTCGCCGACCCAGCCCAGTACGGTGCCGCCGGACAGAACCTCGGCCGCACGACCCGGCTGCAAGAAAGCGTAGCCCTCGCCCTCGACGGGACGGAAGCGAACCTTCTCGATGCGCAGCTGGGCGAGCAGCTCCTCGACAATGCCCTTGCCAAAGAAGAAACGCAGCTTGCGGTACTTCATGTTCCAGGACTGCTCGCTCCACTGGCCCGAGAGCACGCCCGCCACGGACTTGGTCTCCTTGGGCAGGCTGGCGTTCTCGCGACCGTGGAACAGGCTGCCGACCTCGTACAGGTGCACGTTGGGCGTGCCGTGGGCCTCGTTATAGGCCACGGACTGCAGCAGGCCCGGCAACAGCGAACGACGCATCTCGGTCTGCTCGGCTACCAGCGGGTTCATGAGCACCACGGGGCAACCGCGACCCTCGGTGGACATACCGATCTTCTCCAGGTCGCCCGGGGCGGCAAAGCCGAAAGTCGTGGTCTCGTTGAGGCCGCAGGCGCGCAGGATCTCGCCGACCTTGCGGGTGAGCTTCTGCTCGCGGGTCAGGCCGCCGATGTGGTTCTTGGCAGCCGGGATGGTCGCCGTCACACGGCCCATGCCCCACAGGCGCAGGACCTCCTCGATCAGGTCGATCTCGCGCGGCAGGTCGGGACGGAAGCTCGGCGGGGTGACCATGAAGTCATCGCCGTCGCGCTCGACGGTGCAGCCCAGGCGGGTGAGCGAACGCTCGATAAACTCGGGCTCGATGTCGGCACCGCAGATGGCATGCACGCGGGCCAGGCGCAGCTTGATGCTGTCGATAGTCTTGGGCGCAGGGAAAACGTCGACATAGCCGGGAGCAACCTCGCCGCCGGCGATCTCCTCGATGAGCGCGCAGGCAACGTTGGCGACGTCCACGCAGCCGGTCTCGTCAACCTGGCGCTCAAAGCGAATGGAGGCGTCGGAGATCAGGGACAGGTCGCGGCTGGTGTGCGAGGTGCGACCGGCGTTGAAGCAGGCACTCTCGACCATCACATCGACGGTGTCGTCCTCGATCTCGGAATCCATGCCGCCCATAACGCCGGCCAGCGCCACGGGGCGCTCGCCGTCGGTGATGAGACCCATGCCGGCGTCGAGCGTGCGCTCCTCGCCGTCGAGCGTCGTGAACTTCTCATCCTGCTGGGCGGCGCGGACCACCACACGACGGCGGCCATCGCGCTCGGCAAAGGTGTCCAGGTCAAAGGCGTGCAGCGGCTGACCGGTGAGCATCATCACGTAGTTGGTGATATCGACAATGTTGTTGTGCGGGCGCACGCCCAGGGCGTTGAGGCGCTTGACCATCCAGTCGGGCGAGGGGCCGACCTTCACGTTGCGCACGATGCGGGCGACGTAGCGGTCGCACAGGCCCTCGTCGGCAATCTCGACCGAAAGCTCGTCGTCGGTCGCGCGGCCGGTCTCGGCCTTGATGGCAGGCAGCTCAACGTGGAAATCGCGGTCGAAGATGGCGCCGGTCTCGCGGGCCATGCCGATCATGGACAGGCAATCGGGACGGTTGGGCGTGATCTCGCAGTCAAGCACGGTATCGCTCGAGCCCACGTACTCGGCAAACGGCATGCCGCAGGGCGTATCCTCGGGCAGGATCATGATGCCGGAGTGGTCGCCGCCCAGGCCGAGCTCGCGCGCGGAGCAGTTCATGCCCATGGACACGACGCCGCGAAGCTTGCTCTTCTTGATCTTGACGTCGCCGGGCAGGACAGCGCCAATCATGGCCGTGACGATGTGGTCGCCGGCCTCGAAGTTCTGCGCGCCGCAGACGATCTGCAGCGGAGCGGGGTTGCCGTCGGCGTCGAGGTTCTTGTCGCCCACGTCGACCGAGCACACATACATATGGTCGCTATCGGGGTGCGGGGTCTTGGTGAGCACCTTGGCGGTCACCACGTGGTCGAAGGACTCGCCCACGGTGTCGATCGCCTCGACCTCGGTGCCGGTACGGATATATTCGTCCGAAAGGGTCTTGGGATCCTCCGGAATATCGATCATGGTCTTGAGCCAGTCGTAAGAAACACGCATCTAGCTCTCCTTTCATACTGAAAGCCTGCGAAGAGATGCAGGTGGAAACTTCAACTTTGTGAACATTCCTTACAAAGCGAGGGTTGTCCAAGTGCGGCAGATCGGCCCGAAAGAGGAGCGCCGCGTACTTTGGTACGCAAGCGACGAATGAGCGCCGAGGTGCCGTGCTTGGGCAAGCCGCAGCCTAAAATTGGTTCAGGAAGCGCATATCGCCTGTCATGAGCGTGCGCAGGTCGGGCAGGTCGTAGCGCAGGGCCGCGACGCGCTCGGCGCCAATACCAAAGGCGAAGCCGGTGTACTTCTCGGGGTCGATGCCGCAGTTAATCAGGACGTTGGGGTCGACCATGCCGCAGCCCAGAATCTCGATCCAGCCGCTGTGCTTGCAGAAGTTGCAGCCCTTGCCGCCGCACACGTGGCAGCTCACGTCTACCTCGCAGCTCGGCTCGGTGAAGGGGAAGAAGTGCGGGCGGTAACGCGTCTTGCGGTCCTCGCCAAACATGCACTTAACAAAGTAGTCGAGCGTGCCCTTAAGATCGCCAAAGGTGATGCCCTCGTCGACGACCAGGCCCTCGATCTGGTTGAACTGCGGCAGGTGGCAGGCGTCGGCCGTGTCGGGACGGTAGACGGTGCCCGGGCAGATCATGTAGATGGGCGGCTTCTGCGACTCCATGGTGTGGATCTGCACGCCCGAGGTCTGGGTGCGCAGCAGCACGTCGGACTCGCCGTGGGCGTGAGCCTCGGGGTGCGCGACGCTGCCGGGGTTGTTGTCGACCACATAGAAGGTATCGCGGGCCGAGCGGCTCGGGTGATCCATGGGGGCGTTGAGCGCGGTGAAGTTGTAATAGGAGGTGTCGACCATGGGGCCAGACTCGACGGTGTAGCCGATGCCGCAGAAGATGTCCTCGGCCTCCTCGATGATCTGCTTGATCAGGTGCTGGTGGCCGATCTGCGGACGGATACCCGGTAGCGTGATGTCGACGGCCTCGTGCTCGAGTGCGTGCTTGAGGGCGGCGGCCTTCATCTCGGTGGTGCGCTCGTCGAGCATGCCCTCGATCAGCTGGCGCATCTCGTTGGCGCGCTTGCCCATCACGGGACGATCCTCGGGGGCGAGCTTGCCCATCATGCGCATCAGGCCGGTGATGCGGCCCTTGCGGCCGAGCAGCTCAACGCGCGCGGCCTCGAGCTTTGCGGCATCGTCGGCGCCTGCGACGAGCTCCTTGGCCTCTTCCTCGAGTTTGACCAGATCATCAATCAGACTCATGTCTTCCCTTTCGTCTCTCGCGCTCCCCGCTTGCCGAGGCGGCTGCCGCCGTCTGACGTTGCGAAAACGCGGCCCGGTTCGGTAACAAAAAACCGTCCTCGGGCATGTGCATTGCCCAAGGACGGTTGAATTCCGCGGTACCACCTTGTTTGACCCGGCGGATGTCTGGCCCGCCGCGCCCACTCTTTGCCCCTTGTCGCGAGGCTCACGGCTTCCCTACTGGGGACATCGCCGCCGCCGGCCGCGTGCCCGTTGAGGTCGCTGCTCGGGAGTGAACGCTTGGCCCTTGCCACCGCAGGAAGGCTTACAGCCCATGACCTTCCCTCTCTTGCCGGCGACGCGGCGGGCAAAACCCTCTCCGTCAACGCATTGGGCTACAGGATACCACATTGTTTGGGCATATCGCCGCGTTCCGTTTTGTTCGTGCTGGGTACAAGGCAGGTAGCTGTGTAAACTGGCCGTGCGCCCATCCGTGGCGCTCGGTTCGCGAGATCAAGGATATGGTATGGGAAAGAAGCACGATAAGAAGGCCGAGCCCGCAGCGGGCAAGACGCCCAAAAGCATGAAGGTCGATAAGGCCGTCAAAAAATTCCGCAAGCTCGAGGGCAAGCTGTGGACCCGCGAGTACCTGCTCAAGATTGCCGAGTTTGACGGCGCGACCATTGCCCCCGCCAACGGCGCCGCAGCGCGCGCCGACGCCATGGGCACCCTTGCCGGCGAGCATCATAAGCTCCTGACCAGCGAAAAGTCTGTCGAACTTGTGCGCTCGCTGGCACGCGAAACCGTCGCCAGCGGCAAGATCGACGACCCGCAGCTGCTCGACGAGATCCGCGTACTCGGCCGCGACCAGCGCGAAGCGAGCGTCATTCCCACCGAGGAGGCCGAGGCCTGGACCAGGCTCACCTGCGAGGCCGACGCCGTGTGGCACAAGGCCAAGACGGCCAATGACTGGGCGAGCTTTGAGCCCTATGTGGATAGAATCGTCGCCCAACTTAAGCATCAGGCCGAGCTCATGGACCCCAAGCGCGACCCATACGATGTTTGGCTCGACCAGTACGAGCGCGGCCTTTCCGCCAAGAGCTTCGATGCGTTTTGCGATGAGGTCAAGGCGACGGTCGTGCCGCTCGTGCACGCCATCGGCGAGCGCGGCCAGCAGCCCGCTGCCGACTTTTTGCACGCCCGCGTGCCCGAGGCCGCACAGCGCGCCATGAGCTTCGACCTTATGAAGCTCGTCGGCCTGGACCTGAACGACACCACGCTTGCCTTTACCGAGCACCCGTTTAGCGAGGGCTTTGCCGTGGGCGACGCGCGCATCGCGACGCACATCTACGAGGACGACTGCATCTCCAACGTCTACAGCATCATCCACGAGGCGGGACACGCCATGTACGAGCTGGGCGTCAATCCTGCCTATGCGCGCACCCGCCTGGAGGGCGGCACTTCCATGGGCATCCACGAGAGCCAGAGCCGCTTTTTCGAGAACACCGTGGGTCGCAGCCGCGCCTTTATGGGCCCGCTGCTCGAGGTGCTGCGCCGTCACGCGCCCGAGGTCTATGGCAGTGTGGACGAGGATACGCTCTACCATGCCGTGAACATCGCACGGCCGTCGCTGATCCGCACCGAGGCGGATGAGCTCACTTATCCGCTGCACGTTATGGTGCGCTACGAGATCGAGCGCATGCTGTTTGCCGGCGAGGCCACGGCCAAGGACATCCCCGCGCTTTGGAATCGCTTTATGGATGAGTACCTGGGCATTCCCGTTCCCGACGACACGCACGGCTGCCTGCAGGATACGCACTGGAGCGGTGGCTCGTTTGGCTACTTCCCCACGTATGCGCTGGGTAGCGCCTACGACGCTATGTTTGTGCCGGCCATGTGCCGCGACGGCGTCGACCTTACCGGTGCCTGTGCGAGCGGCGATTTGGCGCCCGTCCGTGCCTGGCTGGGCGAGCACATTTGGCAGTGGGGCCGTGCCAAGGACGCACCGGAGCTCATCAAGGGCGCGTGCGGCATGGACTTTGACGCCCGCTACTACTGCAGCTACCTGCAGGACAAGTTCACCACGCTGTACGAGCTGTAAGGCATAACCGACACGCCAACGCAAAGGGGACGCCGCGGAACCAATCCGCAGCGCCCCCTTTCCACCTAGTTGTTTAAGAACGTCCCCAATGACTACCTTACAGAGCTTCCAGCGCGGCGGCGATGCGCTTCATGGCGGCATCGGCGGATGCTTGGTCGGGCGCCTCGGCCAGCACGCGGATAACCGACTCGGTTCCACTCTTGCGCACGAGCACGCGGCCCTCGCCTGCCAGCGCAGCCTCGGCCTCGGCGATGGCGTTCTGCACGCCCATGTTCTCGAGCGCGGCGTCCTTGTCCGCCACGTGCACGGCCACCTGCGCCTGTGGCAGCAGCTTGCACGGAGCCGTGAGCTGCGAGAGCGTCTCGCGCTCGGCACGAATCACTTCCATCACGCGCAGCGAGGTCATAATGCCGTCGCCCGTGCGCTCGATATCGCCAAAGATCGTATGGCCCGTCTGCTCGCCACCCAGGCTGTAGCCGCCCTCGCGCATCTTGGCATACACGTGACGGTCGCCCACGCCGCTGGTCACGGCGCTCAGTCCGGCAAGCTCCAACGACTTGATCAGGCCAAAGTTGCTGGCGATCGTCGGTACCACGGTACCGCCCGAGAGACGCCCGTGCTTGTTCAGGTACACGCCGCACACGTACAAGATCTGGTCGCCGTCGACCACGCGGCCGCGCTCGTCCACGGCCAGGCAGCGGTCGGCATCGCCGTCGTAGGCAAAGCCCACATCCAGGCCCTGCTCCACCACGTGGCGCTGCAGGCGCTCAATATGCGTAGAGCCGCAGTCGACATTGATGTTAAAGCCGTCGGGCGCGGCATTGATCACGCGCACATCGGCGCCCAGTGCGTCGAACACCGGCTTGGCCACCGAGGATGCCGAGCCGTTGGCGCAATCGATGCCGATCTTGACGCCCTGCAGCGAAAAGTTCGCGCTGGCGATGAGCGAAGCAATGTAGCGGTTGCGACCCTGCATGTAGTCCACCGTGGCGCCGATGTGGTTGCCCGTTGCCAGCGGCACCTCGCTCTTGCCATCGATGTAGTCCTCAATGAGCTCCAGCACGTCCTCGTCCATCTTAAAGCCGTCGCTGTTGACGAGCTTAATGCCGTTATCGCAAAACGGGTTGTGGCTCGCGCTGATCATGATGCCGCAATCGAAGCAGCCTTCCACAGTCTGATGCGCTACGCCCGGCGTGGGGATCACGTGCAGCATATAGGCGTCCGCACCGCTCGCGACCAGGCCGCTCACCAGCGCCGCCTCGAACATATAACTCGAGCGACGCGTGTCCTTGCCCACGATCACGCGTGCCTTGCGCTCGCGGTTGGCGCCGTAATACCAGCCCACAAAACGGCCAATCTTATAAGCGTGCTCTACCGTCAGCCCAACGTTGGCCTCACCACGAAAGCCGTCGGTGCCAAAGTACTTCATGCGCTCTCCTTACAAAATAGGGGCGAACAGATTGCCTGTCCGCCCCAAAATGGTACTCGATTATCTGCGCTACCAGAAAAACCCTACGCCGACGCGCTGTCGCGAGCCGCCTGGCATGTAGGAGTCTGACGCAGCGTAAGCGGCTTGTCCCCCGCCTCGGCCGACGTGGTCAGCGTATACGTGATCGTCGTCGTCTCGCCAGCATGCAGGTCAACGGTGCCCGAATAGAAGGGGATTCCATGCCACGTAGCGGCGCCAAGACCAAACTGGGTGCCCTCGACGGTCAGATCAGTAATGTTGCCGCCCGTCGGGGCAAACAACGAGACATTCAGACGCTCGTCGTCACGCGCGGCATCGGGTGCGCTCGCCGCAACGTAGTCGGGCAGCTTGCCAGCCTCCTCCTGCGTCATGATGTTCGTCAGGGTAACGGTGATGCGATAGGAGCACGTGCCGTCACCGTTCTTCACGCCCTGACCAATCTGCGTATCGGCGTTCAGGTACCAGTCGAGCTTGGAGAAGCTCAGGTTGTTAAAGTAAACGCCGGCAACAGGATCGGCGCTCGGGTCATCCGGATCGGGCAGCGAAGCGTCAATGCCCGTCTCTTTGATGGCATTCTGCTCATCATCGTTTCTCATCCACGCGATCAGGCGGCCCTCTTCGGCACCGCGCTCAACGGCGCTGACAAGCTTCGTAACATCGACATCGCCGATACCGCCAAGGATCTTGTCGAAGGCAGCGCTGGCGACGGATGCAAAGATGCCGTCCGACTCCTCGACCGGATAGTTCCAGTACACATCGTGCATGAGGACCTTTGCGGCGTTGGTGCCGTCGACAACCGTTCCGTCGGGCAGCGAGACATTACCGACCAGGCCCAGCAGATACTGCAGGAACACCGGGTCGATACCGATGACGCCATCAACGTCCTGTCCATACTGGGACTTCCACAGCGCGGCGACACGCTGCGAGTTGCGGGGCCAATCAGGCGAATAGGTATTGCCCGAGTTGTACAGGTTACTGTGGTTGCCGAACAGCGCCTCATCCTCTTCGTCGACGCTCTCGACTGCCTCATCCTCGCTGAGTCCAATGCGGGGAACAAACTCGCCAATCGACATCTGGCCGTCAGTGACCGAAATCAGGCCCTGCGAACCGCCAAAGCCGCCGCAAGCACGAATCTCGACGTTGTTCATGGCGTACATAAGGTAGTTGCGCGTCTGGCCGTTGGCGCCGAGCATCTGGGGAAGGACGGGGGCGACCTTCTCCGCCGCGTCAACCGCGCCGTTGAGGGTGGCAAAGCCGTCCTTGGCCTTATCGACCAGCTCGGTCACCTGGGAAATATGAGTATCGCCAATGCCCTGGACCTTCTCGTTGGCGCTCTTGAACACCTTCGAGCTGCTGGAAAGCGAATCGGCGACCGCCTGCAGCGCGGACACGTTAATCATGCCGTCCTGGAACAGCTTGCCGGGCGTAGCCTGCGAAAGGTTATCGGCCATGGGAACCAGCGCATTGCTCGAGACATCGGACAGGGCGTCAATCATGGTGCGGGCCGCATTGATATCGCTGCCATACACCGGGATAAACGAAGCCGCCGCCCACAGCGGGCTCGAGGTCTCCGCCTTCATGCTGTTACAGAGCTCATCGATCTTCTTCGCGTCGTCAGGCAGCGTCGAAAAATCGCCCGACGTGACCTTGTCCTTAAGGCCACCGACGATCTCGACAGCCTCCTTCGCTTCGCTCTTTACGGTCTTTGCCGAGTTAAGCAGCATAAAGCCGCTTGCGCCAAGCGCAACGAGAAGCACCGCGACTACAACGGCAATAATGGCGCCGGTGTGACGCTTTTTGCGCTCGCCCTTGCGATGGCGATGACGGACCAGACCGTCAGAGGTCGAACTCGGCGAAGCGTCGCCACCGTAGTTCAAGCCAAAATCGTAATAATCTTCCTTGGAACCCGAGCCCGCAAACTCGGCACCGCTATCATCCAGGCGGGCGAACGTGCCAGTCTCGGAGGCGCCGGTGTAAATCGTGCCAAGGTTACCCGTAAGCCCCGCGCCACCGGCAGAGGGAGTATTGTTGGCGGCCTTGTCGGCATTAACGTTGCCGGCGGCATTCGCGGCGTTGGCAGCACCTGCGTTGTTCGCGGGTACCGAAGGAGCCCCGCTCGGCTGCGACGTGGAGGTTGCACCGCCCGCAAAGACATTCCCTCTTGCACGGCCGGTCTTTTTTGCCTTTTGAGACTGCTCGTACAGAGCGGTAAACATCGCTGTCTCGCCCGGGGACACGCGCTTACCGGAACCGCCCTGTCCAGCGCCGCCCGGCGTGCCGGCCTTACCAGCCCCGTTCGGACGCGGCGGAACTGCAGGACGGCCGCTATCGCTGCCCTTAAAGTGATTACCAGCCATAAAGAAATCCTCGCAATTGAGTCGCAATGAAAAAGTCCATGACGTTACTAGTTTATGGCATTTTGAGCATCGACAGCTAAACTCCAGACACGGACATCAATTGGCGAAAATGCGGCACAACACCTTTTCTGTCTGGCGGCGGCGCCAGCTACACCGTGAGGAACATCATCACGATGATCATGGCAAAGCCGATAAGGTCGGTCGGCAAAAACACCGTGCCCAGCATAACGGCGCTGGTGATGGTCGCCGAAACTGGCTCCACAGTTCCGATGAGGCTCGCACGCACCGAGCCGATGTCCTTAACGCCCTGCATATAGAGCATGTAAGCAAAAAACGAGCCGATGACCACGAACACCGCGAGCGCCTCGACGCCGGCAGCGTCCAGCGCCGGCATATGTGCCCAGGGCTGCACGAAGACACACGAGACCACGCCCGCCGTGAGCATTGCCGAGCCCGTGACGATGGGGCTGCCGTATTCGGGCAGGATCTTGGCGGGAATCACCGCCATACACGCGGCGCTGACCGCACACATAAGACCTGCTGCCAGGCCAAGCGGTGAGATATTCAGACTGGTGGGGTCGCCGCCGGTGGCGATTAAAAAGGTTCCACCCAGAGCCAGGCCAATGCCGATGACTTCGCGAGTGCGCGGCATGCGGCGATCGGTCACGCAGGTGTAGCCCATGATGATAACGAGCTGCAGGCACTGGAGCACCGTCGCGGTTCCGGCGTTCGTCAGGCGCACGGCCGAAAGATAGCAAAACTGGTTGAACAGCAGACCAAAGGCGGTAAAGAGCAGCAGCTGCTTGCGATCGGCGGGTGTGGTCCAGAGCTTAATCAGGCGCTCGCGGTCGCGCGTAACAACCACGGCCATAAAGAGTAGACCGGCGAGAATCTGACGCACGCTCATAAGCCACAAGGTGTCGACGTGGTAGGTATCGAACAGAAAGCTCGCGCTGGTGCCCGAGAAGCCCCAAAACGAACCACCCACCAGCGTAGCCAAGACGCCTGTGATCAACTTGCGCGTCGAAGCGCTGTTCAGGCGCTCGCGCCATGCGCGGCGGGTGCTGCGGCTGAGCTCGTCGGTGCCCTCGGGCACATCAATGTTCGATATATCGGTCATCGGCACCGAAGCCCCTGCGCCTTCGACCTGCTCGACACACTCTTTGCTCATTCCACTCCCCCGAAACAGTCTGGAAGCAATTCGGCTTACCTTACCACGGCGAAGGCACCAGCCGGAGGCTTGTCCGCTTATCGGTAGGACATTTCCGCAGGCGTCTTTCCATAGCTCGATACCGCAATGGCCTTGCATTATGCGACAGCCAAATCGCAGCAGCAGGCTCTTTTGAAATGGATACGACAAAGCCCCCGAATTCCACAATGTAAGCGATTTTTAAAAATGTTCTTGCCACCGAGTTCAGGCTCCGTTATATTATCCCTTGCGCACTTGCGCACCCTTGATCGGGCGTTTAGCTCAGGGGGAGAGCGCTTCCCTGACACGGAAGAGGTCAGAAGTTCAAATCTTCTAACGCCCACCAAATGTTCGCAGCTCAGAGGCTATGTCTCTGGGCTGTTTTGTTTTATGTCGCCAAGTACGCCGCCAAATAACCACCAAATACTGATCCAAGGTCTGTATGCGATGGCCTTCGCATCCCGTAGGGGTGCCGGCAGATTGCGCACGTCCTGGCCGATCGTGACCGCAACATGTTGGTCAAGCATAATCTTTTGGATTCTTTTGGCGTGAGCGGCTTGGTTTTGGTAGGATTTGTCAGCGGCTTGACTAAGGGGGTTTTATAACTGCCATGCAGGTAGCCGTGTTGGTAACGTTTTACCGACTTGCCAAGAACCCCTCATAATTAATGCGTCTGCAAAATGACTAATTGCTTTGACCTGCTGAAACACTATATGTTGTGTTTGACCTAAAAAAAGAATACAGGATATAGATGCCTCTTTGTCGTATGATAGATGGCGGACAGAGAACGAGAACCTTATTCGCTCCATTTGGATAGATCTTTGAGCCCCTTGATTGGCTGCGAGGATTGTCCGCATGAGGGACTATGGTTATCGAGAACACAGATTGCGCGACGGCGCCGCAAGACAGGGGCAAGCCCTGCCGAGCATCGTTTGGCTCTGAAACGCAATGAGACTACGACGCGAAAGAGGCAAGAGGATGAAGATCATCAAGCGCAGCGGCACCGAGGTTGTCTTTGACATCGATAAGATTGTCAATGCGATTCGCGCCGCCAACTTGGAGGTCGAGGAGGGCTCTCGTCTTACCGACCGCCAGGTGGTTTATGCGGCGCAAAACGTCGCCGAGGCATGTGAGAACGCGGGCCACACCGTGTCGGTCGAGGAGATTCAGGATCTGGTCGAGGACGAGATTATGCGTCTCGACTGCTACGAAGTGGCCCGCCACTACATCATCTATCGCTATGTTCAGAGCTTGAAGCGCCAGAAGAACACGACCGATGACAAGATCCTGTCGCTAATTGAGTGCAATAACGAAGAGGTCAAGCAGGAGAACTCCAACAAGAACCCGACCGTCAACTCCGTTCAGCGCGACTATATGGCCGGCGAGATTTCCAAGGACCTGACCCAGCGCGTGCTGCTGCCCCAGGAGATCGTGGATGCCCATAATGAGGGCCTGATCCATTTCCACGATTCCGACTACTTTGCCCAGCACATGCATAACTGCGATTTGGTGAACCTGGAGGACATGCTCCAGAACGGCACTGTTATCTCGGGCACGCTGATCGAGAAGCCGCACAGCTTCTCGACCGCCTGCAACATCGCGACGCAGATCATCGCCCAGGTTGCTTCCTCCCAGTACGGCGGCCAGTCTATTTCGCTGACCCATCTCGCCCCGTTCGTTGAGGTGAGCCGTCAGAAGATTCGCGGCGAGGTCGCTCGCGAGCTTGAGGAGCTCGGTGTTTCGGCATCTGCCGAGAAGGTTCGCGAAGTCGTTGAGGATCGCTTGCGCGATGAGATTCGTCGCGGCGTCCAGACGATTCAGTATCAGGTCGTGACCCTTATGACCACGAATGGCCAGGCGCCGTTCGTGACGGTCTTTATGTATCTCAATGAGGCCCGTACGCCTCAGGAGAAGCACGACCTTGCCATGATCGTGGAGGAGACGCTTCGCCAGCGCTATGAGGGCGTTAAGAACGAGGCCGGCGTGTGGATTACCCCGGCATTCCCCAAGCTTATCTATGTACTCGAGGACGATAACGTTCACGAGAATTCCCCGTACTTCTATCTGACCCAGCTGGCTGCCAAGTGCACCGCCAAGCGCATGGTGCCCGATTACATCTCCGAGAAGAAGATGCGCGAGCTCAAGCTGTCGAAGGGCGAGACCGCCGGCAACGGCGATTGCTACACCTGCATGGGTTGCCGCAGTTTCCTGACGCCCGACCGTTCGGGCAACGGCTTTAACAACGTCGCCAACGCGCTGAACTATGACCCGACCAAGCCTAAGTACTATGGTCGCTTTAACCAAGGTGTTGTGACCATCAATCTGCCCGATGTCGCACTGAGCTCGCATCAGGACATGGACAAGTTCTGGAAGATCTTCGACGAGCGCCTTGAGCTGTGCCATCGTGCCCTGCTGTGCCGTCATGAGCGCCTGATGGGCACGCTTTCGGATGCCGCGCCGATTCTTTGGCAGTACGGCGCCCTGGCGCGTCTGAAGAAGGGCGAGACGATCGATAAGCTGCTCGTGGGCGGCTATTCCACCATCAGCCTGGGGTATGCCGGTCTGTATGAGTGCGTCAAGTACATGACGGGTCACAGCCACACCGAGAAGGAGGGCACGCCGTTTGCTATGGCCGTCATGCAGCGCATGAACGACAAGTGCGCGGAGTGGAAGGCTGCGAGCGACATCGATTTCTCGCTGTACGGCACGCCGTTGGAGTCGACGACCTACAAGTTCGCCAAGTGCCTGCAGCGCCGTTTTGGCATTATCCCGGGCGTGACGGACAAGGGCTACATCACTAACAGCTATCACGTCCACGTGTCCGAGGAGATCGATGCCTTCGACAAGCTTAAGTTTGAGGGCATGTTCCAGCAGCTTTCGCCGGGCGGTGCCATCTCCTACGTCGAGGTTCCCAACATGCAGGACAACCTCAAAGCTGTCATTCGCGTGGTGCAGTACATCTACGACAACATCATGTATGCCGAGCTCAACACCAAGAGCGACTACTGCCAGGTGTGCGGCTACGATGGCGAGATTAAGATTGTCGAGGACGATGGCAAGCTGGTGTGGGAGTGCCCCAATTGCGGCAATCGTGACCAGGAGAAGATGAACGTCGCCCGTCGTACGTGCGGCTACATCGGTACCCAATTCTGGAACCAGGGCCGAACCGAAGAGATCCGCGACCGCGTGCTGCATCTCTAATAACCATCCCAGGCCGCCCCGTAGCGAGGCCCCGGACCTTTACTCGCTATTTCGGACAGTCCTGGCTCACGACGGAGGCGCCACTGGCGCCTCCTGTTCGTGCGGAACTCATATCGAGCAAAGGTCCGGGGCCTCGCTACGGGGCGGCCAAGTTGACGTAGCGGAGATGCAGCTCGCGGTCTGCTCACTCCTCGAAGTTCTTAGCGGAAATGAGTTGACTTGCAACAACGCTTTGCTTGCGATGGCGGTTGAGCTGCAACAAAGTTTTTATTAGACCTCGAACCCTATGCTCGATGTTCGCTTCGTTCATTGAGTTACCCTTTGCATGAGGCCGGGACATATCGTCCCGCCCGCAGTTTCGCAGGCCGCAGGCCGAGAATGTTTGAGGACGGGATGATATGTCCCGGTCTCCCGGGAGAGTTACCTATGAACTACGCGAACATTAAGTATTTCGACATTGCTGATGGGGAAGGCGTTCGTACTTCTCTGTTTGTGAGCGGGTGCCGTCGTGGGTGCAAGAACTGCTTTAACTCTGTCGCGTGGGACTTTGCTGCGGGCGAGCCGTTCGATCGCGCCGTCGAGGATAAGATTATCGAGAGTCTCGACCATCCCTTTATTGATGGCCTGACGATTCTGGGCGGGGAGCCTATGGAACCCGAGAACCAGGCGGGGCTCGTTGATTTCATTGAGCGTGTTCGTGCCACTTATCCTGTGGATTCGGGGAAGACCATTTGGTGCTTTACCGGCGACGTGCTTGAGGAACTTATGCCGGGCGGTCGTCATCATACCGAGGTGACGGACCGCATTCTCGCCTGCCTCGACATGTTGGTGGACGGCCCGTTCGTTCAGGATCTGTATGATATCTCGTTGCGCTTTAGGGGCTCGAGCAATCAGCGCGTGATTGATATGAACGCCACGCGTGCCCGTGCCGAGCGTGAGAACGTTGCGCTTTGCGACGCCGTGGAGCTTTGGCGAGACGATCCGGTCTATTCGACCCATACTATGTAGCTTGTGGCCGATGCCGGAGGGCGTGGTACAATAGCGCGAACGCGAAATCGAAAAAAGTGAGGCCCAGATGGTCGATCAGGAAAAAGTCGAGACTGCCATTAAGCTGCTACTTGAAGGTATAGGCGAGGACCCAACTCGCGAGGGCCTGCTGGAGACGCCGGCGCGCGTCGCCCGTATGTATGGCGAGATTGCCGGCGGTATGGACCAGAGTGCCGAGGAGCACCTGTCCAAAACTTTCGCTGTCGCTTCGAACGATTTGGTTATCGAGCGAGACATTACGTTTTACTCGCTGTGCGAGCACCATCTGCTGCCGTTTTATGGCAAGGCTGCGATCGGCTATATCCCTAACGGTCGCGTGGCGGGTCTGTCTAAGCTTGCTCGCACGGTTGAGGTCTATGCCCGTCGTCTGCAGCTTCAGGAGCAGCTGTGCGCACAGGTTGCCGATGCCCTCATGGAATATCTTGCTCCCCAAGGGGCGATTGTGCTGATGGAAGCCGAGCATATGTGCATGACCATGCGCGGCGTGCAAAAGCCCGGCACCAAGACCGTGACGCTCGCTCGCCGCGGCGTCTTTGAGACCGATCCCGCGCTCGAGGAGCGGTTCTTTAGGATGCTGGGCCGCTAACCATGAGAGTCGTCAACGACTTTACATCGAAGACCGATGAGGGGACGCCGCGTCGCGGCTTTATGGCTTCGGGCCTGACTCCCTTTGGCTCCATGCCTCGCATTGATTACATTTGTGCCAACGGGCTGTTCCGGCGGCACCTGGGCAACATTGCACAGTTGGAATCGGGGCGCATCTTTTGCCGCCACGGTATTGACCATCTGCTGGATGTCGCGCGCATTATGTGGATTAAGAATCTCGAGGAACAGCTCGAATTTGACCGCGAGGTCATCTACGCCACGGCACTTCTTCACGATATCGGCAAAGATGAACAGTATGAATCGGGTATATCCCATGATGTTGCAAGCGAGCGCGTCGCTGATGCGATTCTCGGCGGCATGCCCGATGACGTGGCGTTTGAGCCGGCCGATGCCGCAGCCATTAAGACGGCCATTCTGGGCCATCGAAAGCTGCGCGTGAACAGCCAACCGCTTGAGCGTCTGCTCTATGCAGCCGACAAAGCGTCGCGCGCCTGCTTTGCATGCCCCGCGCGCAATGCTTGCAACTGGAGCGATGATAAAAAGAACCTGTCGATTCGCGTGTAGTTAGTTTGCGCGGTCGGGGTTCTAAACGAAGGAGACGATCGCGATGAGTAACAAGAAGCTGCCCGAGAATGCAACCAAGACTGAAGGCGCTGAGCTCGCCCGCCGTGGAAGGGGCGAAATATCCACTGCAACGGCGGTGCCCCACGTGAGCTATGACGATCTTCGCCATGCCGATCGCATTACTATCGACGGTCTCGAGGTCTTTGCCAACCACGGCGTGTATCCCGAAGAGAACGCGCTGGGCCAGAAGTTCATCGTGTCCCTGGTGCTCTATGCCGACCTGCGTGCAGCGGGGGAGCACGATAACCTGGACGCCTCGATTGACTACGGCTCGGTGTGCCACGATGTCGATGGCTATCTGCGTGAGCATACGTTTAAGCTCATCGAGGCTGCAGCCGAGGGTGTGGCCCAGATGCTGCTACGTCGTTACCCCCTGATGCTTGGCGTGCGTGTTAAGCTCGATAAGCCTTGGGCGCCCGTCGGTCTTCCCCTGGCAAGCTGCGGTGTCGAGATCGAGCGCGTGCGTTAACCGGTTCTAATTCGTCTCTATGGGTGGCTGCTTGAGCCGCTGGGACAGTGCTCTATTGTTGGGGCAGTACGTGTCGAGCAAGGCGTGAAACCGCTGATTGTGGCTTGGCTCGAGCAAGTGGACGAGCTCGTGGGCGACAACCATGTCGAGGCATTCGACGGGGTAGGCGGCAAGTTCTCGTGCGATGCGAACGGCGCCGGATTTGGGAGTGCATGAGCCCCAACGCGTTTTCATGCTGCGTACGGAAACGCGGGAAACGGCGACACCCATTGCGATTTCGTATGCGTGCACCATATCGCGCAGCGCCGATGTGACTTCGGACGTATAGAGCTGGTCGATGTGGGCTTGGAGCTCATCGGACGTTAGGCCGTCGAGGATTGCGTGCCGCTTGGTCTGTGGGCCTTCGTCCGATTTATCGGTACCCATAAAACTTGCGAAGGTGGCCTGTTTGGGTCGCGGTGCGGGCGATGCAAAGTTGTGATCGAGCGCATCTTGTACCGTGATGGGCTTGCCCCAAAGTGCAATGATGGACGAGTGACTGAGCGGCTCTCGCGCCGTCGCCTGACGTTGCTCGCGCTGGGCAAGTCGGCTGATAATCCAGGCGCTGTTGCGCTTCACAAACGCTTCGATACGCTCGCGGCTGGCGCCGAGCGGTGCGCTGGCGTGGACCTCGCCGCTCGATGTGACGCGTAGGTTGAAGTTCTTGACGCGCTTTTTGGTAACGACGACGGGGATGGGCGTCCCATCCGGTCGGGATACGGAAATCGTAAACTGCTGCGTCAAAAGCGGTCCTTCAGATTGGGGACGGGCCGGCATGTCGACCGTTCGGCATGCCGGCCCGCTCAAGGGATGTGAAATTAATAACGCTCAAAGAAGGCAAGCGCGTTGTCGCTGCAGAGCTTCTGCATCACGGTCTTGCCAAAGTGCTTGGAGAGCATGTTCTGGAACTCGGGCATCTTGCTGGCGTCGGAGAGGAAAGCGGGCACAGTGGCGCCGTCCCAGTCGCCGCCGAGCGCGATGACGTCCTCGCCGTCCAGGTCGAGCCAGTGCTCGATATGTGCCGCTAGCTGGTCGAAGGTGACGTCTGCGGCGGTCTTGTCGGTTGCGTCGTTGGAAAGGAACTCGCTGCAGTAGTTGAGACCGACGATGCCACCCATGTCGCGAATGGTGCGGAACTGGTCGTCGGTGAGGTTGCGCTTGACGCCGCAAACCGCACGGGAGTTGGAGTGACTGGCGACGAAGGGGCGCGTGGCGTGGGCGACAACCTCGTCAAAGCACTCGTCGTTGAGGTGGGAGACGTCGAGTACCATGCCGGCATGCTCCATCTGCGTAAGTGCCTCGATGCCGGCGGCGGTGAGACCGGCGTGGGTATCGTGTCCGCTCGCGAGCGGCCCCTGCGCGTTCCAGCTGAGTGATGACATGAGCACGCCCAGGCTCTTGAGCACTTCGATCAGCGCGGGGTCCTCGGCAAAGAACGTGGCGTTTTCGATGGTGTGGATGCAAGCGACCTTGCCGTCCTTGAGCGCGGGACGAATGTCTGCGGCGCTGCGCACGTTGACCATACGGTCGTGGTTGAGCATTGCCTGGCCGCTCATATGCGCCATGATCTGCGCCTGGAAGCGCGCGGCGTGGGCGGTGGGAATCTCGTCGGGGACAAACGTGGCGAAGCACTGCGCCCACGGCGTGTTGCCGATCTTTGCGAGCGAGATGGCGCAGGCGTTGCCCTCGATGAGGTCGAAATCTTGCGGATGCGTTTCGTCGCCGGGGAAATAACCGTCGGTGCCGGCGGTAAAGCGCAGGTCGAGATCGAGCGTGGCCCAGCCGATGCGGTCGGCGGTGTCGCAGTGTAGGTCAAATACGGGATATGCCATGGTTCCTCCGGTTGCAGCGTTTCTTTGCAAACTGTCTTTGAATTGTATGACTAGGGTATAGTTAGCGCCATATGTTCACGGCGGCCCACGTTGTGCGCCGCCCTTATCACGGAGGTTTCCATGTCCAACCAGGGCAAGAAGGTCAAGACTCATTATCGCGGTACGCTCGACGACGGCACGCAGTTCGATAGCTCCTACGATCGCGGCGAGCCGCTGGAGTTCACCTGCGGCGCCGGTCAGATGATCAAGGGCTTCGACGCCGCTGTTGTCGACATGCAGGTGGGCGAGAAGAAGACCGTGCACATTCCTGCTGCCGATGCCTACGGCGAGCACAATCCCGAGATGGTTATTACCTTCCCGGCCGAGCAGGTTCCCAACATCGAGCAGATCGAGAAGGGCATGAAGCTCTTCCTGTCCACGCCGAGCGGCATGCCTGTCCCCGCCGTGGTCATCGATGTGACGTCCGAGGCCGTGACGCTCGATGCCAACCACGAGCTTGCCGGCAAGGATCTCAACTTTGATATCGAGCTCGTTGAGGTCGAGGGTTAGAGTATGCCTGAACGCTTGGTTTCGACGACATGCTTGGGAAATCTCAACGATCCGTCCTATGAACTCCTGCTTCGCCGGAATTTGGGCGGCGTCTTTGAAGTTGACGAGCTACTGCTCGATTGGGACCAGGCTGATACGCGCGCGTTTGTGGGTGTGACGGAGCTGGGGCGCACGGTCGATATTCGGCTGGATGCTGCCGACGGCGGTCGTCTTGCCGACGGTGACGTGCTCGCCATCGACCGTTCGGGCATGGTGCCCGTGACGGTTGTCGTGCGCCTGCGCAGCGCCGAGGTTTATTTGGTCGAAGTCGACCGCATGGATCCGATTGCGCTCGCGCATGCGTGCTGGGAGATCGGCAATATGCACGCGCCGCTTTTCCGAGGCGATTCGGACGAGCATACCGTGCGCATGTATACGCCGGTGCAGCCTGTTTTGGGCCGCATGCTCCGGGGCGTCGAGGGTGTTCGGCTCTCGGTGGTTACCCGTGAACTCGATTCGGACCGGCGCTTTGCGTCGAGTGCGGCGGATGTCGTTGTGAGTATGGCTCCCGACTTTACGATCGTAAAGAAGGCGCGCGGTTAACGTGCGTATGAGTAAGACGGACTTTGAGAGGTAACTATTCAAAGTCCGTCTTTCTGTTGATGAGATGCTGTGGGGGAAAGCATATGGGTCTTGAAGGAATCAAGCTGATTGCATGCGATTTGGACGGCACGTTGCTGCATCCGGGGGAGCGCGAGCCGCGTTCCGAGGCCTTTGAGCTCATCGATGAGCTGCATCGTCGCGGTATCGTGTTTATGCCGGCGAGCGGTCGCCAATATGCGAGCTTGCGTTACCTCTTTGCGCCGGTGGCAGACGAGCTCGCCTATGTATGCGAAAACGGTGCCCTGGTCATGAGCGAGGGTCGCGCCGTCGTCAAGCGCTCCATGGAGCGTAGTCTTGCTATGGATATCGCGAATGCCGTGGTTGCGTATCCCCATGCCGACGTGACCCTTTCGTGTGAGGGACACCTCTACACCATGAGCGGCAACGATGCGTTCGTCGATCATTTGCGCTATGAGGTCCACTGCGATGTGGCGGTGGTCGACCGCCCCGAGGACATCGACGAGGACGTCATTAAGATCGCCTTCCAGACGCCCGAGGTGGATCAGCCGGCGGCCCTGGAGTATTTCGAGCGCCTCTTTAGCGACCGTGTTGACGTGATGACGTCGGGAACCGAATGGACGGACTTTATCGGTTTCGGTTCGGGCAAGGGCTCCGCGCTTGCCGATTACGGTCGTGCCCTGGGTATTTCGCCCGATGAGATGATGGCGTTTGGCGATAACGAAAACGACCGCGACATGCTCAACGTCGTGGGCCATCCCTATCTGATGGAGAACTGCAACCCCACCATGCGCGGCATCAACGACCGCGTCCGTTACGTGCGCACGGTCGAAGAAGAGCTGCGTCGCCTGCTCGCCGAGTAGGCATGTCCCAAACATCTACCGGCAGTCGGGGCAGAGACCCTCGAAGATGGTGTAGTGCGACGTGACGTGCCAGCCGATTTGCTCGGACGCTTTGGCGTCGAGCTGGGCATCGAAGGGGAGCGGTACGTCGATGACGCGGCTGCATGAGGTGCAGATGATATGCGCATGCGGCTCGATCGTGCGATCGAAGCGGCTGCCGCCCGGCGTCTTGATGGAGAGAATCTCGCCGGCGTCGGCCAAGAGATTGAGGTTGCGGTAGACCGTGCCGCGGCTGATCTTGTCATCCTGTTCGCGCACGGCGTTGTAGATTTCGTCGGCGGTGGGATGGTTATAGCTTTGGCGCACGGCGTCAAGAACCTGCTTTCGCTGCTTGGTATTCCTTCTTTGCACCGCCATGCGCCTCGCCTCTTTTCTATCAACGGTCGTAGGTAAATGATACCGTATTTAGCACACAATACTAATAACGAGGCATGAAACCGTCTTCATTGGTAAGTGGGGCTCGGGCCTGGGCGTCTACGAGGCGAAAACGCGTTCCCATGCGCTCGTAGGAGGCATGAAGCGCCTCGAGATGAGATAGGATATTTGCCGGAGCTCCCTGTATCTCCATCTCGACTGAGCCGTCTTCCATGTTACGCACCCAGCCGGTGAGCGCGCGTGCCTGCGCGAGGTTGGTGTTGGTAAAGCGAAAGCCAACGCCCTGGACTTGCCCCGCCCAGCGCAGGAAATAGCGCAGGGGAGTGTCTTGAGTGGCCCCGTCGCTTGCGAGCACAGTAAGCCTGCGGCGCAGCTCGAGCTCGACGTTTGATGGTTTTTGAGGCTCTCGACTGCCGCCGGTGACACTGGAGAAGAACGTATCGAAGAGGCCCATCGCTATGCCTGCTTGCCTGCGTCGGCCGGGAAGGTTATGCCGGCCTGCTGGCGCACGGCATCCATGATGCGCAGTGAGACGAGTGTGACATCGCGGTAGTGGCCAAGCTCGTGGCGTCCCGCCGGGGTCTCCCAAATCTCTTCCTTAACGTTATCGATGCCGCCGATGGCGGTGATAAAGTCTGTGAGTTCGTATTCCATAGTGTTGCTCGATTTGGGCAGGTCGAGCACGCGGCCGTTGTCGCCCTGTTCGCGCGGTGCCTCGGTCGCCGAGCCGCGTACGACGTCGCCGCGATAGTCGATGCGGACGTTGCGGGGCGTGGACAGATGGTCGATCTGGATAGTGCCACGCTCGCCTTCGATCTGCGAGGGCAGCAGGTCGTTCGTAATTTTGGAGTGCGCGAGCTCGACGGAGATACGGCCACCGCCGTAGCTGGCGAGGATGGAACCGCAGCCGTCGATGGGGCCGTGCGTGAGCTGTCGCGTGGTGGGGTCGAGCAGAGTAGTCATGCTTGTAAGGCCGGAGGGCATGCCGAAAATCTCGACCATGGGCTCGACGGTGTAGACGCCAATGTCCATGAGGGAACCTGATGCCATATTGCAGTCGAAGATATTGGTGGCGCGTCCCGCGAGAATCTCGTTGTAGCGCGAGGAATATTTGCCAAAGCGCAATGAGGCGCGGCGGATGGGCGCAATTTCGCTCAGAGCGTCCTCGATTGCGTGGAAGGCGGGATCGTGGAGGGGACGCATGGCCTCGAGGGCCACGACACCTGCTGCCTCGGCAGCGCGGAAGACTTCCAGCGCCTGCGCTTCGGTGGCGCAGAAGGGCTTTTCGACGATAACGTGTTTGCCGCCGGCGATGCAGGCAAGGGCCTGCTCGTAGTGAAGTGCGTTAGGGCTGCCGATATAGACGGCGTCGACGTCGGCGGCTGCCGCGAGCTCATCGAGTGAAGTAAAGTTTCGCTCGCCACCGCGCTCGGCGGCAAAGGCAGCACCGCGATTGGCATCGCGTGAAAGCGTGCCCACAAACGCGGCTTGGTCGTTGGCGTTGACGACTTGGATAAAGTCGTCGGTGATCATGGATGTGCCGATGGTCGCTATACGCAGCATGTATCCCCCTCGTGCCGTTCGGTTTACAGGATGAGTGTAGCGCGAGGGGGCAGGAAATAGCGTGCGAAAACGCCGTTACAGGTCGCTCTCGTTAAAGCCGGTGTCGATATCGAGGTTGCTGCCGTCGGCCGCCGTGGTGGCGAGCTCATCGCAGCGCTCGTTGAGCTCGTGGCCGGCGTGACCCTTAACCCAGATGAACTCAACCTTGTGCTTGCTTTTGGCGGTGAGCAGGCGCTCCCACAGGTCGCGGTTCTTGACGGGCTGCTTGTTGGCGGTTTTCCATCCGCGCTTTTTCCAGCCGTCGATCCAGTGCTTGTTAAAGGCGTTGACGACGTACTGCGAATCGGAATGGACCTCGACCTCGCAGGGGCGGTTGAGCGCCTCGAGCGCCACGATGACCGCCATGAGCTCCATGCGGTTGTTGGTGGTCTTGGCGTAGCCGCGCGAAAGCTCGGAGGTGAAGGTCTTGCCGGCGGGGTTGGTGTATTTGAGCACGGCGCCGTAGCCGCCGCGTCCCGGATTTGATCGGGCCGAGCCGTCGGTATAGATGATGATCTTCACGGGCTTCCTTTCGTTGGGTACGTTTCGTGTGAGTGACCATTGTAGCGCCATGCCCGCCGGGGGCTAGTAATCTACGATTTCTACCCCGTCTTCCGACAGTTAGTTGGCATGGATGATGCGGTTGAGCTCGTCGAGGTATTGCTGCAAGAGGGGAGAGGGCTTGCGCTCGTCGTGCATGATATAGCCTACGTGCATCGTTGGGGCGTCTGCTAACGGGATCGATGCCATACCCCATTGCATTTCATTGGAGAGGACACCGGTCGACAGGGTGTAGCCGTTCGACGTGATAAGTAAGTTAGTAAGTGTTCCGCGGTCCGAGATTCGTATGTTGCGGTCGCAAGGGATATAGCTAAAAGGTTCCTCGGCGTAATAGAAGGAGTTTGAGGTTCCCTGCTCAAAGCTATAACGCGTATAGGGTGTGAGGTCGGCAAGGGACAGCTGCGGGCGGCGGGCAAGCGGGTGGCGCTCGCTAACGAAGACGTGGACCGTCGCGTCGAATAGGGGATGGAAGCTCGCGCGCGCATCGGCAAAAGCCTTCTGCAGAACGCGGGCGTTAAAGTCGTCCAGATAGAGGATGCCGATGTCGCTGCGAAACGCGCGGACGTCATCGATGATCTGCGATGTGGTGGTCTCGCGCATGACGAACTCGAACTTGCTGTCGCGGCAGCGCTCGACCACGTTGACAAAGGCCTCGACCGAAAAGGCGTAGTGCTGGGCGGAAATGGCGAGGCGGGCTTGCGGGGTGCCGCCGTCCTCGTAGCGCGCCTCGAGCATGTCGGCCTGCTCTACGACCTGGCGCGCATAGCCCAAAAGCTCGGTGCCGTCGTTGGTGAGTGCAACACCACGGCTAGAGCGCGTAAAGATTTCGATATGAAGTTCCTGTTCCAGGCTTTTGACGGCGTTTGAGATGTTGGACTGAGCGGTATAGAGGCGCTGAGCTGCGGCGTTGATTGAGCCGGACTCTGCCACGGCGATCAGAAAACGAAGCTGCTGAAGGGTCATCGGCGCCCGTTCTTTCGATAGCTATCTAAAAAACCGATAACAGGTTAGCGCTTTTAAGTGATTGACCGAGCGAAACAATGCTCGTACTATTCAAAACACACAAAGGCGGTAGGTAATTAAGCCGACCACGGAACCGGGATGCGAAAGGAGGCCCGCATATGAATTGCTTACCAAGACGAATGCCGGGCTCCTGTTTGCGTCCGTCGGCGTGATCAGGAGACAGCGACTTACTTCTCTTACTCTTATTACTTTTATTCGATCAAGGAGATCATCATGAGCCAGTTCATCAACAACCCCGAGCACACCTTTGGTTTCGATACCCTGCAGCTTCACGTTGGCCAGGAGAGCGCCGATCCCGCATCCGACTCCCGCGCCGTGCCTATCTACCAGACCACGAGCTATGTGTTCCGCAATTCCCAGCACGCCGCCGACCGCTTTGGTCTTGCCGACGCCGGCAACATCTACGGCCGTCTGACCAACTCCACCCAGGGCGTCTTCGAGGACCGTATCGCCGCACTCGAGGGTGGCGTGGCAGGTCTTGCCGTCGCCTCCGGTGCCGCTGCCATCACCTATACCCTGCAGGCTCTCGCCCAGGCCGGTGACCACGTGGTCGCCCAGAAGACCATCTACGGCGGTTCCTACAACCTGCTGGAGCATACGCTCTCCCAGTTTGGCGTCGAGACCACGTTTGTCGATGCCCATAACCTGGAAGAGGTTGAGGGTGCCATCAGGGACAACACCACGGTCATCTATCTCGAGACGCTCGGCAACCCCAACTCCGACATCCCCAACATCGACGCCATCTCCGAGATCGCCAAGAAGTACGGTCTGCCGGTTGTCGTCGACAACACCTTCGGCACCCCGTATCTGTTCCGTCCGCTGGAGCATGGTGCCAACATCGTCGTTCACTCCGCAACCAAGTTCATCGGCGGCCACGGCACCTCGCTGGGCGGTGTGATCGTCGACGGCGGTAACTTCGATTGGAAGGCGAGCGGCAAGTATGCGCAGATCGCCGAGCCCAACCCCTCCTACCATGGCGTCTCGTTTGCCGAGGCTGCCGGTCCCGCCGCCTTCGCAACCTATGTCCGCGCTATCTTGCTGCGTGACGAGGGCGCCTGCATCAGCCCGTTCAACGCCTGGATCCTGCTCCAGGGCACCGAGACTCTGTCGCTGCGCGTTGACCGTCATGTCGAGAACACCAAGAAGGTCGTTGAGTTCCTGGCTGGTGACAGCCATGTCGCCAAGGTGAACCACCCGAGCCTGTCTGAGCACCCCGATCACGAGCTCTATCAGAAGTACTTCCCCAACGGCGGTGCCTCGATCTTTACCTTTGAGATTAAGGGTGGCCAGGAGGCCGCCTGGAAGTTCATCGATCATCTGCAGGTGTTCTCGCTGCTCGCCAACGTGGCCGACGTCAAGTCGCTCGTCGTGCACCCGGCTACCACCACGCACTCCCAGCTCTCTGCCGAGGAGCTCGCCGAGCAGAACATCACGCCCTCCACGATCCGTCTTTCCATCGGTACCGAGAACGCCGAGGATATCATTTGGGATCTGAAGCAGGCCTTCGCCGCGCTGGACGAGTAAGGCGACTTGTGCAAGGACCCCTTGCGACTCGATAGGTATAACTGCATAAAATGCCTGCTCAAGGCGCCTGTGCGAACAATGGTTGCACAGGTGCCTTTTTTGCATAGAGCGGGTGCAAAAACAGGGTTTTTGACACGCTTTATGCATTCGAGTTGTGGAAAACTCCTGTTGAGAGGATGTGAGTTTTACGCAATTGACGTGCACCTTTTAAGTAAAACCGCAGGTCGCGATGTGCTCGGGGTACTATGCAGCGCGATCGAATCACACGCAGCTCACACGCAGCTCAAACGCAGCAAAAACGCACTACGGAGGTTTCCAGCTACATGAGGATCGATTCACGAAAACCGAAAGCCGCCGCCCTTTCCGCCGCTCTGACCGTGGCACTTTTGGCGGGCGCCGGTGCAACTGATGCCCACGCCGCAACACTGTCCGATACGGTTGGATCTACGCCGTCCGAGACGACGCTGGTACAGCCCGTTGACTATCGCGGCGACGGTTATGGTTCCATGCAGGAGTGGAACGCCTCGATGGAGGCCAAGCGCGATTCCCTGGAGATGCGCGCTCAGATCATCATGAACATGTACGGTGACTATGCCACCGATGACGAGCGCGCTGTACTGCAGGGTTGTATCGACGGTGCGGGTAGCCTGTTGACGATGGGGGAGGTCGACGCGAAGTCGACCGAGCTCGATGAGCTGCGCACTGCGCTTGAGGATGCCAAGCGCGAAGCACTCGAGGCTGCTGCCGCCGAGGCGGAGGCTGCCGAGGCCGCTCAGGCTTCGTACTACAACGCCGGTTACACTCCGTCCTACGCGTCTGCCGCGTCCTACGCGAACGGATCGGGCCTGACGCGCTCTGCGGGTGTCAATAACTACAACGGGCGCCGCGAGACCTATTACAGCAGCAATGTGCTTTATCACTATCGCACGGGCGAATGGACTCAGGATTCTGAGGGCTTCTGGCGCGATTCCGACGGCTATTACGTTGTTGCCGCGGGCGATATGGCCCAGGGCTCGACTTTTACGGGCTCCAAGGGTGATTGCAAGGTCTATGACTCCGGCTGCGCTGCCGGAACCACCGACTACTACACCGGTTGGTAATCTTCCATAAGCAAAATGGGCACATGATGGGCGGGCGTCTTTACTGAGCCTTTGGGCACAACGTAGAGGCGTCCGTTTTTTGTGCGTGCTTGAGTTAACAGAGCGCTTACCGTGGCAGTACGCCGCGCATATGGGCGCGGGGCACACTAGTTCATGAGAAATAAGGTCTTTCTCGTGGAGGAAGTGGTCTTGTGAACGCTCGAGATATCGCCGTTGCCGCCGTTGCATTGACGCTTGGTTGCCTTGGTCCTACGGCCGCGCTCGTCGCGGGTATGCAGGGGTCTTGTGGGACTGCCTCTATCGTGGTCGGCGCGCTGATCGCGGCCGCACTGCTGGGAAGTGCGGGTGTAGTCCTTTGTCGCGACGATGAGGACCAGGCGTCGGAGTCGCAGCTCTAACCGTTGTGAAGCTGATTTTTGGCCAAAGATGAAAAAGGAAGCCGCCGCGAGGGGAGTGCCCCTTGCGGCGGCTTTGCCATTGGATCTGTTGGCTGCAGTATGCCGAGCACTACCAGCTGCTTTCTATTTCGCGAATCCTCTGGTAGAGCCAATCGTTTTGCGGCACTTGGATATCGTGTTTGGCGGCCAGGCGGCAAATGGTGCCCGCGAACTCCTCGACTTCGGTTTTTCGTTGTGCGATGCGGTCCTGCGCCATCGAGGGCATACCGGCGGGGTCGATTCCCTCGATGAGGTGCACCATTTGTGTCAGGTCTGCCTCGGTCAGCTCAACGCCCTCGGCGTTGGCAACCGCAAGCGTCTCGCGCATGGCGGAGACAAAACAGCGGCGCTGCTCGGAGCCCGGCTCCGTGGCGCTTCCGTAGGTCCCGCCGTAGGCCATGCAGGTCTGGTTGATGCCGTCGTTGAGCATGAGTTTGGCCCACATGCGGTGGGCGATGTCGTCCTCGACGGTATGGGCGATGCCGCAGCGCGTATAGAGCTCGTCGATCGCGGTGATGGTTGCGGGGTTCGTGCCGGCCGCCGCACCAAAGCGGATTTCGCCCGCATTGGTAAAGGTGAGCGCGCCGTTGAGGAACACGGCGTCCATGCCCTGGCAGATACCAAGAACGGTATGCTCCCAGCCAAAGCGTTCGGCAACCTTTTGCTCGCTCGTAATGCCGTTGCACAGCGAGGCGATGAGCGTGTTGGGTCCCACGACACGCTCCATAGTCTTGAGTGCTTGGTCGAGACCGGTGGTCTTGACCGTCAGGATGACCAGATCGGCGGGCGCTGCCTCGCTGGCGCGGACGGACGTGAGATCGCAAGGCTTTCCGTTGACGGTGAGCGCATCGCCCGCGTGACGCTCAAAACGGGCGTCATCCATAACGTATTCGACGGCGTCATTGCCGAGGGCCTTGGCAATCATGCTGCCGTAGAGCAGGCCGACGCCGCCCTTGCCGATAAGGGCGACCTTGTTGATCTGCATGTGAATCATCTCCTCACAAAAAGGCGCCCGCGTGCGGGGCGCCTGGTGGATTGTATGCCGCTGGAGCATGTAGCGTGCACCGGAGGCGGAATTTAGAAGAACAAACGCATGGGAACTTATGCCGCGGGGCAGATGGCAAAAACGCGTGCAGGATATCCAACACCATCACGGACCTTAGGGAAGGTGCAGAAGATGACGGCGCCTGTGGCGGGAAGCTCGTCCAGATGGTCCATGACCTCGATCTGATAGCGGTCGACCGAGAGGATGTATTGTTCGCCGGGGTAGGGGTAGGCGTCCTCGCGTGTGGTGATGGTCGCCGGATCGGTATCTGCGGGCTCGTGTCCGATGGCGCCGATATTGCGTTCCTCTACAAGCCATTTGATAGCATCGAGGTCCCAGCCGGGGTAGTGGGGCTGGCCGTCCTCGTCCTTGTTTTCCAGATCGGCGAGCTTGGACCAGTCGGAGCGGAAGGCGACGAAAGCGTCCTCGGGAATACGACCGTGCTCGTCCTCCCAGGCTTTGAGGTCCTCGATGGTCAGGATAAAGTCGGGATTTGCGGCGCACTCCTCGTGCTTGTCGATCACACAGAGCGGATGCATAAACTCGATGGGTTCAATCTCTCCAAGGGAACGACCCTCAACATGGAAATGCCGCGGTGCATCGACGTGGGTGCCGTATTGCGAGGCGACCGAATACTGAAAGCAGCGCATGGGCGCGAGCATGTTCCCGGGCGTGTCGGGCAGATAATCGAAGAGCTTGGTGGACTCGAACGGCTTAAAGCCAAACCAGTGCGGGGTGTCGCACGAGAGCGTGTGGGTGAGGTCGACCCAGCGATAATCGGTGGTCTTGAGCTGGGAGGCGAGGTTCCAAAGGTCGAGCGCGGGCATGGCGGGCTCCTTTCATCGGGCTTTTTGCTGATGTTAAAGCGGCGCCGTGACGGCTCGATTTCTACTACGTTACGATACGTTCTCGATTGCGATTCCAATGTGTTTCGATGGCGTGGCCGTTGTGTTTCGCCTCATTAGGGCTTCGAGGGGAGAGGAGGGGCCGTGCAATATCGCGTTGACCCCAAAAGCGGCAACCGTATCTCGGCGTTGGGGCTGGGGTGCATGAGGTTTCCCGGTACGCCGGGACACCCCGATGCGAAGACGGCAGATGCCATCATTTCCCGTGCCGTGGAGCAGGGGATTAACTACCTGGATACGGCCTATCTCTATCCCGGCAACGAAGCTTGTGTGGGCGCTTCGCTTGAGCGCCTGGGTCTGCGCGACCGGGTTTTGCTCGCGACCAAGCTGCCGCACGCTTCGTGCAAATGCGCGGAGGATTTCGACCACTATTTTGACGGGCAGCTGCGCCGCCTGCGGACCGACCATATCGACTACTATCTCATGCACAACATCACCTCGCCCGCGCAGTGGGAGCGTGTGGTGGCGCTGGGCATCGAGGACTGGATCGCACGCCAAAAGGCTGCGGGGCGTATTTGCCAGATCGGTTTTTCGTACCACGGCAGTGCGGCGGACTTCCTTACGATGCTCGATGCGTATGACTGGGACTTTTGCCAGATCCAGTACAACTACGCTGGAGAGCGCTACCAAGCGGGAACGGCGGGGCTCATGGCAGCCGCCGAGCGCGGGCTCGCAGTGTTTGTGATGGAGCCGCTTTTGGGTGGACGCCTGGCGGGCAAGCTGCCTCCGCGGGCCCGCGCCGTGCTCGAGAGCGCTCGTGATCCGCATTTGCGCACCCCTGCCGCCTGGGGGCTTTCGTGGGTGTGGAACCATCCTCAGGTGACGATGCTGCTATCGGGTATGACCGATACCGCGCAGGTAGATGAGAACGCGGCGTTGGCCGATCGGGCCCTGCCGGACTCGATGACGAGCGACCAGCTCGGCGCCATCGCACACGTATTGGAAGAGTTTGAGAAATCGAACCGTGTTCCCTGCACGGGGTGCGGCTACTGCATGCCGTGCCCCAAGGGCATCAACATCCCCGGATGCTTTGCCGCCTACAACGCAAGCTATGCGCACAGCTGGTTTACGGGTCTATCGCAGTACTTTACGGCGAGCGCGGTGCGGACGAGCGAGCCCAAGCTCGTGAGCAATTGCGTCAAGTGCGGTAAATGCGCGCGGCACTGTCCGCAGCACATCGATATTCCCGAGCGTCTCGACGATGTGCGCCGACGCTTTCAGCCTGGACCCGTGACGGCAGTGCTTAAGGCCTTCGGCAAAACGCGCTCCTCGTGACCCTTTTATAACTTGCGGTGGAATAGTTCCTGTTTGCGGCAGAATAGGGCTTAAACAGGGACTATTCCACCGCAACTGAAGGGGGCTGTCGTGGGCCATCGGGATTCATGTAATGATTCGCGTGGGGTTCGTTGGGGCATTTTGGGCGCTGGGCACATTTCTCATCGATTTGCATCGTCGCTCAAGAAGGTCGACGGGGCACGGCTGGTGGCTGCGGCCGGTCGCACTCCTGCACATGTCGAGGAATTTTGCCGAGCGTTTTCGATCGATGCTGCGCATGGCCATGCCTCGGCCGACGATAGCGGCGATGCGGCTTATGACGCGCTGATTGCCGACCCCGATGTCGACGCAATCTACTTGGCTCTTCCGCATGGCATGCATGCCCGCTGGGCCTGCCGGGCCTTGCGTGCCGGAAAGGCCGTGCTGTGCGAAAAGCCGGCCGTTTTGAGTGAGGAAGAGGCTCTCTCGATCGCCTCCACCTCTCGCGAGCGCGGCGTGCTGTTTATGGAGGCGATGAAGAATCGGTTTTGCCCGATGCGCACTCGCGTGAAAGACTTGCTTGCGTCGGGTGAGCTTGGCCGTATTGTCTCGATTGAAAGCGTGCAAAAGCTCGATTACGGCGAGTCTCCTTCGGGCTATCTGCTTGATCCGCTGCAGGGCGGCTGTCTATATGACATGGGCTGTTATGCGGTCGGTTGGTTTGAGGATTTGCTCGCGGGCGCGTGCGAGGTTTCGTCCCGTGAAGTTCGCTGGCGTGACGTATCGGGCGGTCGCGTCGATTGGGCCGACGAGATCCATATGAGCGTCGGCGGTACACCCATTCATATGGTGTGCGACGGCGAAGCAACATATGAAAGCCGCTTAACGATTGCCTGTGAGCGGGGCTCGTTGGAAATCGAGCGGCTCCATCGCCCCGAGCTCGCTCATGTGAAGTATTCCGACGGTCGAGTACTCGAAATCGATGCACCATTTGAAGTCGATGATTTTTACGGTGAGGCGTCGCATGCGACGCAGCTCATTCAGGCGGGGAAACTCGAAAGCCCCATCATGCCCCTTGCCGCCACGCAGCGCTGTGCGCACATCATCGACGCGATTCGCTTGAAACTTTAGGGCGTGGGGGCATGGCACCAGCGCCTGGAATGCCTTGGAGGCCTTTGCCCCTGATGCCCCTTTTATAACTTGCGGTGGAATACGGTCCGTTTGCGCCAAAATAGGGCACCAATAGACCGTATTTCACCGCAACTGATGAGGGGGAGTTGGAGATGCTGACGATCGGGTGCCATCTTTCGACGACGAAGGGCTATCGGGCAATGGGGGAGACAGCGTTGTCCATTGGCGCCAATACCTTTGCATTCTTTACGCGCAACCCGCGCGGCGGCAAGGCGAAAGACCTTGACATGGATGACGTGGCGGCCCTGCGCGAGCTTATGGAGCAAAACGACTTTGGCCCGCTCGTGGCTCATGCCCCGTATACCTATAACCCCTGCTCAGCCAAAGAGCGGGCGCGCGAGTTTGCCCTGGAGGCCATGGCAGAGGACCTGCGGCGCATGGAGGCGCTGCCCGGCAACTACTACAACTTCCATCCCGGTGCGCATGTGGGGCAGGGCTCCGACGCCGGCATTCAGATGATTGTCGACACCCTGTGCCAAGTGATGTTTGAGGGCCAGCAGACGACGGTGCTGCTCGAGACCATGGCCGGCAAGGGTACCGAGGTGGGCCGCAGCTTTGAGGAGCTGGCGTGCATTATCGAGGGCGTTGCCGCCAAGTGCCCAGAGCTGTCCGATAAGCTGGGCGTTTGTTTGGACACCTGCCATGTGAGCGATGCCGGCTACGACATCATCCATGATCTGGACGGCGTACTCGACGAGTTCGACCGCGTGGTGGGTATCGATCGCTTGCACGCCGTACACATCAACGATTCGAAGAACCCTTGTGGCGCCCATAAAGATCGTCACGAGTGCATCGGCAAGGGATACCTTGGCAGCGAGGAATTTGGTGGCGGTATGCAGGTTATGCAGAATATTGTATCGAATGGCCACTTGCGTTCGCTTCCGTTTATTTTGGAGACTCCGAACGAACTTGCAGGTTATGCAGCTGAAATTAGACTATTAAGGTCATTTCAGCAGTAATGACTGTCACAAAGTGGAGTATTCCATTCACGTTATGGGTTTGTTTCAATCAGTTTTCTCATTGCAGATTCGTAATTCCGGGTGCATAATAGCCAACAGTTTTTGCAGACCTCTGAATTAAACGAGGTCACCGGAAGGAGACTGATTATGAAGTTGAAGAAGCTTGGCGCATTTGCCGCCACGGGCGCTATGGCGCTCGCCCTTGCTCTGACGGGCTGCGGCTCGTCCAACGCCACCTCTGGTTCTGATGCCGGTTCCAGCAGCTCTGACGACGCTAAGGTCGAGAAGGTCGACGGCTCCAAGGAGTACGCGCTCGTCAAGGACGGCACGCTGACCGTCGGCACCTCTGCCGAGTACGCGCCGTTTGAGTATAAGGATGACAACGGCGACTACCAGGGCTTTGACCTTGAGCTCATCAAGGCTATCGGTGACAAGCTGGGTCTGGATGTCGAGTACGTCAACAACGACTTCGACACGCTGGTTCCGGGCGTCGCTTCGGGCGCCAAGTATGACGTCGCCATCGCGGCTATCACCGACACGCTCGAGCGTGAGAAGGAAGTCACTTTCTCTGATTCCTACTACATGGACGATCAGGCTATCGTGACCAAGGTCGATAACACCGACATCACGGCCGACAACTACAGCGAGAAGCTCAACAACGCCGACGCTACCATCATCGTCCAGTCTGGCTCAACCGCCGAGGCTTTTGCCCAGGAGAACTTCCCCAAGGCCAAGATCGTCCCCTACAAGGACGCCACCGAGTGCTTCAGCGCCCTGCAGTCCGATAAGGGCGACGCCGTAGTCACCAACCGCTCCGTTGCCAGCCAGCTGACCGCCGAGCAGTTCAACACCTGCCAGACCATCAAGCAGATCAGCACCGGCGAGGAGTACGCCATCGCCATCAACCAGGGCAACACCAAGCTCAAGGACGACATCAACCAGGCCATCAAGGACCTGACCGACGACGGTACCGTCGACGCCCTCATGGCTAAGTACAATATCAAGTAAAATAACTACTTGATTGCGCGCGGGCCCTTTCCGTTTTGGCGGAAAGGGCCTTTGCGCTTCTTGAATGGGCGTCATCCCGTCCCGTTATGTCGGCAACTTAAACGTTAGGAGCCACCTTGTCTCGATTGAACCAAGGAGCTATGGGCCAGAGCTATCCACTGCCCTCGATGCTCCAAAAGCTAGCCTGCGCTTTGGCTGTGGCATTCGCCCTGGTGTGCGCGGGGGCCTGCGTGCCCACGACCGCCCAGGCGCTTGAGACCGCAAAGATCACCGCCCGACCCAATACCGGTTCGGGTAGCGACGTGGTCGGTGGCACCGAGACCCGCATTACCTGGGAAGTTCAGGCCGATGCCGACGAGGAGCTGAGCGGTCTTTCTTTGACGTTTGTCGACGGCACGACGTTTGGTACCGATGACACGCGATTGACGATGCTCTCGGGCGAGGACCTCATGGATCGTACGCCCATGAAACCTACGTGCAAGGCTGACGGCCAGACGCTCACGATTGACTTTGGTGAGACGGCGCCTGCCGGCGGCTATTTCCGCGTCGAGGTTTACGGCGTGACCTTCCCCGTCGAGGGCGGCGATGAGGCCTTTAGCGGCACCTATACGCTCGCTGACGGGTCGACCAAGAAGATCTCCAAGATTCCTCCCGTCGAGATTAAGGGCGTGACGGCATTCGATAACTTCCTGGCCGACCTTAAGGAGCAGCCGTGGGTCGAGGCGTGGAACTCCAATATGTTTCTGCGCCTGTTCTTAAACCCGGTCATTTTGACCCAAAGCCTGCCGATCGTCTTTAAGGGCTTCCTCATGTCGCTCTCGATCGTGCTCGTGGCGTTTCCGCTGGCAATCCCCTTTGGCTTTGCCTTGTCGCTCATGCGCATCTCCAAGTCGCGCATCCTGCGTTGCCTTGCCGGCATCTATGTGAATATCATTCGCGGTACGCCGGCGTTCCTGCAGATCTATATCGCGTTCTTCGGTCTGCCGTTGGCCGGCGTCAAGGTGGACGACTATGTCTTGGGCGTCATCGTCATGGCCATGAACTCGTCTGCGTACCTGTGCGAGATCTTTCGTGCCGGTATTCAATCGATCCCCAAGGGCCAAAACGAGGCTGCTCGCTCTCTGGGCATGAATGCCTTCCAGACGCTGCTCTACGTTATGATTCCGCAGACGTTCCGCAATGTTTTGCCTACGCTGACCAGCGAGTTTATCTTGCTTTACAAGGATACGTCGCTGCTTGCCGCCGTGGGTGTGGTCGAGATCGTCATGAACGCCCGTACCATCGTGGCCACGACGGGCTCCATTACACCGTACGTGGTTGCCGCCCTGTTCTATCTGGTCATCACCCTGCCGCTCGCTCGCTTGGTGAGCGGTCTTGAGGCAAGGCTTTTGGGCACGACCGAGACCAAGAAGAAGCGTCCCGCCAAGAGCGCCGGACAGGTTGTCGCGACGCCTGCCGATCACATCGCCGGTCTGTAAGGAGGTCCTATCATGAGCGAAACCAATAACTCGAACGAGGTCGTCGTCAGCATCAAGAACCTCCAGAAGGCCTTTGGCGATAACGTTGTCCTGCGCGATATCGATCTGGATGTGCACAAGGGCGAGGTCGTCGTTGTCCTGGGCCCCTCGGGCTCGGGCAAGTCGACGATGCTTCGCTGCATCAATCGTCTGGAGCATCCCACGAGCGGCTCGATTATCGTTGAGGGCGTGGATGTGTGCGCCAAGGGTGTCGACCTCAACAAAGTGCGCACGCATCTGGGTATGGTGTTCCAGCAGTTCAATTTGTTCCCGCACCTCTCAGTCAAAAAGAACGTCATGCTTGCGCAGCAAAAGGTGCTCAAGCGCAGCAAGGAAGAGGCCGAGAAGATCGCCGTCGAGGAACTCACCAAGGTCGGTCTGGCCGAGCGCATCGATTTTATGCCGAGCCAGCTCTCGGGCGGCCAGCAGCAGCGCGTGGCCATCGCCCGCGCCCTGTCGATGAACCCGCACGTCATGCTCTTTGACGAGGCGACCTCGGCGCTCGACCCTGAGCTTGTCCGTGACGTATTGGGCGTTATGCGCGACCTGGCACGTGACGGTATGACCATGATCGTCGTGACGCACGAAATGGGCTTTGCCCGCGACGTCGCCGACCGCGTTGTCTTTATGGACGGCGGCGTTATCGTGGAAGAGGGTACGCCGAGCGAGGTCTTCGACCACCCCAAGAGCGAGCGTACCAAGGCGTTCTTGGGCAATATCTCGTAGTCGTTTTATATGACTGACATAGCAGAAAACGGGAGCTGGATGTGATCCGGCTCCCGTTTTTGTTGGGACGCGAATGTGTTTTGGTGCAGAGCGCGTTACGGGCGGAGCTCATTGCCGCTAGGCCAGCTCCGCTCCAAGCACGCGACAGGCGGTCTCGCCCTCATCATCGGGCGCATCGTAGCAAATGACGGAATCGACGACATTGACGCCCGCCTCGTCGGCGTCGGCCTTCCAGTTGTCCATCCACTCGCCCTCGGCCCACGAATAAGAGCCAAAGAGGACGACCTTCTTGTCACCGAGGGTCTCCTTGACCTCGTCCCACATAGGCTGGAACTCGTCATACTCAAGCTCCTCGGAACCCATGGCGGGGCAGCCGAAGGCAATGGCGTCATAGTTGGCGGCCTTGTCTGCGGAGAAGTCGGCGCAGGAGATGACCTCTGCCTCGGCGCCGGCACCGGTTGCACCCTCGGCAACGAAGTTTGCCATGGCCTCGGTGTTGCCTGTACCGCTCCAGTAGACGACGGCGATCTTGCTCATATGTTTTCCTTTCGGTTGTGCGGCGTGCGGCCGCGTCTTGTATGCTCTATCGGGTTGCCTGGACAAGTTGTCCCAGGGTGCAGCCCTGTTGATAGATGTAGGTAAGGTATTGCGTGCATGCGCGATAGGAATCGAAGGTCGTGAGCGCCTGCTCAACGTTTGTGTATACCTTCCATGCGCCAAAGACCTTATAGTTTTCGCCGTGCTGGACGATAAACTGATGGACATCTTCGTAGGGATAGCCCAAAAAATAGCCAATTTCGTGGGGGAACTCGCATATGCACCCCGTATCGCAGTGCCTATTTCGCGCGAGTGCGCAGACGCTGCCGTCATAGGCGCTTTCTGCGGCATTGCTGCTTGCCAGCGTGATGCGCGCGGCGAGATGCACCAGGGATGCGGGCAGGTTGTGGACATCGTAACCTTCGGCGGCTAGCGCCGTCGTGGCACGGGGGTCGGAGAGGTATCGCATGAGGTCCGCAGGGCGATACACATAGATGAGCGCTCCGCAGGGGCGCCAGACCAAAACGCTCATATGGATTCCGAGTGGCTGGAGCTCGCGGTTGCATTGGGCTATGACGGCGAGCAGGCGAGAGCGTCGCTCTTCGATATGGGCGGCGCCGGGTTTTCCGTTTTGGTTGGCGTAAACGCCGGGATAGGTAAAGAGCGAAGCCGGCTTGATACCTGCGAGCGTAGGGGAGCAGTTGCGCACGACAGCCGTTTGGTATGTTGGGATGTCAATGGTTCGAGTCACGATGCTCCTTTCGGGTCCTCAGTTGTTAGCCTAGGAAAACTTATACACGAAAGTAAGCCATGGTCAACAAAAAAGTTTGAAGAGGGAAACTAATTGACCGAACGGACACGATTTTGGGTTAAGATGGGGACACCCCATGGGGGTATCTAGATAGTGCTACTTGAAAGGGGAACGCATGAGCGACTTGCTCAACCCTGCGAATCTCATCGTGTTGGCCGTCATTGCCGTCGGCATGTTTTTTGGACTGCGTCGCATTGTCGCTTCGACACACGGAAAGAGCTGCTGCAGCGATGGCGCGAGCGGTAAGAAGGCCAAAAAGGTTGTTGTGGTGGATACCGATGCATCGCACTATCCCTATAGCGATGAGCTGCTCATCGGCGGCATGAGCTGTGACGGCTGCGCTCAGAACGTAGCCAATGCTCTCAATGCGCTGGATGGCGTGTGGGCAACGGTGACGTATGCGGACCACACAGCGCGCGTGCGCTCCAAGCGGCCGATCGATCGCGGTGTCCTTGAGGCTGCCGTGAGAGATGCGGGTTACTACGTCATGACGCTGTAGGCCTTGCCTTGGATGCGCGTCCTTGCCTAGGCTCGTCCGCGTAGCTCGATGTCCTGGATGTCGTCGAAGTCGATGGCGATATCTTTGAGCTTGAGGAGTTTGAAAGCAGGGAGCGCCTCGTCGAGGATGCCGGTGCGGCTGCGATAGCCGTATGTATCGTAATAGGTGACACGAACCAAGTCGCCACGCTTGAGGCCCTCGAGCTTTTTCGAAAGTTCGAGGGCTTTTTCTTCTGTGAGTTCGCATTTTGGCTCGGCGGTGATCTCTTGTTTACGCACGAGCTCGTAGTATCCCGTGAGGGCGGCAAAGGGCATAAACTGCGCGGCACGGCCGGCACGGACGGTGCCGTTGGCGGTGAGCTTTGGGTCGGCGGAGCGACGTCTTCTCTCGGGGTCCGCTAGGCGTTCAAAAGGTGTCGGTGGCCGCATCGGCTGTTGTTGGGACTTAGGCACGATGTCCTCCTACCTGATCGTTGCGTTCGCGCGCGGTGGCGCCGGCGGTAAAGCTCAGCCCCTTAACCAGCGCGTTCTTGCCGTATTTGCCTTTCACGGCCAGCACGGCGCGTGCCAGGTCGCGCTCGCGCTCATCGGCCTCGATATCGCTGAACAGATCGATGGTGGCAAATTCCTCGGGCATGAGGTTGCCAAATCCCAGATTGATGCGCTTGACCGGTCGTTTGGGATCGACGGTCTGCGCCCAGAGCTCATCGAAATAGCCCATGATCTTCTTAAACGAATTGGTACGCTCGCTCAGCTTTCGCGAGGCGTTAGAGTGCGCAAAGAGCGCGGCGTAGCCACCGCGCGGCTTGCCGCCGTGCTCGCCCACAAAGATGCCGTCAATTGCCTGAGCCTCTCGTACCAAACGCCGGCGTTCATCGTCACGCTGAACGGGCTTGGGCGCGCGGCGCGCGAGCTCGGGGCCGGCGGTTGCGGCGGGTTCGATGCTCGATGTGCTTGAGCGCAGGTGCCCACAACCATCTATATATTGCGCCGTTCCGCTGGCATCGAGCCGTCGGATGTCGGCGCGCTCGCTTGCATAGCCCACAAAGAGCGAGATGCTGTCGCAGACCACGTGCTTATCGACCAAGTCCAACACGGCGGCATCGACCATCTCGCGCAAAACCGTATAGGCCTGCTCATAGGCATAGCCCTTCGAGAGCACCTGTCCTGTGGTAGTCGAGGTCGCCTGCGGGCGATAAGCTTGGATATCGGCGATGGTTGTCGGCTCACGCCCGAGGGCGTGGTCGATAAGATATTCGGCATTGACGCCGAGTTCGTCGTAGAGCAGGTTCTCGTCGAGTGCGGCGACGCCCATCAGGTCGTAGACGCCGTATTTCTCGAGACGGGCCGCCACGCCGGGGCCGATGCCCCAGATGTCGGTGATGGGGCGATGGGGCCAGATCTCCTTGCGAAAGGTCTCGTCGTCGAGTTTGCCGATACGACTGGGCACGTGCTTGGCGGTGATATCGAGTGCAACCTTGGCCTGGAACAGGTTGGGGCCGATGCCGACCGTCGCCGTGATGCCGGTGCGCGCCAAGACCTCGTCGCGCAACATGCATGCGAAGCCTTCCGCATCGGTGTGATAGAGGTCCAGATAGGGTGTCACGTCGATAAAGCACTCATCGATGGAGTAGACGTGCACGTCCTGGGGGCTGACGTATTCCAGATAGATACCGTAGATTTGCGCTGACACCTCCATGTAGTGCTGCATGCGCGGTACGGCCTTGATGTAGTCGATGCCGTCGGGAATCTCGAACAGGCGGCAGCGGTTGTGAATACCTAAGTCCTTCATGGCCTGTGTGATGGCGAGGCAGATGGTCGTGCGCCCGCGCGATTCGTCGGCAACGACCAGGCATGTAGTGAGTGGGTCGAGTCCGCGGTCGACGCACTCGACGCTGGCGTAAAACGTCTTAAGGTCGATGCAGATATAGGTGCGACGCTCGTGCCCCACGCGTCCTCCCATCAAACACATGTTCTTATCGAATACATGTTCGATAATACCCGCTCGTCCGGACATCGTCAAAACCTGCCAAAAAGGGACTGGTTTGTTTTGGTAGGTATGGCCGTGCGGCTGTATCGGGTTTTAACGCAGCTCTAAAGAGTGCGAAACAGCTCGGAAAACCTCGCTTCGTAGCATGGGCCTAACGATTGATACCGCCTATACGCACGGAAGGTTGTGGAAAAGATGGTCAATTATGGGTTTGGTATGCCGACGCGCCTTGTTGCGGATGGAGACGTGGCTCGCTGGTGCGGACGATTGGTCGCTCACTACGGTGGCACCAAGGCGCTGGTTGTGCTGGGTGGAGACAAGCATACGCGCGATGAGCTCGTTTCGGCGGCACTTGGCTCGCTTGATCGAGCCCTACTCGAACGTGTACTTTTCCGCTGCGGCTCGGTCGAGGGCGACGGGGGAGACGAGCTGATCGACGAAGCCGTAGCCCTGGCGACCGACGAAGGCGTGGACTTTGTCCTGGCGATTGGCGATGCCGATACTGCCGGCTTTGCGCGCGAGCTCGCGCGGCGCATGGCGGCGCTCGATGCCGGCGAAGACGGCTTTGTGCCTTATGGATGCATTGTCTCGGAGGGCAAGGTGCCTGCTGTCGTGGGCACCGGCGAGGTTCCCGTTTTTGCCATTATCGCGCCCGAACTGCTGGAGGGCATCGGGTCTCCTCTGCGTGAGTTACTCGGTAGCGTCTGCGCCGCGGCCTAATATTTGCCATAAAAGGACGGGTTATTTTTGGTTGGTAAAGCGTTTGACCTGCCAAAATAAGCCTGTCCCTTTTTGATCGGTTGCCGTTTGGGGGCCGATTGGCAACGCTCGCTGATTGTAGTCTTGACCTGCGCTAGAATAGTGGCATCTGAATGTCCGGGCGCATGGAGGCGTGCGCCCGTATGCTGAGGAGGACTCTATGGCAACTGTTGCCGCACCTATCGATGCTACGTCGACTGCCGCTTGGAAGGCACTCGAGGCTCATCAGGAGAAGCTCGAGGCCGATGGTATCGACCTCAAGGCCTGGTTCGCTGCCGATGCCGAACGCGTGAACAAGCTGAGCTTTGACGCCGGTGACCTGCACTTCGATCTGTCGAAGAACCTGGTGACCGATGAGACCGTCAAGCTGCTGTGCGATCTTGCCCGCGAGGTGAAGCTCGAGGAGCGCCGCGACGCCATGTTCTCCGGCGAGCACATTAACACCACCGAGGACCGCGCCGTCCTGCACACCGCGCTTCGCCGCCCCGCAACCGAGAGGGGCCAGCTCATCGTCGACGGCCAGGATGTCGTCGCCGACGTGCACGAGGTCCTCGACCGCATGTATGCCTTCGCCGAGCGCGTGCGCTCCGGTGAGTGGAAGGGCGTTACCGGCAAGAAGATCGAGCACCTGGTGTCCATCGGCATCGGCGGCTCCGATCTGGGCCCGGTCATGGCCTACGAGGCTCTGCGTCCCTATGCCGACGCCGGTATCGACTGCCGCTATATCTCCAACATCGACCCCAACGACCAGGCCGAGAAGCTTAAGGGCCTGGATCCCGAGACCACGCTCGTGATCATCGTCTCCAAGACCTTCACCACGCTCGAGACCCTCACCAACGCCCGCGAGGTCAAGACCTGGATGCTCGAGCAGCTCAAGGCCCAGGGCGCCATCGACGGCTCCGATGAGCAGAACGCCGAGGCCGTGGCAAAGCACTTCGTCGCCGTTTCCACCGCACTCGAGAAGGTTGAGGCCTTCGGTATCGACCCCGCCAACGCCTTCGGCTTCTGGAACTGGGTCGGCGGCCGCTACTCCGTCGACTCCGCCGTGGGCCTGTCGCTGATCGTCGTGCTCGGTCCCGAGCGCTTCCAGCAGTTCCTCGAGGGCTTCCACGCTATCGACGAGTACTTCTGCAACACGCCGCTCGAGAACAATGCCGTTGCGCTGATGGGCCTGCTCAACGTCTGGTACGTCAACTTCTTCGGTTCCAAGAGCCACGCCGTGCTGCCGTACTGCCAGTACCTGCATCGTTTCCCGGCCTACCTGCAGCAGCTCACCATGGAGTCCAACGGCAAGCATGTCCGCTGGGACGGCAGCGCCGTGACCTCCGACACCGGTGAGATCTTCTGGGGCGAGCCCGGCACCAACGGTCAGCACGCCTTCTACCAGCTGCTGCACCAGGGCACCGTGGTGGTCCCGGCCGATTTCATTGCCTTCGCCAATACCGCCAACCCTGCGACCGACAGCGGCCAGGACGTGCACGAGCTGTTCCTGGGCAACTTCCTGGCCCAGACCAAGGCGCTCGCCTTTGGTAAGACGGCCGATGAGGTGCGCGCCGAGGGCACGCCCGAGCAGATCGTCCCGGCCCGCTGCTTTGAGGGCAACCGTCCGACGACCTCGATCTTTGGCGACACGTTGACCCCGTTCGCACTCGGCGAGCTCATCGCCCTGTACGAGCACATCACGTTTGTCGAGGGCACGGTCTGGGGCATCGACTCCTACGACCAGTGGGGCGTCGAGCTGGGCAAGCAGCTTGCCAAGCAGATCACTCCAGCCTTCCATGACGACGCCGCCAAGGCCGAGCAGGACGCTTCGACCCAGGCGCTCATCGAGTTCTACCGCGCTCACCGCAAGTAGTCGCTGCTGTTAACGCATCGCGCCTTATAGTCAGGGGCCCGTATCCCATCGGATGCGGGCCCCTTTGCTTTGCCGTGGCCCCGGGGCGCACGGCCTTTAAGGATCTTCGCCGGAGCGTCGCGTGCTGCGAGGGCCCTGCGTCTAGAGCTCGGCCTCCGCATGGCCTCGCTGCGCCTCGGGCAGCTCCCCGTAGAGCGGATGGTCTTCGAGCCTAAAGCGCTCGACCTGTTCGGGAGTGCAGCCGCGCACAAAGAGCCACGAGCGATCGATCGGCGTCGCCATGAGCGTGCTGGGCAGCGCGTCGGCGCGGTCGGAAAACACCCGGGCACTCTCGGGATCCTGGAACGCCAGCACCAGATGCGTGTCGCAGTTGCCCATGATGGAGCGTGCGCGTGCCTCGCCATAGAGCGCATCGAGCTGGTTGGTCGACTGCAGCAGCAGCGTTGCCCAGATGTTGCGGCTTCGGATAATCGAGAGCACGTTGTCGATCTGGGGGATCTGCAGATTTGCGAAGTCATCGAGCATAAAGCGCACGGGCACGGGCAGGCTGCCGTCGGGCTGCCTATCGGCCTCACGAATGAGGCCCATAAACGCCTGCGAAATAAAGAGGCCGGTCAGCGGATCGAGATTGCGGTCAATATCGCTCACGGTTACAAACAGGGCGCAGGGGGTGTGTCCCATGGAAGCGAAGTCCACCTGATGGCACTCACGATAGAGCTGTGCCGCACCGTCGAATCCCAGACACATGACCTTTTCGGCAAGGATGCCGACGATGCTCGCGTGCATGCGCTCGGCATTTTGCGTAATGGCGTAGCGCCGCCATAGCGAGAGGGCATAGCTTTGGGGGTCGGTCGTGATCAGGTCGTCAAACAATCGACCTGTGGCACCGTCCTGCAGGTGCTCGATCAGCTTGATGACCGAGCTGATCGTCTGCTCGTCGGCGGGTAGCTGTTCGGTGACGTAGGCGATAAGACACGACAGCAGGTTTGCCGCCGCATGATCCCAAAAAGGCTGGTTGTTGTCTTCGATGGGGCAGATGGCCTTTGCCACCGAGAGGATGTCCTGCTGGTTGGGCCTGCCGTCCGCCTTGCGGCGAATGTGCCTCAGGGGGTTGTAGCCGCAGCGCTCGATGCCGGGCGCAAGGGCCGGGACGGTGTTGAGGTCGGCGAAGTTGAGACATTGCACGCGGTAACCGTGGGCTGCCAGCACGGGTCCCACTTCGCGACAGAGCGTGCCTTTGGTGTCGAGCACGATGTAGCTTGCGTTCATTTGCAGCAGGTTGGGCTTGAGGACGTTTCGGGTCTTGCCGGCTCCCGAGGGGCCGATCACAAGTGCATTGTTGTTGAGTCCCGTTTGGCGGGTGTCGCAGGAAGGCGTTCGATCCTTGGCGAGGATGGTGGACGATGCGGACTCAGATGCGGCGAGACGGCTGGCGAGGTTAGACATGGGCGACCTCCTTGGTGGTCGAGAGGATTTCGTGGGCAAAGCCGAGCTCGACGGCGCGCTCGGCCGAAAGGTAGGTGTCTTTTGCAGTGAGGGACTGGATGCGCTTGGGCGTGAGGCCGCTGCGGTCCGAGAGGATTTGCGTGAGGGTCTTGCGGGTCTGCATGAGACGCCGGCTGGTTTCCTGCAGCGCAAGTGCCGAGCCGCCTGCCCCCTGGGGGATCAGCGGGTCGTGAATCATGAGCTCTGCATGGGGCGCCATACGGCGATCGTCGCCGCCCATAAAGATCACGGCGCCCATGGACGCGGCGAATTCCAGGCAGACGGTGCGGATGGGGCACGATGCGAGGCGCATGGCGTCATAGATCGCAAGGCCCGATCGCACGCTTCCGCCGGCGCTGGCGACAAATATGGTGATGGGGCGGCTGGGGTCGGTGGCATCGAGCAGGCGGATCTGCTGGCATAGGTCGTGGGCCATCGGGGTTTCGATGTTTCCCATGACGGAGGGCTCGCGACGGGCGAGCATCTCATCGTAAATGCTGGTGAGCGTGATGCCTCGGGCGGATTCACGCATGGTGAGGGGGCTGATGATGGGGGAATGATTGGTGTCCATGAGGACTCCTTTCTGTTGGTTGTGTTGTGGAATAGGATTGTTGCCCGCGGAGGGGCTGGCGGGCTACAGGGTTCGTCCGAGCCTGAGATCGAGCTCGGTTGTGGGGCAGGCTGCCTGTTCGTGCGGCTCGCAAGCGCCAAGGGCTCCAAAGCGATAGAGCGTTGCGGCGGGCGTGGTGTAGGCGAGCCGCAGCTGATGCTCGACAGGGGCACATCCGTCATTTTTGTAATGAGCCGCGTAGTACTGCGCGATGCTGGCGTTCATCTCGCTGCCATTGCGATGGCGCTCAAACTGGCGTCTGCAGGTCTCGATGATCTTTGCTACCGACTTGGGTGCCGTCGCGGGAACAAGGGCGAGATAGCCCTCAAATAGCTCGTTGATGCTCAGGAGGCACAGCAGGTCGATCAGCGTCCTTATGGCTGCTCCCTCGGCAGAAAAATGCGCGGTCATGCGGTTATATCGGTTGCGGTCGACGATGGCTGCATGGGGTCTTGGAGTTTTCTGCCCTGTGGTCCCGGGCTTTTGCCGCGCCTGTGTATTGAGCTCGACGTTGCAGCGCTTGAGGCCGTCCAACGGAAGGAACAGTGCGGTGCGCAGGGTGTTCCGCTTGCTTTCGAGTTCATGACGCTCGTCGGGTTCCCATTCGAGCTTGAGTTTCGTGTCGAGCGCCGTAAGCATATGGGCTAGGCAGCCTACGGTAAGAACGTACGAATCGTTGTCGCGTTTTGGGGCATAGGGGTCTGTCAGCTTGCGAATGTCGGGGTCGCCCATGATCTTTGTGCAGCGCTTCAGCAGTTGAGGGTGGTCGGCCAAGATCGTCGCGAGCGGTAGTGACGCGTAGTTCTTGATGGTCGCGGCGGCAAAGGCGGCGTCATATTCGTTTGCATGTGCTCGCTCAATGCGGGCATCCAGAATGCTTTTCTTATCGCCGTCTTCAGCGTGGTGGTTTGTCATAGCTTCTCCAATCGGTTGATGTTCGTGCTGTTTGTTGATGTGTTGGTTGTCGTGAGTGATGTGCTTGCCGTGGGTGATGTGCTGACGTTGGGGTGCTATGCGGTTTTCAATGAGCCCGTGAGGCAGTTGCTGCAGGGGCGGGATGGAACGGCCCATGCAAGGCGGAAGGCATCGTGCTCAAAATCGAGACAGCAATGCCCTGGGTGCCTCACATGTGGCAGTTACCTCATTAAGTTGTCATTGCGTTTGGGGTTGTACTTTGCCGATCTTCCTTCTCTTACACGCTAAAACTCAAACTTCATATGCTCGATCTACTTAAAACCGCAACGGCGGTCTTTAATCAACTTATATGTCGGAACGCGTCTTTGCAAGTACTTTTTTGCGTTTGTTTCAAATGGGGTGGTTTTGCAACTGTCACGCGCCACGCTATGCGAACGTGCCCCGGCTCGGATAAGATAGTGCGCGATAAAAACGATGCAAGGAGGCATATATGGCAATCAAAGCCATCGCGATGGATATCGACGGTACGCTCACCAACGACCAGAAAGTGATTAGCCCGCGCACGCGCGAGAAGCTGCTCGCGGCGCAGGAGTCGGGCATTAAGCTCATTTTGGCTTCGGGCCGTCCCGCATGGGGACTGCACGCCTTGGCGCAGGAACTCGACCTCCAAAACCATGACGGTTTGCTGGTGGCCTTTAACGGTGCTCACGTTGTCGATGCCCAGACCGACGAGGTGTTGTTCGATCAGGCTATGCCTGCCGACGAATTGCATCGCTTGATTGATCACCTGCGTAATTTTGACGTGATCCCTATGATTTCGCTCGGTCGCGATTTGCACGTCGAGGACTCGTACCATTGCATGATCACGCTGCCTGACGGCTCGCAGAAGAATATCGTCAAGTATGAGCGCGACGCGTGCGATCTTAAGATTCGCGAGGTGGAGAGCCTGCATGAGGTCGCTGATGCTTATCCCGTGGACAAGCTACTCACTGCGGGTGACCCGGCCTATCTGCAAGCGCATCACGAGGAGATGTACGCGCCCTTTAAGCAGACGCTTTCGGGCATGTTTACGGCTGACTGGTACTTTGAGTACACGGCGCCCGGTATCGACAAGGCCCGTGCGCTCGAGGGTGCCCTGCCCAAGCTCGGCATCGATGCCAGCGAGGTCGTATCGTTTGGCGACGGCCAGAACGACAAGTCCATGATTGAGTGGGCCGGCACCGGTGTTGCCATGGGCAACGCGGTTGACGAGGTTAAGGCCGTGGCCCAGATGGTGACCGCCAATAACAACGAAGACGGCATTGCGGTGGCGCTGGATAAGCTGCTGGGTTAGAATCGCCGATAAAGCATGGTTCGGGCGTCCGCTTGCGGGCGCCCTTTTGTTAGGGAGGGTGCCGTGTCCGCATTTCCGTTCGATGCCGTTATCTTTGACATGGACGGCGTCATTGTCGATACCGAGTATTACTACCTGGGCGAGACTGCCGCGTTTGCCAAGGAGCTTGGGCTTAACCTGACTCAAGAGGAGTTGAATGGGCAAATCGGTACCTCGCATCAGTTCTTCCTGCATATGCTGGTCGATTGGTTTGAGCGCGCTGGAAAGGGACACTTTACCGGCGAGGAGGCGCTGGCCCGCTGGGATGAGTGGGCGCATAAACGCCCGCGCGATTATCAGACCTTGATCAATCCGGGCGCCGTGGAGACGATTCGCGAGCTCCCGCGTCGCGGCGTTCGCGTGGCGCTGGCCAGTTCGTCTCCCATGGACAGCATCGAGGAAGTGCTCGATGCGTGCGGCCTGTCGGATGCCTTTGAGTACGTGGTGAGCGGCGAGCAGTTTAAGGAGAGCAAGCCCGAACCCGATATTTACCTGCATGCGCTGGATCTGCTGGGATTGCCTGCGGACCGTTGCTGCTGCGTCGAGGACTCCGTCCCTGGCATCACTGCCGGCAAGCGAGCGGGTCTGACGGTGATCGCCAAGCGCGAGGAGCGCTTCGGCTTTAGCCAGGATGCCGCTGACAAGATCATCGACCAGCTGCCGGAGCTGCTGGAGCTTGCGTAGGACTGGCGATGCGTAATCCGCACCGATTATTGATTCCATATTTGCTAGGGGAGGGCAAATGCCATCGACTGAAGGGTTGACCGACGGAAAAGCGGCAATCCCGCTATATCAACAGGTTATCGATATCATCAAAAATGACATCAATTCTGGTACCTATAAGGCGGGCGCTCGGATACCGAATGAATTCGAATTGGCCGAAAGCTACAAAGTTGGTCGCGTTACCGTTCGGCGGGCCATTGAGGAGCTCGTGCAGCAGGGCTACCTAACCAAGCAGCAGGGGAGGGGCACGTTTGTAAACGCCCCCAAGCTCAAGCGTAAAATCCGCCAGAAGGACGACGTTCAGAGTTTTTCGGACGCCTGCCGCGTCAACGAGATGGAGCCCGGGGCGCGTATTGTCTCAAGAAAAGTGTTGCCGGCCGATGCTACCGAAGCGCAGTTTTTTGGCGTTCCCGCTGGGTCGGAGCTGATCTGCATCGAACGCGTGCGCACCGCCGATGGCATCCCCGTGATGCTCGAGAACAACACGTACGTTTATGAAGACAACGCCTTTTTGGCGAAGGCGGACCTTACCGATCAATCATTTTTCGAGGTCGTGCGCGAACAGACGGGTCGCGGGCCTGCTCGCACCGAGCCGTGCACGCTTGAGATCGCGTGTGCGTCACCCGAAGTCGCCCGGCTGCTGTCCGTTCCCACGGGAGAGCCTCTGTTTTATATGGAGGCATATTTCTATGACGAGCAGCAGCGGCCGTTTATCATCGGCCGACAGCGGATTGTAGGATCGCGCTACGTTTTTGATATTTAGGACGTTGATCAAGAGAACGCCCGGCAGGCTAAATTGCCTGCCGGGCGTTTTTGCCGTTCGCCGCCGTTGAACGACCGTTCACCCGAGTCCTCGTAATCTGTCCGAAATATCCTTGAAGTGCTAAAAACACGCTGATAATCTATAGAACGTCATAGGACGTTTGCATTGCGCGAACGTTAAAGCGAGACACGATAAGGTCTCGGGTTCTTTGGAGGTATCTATGTCAGATACGAAGGCGAAGAAGACAAACAGACGTTTCAAATTCAAATTACCGCACGTCTATACGATCATGTTCTTGCTGATCGTGGTTTTTGCAGTTTTAACCTGGGTCGTTCCTTCTGGCCAATACCAGCGCAAGACGATCTCGACTGCGGCAGGCGAGCGCGAAGTCGCCGTTGCCGGAACCTATGAACAGGTCGATAAGAACTATACCGATTCCGAGACCGGCGAGACCGTTAACCTGGGCCAAGATATCTTTGCGGTCCTGCAGGCGCCTACTAAGGGTATTCAAGAGGCCGCCGACGTCGTTGCGTTCGTCTTGCTGATCGGCGGCTCGTTCGCGATCATCACCAAGACCAACGCGCTTAACGCCGGTATGAGCCGCGTGATTAAAAAGCTCAAAAACAAAGACATCCTCATCATTCCTATTACCATGACGCTGTTGTCCATTTGCGGCACCACGTTTGGCATGCCTGAGGAAGCCCTGCCGTTCTATGCCATCTTCATCCCCATCATGATGGGCATCGGATATGACTCCATGACGGCATTTATCATCTGCTTCCTCGGTCCCAACTTGGGCTACTGCGCCTCGACGATTGACCCGTTCAACGTTTTGATCGCGCAGGGCATCATTGGCATCGAGGGCAACCCGCAGCTGTGGTTGCGTGCCGTTGCATGGGTTATTTTCACCGCCGCCGGCATCGCATGGGCCATGCGTTATGCCATGCGCGTCAAGAAGAACCCCAAGTCGTCCGTTGCGTTCGAGGACGACAAACTCAAGCGCATTGAGTTCTCCGTGACCGATGCTTCCATCGAGGAGAAGTTCACCACTCGCCAGAAGCTCGTGCTGATTGATTTTGCCGGTGGTATGGCGCTTATCGTGTGGGGTCTTGTTACGCAGGGCTGGTATATGAACGAGATCTCTGCCGTGTTCCTTGGCATGGGGCTGCTCGCCGGTATCCTGGGCGGTCTTGACCAGCAGACCATCGCCGATGAGTTCGTTAAGGGTCTTGCCGACTTTGCCTACGCAGCCGTCGTTATCGGTATCGCTCGCGGCATTCTGGTCATCGCCGAGGGCGGCATGATTATCGACACCATCCTTCAGGCACTTGCCACTCTGCTTGCTGGAGCCCCTGCCGCCGTGTACACCACGTTCATGTACGTTGTCCTTGGCCTCCTGTCCTTCCTGGTTCCTTCGAGCTCCGGCCTAGCCGCGCTTACCATGCCTGTCATGGGTCCTTTGACCGAGCTTATGGGCCTCAACCCCGAAGCCGCCGTAACGGCGCTGCAGTTTGCCAACCAGACCATTAACACCATTAGCCCCGTGGCAGGTATGACGGTGGCGGGCCTTGCCGTGGCAAAGATCTCGTTTGGCCAATGGTGGAAGACCATCTGGAAGTTCTTCATCTTCATGGTCGTGTTTGGCTTGGTCATTACCGCCATCTCCGGCATGCTTCCGGCGTAAGGAGGTCGCGATGTCCGATCGTTTGACGGTGCTGACGTCCAAGAGCGTCTTCACCGGTACGGAAGACCAGCCGTTTGAAGGTTTTGTCGCGGTACGCGGCAATCGGATTGAAGCCGTCGGTAGCGCTGGCGAGGCAGACTCGTTTCTCGCCCAGGCAGATGAGGTGATCGATTGTGGCGACAGAACGGTCATGCCTGGCTTGGTCGATGTGCATACGTTCTATACGGGCTGGGCGTTGCGGAGCTTGGGAGCCGACTTATCCGAAGCCTCTGACGTCGACGAAGTGGTAGCGCTTCTGCGTTTGTGGAAGGATGCCCATCTCGATTGTGCCGCCGCCTTTGGGCACGACCTTCCCGCATCGCTCGCCGAAGGCGCCGAGAATGAAAAAACGGCGGCAGCGCTCGACGACGCCTTCGGAGACGTTCCTGTTGTTTGCTTTACTCCGGGTGCCGAGACGTGCGTTCTCAACGCCGCCGCCAGCGAGCGCTATGGTTTTACGCCCGAGGCCTGCTACGCCGAGAAGACCTGGCGTATGATGCGGGACTTCCTGGCGCTTCCCGAGGTACGCGCCGGGTATTCTGATTACATGGCGATGCTGAACGCTCGCGGTGTCACGGCTATCAAAGAGATGGCCTTCGACGACTATTACGGATTTGCCGACGAGATGGCGCGTCGTGAGGAATCTGGCGAGCTGACGGTTCGCGTCTCCATGATGTCGCAGCCGGTGGGCGCCGGGGCGAATCTGTCCTATGCTCGTGCGGCGCGCGATCGCTTCCAGGGATCGTTTGTTCGTTTCTCGGGCTTCAACCGTATGACCGATCGTGGCGTGTGGGCAGGACTTGCCGAGATGATCGATCCTTATGAGGAGACGGCCGATGCAGGGGCTGCCGGCAAGACGGTTGTCGAGGAGCCCGAGTGGGGTTTGATTGAGGACGAGCTGCGCGCGATTGATGCCGAGGGCTTCCGTTACTCGCTTCATTGTCAGGGTGACGGCGCCGTTCGCCACACCGTTGCGCTGTATGCTTCGCTGCCGCGAGATGAACACGGAGTCATGCTTCAACGCCATGCGATTACCGACCTCGAGAACTCTGATCCGGAAGACCTTGCCCTGTTTGGCAAGCTGGGCGGAATCTGCGAGGTCTACCCCCAGATCCTCACGCTCGATAAACGCGAGGACTGCCTGTCGATGATGCGTCGGCAGATCGGCGAGGTCCGACTGCTGCACAGCTGGAACCGTCGCGGTATGGAAGACGCGGGGTGCACGGTGTGCTGTGGCACCGACCTCCCGCTCTTGATTCCGAGCTTGGGCGAATCAGTATTTAGCGCATGCGGCGGTTTCTTTGCCGACGGTTTGTCCGTGAATGAGGGCAATACGCTGACGATTGCCGAGCTCCTTCGTGCGTGGACGGCAGGGGGCGCATATGACCTCATGCGCGAGGATGAGCTGGGGACGCTCGAGGCCGGTAAGCTTGCCGACATCTGTGTGCTCGATCGCGATGTGTTTGGCCTTGACTACCATGATGCTTGTGACCTTGCTGTTGATATGACCATGTCGGACGGACGTATCGTGTTCGACCGAAATAAGGAGGTTTAGCATGCCTGAAACCAAACCGACGCTGCGTCGCGAGCAGATCGCGGGCATGAACATCCACTACATCATGTGGTCGCTCGACTATTTTTTGGATACGCAACAGCGCCTG
>UQMV01000005.1 GCA_900542315.1 uncultured Collinsella sp.
CGTAGCGGGTGGTTTAAAGCTGGCCGCTGCGCGGCCAGCAGACTAAAGTCTTGAACTAAAAAGGGGCGCTGACTGAGATAGTCAGCGCCCCTTTTGTTAGGTGGGTTAGCCTCCGAGGTAGGCTTTGCGGACGTTATCGTCGTGCAGGAGCTCTTGGCCGGTGCCGGTCATGGTGATCTTGCCGGTCTCGAGCACGTAGCCGCGCGTGGCGATGGAAAGCGCCATCTGCGCGTTTTGCTCAACCAGAAGCACCGTGGTGCCGGCCTTGTGCAGGTCCTCGACAATCTGGAAGATCTGTTCGATCAGAATCGGCGCCAGACCCATGGAAGGTTCGTCGAGCATAAGCAGTTTGGGGTTACTCATAAGGGCGCGCCCCATAACGAGCATCTGCTGCTCGCCGCCTGAAAGGGTGCCGGCGACCTGGCGACGACGTTCCTTTAGGCGCGGGAACTGCTCGTAGACGCGCTCCAGGCCCGGAGCCACCGTGGACTTGGGCTGCGTATAGGCACCCATCTCCAGGTTCTCCTCAACCGTCATCTGCAAAAAGGCGCGACGACCCTCGGGAACCTGGGCCAAGCCCTTACCCACCAGCTTGTCGGCAGGCGTATGGGTAATGTCCTCGCCCATAAACTTGATGGAGCCGGTCTTGGAGCGCAGCAGGCCCGAGACGGTCTTGAGCGTTGTGGACTTGCCGGCACCGTTGGCACCGATCAGGGCCACGATCTCGCCCTCGTTAACGTTAAAGGAGATGTCCTTGATGGCGTGGATGGCGCCGTACCAGACGTTGATGTTGTAGACGGAAAGCATCGGCTCTGCCATTTAGTTCTCCCCCTTATCCTGCTTACCCAGATATGCCTCGATAACGGCGTCGTTGTTCTGGATTTCCTCTGCCGTGCCCTTGGCGATAACCTTACCAAAGTTAAGCACGCAGATGCCCTCGCAGATGTTCATGACGAGCGACATGTCGTGCTCGATAAGCATGATGGCGATGCCGAAGGTGTCGCGGATCTTGACGATGTTCGCCATGAGCTCTGCGGTCTCGGACGGGTTCATGCCGGCGGCAGGCTCGTCGAGCAGCAGCAGCTTGGGGTTGGTGGCAAGCGCGCGGACGATTTCCAGACGACGCTGAGCGCCGTAAGGAAGCGAGCCGGCCTGTTCATTTGCCAGGTGCTCCATGTCAAAAATGGACAGCAGCTCCATGGCGCGCTCGTGGGCGGCCTTCTCGTGCTTCCAATACGTCGGCAGGCGCAGCACGCCCTCAAAGCCGGAGTAGCGCTCCTGGTTGTGCAGGCCGACCTTAACGTTGTCCTCCACCGTCATGGTGTTGAACAGGCGGATGTTCTGGAACGTACGGGCAATACCCATGCGGTTGACCTGGTAGACCGACTTGCCCGAAGTGTCCTCACCGTCGAGCAGGATGGTGCCGTGCGTAGGCTGGTACACCTTGGTGAGCAGGTTGAAGACCGTGGTCTTGCCGGCACCGTTGGGGCCGATGAGACCGGCGATCTCGGTCTTGCCGATGGTTAGGCTAAAGTCGTCTACCGCCTTAAGGCCGCCGAATTCAATGCCCAGGTGGATGCACTCGAGCGCCGGGCGCTGGCCCAAGTCGCGGTCGGGAACGATGGCGCCAGAAGGATACGGGACCATCTTGCCCTTGTTGAACTCAAACTTACTGGGCATCGGCTGCCACCTCCTTCTTGGAAGCAAAGCGGTCCTTAATGCGTGCGAAGAACGCCTTGAGCTGTGGGTTGTTGGTAAAGACCATGACCAGAATCAATACGATGGCGTAGATGAGCATGCGGTAGTCCGAGAACTGACGGAGCAGCTCGGGGAGCACCGTGAGCAGCGCCGCGGCGATAACGGAGCCGCGCATGTTGCCCAGGCCGCCCAGGACCACGAACACCAGAATGAGGATGGACGTATTGAAGTCGAACTTAGTAGCGGAAAGCTGCGAGAAGTTACCGCCGAACAGAGCTCCGGCAGCACCGGCGAGGGCAGCGGAAACCACGAAGGCGATCATGCGGTACTGGGTGACGGAGATGCCCACAGACTCGGCAGCGATCTTGTTGTCGCGCACGGCAATAATGGCACGACCGGTACGGCTGCGAACCAGGTTGAGCACAATCACGAGCGCGACCATAACCAGGATTGCGCCGGCAAGGAAGGTCGAATAGGTCGACACGCCCGATGCGCCCTGCGCGCCCTTGATGATGGCGGTGCCGTCCTCGAGCAGGTGCAGGTCGTCGATCGTGGAGTTACCCGTGATGTTAAAGATCACATGCAGGCCGCGGGAATCGACGCCCACAATGAGACAGGTGACGACCTCTTTGATAATCTCGCCAAAAGCGAGGGTCACGATGGCCAGATAGTCGCCGCTCAGGCGCAGGACCGGAATACCGATCAAGAAGCCCAAGATGGCAGCGGCGATAGCGCCGACCACAATGCTGATGATCAGACGCATCGGATCGGACGGAACGGTGCTCTCCAGCGCGACGGCAGTGACGATGCCCGTATAGGCACCGACGCTCATAAAGCCCGCGTGGCCCAGCGACAAGTCGCCCGCAATGCCGACGACAAGGTTAAGGGAGATGGCCATGACGATATAGGCCGTGATGGGAACCAGCTGACCGGCAATCATGCGCGGGATCATGTGGTTAGACTGCATAAAGAACACGATGGCAAACGCCACAAGGCACATGGCGTACGTAACAAAGTCGTGACGCGTCTGCTTGTCTTTAAGAAACTTCATAACGCTCACCTACACCTTCTCGGGGACGTACTTGCCCAAGAGGCCGGCAGGCTTGACGAGCAGGACGATGATCAGAACACCAAAGACGATGGAGTTGGCAAGGCTCGTGGAAATGTAGGCCTGCGCCATTGCCTCGATGATGCCGATGAGAATGCCACCGACAAAGGCACCGGGGATGGAGCCGATGCCGCCGAAGACGGCGGCGTCGAAGGCCTTGATGCCAGGCATAGCACCCGTCGTGGGCTGCAGGACCGGCGAGTAGGAGCACAGCAGCACGCCGGCGATGGCGGCAAGGGCAGAGCCGATGGCAAACGTCATCGAGATGGTGCGGTTGACGTTGATGCCCATCAGCTGAGCGGCAGCTTTGTCCTCGGACACGGCGCGCATGGCTTTGCCCATCTTGGTCTTACCTGTAAAGAACATCAGGCCGGCCATGATAACCAGGCAGGCGACGATGGTGACGAGCGAGACGGCGCTTACGTTGAACTTGGCCAAGAACTCCGGCACCTGGAAGGTGACGAGCGAAGTGAAGTTCTTGGGCGTGGCGCCCCACAGAAGCTGCGCGGCATTCTGCAGGAAGTAAGACACGCCGATGGCCGTGATCAGAACGGCCAGCGGGCCTGCTTGGCGCAGCGGCTTATAGGCCAGACCCTCAATGAGAACACCGAGAACCGTGCAGACCACACAAGAGAGAACTACAGATGCCCAGCCCGGGAGGCCGAGATACGACGTGGCGCAGAACGAGACATAGGCACCGACCATGATGACGTCGCCGTGAGCGAAGTTCAGCATCTTGGCGATACCGTAGACCATGGTGTAGCCCAACGCGATGATGGCGTAGACGCTACCCATGGACAGGCCGTTGACCAGGTATTGGATAAAGACCGTCATGTTCCACATCCCCCTTTCGAATAGGTTTCCAGTTGATGTATGAAACAGGGACGTTACATCGTCCCTAGATACCAAGCAAGCAGGGAAGGCCAAAACCTCCCCTGCTTGGGATCAAAACCGCTCTATGTAAGGCGGCCTATTAGGCCTGTACGTACTTGCCGTCGGTGATGACGTACGCCGTGGGCTCCTTCTGGACCTGGCCCTTATCGTTCCAGGTGAGCTTGCCGGTCAGACCGTCAACGGTAATCTTGAGCATAGCCTTGGACAGCTTCTCGGCGACCTCGGTCGGGTCGGCGTCGACACCAAGACCGGCCTCCTTGACGGCCTCGGCCACCGCGTGCACGCCGTCGTAGGCGTCGGCGGCAAACTGGTCGGGAGTATCGCCGTACTTATCCTTGTAGGCGTTGACGAAGTCGGCGTTCTTCTCGTCGTCGGCGGAGAACGGGGTCATGAGCAGCAGACCCTCGGCAAGAGAGGTGTCGAAGCCCTCAACGCCCAAGATGCCGTCCATGCCGTCGCAGCCCATCATCTTGACGTCGTAGCCCATGTCCTTGGCGTTCTTGAGCAGGACGGACGCCGGCGTGTAGTAGATCGGCGCAAAGATCATGGTGGCGCCGGCCTGCTTGGCCTTGGTCAGCTGGTTGGTAAAGCTCGTGGCGGAGTCGTCCTTAAAGGTCTCCTCGTCGACAATCTCGAGCTTGGACTCAGCGGCCTGGGCCTTAAAGGAATCTGCGATGCCCGAAGAATAGGCGTCGCCAGAGTTATAGAACAGCACGAACTTCTCGTCCGCATACTTCTGCGCCAGGAACTTGGCAGCGTTGACACCCTGGTTGGGGTCGGTGAAGCAAACCTGGAAGACGCAATCCTTGCCGTCAGTGACGTCCTCGGAGGACGCGGACGGGGTGATCATGAACGTCTTGGGGTCGTTACCGCACTCTGCGGCAACGGCAACCGACGCACCCGTGGTGGTCGGACCGACGAGGGCCTGCATGCCCCAGTCGAGCAGGGTGTTGAAGGCGTTGACGGCCTTCTCGCCGTCGGCCTGGTCATCCTCGGCCTTGCTGGCAAGCGGCAGATCCTTGGTCGAGAAATCCTTGCAGCCAAGCTCGACACCCTGGGTAACGGACTTGCCGTAGGACGCGTTGGCGCCGGTCAGCGGTCCGATGGTGCCGATCTTAAAGGAACCGTCGGCCGACGCGGAACCGCTGTCGCCGCCGTTGGAGGAGCAGCCAGCTAGAATGGACATCGCCCCCAGACCTGCTGCGCTCGCGATAACGCTCCTGCGATTCATAACAGGGTTCAATGACTTACCGGTGAGGCTCGACATGCGGCTCTCCTCTCAAATCTCGTCGGGTTTCGGTTGCCCGACAGGCCATCCTTCGCCGTGTTCGGCGTTCGCAAAATAGTAGACGCTTTAGTTGAGAAAAGTGGCGATTATTTCAACTTTTCTTTTGTTTTGTCCATTTATCCATATTTGTGCGTATTCCTATCGGTTTATGCAGTTTAGCCACTTTATTGTGTGAAAGTAATGTTTCTGTTCTGTTACAAGCGCCCTTGCCCTGAATAAAACGACCCCACCGGTCTCGTTATATGCACTTAGGCGGAGATGTACTTGCCGTCCTGAATCACATAGGCCGTAGCGGGCTTTTCGACCTGGCCCTCGTCGTTCCACGTGAGCTCGCCCGTCAGGCCCTCAATCTTGATCTTGCGCATGGCCTTGGCAAGATCGTCGGCAATGTCGGCACCATCGGCCGTAATATCGATGCCCGCCTTGTCGATGGCCTCGACGATGGCGTGGACGCAATCGTAGGCGTCGGCGGCAAACTGGTTGGGCGTCTCGTCGTAGGCATCCTTATAGGCCTTGACGAAGTCGGCGTTCTTCTCGTCGTCGGCGGAGAACGGCGTCATGAGCAGCACGCCCTCGGCAAGAGAGGTATCGAAGCCTTCCACAGAGAGCAGGCCATCCATGCCGTCGGTGCCCATGAGGGTCATGTCGTAGCCCATGTCCTTGGCGTTCTTGAGCAGGACGGACGCCGGCGCGTAATAGATCGGGGCAAAGATAAGCGTGGCGCCGGCCTCCTTGGCCTTGGTGAGCTGGTTGGTAAAGCTCGTGGAAGAGTCGTCCTTAAAGGTCTCGGTATCGACGATGTCGAGCTTGGACGCCTTGGCCTGCTCGGCAAAAGCGTCGGCAACGCCCGAGCTATACGTATCGCCGGAGTTGTAGAACAGGGCGATCTTGGCGTCTGCATACTTCTCGGCCAAGAACTTCGCCGCACTCGTGCCCATGGTGGGGTCGGTAAAGCAAACCTGGAAAACCGTGGTCTTGTCCTTGGTGACGTCGAGGGACGAAGCAGAAGGCGTGACCATGAGCATATCGTCGGTGATCGCGCCCGAGACGGCGACGGCAGCACCGGTCGTTACGGGGCCGACGAGCGCCTGCATGCCCCAGTCGCACAGGGTATTGAAGGCGTTGACGGCCTTCTCGCCGTCGGCGACGTCGTCCTCGGACTTAAGCGAGAGCTTGAGGTCCTTGGTCGAGAAATCCTTGACGGCGAGCTTGGCGCCCTTCTCGACCGAAACGCCATAGGTTGCCGCGGCACCGGTCAGAGGGCCGATGACACCGATCTTAAATGCGCCGTCTTCATCGGCGGAGCCGCCATCCGAGCCACCCGAGGAGCAGCCGGCAAGCGCCGCGGTGCTGCCGAACGCCGCGGCGCCGGCGAGAAAGTTCCTACGGCTGAGCGTGCTGTTGATGTTGAACATGGTGTCCCCCTTTTCGCTGGCCGCAGTGCGGCCGTCTTGCGGTACGGGGCAAACCTTATGGCGCAAACGTTGACAGTTTGTTACGGAGTTCCGTTTGTAGCGAGCATGTTTCCAATGTTTCCGCAGCGTTTCGGGGGTGCCGTTTTGCGCGACTCCTGTTGCCTGGCGAGCACGCGCCCTCGGTTCACGCTAGAATGCACTCAACCTTTAAGCGGTTAATCCATCCATGAGATGCACGAAGGAGCTATCTATGAGCGAACCCCTGCGCACCGTGAACGTCGGTCTGATCGGTCTGGGAACCGTCGGCGGCGGCGTGGCCCGTCTGATCAAGAGCCACCACGATGAGTACCTGGCCGCCTACGGCATCGACCTTAAGCTGACCCGCGCCTGCGCGCTTGCCTGGGAGCAGGCCGAGGCAGCCGGTATTGAGCGCGAGGCCTTTACGAGCGACTGGCACGACGTCGTCACCGACCCCGCCGTCGATATCGTCGTCGAGCTCATCGGCGGCGAACACCCCGCGACCGAAATCTTCACTACCGCCTTCGAGAACGGCAAGCACGTCGTTTCTGCCAACAAGGCCCTGCTGGGCCGTCATGTCGAGACACTCGCCGAGAAGGCGCGCGCGTGCGGCGTGCAGATTAAGTGCGAGGCCAGCTGCGGCGGTGGCATCCCCATCGTGAGCACGCTCGAGCACGACCTGGTGGGCAGCAAGATCCTGACCATCGCCGGCATTCTCAACGGCACCACCAACTACATCCTGTCGCGCATGGACGCCGAGGGCGCCGATTACGCCGACGTGCTTGCCGACGCGCAGGCCAAGGGCTATGCCGAGGCCGACCCGTCCGCCGACGTCGACGGCTTCGATGCCGCCAGCAAGACGGCAATCCTCGCCTCCATCGGTTTTGGCACCCGCGTTACCACCGACGATGTGTACCAGCAGGGTATCCGTACCATCGGCGCCGAGGACATCGCCCAGGCCCGCGAGCTCGGCTACACCATTAAGCTGCTCGGCATCGCCCGCAATACCGACGCCGGCGTCGACGTCCGCGTTCATCCCACGCTGATCCCCGCCGACCACATGCTTGCCAAGGTCAACGGCGCCATGAACGCTGTCTACGTGGTAGGCGACGCCGTGGGCGAGACCATGTTCTACGGTGCCGGCGCAGGCTCCTTCCCCACCGCGAGCGCCGTCGTGGGCGATATCCTGTCGCTCTCCGAGCAGATCAGCCGCGGCGTAGCTCCGCTGCCCGAGATTGAGCCCTATGGCCACAACCTCGCCTTTAAGCCCATGGACGAGCTCCAGACCAAGTACTATGTGCGCCTGAAGGTCGCCGACCGCGTGGGCGCCCTGTCCGAGACGGTCGACATCTTTGCCAAGCACAACATCTCGATCTCGCTCATCAACCAGGTCGAGGACGGCAAGTCGGGCGTCAGCGATGCCTGCTCGGTCATCTTCCTGACGCACCGCGCGCTCGAGAAGGACGTCCAGGCTGCCGCCGCCGAGCTTGCCAGCGTCGACTGCGTGGCCGAGGTCGCCAACGTCCTGCGCATCGAGGACGTTGAGGCCTGGACCGAAGGCGTCATGGCGAACTAACCCAACGCACGCCTAGCAATACGCGCTTTGAGGGCTCCCGTCCGATGTGGGATGGGAGCCCTTTTGTCTCCTGCCCTAAGCACAACGGCAGAGCGCATTTGCGCGAGCCGCTCATCGGTAACGCGGGTTACCGTTCACCGATATGCAAACGCGGCCGATTCCGGCTACCGCTACGCTGTGCTGCGTACGTCCACCCCCGAAGAATGGAGGCACCATGTTGCTCGAGGGCAAGAAAGCAATCGTCACCGGAGGCACGCGCGGTATCGGCTATGCCATCGCCTGCCGTTTTATCGAGGAGGGTGCCACCGTCACCGTCTTTGGCTCGCGCCAGGAGACTGCCGATGCGGCCGTTGAGAAGCTGGCAGCCGTCTATCCCGACGCCAAGGTCTGGGGTCGTTCCTGCGACCTCACCTCGCTCGAGGCCGTGACTGAGGCCTTTACACAGGCTGCAGCCGATATGGGCGGTCTCGATACGGTCGTCAACAACGCCGGAATCTCCCAGCGCTCGCCCCTTTTGGACTATACAGCCGAGGAGTTCGCCAAAGTTATGGACCTCAACGTCGTCGCCGTCTTTAACGGCCACCAGGCTGCCGCCAAGATCATGACCGAGGCAGGCCACGGCGGCACCATCACTACCACAAGCTCGATGGTCGCCAAGTACGGTCAGCCCTCCGGCGTCGGTTACCCCACGTCCAAGTTTGCCGTCAACGGCATGGTCCAGTCGCTCTCGCGCGATCTCGCCCCCATGGGTATTCGCGTCAACGCCGTCGCCCCAGGCGTAACCAAGACCGACATGGTCGCCAACCTGCCCGAAGAGGTCATCAAGCCCATCATCGCCACCATCCCGCTCGGCCGCATGGGCGAGCCCGAGGACGTCGCCAACGCCTTCGTTTTCCTAGCGAGCGACATGTCATCCTATGTCACGGGCGCCGTGCTCCCCGTCGACGGAGCCGCCCGCTCCTAAAGGTCGCAAGCCACGACTTCGGACCTCAACGCAAAAGGCGCGCTGCCTGCATCAACCGCCGGCAGCGCGCCTTCTATTATTTGGACGGAACCCGTATCCCGACATTCCTTGCTACTTGCCGTCGTCGTTCTCGGCCTCTTCGCGCGCGTAAAGCTCCAGCATACGGCGGCGGTATTCGCGCACGGCGAGCTTGGCGCGCTCCAGGCGGCGACGCTCGCGCGGAGTCAGCTCGGACGGGTCAACCTCATCGCCATAGGTCTTGTCGGCAAGCAGGCGCGCCGCGTCCACAATACGGGCATCGATATGGCCGCTCGCCGCCTCGGCGGAAAGACGCTCGGCAATCGTATCGAGCGTAGGCAAGCCCTCGAATACGCGACCATGGCCATGCGAAGTCAGCAGCTCGTGCTCACGTGCGAGCAGGCTCGCCAAATCGTGATGGGCGCGCAGGATGTCGAGCGCATCGGATGGATGCTCGGCAACTTCTGCCACGGCGGCGACCGGCGCGGCGTCGACCACGCGGTAGAAGAGCTGCGCGAGCAATGGCATCAAGAACACCGTGATGGCGCCGGCGGCAACCATGACCGACGCAATATCTTGTGACAGCGCGCCCGCGTTGACGGCAACGCTCGTCACGGCAACGATGATCGGCAGGGCCGTGGTGCAGTACAGAGCCACGGTAATGCGACCATACGCCGACACATCGCGCGTCGCAGGACAAATGCTCATGGAAATAAGAATGGGCACGGCACGAATAATCAACAACGCCACGATAAAGCCCACGAGCAGACCCGGGCGCGACGCCACGGCCGTCAGATCGATCTTTGCGCCCGATACGGTAAAGAATACCGGAATCAAAAAGCCGTAGGCCAGGCCATCAAGCTTGGTCTCGAGCGTATGGTTGCCCTCGGGGATGATGTAGCGCAAGACAAAGCCGGCGGCAAAAGAACCCAACACAATGTCGAGATCAAAGACGGCCGAGAACGCCACGAGTGTGACCAGGATGAGCACCGTCAGGCGCACGAAGGTCTGCGACGTGGTATCGGCGCGTTCCTCGACAAACGCAAAGAAGCGGCTGCCGACGCGCTTGGAGCGGCTTGGGACCACGGCAAGCAACACGCAGACCACCGCAAACAGGCCAAGAATCACGAGCGTTTGGATGCCAGTGCGGGCAGACAGCAGCACCGACATGGCGAGCACGGGACCGAGCTCGCCCCAAGTGCCATACGCGAGAATCGAGTCTCCCACGCGCGTTCCGGCAAGTGAACGCTCACGCATGATGGGCACGAGCGTGCCGAGCGCCGTAGAAGTGAGGGCAAGCGTCACGGCGATACCGTCGAAATGGCTGACCGAGAACCACGGGGTAAAGCGCACAGCAAGCCAGGCGATACCAAACGTGACGACCCACGTCGCCAAGCCGTAGCGGCCCTCGACGCCCGTGATGCTCTTGGGATCGATCTCAAAGCCGGCAAGCAGGAACAAAAAGGCCAGACCGAGCTCGGACACCAGCGAGACCTCGGCATCTACATGGATGACGCCGAGCATATGGGGTCCCAGCACCGCGCCGAGCACGAGCAAAAAGACCGTCTCGGGAATGGGCTTTCTGGGAATCGCCGAGGCGATGAAGGGGCTTGCAAAGGCCACGAGTGCGATGATGGCGAGCGAAACGAATGCCATGTGATGCCTTTCTCTTGTTTGAGCCCCACTGTAGCACCCTCGCCGTCCTCAACGCGCCGCGAGCTGTCGTATCATAGTGAGGTTTACAAACATGTGGCTCAAGGCGACCGCGAGGCTTGCCCCGTAAACCGACCGCTGCCGCATACCGTACCGTACGCCCAACCGATCAGGAAGGCAGGAACCAATGGTCTCTCGTATCTACGTGGAGAAGAAACCCGGGTTCGACGTCGAGGCTCAGCAGCTCAAGGGCGAGCTGACCGAAATTCTCGGCATCAAGGGCATCGAGGCCCTGAGGATCATCAACCGCTACGACGTCGAGGGCATCGACGAGGAGCTTTTCCGCTCCTGCGTGCCGACCGTCTTTAGCGAGCCCCAGGTCGATGTGACCTACGACGAGCTCCCCGCAAGCGATGGCGCCGTCTTTGCCGTCGAATTCCTGCCTGGCCAGTTTGACCAGCGCGCCGACTCCGCCAGCGAGTGCGTGCAGCTCATCAGCCAGGGCGAGCGCCCCGCCGTGCGCTCCGCCAAGGTCTATATGATCTCGGGCGCTCTGGACGAGGCCGCCATCGATGCCATCAAGCACTACGTGGTGAACCCCGTCGAGGCGCGCATCGCCACGCTCGACCTGCCCGAGACGCTGTACATGGAGACCCCCGAGCCCCAGCCCGTCGAGGTGCTCGACGGCTTCCGTGAGCTCGATGAGGCCGGCCTTGCCGCCTTTATTTCCGAGCGCGGTCTTGCCATGGACGAGGCGGACATCGCCTTCTGCCAGCAGTACTTCCGCGATGAGGACCGCGACCCCACCATCACCGAGATCCGCGTGATCGACACCTACTGGTCCGATCACTGCCGCCACACCACCTTCGGCACCGTCCTGGACGACGTGACGATCGACGACGCCGTGGTGCAGCAGGCCTTCGATCGCTACATGGAGATGCGCCACGAGCTCGGTCGCGACGCCAAGCCCGTCTGCCTCATGGACATGGGCACCATCGGCGCCAAGTACCTTAAGAAGACCGGCGTCATGACCGATGTTGACGAGTCCGAGGAGATCAACGCCTGCACCGTCAAGGTGAAGGTCGATGTCGACGGCGAGGACCAGGACTGGCTGTTCCTGTTTAAGAACGAGACCCACAACCACCCGACCGAGATCGAGCCTTTCGGCGGTGCCGCCACCTGCGTGGGCGGTGCCATCCGCGACCCGCTGTCGGGCCGCAGCTACGTGTACCAGGCCATGCGTGTCACCGGCGCCGGCGACCCCACCGTCCCCGTGTCCGAGACGCTCGAGGGCAAGCTGCCGCAGCGTAAGCTCGTGACCACTGCTGCCGCCGGCTACTCCAGCTACGGCAACCAGATCGGCCTTGCCACCGGTCAGGTCAACGAACTCTATCACCCCGGCTACGTGGCCAAGCGCATGGAGGTCGGCGCCGTCGTGGGCGCTACCCCGGCAAACCACGTTCGTCGCGAGTGCCCCGCCCCCACCGACAAGATCATCCTGCTGGGCGGCCGCACCGGACGTGACGGCATCGGCGGTGCCACCGGCTCCTCCAAGACCCAGAACACCGAGTCCATCGAGACCTCGGGTGCCGAGGTCCAGAAGGGCAACGCCCCGGTCGAGCGCAAGCTGCAGCGCCTGTTCCGCCGCGGCGATGCCTGCCGTCTGATCAAGCGCTGCAACGACTTTGGCGCCGGCGGCGTCTCGGTCGCCGTAGGCGAGCTTGCCGACGGCCTGTACGTGGACCTGGACACCGTGACCAAGAAGTACGACGGCCTGGACGGCACCGAGCTCGCTATCTCCGAGTCCCAGGAGCGCATGGCTTGCGCCGTCGCCGACGGTGACGTCGAGGAGTTCATGGGCTACGCCGCCGAGGAAAACCTGGAGGCTACCGTTATCGCCGAGGTGACCGCCGAGCCGCGCATGCGCATGGCATGGAACGGCGTCGCCATCGTCGATCTGTCCCGCGAGTTCCTCAACTCCAACGGTGCGCCCAAGCACCAGGTCGCCCACGTCTGTGCCCGCAGCGTGTGGCAGCCCAGCTGGGCCGGCACCACGCTCGCCGAGCGCATGACCTCGCTCGTCACCGACCTCAACGTCGCTTCCAACAAGGGCCTTTCCGAGCGCTTCGACTCCACCATCGGCGCCGCGACCGTGCTCATGCCCTTTGGCGGCAAGACGCAGCTCACCCCAAGCTCGGCCATGGTCGCCAAGTTCCCCGTGGACGGCGAGACCACCACGGCGAGCGCCATGGCATGGGGCTTCAACCCCTATCTGATGGAGGCCGACCAGTTTGCGGGCGCCTACCTGTCCGTGGTCGAGTCCATTGCCAAGCTCGTTGCCGCCGGCTTTGAGCACAAGCGCGCCTATCTCTCCTTCCAGGAGTACTTCGAGCGTCTGCGCACCGAGGCCGAGCGCTGGGGCAAGCCCACGGCAGCCGTCTTGGGCGCCCTCATGGCCCAAGTCGACCTGGGTGCCGGCGCCATCGGTGGCAAGGATTCCATGAGCGGCTCGTTTGAGGACGAGACCGGCGAGCTCAACGTTCCGCCGACCCTGATCAGCTTCGCTGTCGCCGTGGGCAAGGCCGCCCGCGCCGTCTCGCCCGAGTTCAAGGGCCTCACGCACCGCGTCGTCCGCATCGCCCCCGCCACCTATGGCGAGGACTACCGCCCCGACGCTCAGCAGCTGCTCGCGGCGTTTGACGCCGTCGAGGCGCTCACTGCTACCGGCAACGCCCTGGCCGTCTCCACGCCCGGCTACGGCTGCGGCGCCGAGAGCCTCTTTAAGATGTGCGTCGGTAACCAGATCGGTATCGAGCTTGCCGAGGATGTAGACGTAGAGAGCCTCTTCACCCCGCTCTACGGCAGCTTTATCGTCGAGCTCGCCGAGGATGCCGAGCTGCCCGAGGTCGCCGACGGCGTTGTCGTCGAGCCCCTGGGCACCACCGTCGAGGGCTATGTCATCGACACCGGCTCCGAGGTCATCGAGCTCGCCGAGCTCCAGGAGGCCTGGGAGAGCGGCATCGAGGGCGTCTTTGCCTACCGCAGCGCCGACGAGACCCCCGAGGTCGAGACCATCGACTTCCGTGCCAAGGACATCCACGTGTACAGCGGCGCCAAGATCGCCCGTCCGCGCGTGATCATCCCCGTGTTCCCCGGCAACAACTGCGAGTACGACAGCGCCCGCGCCTTCCGTGCCGCCGGTGCCGAGGCCGACACCTTCGTGATCAACAACCTCACGCCCGAGGCCGTCGCCGAGAGCACCCACGAGCTTGCCCGCCGCATCCGCGCAAGCCAGATCGTCATGATCCCCGGCGGCTTCTCGGGCGGCGACGAGCCCGACGGCTCCGCCAAGTTCATCACGGCGTTCTTCCGCGCTCCCGAGGTCACTGAGGCAGTCCGCGACCTGCTCAAGGCCCGCGATGGCCTGATGCTGGGCATCTGCAACGGCTTCCAGGCCCTGATCAAGCTCGGTCTGGTGCCCTACGGCGACATCGTCGACGCCACGCCCGATGCGCCCACGTTGACGTTCAACACCATCGGTCGCCACCAGAGCCGTCTGGTGCGTACCCGCATCTCGTCCAACCTGTCCCCGTGGCTGTCGCAGTGCAGCCTCGACGACCCCTATACCGTCGCCATCAGCCACGGCGAGGGCCGCTTTGTCGCCAACGACGAAGTGCTCGCCCAGCTGATCGCCAACGGCCAGGTCGCCACGCAGTACGTGGGCGAGGACGGCAAGCCCAGCATGGATCTTTCCGTCAACCCCAACGGCTCCGCACTCGCCATCGAGGGCATCACGAGCCCCGACGGCCGCGTTCTGGGCAAGATGGGCCATGCCGAGCGTCGCGGCGACAACCTGTACCGCAACGTGCCCGAGCATGTCCCCGGCGATAAGTTCATGCCGATCTTTGAGAGCGGCGTGGCCTACTTCGCCTAAAGCTTTCCCATCGGGTACAATCCCTTCGGGTAACAACACCCGCCACCGGCACGCCCGGTGGCGGGTTCTTTTTTGCTTCGCGCATGCAGGAAGGACATCATGGAAAGCCGCAAGCCGTATCTCGCCACCCTGCCCGGACTCATCCTGGGCTGTCTTGTTTGCTGTGCACTCTGGGGATCGGCCTTTCCCTGCATCAAGATCGGCTACGCACTCTTTGGTATCCCAGCGCACGATAGCGCTTCGCAGCTACTCTTTGCAGGTTTGCGCTTCACACTTGCCGGTATCCTGGTTATCGCCGGTATGAGTGCAGCCCAGCGCCGCCCGCTCGTCCCACAGGCACGCGATATCAAGCCCATCTTTATCTTGTCGCTCTTCCAGACTATCGGGCAGTACTTCTTTTTCTATCTGGGTCTCTCGCGCGCCAGCGCCATGTCGAGCTCCATCATCGAGGCCAGCGCCAACTTCCTCGCAATCCTCTTTGCCGCCCTGGCATTTCACACCGAGAAGCTCAATACGGCCAAGGTGCTTGGCTGTGCGCTGGGCTTTGCCGGTGTCGCGCTCGTCAACCTTTCGGGCGCGGACGGCACCTTTGGCTTTAAGCTCGACGGCGAGGGCTTTATCCTGGCCTCCACCGTCGCGGGTGCCCTTTCGACCTGCCTGATCGGCATCTTCTCGCGCGAGCACGACGGCGTCTTGCTTGCCGGGTGGCAGTTCTTGGTCGGGGGCCTGGTCCTCACCGCCATCGGCTTTTTGATGGGCGGCGCGCTCTCCCCCACGGCGATTGTCCCCGCCATCGCGCTCATCATCTACATGGCGCTTATCTCCGCGGTCGCTTACTCGCTGTGGTCGCGCCTGCTTGCCGTCAACCCCGTCAGCCGCGTCTCGGTCTTTGGCTTTATGAACCCGGTCTTTGGCGTGCTGCTGAGCGCGCTGCTGCTCGGCGAGGGCGCTGGCACGAGCCCCGTTACCGTCATAGTTGCCCTGCTGTTGGTCTGCGGCGGCATCATCATTGTCAACAAACCCAAAAAAGCCTAGCGAGCTCACCTTTTTAGGAAGGGCATTCGCATACTTTAGCTTAATGGAATACATCGATGAGCTGAGGGCCGCCACGCACGCAAGCGTGCGACCCTTTTCCTAGCGTATCTGGATGCCGGCTTTCTTTTTCTCGGCCTTGACACGGTAGAGTTCCGTGTCGGCGGCGCGAAGCAGGTTTTGCCAGGTATCAATACCATCGCCGATCCGCGCGTAACCGATGGACATCCGCAATGCATACGGCACCTCGGCACGAGCGAGCTCGTCGTTAATCGCCGAACACAGGTCTATGATGTCCTGCTCCGCCGTCGCCTTTTGAAGCACCACGAACTCATCGCCACCATAACGTGCGATAAAGCCACCAGACGCCGAGCAGACCTCTTTGAGCGTAGCGGATATGACCTGGAGGGCATGATCGCCCTCAACATGTCCATACCGGTCGTTAATCTGCTTAAAGCCGTCAGCGTCCATCATAAGCAGATACACACCATCGGCCTGGTCAGTACCCGAGAACAGCGACAGCATATAGGTCTCAAAACGGTTGCGATTGTTAAGGCCAGTCAACGGGTCGGTCGAGATCAGCTGCTCCTGGCAGATGATGTAGAGCAGCAGGATGCTCAGCGTTATACCGACGCAAAGGCCCGGTACCGAAAACAAAACCTGGAAGGTACCGCCCACCAGAGCGGGAACCGCAAAAAGGCGAGGGTGCGATAAATGGCCTTCTTTTGCAGGCTTTCGACTTTTCGAGCCTGAATAAAGGCATGCAAGGACGTATATATGACGTAGCAGTAGCTCACGATGGGCTGGATCATATAAGCAAAGCCGCGACGATATACGCCCTGCGCATCGATATAGAACATAGCGTGCGTCCAGTAGCTGGTAAATGCCAGCACGACCACCAATGCGGTTGGCAACGTTAAAAGTACCACCCTGTAGGGCGTGGTCAGGAGCCGTGAGCCCTGCATCGTCTCGGAATAGAAAAACCAAATGAGGCACGCGATGGCGAACAGCGAAAACGAAACCGCGTTGGAAATCCAGTTGGCCGTGATGCCTACAGGAGTGCTCACGCCGTCCGAGAGCGTCCAGATCATATCGAAGAAAATGTAGGCAGCAGACGTGTAGCCCAGCATGCTAAACAAAAGCTGCTGGGTGCTCGAGAACAGGGAGCGACGGCTTCGCACGGCAAGCCCGATAAGAATAATCATGCACAGCAGGAATATCTCGATCTTGAGTGCCTTAACCACTAGACGCCCTCCCTTCAATATCCAAGTGGTCAGAATCGCCCGATTCGTGTCTGGGCAATAAACGCCCCTTACTCCGCAGGGGTAAAGGGAATAATAGCAGAGCGCCCGAACGTTGCTGTAAGACAGCTCTCGTTCGGGCGCTCTGACGGCGCGAATTGCACGCCGGAATCAATTATCGGTAACGGCCGTTACTCGCCGTCGATGTCGGTCGCGACGGCCTCCTCAATAGCCTCGACGCCTTCGACCGACAGATCTTCTTCGCCGTGGCAGAACTTCTTATCGACCCAGCCGGTCAGAATCGGGGCCATGATTGCCGTGATGATGACGGCGGTGGCGATCTGCGCATACGCGGTGGGCGCAAGCTCGGCATAGCGCGGAGCGACCTCGGCGAGGGCGACCGGCGTGGTCATGGCCGTGCCGGCAATGGTGGAACATGCCACAGCCGCCTTACCGTTGCCACCACACAGGCGCTCGAAGGCAAAGGTAATGGGACCGACGATAAAGAGCGTGATGAGGCCCAGCAGGATGCCCGAAATGCCACCGGTGATAAAGCTCGACAGGCTCATGGACGCACCGAGCTGAAATCCGATGACAGCGATCGCGGGATTGGCGCCGGGGACCAGCAGGTTCTTGATAAACGGGAACAAGTTGCCCAGGACCATGCCGATAACAAGCGGCAGGATGGATCCGATGATGGTACCGACGGGGATATTGGCGAGACCCGAGACACCGAGGACGATCATCGTGACGGCGGGGCCGGCCGTAAAGAACAGGATACCGACGGCGCCCTGCTCGGACTCATCACCGAACTCGCCCATGATGCCTGTATAGAGCGCCATGTTGCAAAACGTGATGCCGCCGATGATGGAAACCGAGCTCAGGCCTAAAAAGTTATCGTTAAAGAAGTACGCGACGCCCAGACCCAGCGCGGCTGCCACTACAAGCTTAGGAATCAGCACGACGATGCCGGTCTTGATGGCGCCCGGCGTGGACTTAAAGCTGATGCCGGCGCCCACAAACAGCAGGATCGCGGCAACGATGGTGTTGGAGCCGCCGCGGCAGGCAGCCGTAAAGAAGCCGCCGACCTCAAAGACCTGCGGGCAGAAGGTGTTGAGCAAAAGACCGACGATCATGGGATAGATCATGATGTCGCCCGGGATGCGCGGTACCTTGAATTTCTTTTGCTCGTTGGCGGTTGCTTCCTGTGCCATGAAACCCCCATTTCCGCTGACGGGGTACAAAAGCCCACGTCACGCTTTGCTACAGTAAAGTTTGACCATGGTACCAGAAGAAGCAGACCGCCTCGGTGAGAAATTCGATTCGATAGGCCGGGACGATAACGCGTCCTGCTCCTATACGAGGCTCAAAACGATATAGAGTACGATGCCCGAGACGCAGCACCACAGCATCGATTTTGTCTTGACCGCCACGACCACGACGCCGGCGGCCGCAATCCAGGGAACCAAGGCAGGCCAGAGTCCCGCGTCGAACGCGCCGGGGCTCACCAAGTCGTTGGCGACCAGCGCGGCAAAGGCAGCGGGCGGGATATAGCCCAGGGCCTCGGTAATGCGGGGCGACAGGGTCCGCCCGCGCAAGGCGAACGCCGGCGCGATGCGAAAGAACGCGATAGCAGCCCACGACGACAGCCACAGAACCAAGAACTCGTTAACGGGCATCGCGGGCACCTCTTCCGTCAAATACAGCATCGCACGCCAGCGCAATGGCAATGCCGACCACGACGCTTGCCGGCACGGCAATATTCGCGAGGCCCAAGAACTTGCATACGGCGACGGATACCGCGCCCGAAACCGCCGCGACAACGTTGCCGCGCGACAGTCGCTGCGAAAAGAGCAGGCAGATAAAAAGCGATGTGCAGACAAAGGCTGCAATGGCGGTGGGAACATCGACAACGGCGCCGACGATGGCACCCATCGTACACGAAACGCCCCATGTTGCGATGAGGATCACGTTGAGCGCAAAAGACTCGCGCGGGCCCCAATCCTCCCCTTCAACCAACTTGGCAAGCGAGATGCCATATGCCTCCTCGGTAAGTGTCGCGGCAACAGCCAGCGTCTGACGCTTCGAGGCACCCCTCAGATGCGGCGCGATCGATGCCGAGTAAAGCGCAAAACGCGAGGAGATGGCGGCTACGCTCGCGATAATCGAAGGTGCCGGTACGCCCGCCAGCCAAAGATTGCAGATCATAAACTGGCCGCTGCCCGTCACAAACGTGCTGCTCAGGGCAAAGACCATCCAGGGCTCCATTCCCGTCTGCCCCATGATCATTCCGCACGGCGCGCCTATTGCAACATAGGTAAGCATCACTGGCCAGACGGTTCTAACGATTTTGAGCACCATACGCTTCTCATCCTGACAAGGTCTCCGAGCCGCATGTAGCGACACGGCAGAATTATCGTCCGACGGCAACCGAGTTCACCTACAATTGCCACCGGATCGAAAGACACAACTTTTTAGGAAGTCATTATGACAGCTATCGATCGAACGCGGGCAGCCGGGGCCTTCAAGACCTATACCGATGCCTACGATGCCACCAATCCGCGCATTGCACTCAAGATCGAGCACACCTATCACGTTGCCAGAGCATGCGATGCCGTGGCGCGCGAACAGGGCTGGTCGCCGCAGGATATTGATCTGGCGTGGCTTTGCGGCCTGCTGCACGATATGGGCCGCTTTGAGCAGCTGCGACGCTGGGACACCTTTAAAGATGCCGAGAGCATGAGCCATGCGGCGTTGGGCGTCGAGGTCCTCTTTGGTGAGAACCCCGCCGACGCGCCTGCCACGACGAGCATCCGAGATTTTATTGAGGCCGACGAGAACGACGAGCTCATCCGCGCGAGCATCGCCTATCACAGCGACTTTCGACTACCCGAGGAGCTCGATGAGCGCACACGGCGCTTCTGCGATATCGTGCGCGACGGCGATAAGGTCGACATTATGCGCACCATCGCCGACAGCACCGTCGATACCATCCTCAAGGTGGACGAGAAGACGTTTCTTTCCAGTCATTTCTCGTCGCCGACACTTGCCGCCTTTGACGAGCACCGCTGCGTTGCACGCGATGAGCGCGACGAGCCGGCAGACTTCCTGGCAGGGCTCATCTGCTTTATGTTTGAACTTGTCTATCCCGCAAGTCGCGCGCTGGCGCGCGAACAAGGCGATATCTACCGCCTGCTCGACGCGCCCTTTGGCATTACACAGCCCTTTACCGACCCCGCCACGCAGGCAACCTGGAGCCGCCTAAAGAACGAGACGCGCTCCTGGCTGGCGCGTGCCTAGCGCTCAAGCTGGGCCAGCAGCTCCTCGACAACCTCGACGGCGTCGCCGACAACCTTGTACTGGGCGGCGCCAAAGATGGGGGCATCCGGGTCCTCGTTGATGGCGATAATGCACTCCGCTCCACCGATGCCGGCAAGATGCTGGATGGCACCCGAGACACCGATACTTACGAGAAGCTTGGGCGAAACCGATACGCCCGTCTGGCCAATCTGATGGCGATACTCCAACCAGCCGGCCTCCACGACAGGGCGCGTGCAGCCAAGCTCGGCGCCAAGAGCCTCGGCGAGCTTTCGCATCAGAGGCAGGTTTTTCTTGGAGCCGATACCGCGACCCACCACGACCAGACGCTCGGCATCGGCAATCGAGGCCTGCTGCCCCCACTCCTCGGCGGGAATCGAGATCTCGACGCGAGCTTTAACGTCATCCGCAAGCGTTACCTGGGTGATCGTGCCGGGACGGCCGTAGTCGAAGTCGAGCGCCTTAAAGATGCCGGGACGTACCGTCGCCATCTGAGGGCGGTGGTTGGGACAAACGATGGTAGCCATCAGGTTGCCGCCAAACGCCGGGCGCGTCTGCTGCAGCAGGCCCGCCTCCGTATCCATCGAAAGCACGGTGCAATCGGCCGTAAGACCCGTCTGCAGGCGCACGGCAACGCCAGGTGCCAGCTCGCGGCCAAAGGCGGTCGCGCCGTACAGAATAGCCTCGGGCTTGCGCTCGGCTACCAAATCGCAGATCAGGCGGGCGTAAACCTCTGCATCGTTTTGGCGCAGGCGCTCGTCGCGACAGACCATAATTTCGTCGGCGCCGGCGCAAACCAGATGCTCCAGGTCGCCGAGAGAGCCCTCGGGACCCATACCGACCAGTGCCACCAGACGGCAACCGCGCGCATCGGCAAGCTCGCGGCCCTTGCCCATAAGCTCATAGGCAACGGGAGTCACTGTATCGTGCTCGTCGGTCTGCGCGAATACCCAAATGTCTCGATATGCATCAAGGTCCACCGCACCAGCGGCCTCGTCACGCTCGATCGAGATAGCGTTGACAGGGCAGGCGTCGACGCACCCACCGCATAGGATGCAGCCGTCGGTTACGTGGGCGCATCGGCTGGGTCGCTCGCCTTCCACCACGATGCCGCCCGAAGCACAGGCGCGAACGCAGCGACCGCAGCCGATACAGGCTTCGCTATCGATAATCAGTCCGCTCATCTACGCCATCCCCTCGATAATCTTGGCAAGTTCTACCGCCTGCTCGGACGCCGTTCCGTCAACGTCCTCGCACGTTTGGTCGCGGTCGGGCACAAACGATCGCACGACCTGTGTCGGTGATCCGGCAAGGCCGCAACGCGAGGGATCGGCGTTCACGTCGGCGGCACTGACCACGCGCACGTCCGCCTCCTCCGCCGCGCGAATACCGGCAATGCTCGGCATACGCAGCCGGCCGATCTCCTTGGCAGTCGTCATCGCGCACGGCATCTCAAGACACACCGTCTCCTCGCCGGCATCGCATCCGTGAACGAGCGCCAGCGAGCCACACGTCGTAAAGCCCGCGCTCTGCACGCAGCTCACGTCGGTCACACAGGGAATCTCAAAGGCACCGGCAAGCTCGGGACCAATCTGGGCCGTATCGCCATCCACCGCCATCTTGCCGCAGATGAGCAGGTCGAAGTCCTCGTCGAGCGCCTCGATGCCGCACTTGAGGGCATAGGTGGTGGCTAGGGTATCGGCACCTGCAAAGGCGCGATCGGTCAGCAGCAGCGCGTCGTCGGCGCCTCGAGCGATGCAGTCGCGCAGCAGTGACTCGGTCGCGGGGATGCCCATCGACACAACCGTCACGCGCACATCCATGCCAAAGCCGATAAAGTCGTCCTTCAGCGCCAGCGCGCATTCCAAAGCGCTCGCATCAAAGGGATTAATGACCGCCTGCTTGCCATCGCGCACGATGGTATTGGTCTTGGGGTCCATCTTGACCTCGGTGCTGCCCGGCACGGCCTTGACGCACACCACCATATGGAAATCGCTCATCTTCACGCGCCCCCTTTCTGGACGAGCCCATCCAAGAGCTTCTCCGAAAACAGGTTGCCGCGACCCAGCTGCCCGTCGGGATCGAGCTGGAGCTTGAGCCGCGCCGACTCGACCATGGCCTCGTGACCGTACATCGTCTCTAAGAAGCCCGCCTTGATCTTGCCGACGCCGTGCTCGGCAGAAACGGCACCGCCCATAGCCGTTACCTCCGCAGCCCACTGGGCAAACAGCTCGCCACCGCAACGGTAGTCCTGCGCATCGCGCGGCAGGATGTTCACATGCAGATGGTTGCTACCGATGTGCCCCCAGGCAGCAGATTCAAGCCCGCTTTCGGCCAGTGTGCGGCGATAGAGGGCCACGACATCGGCAAGGCGTGCATTGGGCACCGACATGTCCGAACCCAGTTTGGTAATGGTGGGATCCGTGCGGCGACGCTCGTCGATAAGCATATTGACGCTCTCGGGGACCGCATGGCGGAAGAACCGCTGGCACTCGCGATCAACCTCGGTGCGCGCGACCCATGTCGCATCGTCGCGGCCACCCGCAAACTCGAGCACCCATCCCAGGTGGTACAGTTCCTCGGTCGCCTGGGCCTCGTCATCGCAGTCGAGCTCCACGTAGACACAGACCTTGGCGTCTTTGTCGAGCGCCGGCAGCGAGGCGAACGCGGTCGACTGCTCACGCTGACGACGCAGGATATCCAGGGCGCCCGCATCGAAATATTCGATGGCAGCCGCGTGGGACAGGACGGGGCGCACGGAATCGGTGAAGGACACGGCCTTGTCTTCGCTGTCAAAGAAACAGCTCACGCCCCAAACGACCGCAGGCGCCGCCTGCAGGGCAATCTCGAGCTCGGTGATGACGCCGATTGTGCCACACGCACCGATAAACAGATCGATGGCATCCATATCGTCAGCAACGAAATAGCCCGAAGCATTTTTGGTCTTGGGCATGGTGTAGCCAGGAAGATCGAGCTCGAGCGTGTGGCCCTCTGCCGTCACGAGCGACAGGTGACGGTCCTGGGCAAAAACCTCGCCGCGCTGAAGCTCAAGCAAATCGCCATCAGCCAGCGCGACGTGGAGTCCCGTGATATGCGGGCGCATGGGGCCGTAAGCGTAGCTGCGGGCGCCGGAGGCGTTGCATGCCGCCATGCCGCCCAGACAGGCAGATGCCTCGGTGGGATCGGTGGGAAAGAACTGCTCGGGGGCATCTTGAAACTCATCGTAGGCCTCAAGCGATGCCTGGTCCCAACCAGCAGTCGGCAGCACCTTCTTGCTCAGCTGCTTGCGCAGCTCCGAGAGCACAACGCCCGGCTCCACGCGCAGCAGAAATTGGCCTTGTTCATCGCGGCGAAGGCCCAAGTAGCGATTCATACGGGAAGTATTGAGGATATGCCCGCCGTGGGGCACGGCACCGGCGGCAAGGCCGGTTCGGGCGCCCTGAACCGTTACCGGGACACGCTCGGCATGGAGCTTTTCCAAAATGGCACGGACCTCGTTTTCCGTTGCCGGAAACGAGATGCTCGATGCTTCGCCCGATGCGCGAGACTCATCGCGACCATACTCTTCGAACTCGTCGGTGAAGGGTTTGATGCTTGCAGACACGCGAACTCCCCCTTTAGCTAACTACAGTGTTTGCAGGGAGATGTTACCGCATCGTTTCGTCGACGTGTTCGAGACCGTCTCCATAATTGGCGATTTTTACGTTCGTGCAATTCGGCGAGTGGCTAGATTTCCTCGGCAGACGATGCTTTTGACACATATGGCCCCGCCGTCGCCGATCGCGTAAATGTCGCTCGAAAAAAGTTGGAGTATTTTTTGCCGCCTTTTACCTGCGGAGACGCCAATCCGTCAAGCATTTGGTCAGAAATTGGTCAAGTAGCGGCTGATACGGTCGGCGTCGACAGCCAAAACCGATAGAAGTTTTGGCCCAGAAGCAGGGAGGTTCCCATGGCATATTACTGGCCCCAGTACGGCATCGCCATCGAAGTCGACGACGATCCCCATCTCCTGCCTTTCGACGAAGAGGCATTCCCCGATACGGCGGTCTACCACGTTACTACCGATGTGATCTGCGACCCCGAGTCGTTCTCGGCGCTCGCCCACCACATCGCGCATACCCACGACATCGAGCTCCCTCCCGACTTCGAAGAGCTCGTCTACTCGCGCCGCCTGATGCTTCACATGCTCTTTGGAGCGGACCCGTCCACCTTTGCGCGCGTCTATACCGCCAAGGATGCCGCATGAGCGCGAAGAGGCCACCCCACTTTGCAGGCCTGGGGCATCGCAAGAAGCTCATCGTTGCCTGCTTGGCCATCATCTGCGCCCTTGTCGCCGTAGGACTATACGCTTGGCAGTCGCAGCCCGTACCCGAGGCGGGCGCCTCAGTCACGACGGCCGAGGGCAAAACGCGTCAGGAAATCCAAGATGAGCTCGACGCCATCGTCCGCGACAACATGATGACGATTTCGGTCGCGCCGGTCGCTCAGCTGCAGGAGGACGGCAAGCTGCGCGTCAACGTGCAAAACGTCCAAGACAATAAATTTCCCCAGCGATTCCGCGTCATCCAAAACGACGAGACCATGTACGAATCCGGCGTGGTCGAGACCGGCAAGACAATCGAGACGTGCCCCGCCGGCGACATCAAAGAAGGCGAGGCGTACATCGAGATCCAGGCACTCGATGCCAAGACCCTCGACAGCCACGGCAATCCGACACGTGTCAAGGTACGGGTTGAGCAAGCCGAGAACTAGCCTTCCGACCGACGCGGCACCGCATGCAATTCACCAGCATTCGTCCAATCATCGCGGGGACGGCCCGCGGCGAATAGAAAGGAACGACCATGGACATCACCAGGAACATGAACGGAGTCAGAGCGCTCGTCGTGGGCACAGGGCTCGCGCTCGCGCTCGCAATGAGCGCCGCCCCGACGCCAGCTATGGCAGCCGGGCGCGTTGGAACCACGAAGGTAATGGTCAGGACCGAGATCGACAACGTTGAGTTCAAAGTTCCGACAGTTATTCCCTTCGTCGCCAAGGCCGACGGCACGCTTCAGGGCCCCTCAGAAGACGCGACCACCATCGACAATCATTCGGCCTACGGCATCCATGTCACCAACATGAAGATCGACGCCATGAACACCTGGACCATTGCCGCCGACGCCAAGGCCGGAACCGCGCAGAACTCCATCGACTTTAAGGTTGGCCCCGACGGCGCGCTCCAGAACGCCAGCGCCGCAATGCAGGGGACGGGCCTCGATCTTTCCAAGAATGCAGCCTTCGACATGGGCTACCAGGGCATTGCCGGCGGCACGGACAAAATCAAGCTCAAGACAAGCGGAAACGTCGCCCGCGTCACGCGCGACATCTTCCGCGTAACCGGCGAAGGCGATCAGGTTGCGACGATCACCTGGACGGTCGAGCCCGGTGCGCACACGGCATAAGGCCGTCGCCCTGGCCGCCGCCGTCAGCATCTTAGCGTTTGGGCCAGCCATGGCCTTTGCCCAGCAAGAACAGGCGCAGGCCGCCACGCAAGTGACGGTCGACCTCTCGGAGCTCGACCGCGACGACCGCGAGGAACCGTTGGCGCAGACAGGCGACAGACGATGGCTCTTGGCAGCAGGTGCCACAGCAGCAGGCGCAGGAACCGCCGGCCTCGGTCTGCACATCAAACGCAGCCAGAAACAAAACACGGACAGGCCGCACTAAATTAGCTAAGGAGACCCCATGGCATCGAAGAACCTTTTGCCCGTCGTCGCACTCTGCGGCGCGCTCGCAACCGGAACGCCTGTCGCCGCTTGGGCGACTCCTGTCATGGCAGACTCCTTACCAGCGGCCCTAAGCTCCGCACCAAATCCGTCGAGCGCCATTGCGTGCAAGCGTTTTTCGATCGCACAGGCCGCAATCTCAACCTCGGGATGCCTTCGTCGTAATACGGACGGCTCGATAGTCGTGGATATCAAGCGTTCGAACAAGGCAAACGGCTCCCAGGCGGGGTGCGCCGTCTGCACGTGGCGCTCGGTTGCGCTCGATGCGGATGGCGATCCATGCAATTTAGAGCTGCGCATCGACATCGCTTCGGTCGATGACTCGGCGAACGGAGCGAAGGTCGCCTTCGACGGTACGTTTTTTGAGAAAGGAGGCAGTATATGTCTGGGCTGCGCCGCCGCGAATGCAGATGATGCGCAGCCCACCCTCTCATTCACGGCATCGTTGCGGCTGACCAAAGCCGGCACCGATGCCATCGCGGCGGGAGAAGCGTCCCTGCTGTTCTACGCCGTCAGCGCCAAAGACACAGACGCTCATTTCGAGAAGCCAGCCGGATCACTCAGCCTTACACGAGGGATAGAGACAGGCCCTATTGAAATCGATGCCCACGCGCAAAGCAGGCAACGCATTCTTGCCGACCCGGCGCTTCTCGAAATGGAGTGGAACGGATCCGGAGCCATCGGAATTCTTCCCTCCGCGCTTGACGCCAAGACGCTCCCCTCAAACGACGAACCCATCAACGCAACCATACAAGAAGAGAGCGCGGACAAAGAAGCAGGTGCGGGCGACACGCCGTCGCCGACAAACAGCATCCCAGCTTCTCTCGAAGCACCGAATGAGCCCGCTAACGATCCAAACGATCCCGAGCTCGCAGACAGTCTGGGGCTTGCTGATCCTCAAGAGATCGATGAAGGTAACTGCTGCGTGCTTGCCGCGCTCGACCACACAGAGGTCATCGACGCTGCGAACATCGAAGTTGCCGCCGCCAATCGGCCCGTCCGCAAGTCGGCTATCATCGCATTTCCCGAATCCATCGAAGTCGTCTTTTTGCCATCGGGCGAGGTCGTGGCCCCAACACTGCTCACCTTGTTGGGCGCCAAGAATACTCGAAACGAAATTAAAAAGGTCACGGTTGTCGACCCCGCAACCACCGCCAAGCTGCGTCTATACGCCGTTGCTCCAGACGGAGGCAAGACCTTGGAATTCGATGGCGACACCCTCCTAGCCTGGCGACGTCTGGACATTATGGAAGACGTCTCGTACCAGATCGAACTCGAAGGGTTTGATCGTGCCCGCGATGCCAATATCATCGCCGCGGCTATTGAATCCCCGCAGCGGCTTATGACACTGCGCTTTGAATACTATCCCTATGTCCCGACAACCACCTGAGGCTTAAATGCTGCACATCATTCCTAATACCACTTATATAACGTATTAGATGGGTTGCGATGTGCCTCGCATTTCGTTCTGCTACGATTGCCACGTTGGCATCAATACAGGAGGACTCATGCCGGGCTTGGGAACAATCATCAACGTTGTGCTTTTAGTTGCGGGCGGTCTTTTAGGATTAGCGGGCGGCCGCTTCATTACACCGCGCATCCAAGACACGCTCATGAAAGCATCGGGGCTGTGCGTCCTGTTTATCGGCCTGGGCGGCACCATGCAAAAGATGCTCATCATCGATGGAAAGGCGCTAGCGACCACCGGTACCACCATGCTCATCGTCTCATTTGCGCTCGGTTCGCTCATCGGCGAGGCCGTCAACTTGGAAGCTGCCATCGAGAACCTTGGCGAATGGCTCAAGCGCAAAACCGGCAGCGAGGGCGATAACGAGTTCACCAACGCTTTTGTCTCGACATCGCTGACCGTCTGCATCGGTGCCATGGCTATCGTGGGATCAATCCAAGACGGTCTGCTCGGCGACTGGTCCACGCTCGCCCTCAAGGGCGCGCTGGACTGCATCATCGTTTGCACCATGACGGCCTCGCTCGGACGCGGCTGCATCTTCTCGGCCCTGCCCGTCGCCGTGTTCCAGGGAACGATTACGCTGTTTGCCGGCGCGCTCTCCCCCATCATGACCACCGCCGCCCTCGACAGCCTATCGCTCGTGGGCTCTATGCTCATCTTCTGCGTCGGCGTCAATCTCATCCGTCCCCAGACCTTCCGCACGGCCAATATGCTCCCCTCCGTTGTCATAGCCGTCATCTACGCCCTCCTGTTCTAAATCTATCTACATAGCGGTATCTCGAACACCTGTTTGATGCTGTGCTATGATATGAGGTCACCGAAGCTGCGTTAGGAGAGGAGAAGCGGTGGCCGACCAGGACATCAAGATGCTCATCGAGCGCATTATGGCCGAGGCCCGGACCCATCAGTCCGCCCGTTTCTCACATGAAGTCTACGCAGACGAGCCGATTCTCAAAACCGGTCGTCAGATGCAGAACTTCCTTCCCGACCAGTACCGCAAGATGCGCGAGATATCGCGCTGGCAGGATGACCCCAAAGGCGGTGCGGGACGCTGGCTTTCGGAAGCCGAACTTTTCTACCGCCAAGGCCAGCTGATGGCTGACTTTGAGGACGATTGCCCCTATAACGGTACGTTCAAGTCGTACTTCCCAACCTACAACGCCATGAGCGATCGCCAGCTGCGCGGGTACTTTACCTGGCGCGCACGGGTACGCCGCGGAACCGTCGAGGAAACGTCTACGTCCTTTGCCTTTCTGTATCTCTATGAGCTGATTTGCGGCATTGGCGTAGATAATCCGCTCGATGGTTTTAACAAGATCAAGGCTTTTTGGGATGTCTATTGCGCCTTCGAGCCCGGCATCGACCGGTTTGCGCGCGTGTGGCTGCAGGATTACGCCGTGTTCCACGGGCTCGACCCCAAGTTGCTTCGTGACTCTAAAACCGTCATGTTCGATAACGCCCTTATCGAGCTGCGGCGCGCGGCACGAGACCTTGTACCGGCACCGGCACCGTCCGGCCAGACCCCTAAGCGTCGCAAAACCTCCGAGCCCACGCTCCCCTTTCCGCCCGATGAGGTGCGCGAGGAGCGACTCATGGCCGCCATCAACGCCCTCTCCACGTACAACCTAAGTAACTCGCGGCTCGACCGCAGCCACCACCGCGATCTGCGCCACGTGGCATGCGCCGTGTATGTCCGCATGGCGCGCTACTATGACACGCACCGAAAGACCGGCATCGTGGCGAGTTTATTTGGGGAGGAGACGGCCATGCCCTACACCATGTTTGCCTCTGCCGTATTCTTTGCGCCCGAGCGCCACGAGGACTGCGAATATCGCCTGGATCCTATCCATATCTACCGTTGCCAAAACGGCTTTTGGGAATGCATGCGTATCCACGGTAGTAGGCAAAAGAGCAGCAAGCTCGGTGAAATGATGCGCGCCTGCGACCAACGCCTGCGCCTGGCGCTGGACCCCGCCCATCCCCTTAAGGAAGAAAAGGTCCCCAAATATCTGGCCAAGATTATCGATGACGAGATTGTGGCATGGCTTTCGTGGGACGCCGCACACCAGCCCGTCAAGATCGATATCGATCTGAGTCAGCTGGGGCACATTCGGAGCGCCGCTGCGCAAACGCGCGAAGCGCTTTTGATCGATGAAGAGCGCGAGGACGGCGCACCTGTGGAAGCCGAGGCAGCGGACTCAGGGCAACCGGAAGCCGAGCCCGTAGCCGACGCGACGGTCGAGGCGGTCGCGGCACCCATTCGGCAGGACGAGACCGACGAGCCAACCATATCCACCGAACAGTTTGGTGTCGTGGCACCGCTTCTCGCGCCGACGCCCGCGTTCGCAGCTGTTGCGCCCGCTGACGCCACGAGCGAACTCGCACCCGCCGCAGACGCCTATCTCCGCGCGCTGCTCGAGCACAACGCAGTACAGGCGGAATCGGCGGTAGTGCAATCGGGGCAGAGCGAGGACATGCTCGTCGATACCATCAACGAAGCGCTCTTTGACCTGGTGGGCGACACCGTTATCGAATTCGGCGCGGCAGGACCGCAAATTATCGAGGATTACGAAGCAGACGTGAGAGGATACCTAGACCATGAGTGATACCGCATCCGCAGCGCCCCGCGTACCCAAACGCGTCGCCGCCGTTATCCTAAACTCGCTCAAGGGCGGCGTGGTCCCGCGCATCGGCCTTCCCTACATCACCGTAGGGCGCGAGGTCGAGATCCGCGCCCTGCTCACCGATCTGAGTCTCATCGCCGACGGTGGCGCGAGCTTCCGCTTTCTGGTCGGTCGTTACGGCGCCGGCAAGAGCTTTTTGCTCCAGACCATCCGCACGCACGCCATGGGCGAGGGATTCGTCGTCGCTGATGCCGACCTGTCGCCCGAGCGCCGCCTGCAAGGCGGTCAGGGGCAGGGCCTTGCCACCTACCGCGAGCTCATCCGCAACATATCGACCAAGACGCGCCCCGAGGGCGGTGCGCTCAACCTTATTCTGGATCGCTGGGTCGCCTCGTGTGCCGACGTCGACGAGTCAGTCGTCAATACCCAACTGGCCCCGCTCGAGGAGATGGTCCACGGCTTTGACTTCACCCGCATGCTCCGCCGCTATCGCACGGCCGTATCCGAGGGCGACGAAGAGGCCATGAGCCGCGTGACCAAATGGATCCGCGGCGAATACCGCACCAAGAGCGAGGCTCGCGCCGAACTGGGCTCCTCGACCATCATCAGCGATGACGACTGGTACGACTACGTCAAACTCATCGCACGCTTTTTGGTCTGCAGCGGCTACAAGGGCATGCTGGTGCTCATCGACGAACTCGTAAACCTGTACAAGATTCCCAACGCCATCACGCGCCAGTACAACTACGAGAAGATCCTGACTATGTACAACGACACGCTCCAGGGCAAGGCGCAGTACTTGGGCATGATCATGGGCGGCACGCCGAACTCCATCGAGGACCGCCGTCGCGGCGTATTCTCCTACGAGGCTCTGCGCAGCCGACTCGCTCAGGGCCGCTTTGCGCGCGAGGACCTTAAGGACATGCTCGCACCCATCATCCGCCTGCAGCCACTCACCTATGAGGAGCTGCTGGTGCTGATCGAAAAACTCATGCAAATTCACGCCGGCTACTTTGGCTGGACGCCCACGCTTACCGAGAACGACTTGGTGGACTTCCTCAAGATCGAGTTCGGTCGTGTGGGAGCCGATACGCATCTGACGCCGCGTGAAGTTATTCGTGACTTTATCGAGCTGCTCGACATCCTATGCCAGAACCCCGACGCCAACGTAGCCGAGCTGCTGCAAAGCGTCGGCGGTGACGCGCTGGCGCCAGCAACCGCAACAGGCGACACCGATACCGCAGGCGGCGACCGCAACTTCGCCGAATTCACCATCTAACCTGCCAAAAAGGGACAGGTTTATTTTGGCAGGTTTTATCTGGGCAAACGTCGAGGCATTAATGCAGCAAGCCACTGCCCACCGCGTTGAGAGATTCGTTTTTGAAAGGAGGCCCCGTGAACGCCTTTGACCGCTACGCCCCGTTTATCCAAGACTTCATCTACTCCCACGATTGGGAGAGCTTGCGCTCCATTCAGGTTGCGGCGGCAGATGCCATCTTTAACTCGCAGGACAATGTGCTCCTGACGGCATCCACGGCTTCCGGCAAAACCGAGGCAGCCTTCTTTCCCATCCTGACCGAGTTTTGGGAGAACCCGCCCGCGAGCGTTGGCACCCTCTACATCGGCCCCCTCAAGGCGCTCATCAACGACCAATTCGTCCGCCTCAACGACCTATGCGAAGAAGCCGATATCCCCGTCTGGCACTGGCATGGCGATGTCTCGCAGTCACACAAGGCCAAACTCATCAAAAAGCCGAGCGGCATCCTTCAGATTACGCCCGAATCGCTCGAGGCGCTCCTGATCCATAAGCACATGGCGATCCCGCGCATGTTTTGCGACCTGCGCTACGTCGTCATCGACGAGGTTCATTCGCTCATGCGCGGCGACCGCGGCGGGCAGACGCTCTGTCTTATCGAGCGCCTCTCGCGCATGGCAGGCGTGCAGCCCCGCCGCATTGGCCTTTCGGCCACCATCGGCGACCCCGAGCGCACGGGTGCCTTTCTCTCGCAGGGAACGGGACGCGACTGCGTTATCCCCCGTTTTGAGGAACCGCGTCGCGTGTGGCGCATCTCCATGGAGCACTTCTACAACTCGGGTCCCCAGGCACAGCAACGGGGATTCGTAGGCACGGGTCCACAAGAAGCCGAGGTGCTTACTTGCGAGCGTATTGAGACGGCAGCGCCCGCGGCGCTGCCCGCATCCGGACAAGACATGTGCCACAGCGGACAGCTTGCACAGGAAGAACGCCGTCAACGTCGCGAGCAGGCGCGGGGCAAGGCCGCTCCCAAAGACCGTCGCACTTCCTCGGCTCCCGAGGGCGAAGTCGACATCCCACGAGCGGCCGAGCAGGCGCTTCTCAACCCCACCGACACGGCGCCCGACAACGCCGACCCCGGTATGGGCTATATCTTTGAGCATACGCGCGGCCGCAAGTGCCTGGTCTTTGCCAACTCGCGCGAGGAGGCAGAGGCCGTGTGCTCCATGCTGCGCAGCTACTGCGAAAGTCGACACGAGCCCGACCGCTTTCTCATCCACCACGGCAACCTTTCGGCATCGCTGCGCGAGACGGCCGAGGAGCTCATGCGCGACGAGGAGCAGGCGCAGACAACCGTCACCACCTCTACGCTGGAGCTCGGTATCGATATCGGCCGCCTGGAGCGCGCCTTCCAGATTGACGCGCCGTTTACCGTCAGCTCCTTTTTGCAGCGCATGGGGCGCACAGGCCGTCGCGACCTTCCGCCCGAGATGTGGTTTGTCATGCGCGAGGAAGAACCCGAGCCGCGCACGATGATGCCCGAGACCATTCCTTGGAAGCTCCTGCAGGGCATCGCGCTCGTACAACTCTATCGCGAGGAAAAGTGGGTCGAGCCGCCCGAGCTCGATCGACTCCCCTACAGTCTGCTCTATCACCAGACCATGTCGACCCTCGCCAGCACCGGAGAGCTCACGCCGGCCGAACTTGCCCAGCGCGTGCTCACACTGAGCTATTTCCATCGCATCTCGGCCGATGACTATCGCGTGCTGCTGCGTCACCTCATTAAGATCGACCATATCCAGGTCACCGAAGGCGGCAGGCTCATCGTGGGTCTCGCGGGCGAGCGCATCATCAACAACTTTAAGTTCTACGCCGTGTTCCAGGAAAACGAGGAGTTCACTGTTCGCAGCGAATCGGCCGAGCTGGGCACGATCGTCAACCCGCCCCCGCCCGGTGAGCGCATCGCCATCGCCGGCCATTGCTGGATTGTCGAGGAAGTGGACTGGAAGCGTCATACCGTCTTTGCCACGCAGGTCAAGGGCCGTGTGCCGGCCTACTTTGGCGACTGCCCCGGTGACATCAATACACACGTACTCGAACGCATGCGCAAGGCGCTCAATGAACATGCCGTGTATCCGTACCTTATGGGCAACGCACGGGCACGTCTGGCGCAGGCTCGCCATACGGCCGAGATTTCGGGCGCGGGGACCAAGCCACTCATCAACCTGGGTGGCGACACCTGGGTGCTCTTCCCCTGGCTGGGCAGCTACGCCTTTTTGGCACTCGAGCGCATGCTCAAGATTAAGTGTGCCGCGGAGCTGGGCCTTCGCGGACTCGACCCGTCACGTCCGTACTTTATGCAGTTCAAGATGAAGGCCGACGAGGAGACGTTCTTTGAGGTGCTCGCCGCCGAGGCCGAAAAGGACTTCGACCCCATCGAGCTCGTCTATCCCGGCGAGGTGCCTTATTTTGATCGCTACGACGAGTACGTTCCCGAGGAGCTTGTGCGCAAAGGCTTCGCCGAAGGCGTGCTCGACATCGAAGGCATGAAGCAGCGCGTCCTTAGCTGGCGAGACCACGCATAAGGCCGGCCCCGAATGGGCTAGTCGTAAAGAACGGTGCCGAGGAAGTCGGTGTCGTAGGGCACGGCGCCCGCGAAGGCATAGTCGCCGTCACCGGCGATGAGCAGGTAGTTTTCCTCGCCGCCAAACTCCGTGTCGCCGCAGGGGACAACCCACGCATGGGCAAACACCTCAAGTGCCGTGGCAACGCAATCGCGCAGGAACGTCACATCGCTCCCCTCGCTCGCGCTCACGATATTGGCTACATAGACGCCACCCGCATGCAGGCTACCCCGCACCAAGCGCAGAGCCTCGACGGTCGCCAGCTCGCGCACAGGCTCGGCGCCGCCAAAGCAATCGCTCACGATAACGTCGTAGCGGCGATGCCCCACGCTCGTCACGCCCAGATACGAGCGCGCCTCTGCGGTGATCACACACAAGCGGTCACCCACCATGCGCTCAAGCTCGTCCAGATAGAACCAACGACGGGCCAGACGCGTAATCTCGGCATCGTACTCAACGACATCCATACGCAGGCCCTCGTGCGACATCAGCGCAAACTTGGGGTAAGCAAACCCGCCACCGCCCAGCATGAGCATGCGGTCGATGCCATGCCCGCAAGCTGCGCGCATCGCATCCTGGGCCTCAAACACATCGTCAAACGCACGATAGTACGCAAAGACCGGCTCTGCCCAGCGATCGCCAACATAGCTCGCACTTTGGTAAACGCCACCCTGCACAAGCACGCGAACCTCATCGCCGTTCGCATCGCGCACGCGCCTTACGCGTGCTAGCCCATTACGAGTCCGCGCGACCTGCAAGCAGGCAGCGCGAACAGCGACAGCGGCCGCACCAAGCGCAGCAGCTCCCAAGGCAACACCGGCAACAACCCCGGCAGAAACACTCGGCTTGTTCATCTAGAGCTCCTTTTGCAGATAGAGGCCATGATCGTAAAAACCCAGGTGACGATAGTACTCACGCGTGCCGATCGCGCTAATCACGTTAATGTGCGTATAGCCCGCATCCCGAGCGATAGCGCACGCGCGCTCCACCAGCGAACGGCCCAGCCCATGATGCTGCGCCGCCTGGCCCTGATCGCCCACACGCGCCGCCATGCCATACACGTGTACCTCGCGAATCATCGCCTCGTCCGGCGTCGTCGGCAACTCGCCCGCGTGGGCGGCAACAAATGCGCGGTCGGGCAGAGACAAGCGCAAAAAGCCGGCGATCTTGCCCTGTGGTGTCACCCACTGCAAAAAGCGCTCGCCCGTCACCGGGGTCTCGTAGGCGACCTCGTCAAGAGACAACTCATCCAGGTCGGCACCCGCCGTGCTGATCTCGCGATAGCGAATCTCACGCACCGTCGCACCGTCGCCGCGAGCGGCCAAGCGATTCTCGACCAGCTGGCGCAGGTTGGGTTTCTTATTGCCCACCATGATGTCATCGGAGCTAAAGTCGCGAATCATGCGGCTGATGCGGCAGAACGCCGGCGTCACCACGATGTCGTCGGCCAGCACGTCGAGCAGCTCGTCCTCGGTATAGGGACGCCACTCGCCGCGCTCATAACAGCCCACCAGGCGCGAACCCTCAATAAGCGCGCACGGGTAGACCTTGACCTCGTCGGGCATAAAGGCCCCCTCGGTCATAAAACGCTCGTAGTCGCGCTTGTCTTCCTCAGGCGTGGCGCCCAGCAAGTTGAGCATAAAATGCGCGTGGATCTTAAAGCCAAACAGACGCGCGAGCGAAAACGCACGCTCAATCTGCGCCACCGTGATGCGCCGCTCGTTCATGTCGAGCAGATGCTGGTCAAGGCTCTGGATGCCCATCTGAATCTTGGTGCAACCCAGGCGGCGGATGAGCGTGAGCGCTTGCGGCGTCACGGCATCGGGGCGCGTCTCGATAACCAAACCCACCACGCGATGCTTCGCCGTCTCGTTGATGCGCTGCTGGCGTTCGAGCTCTTCCATGGTGGCCGTCTGCCACTCGGCGACCGCGCCCCAGGGTGTGCCAGAGCCGTACAGGCGACGCACCGCACGGTTGTAGCCGCCCACGGCAGCATCCACTTGCTCCTGCTCGTCGGCAACACCGGTAGCAAGCTCAACCTCGTCGGTCGCGATACCTGCGACTCGATAGCGCTCGCGACGCTCCGCCACCACGGGCGGCAGCGCATCGGCGGGAGCATCGTCGAGCAGGCGCCCCGCCTCGGTACGGCTGATGCCCGGACGCGCCAGCATGGGGTTGGCTGCCACGCCCGCCACGGCATCGTCATTGAGCGCGCGGAAGAGCTCCGACATAAACCATGTCTGATACTCCTGCGGATAGTCACTCCACGTGCCACCGAGAACGATAAGCTCAATTTTGTCGGTCGCATGTCCCATCTGTGAAAGCGCCGTCAGGCGAGCGCTCACCTGCAGATATGGATCGAAGCAGTTTTGCTCCGCACGGGCGCACGCTGGCTCGGCATGCAGGTAGCTTTTAGGCATGCGAAGGTCGTTAGGGCAAAACAGGCAATCGCCCGAGCACGGCCATGGCTTGGTGATGACAGTAATCGTCGCCACGCCCGAAGCTGTGCGGCGCGGCTTCATGCGTAGCACCTGCAGCAGCTGACGCTCCAGCTCGGCATCGACATTCCACCCAGCCCAACGCGCCGGTTCCTCGCGCTTCACCCGCTGGTAAAACGGCAGCAGGCGACGCTTGGCCAGGTCGCGCTTGTCGGCGCCCTCGCGGCGCGCCTCGGCATGTATCAGTTTGACGAGCGCCTTGTCGTCCACGGTCTCACCGCGATGCAGGGCCTCGAGTATGTTCAAAATAATCTGTTCCATGCCCCCATTGTAAAGGCAAAGGCGCCGGAGCCGATCTCGGCTTCGGCGCCTTCATCAAACAGCGCGTCTATATCTTCGCCTAGGCTTTCGTCTGCCTCAATACTCCGAATCAAACGACATGTCGCCCGAACCGACCTCAAAACGATACGTGGCAGACTTGTCACCGTTATCGAATTCAAGATTCAAAATGGTCTCGCCGTCGTAGCCAAGCGGAAGGAAATCGCTCTCGAAGTCGCCGCTGCCCAAGGTGAGGCTCGCCTTAAAGCCCGTCGAGTTCGGAACCGTCATCTCCACATCGCCCGAGCCCACACTCACGTCCATCGACTTCGTGGGGGCCGGGTAAAGCTCGAACGTCACATCGCCCGAACCGACCTCGGCATTCAGGGTATCGGTCACGGTGCCCGTAAACTCAACGTCTCCCGAGTCCAGAGTCAGGTTGAGATCATGACACGCAATGCCCGCGACCGTCAGATCACCCGATCCTACATTCGCTGTAATGCCCACCATGTTATCGGCAACTTTGCGCGGCAGTTCGACGGTAACCGTGCGGTCAATGGCGCGCTCGTCATCGCAATCGAACTGGCGAATCTTGAGCGTAGAGCCCTTGATTTCGGCCAGGTTCTGGGTTGCCGCATCGAAGGCAACGGTCCCCGTTGCCACGCGACCGCTTTCAATCACGCGCACTGGCCCGCCGGAGACGTGTTTGACCTCGACCGTGCCCGACGTCACGTCCAAGTCAAGCGATGTGAACGCGTCGGCATCAAACGTTTCGCTCGAAAGCTGTTGAGGCCGAGCGGAATAGTTACCGCTATCCAAAAGGTCGTCCTCGTCAAGCGCATCGTCCATACCAGACAAGCCGGATACAACATCGTCGAGATCCCACGGACCATCAAAATGAATCAATGTCCGCGAAACGCCAAAGACAAGCCCAACAATGAGCACAAACGCTCCGATGCCGACGCCCAGGCGTAGCTTGGATTCATGCGAAAGCTTCATCATTCGTCACCCTCTTTGGCACATGGCTCAGCGGTGGCCGCGGTAGCCACGTCAGCATCAGGTTCCGCAGAAGCATCCTTCCCCTGGGCCTCGACCGCCACCGACGCCGAACCAACCTGAATATCACCGCGCGCCCAATCGCCATCGAGTGCACGCGCCACCCAGTGATAGATGGGGATCGTAAAGAAGATCAGCGCGGCAAAGGGGCCGGCACCAAACAGGAACATCAGCAAAAAGAACAGCAGCCAGCACACGGCCCAATACGGGAACGACTGGAACGGGCCCTTCACCGGAGTCGAGCCAACTGCGCCGCCACTCGTCACCTGCGCCGTAGCGGCATTGGCGGCCTGTGCACTCCAGCTTGCCGCCTGCGCCGCCTTGGCCGCGGCATCACTTGCCTGCGTTGCCGCCTCGGTAGCGCGCGCCGCCGCCTCATGGGTGCGAGCACGCTCTGCCGCCTCGGCCTCGCGCTGACGGGCGCGGTCCTCGTTCTCAAACTCGATATCGTCCTCGATCTCATCGCTCGGGTTGAGCAGCTCGTCCAGGCTCACGCCATAGAGTTTGGCGAGCGAGATTAGGTTCTCGGTATCGGGCGAGCTCTCCGCGCGCTCCCATTTACTGACTGCCTGGCGCGACAGCCCCAGCTTTCGCGCCAGCCTTTCTTGACTAAAACCCTTGCTGCGACGAAGGTCGGCGAGCCGCTGCGCAGTTTCTACATTCATGGTTCCTCCTATGTGATGCCAGCCGTGCCGCCGGACCATATTTGTTCTTAAGGCGCCTTGCACAGTTAAAAATCTATCCGCCACCGCCAAAAGCATGCCACCTATTCTAGTGAGATTTTTGACAACCGGCGGTTGCGGGCACATATGAGCTGCGGAAATGTGTCCAAACAAAGCAATGACCCACGGCTCGGTTGTCCCCGTTGCGGCGTTAACGGTAGTATGGTCGTACTGTTTATTCCGCACCGCCAACGGAGGGAGTTCCGCGCCGTGAACCGCGATTTCGCCTCATCGCTCATCCAGCTCAACAATACGTTCTATCGCGAGCACTCCGCCTCCTTTTCCGATACGCGCCAGGCCCCGTGGCCCGGCTGGGTGCGCACCATGGACATTGCGCTCGAACAGCTCGACGTCGCCACGATCGAGCATCCCGTCCGCGTCTTCGATCTTGCCTGCGGCAATATGCGATTCGAAAACTTTGCCGCCGGCGGCGCACTCGCCGCCAAGGGCGTCAACGGCGCAAACCCCTCGGCAGATGCCAGTTGCCCGTTTGAGTTCTATGGTGTCGACTCGTGTCAAGATTTGGCTATCGATGCACATGGCCACGCCCTGCGCATTCCCAACCTGCGCTTCCAGGAACTCGATGTGCTCGACGCCCTCATGAAGCTCAACCCCGCCGAGACACCCGACGTGCTTTTCGACGCCCCGCTCGCCGACATCTCGGTCTGCTTTGGATTTATGCACCACGTGCCGTCGTGCGAGTACCGCGTGCGCGTGCTCGATGCCCTCGTACGCCAAACGCGCCCGGGCGGCATCATCGCCATTAGCTTTTGGGAGTTTATGAACGACGAACGCATGGCACGCAAGGCCGTTCGCGCCGAGGCGCGCGCCGAGCTTACCCCGCCGTTTAAGGGCTATGACTCCGTGCAGTTCGAAGCCGGCGACCATCTGATTGGCTGGCAAAACGATCGCCACGCCTACCGCTATTGCCACCACTTTGACGACCAGCAGATCACCGACCTGGTGCGCGGCGTGCGCACGTTCTATAAGAGCGGCGAGGTCCCCGTGCGCGAGCTCGAGCGTTTCCATGCCGACGGTCGCAGCGGCGACCTCAACCGCTATGTGATTCTTAAGCGCCTGTAGCGCTGGGCGTTTTGCCCGAGCTTGAGCCACCACGCCGGGCAATCTTCGCCCGACGTCACCAAATCTATTGCCAAGGCGCACGCTTGCGCCATCCGTTTATGACCAAGGAGCCGCATGGGAGCCGTCCACGTTCGCACGCCGAAGAACTTTGTGCTCGAGGAGCGCCTGGAGCGCTACGCCGATGCAATTGAGACGAACCCCGAGGCCTATGCCGGAGATTGGCGCGGAGCATGTGCACCAGCTGGCGGCGAACCTTTCGGCCGTCTTCACTTGGATCTGGGCTGTGGCAAGGGAACCTATCTGGTTGAGCGCGCTCGTCGCGAGCCTGACGCCCTCTTTATCGGTATGGACCAAGAGCCTATCTGCATCGCCTATGCCGCACAGAAGATCTGCGAACAAGGCCTGTCTAACGCACTCGTCCTACCTCGTGGCGCGGCATCGCTACCGCAACTGTTCGCCGCAGGCGAGCTCGATGCCATCACCATTAACTTTCCCACGCCGCAGCCCAAGGCCAAGTACGCCAAAAAGCGGCTCGTCCATGTTGACCATCTGACGTTATACCGCCCGCTCCTTGCTACCAGTGCCGCCGTCACTCTGCGCACCGATAGCAAGCCCCTGCGCGACTACGCCCTCGGCCAGTTTGCCGCAGCCGGCTACAATACGCTTTGGGTAAGCGACAATGTGCGCCGCGACCATCCCAAGCATCCCGAGACCGAGTACGAATGCCGCACACGCGAAATGGGCGCGGTCGTCTATGGCATCTGTGCAACGCCCGATTCCGAGCCCACCCATGAGCAAGTCGAAGCAGGCCGTGCTCAAGAGCAAAGTCTCGCCTGTTACCTGCCCGACGACCTCGATGAGCTCACCTATGTGCCCCTGGGCATGGAAGAGGCCGTCGAGAACTTTAAAAACCGCGCCCGAAAAGGCAAAAAGCGTCTGCCGCTGGAGTCCTAGGGGCTTTCGACAGTCGCGACGCCAGTAAACAGACACAAATAGGCGCCGACGGACGGCCCTCAAACCTAAGTGAGTAGTCTTTTTGGCAATAGCCAAGCACAACCCGTATGGCGAAAACTAATACCGCAGGTAGAGCCTTTACACAAAAATCATGTGCTCGCGATATCGCAAAAAGTCTACTCACTTAGTTAACGACTGTCCCAAACAGCTGAGCGGAACGCCCATTTCCTGCATTTTCCCTCGCGCTGACACCCCGCGCCGCCGCTACGCCATAATGGATGGCGGACAAACGCGAGAGAAAGTTAACCGCATGACGCAAAGCACTACAGATACCACCAGCACCGTCTCCGGCGCCGGAGCCGCCAGTTCGTTCTCGGGCGGCACGGGTACCGAGGCCGAGTTCGGCTCGCTCGGCGCGCTCTCCCCTACCTGGTGGGAGCCCGAGGACGGCAGCGAGCCCGAACCGTGGCTCTCGCCTGACCAGGCCTTCGAGCGCTTCTTTGAATGGACGAGCGAGCGCGGCATTGCACTGTGGGACCACCAGGAAGAAGCCCTCATGGACCTAGCCGCCGGTGACCACGTGATTCTTGGCACGCCCACTGGCTCGGGCAAATCGCTCGTCGCGCTGGGCATGCTCTTTATGGGCATGGCGCAGGGCAAGCGCTGCTATTACACCGCCCCCATCAAGGCATTGGTGAGTGAGAAGTTCTTCGACCTGGTACAGGTGCTCGGCCGCGATAACGTCGGCATGATCACCGGCGACACGCATATCAACACCAAGGCGCCCGTCATCTGCTGCACGGCAGAGATCCTCGCCAACGACGCCCTGCGCGAAGGCGAGGACGCCGACGTGGGCTGCGTCGCCATGGATGAATTCCATTACTTTGCCGACCCCGACCGTGGCTGGGCATGGCAGGTGCCGCTGCTCACGCTGCCCCATACGCAATTTATGCTCATGAGCGCCACGCTCGGCGATGTTACCGCGATTGCCGCCTCGCTCGAGGAGCACACTGGTGCCGTCTGCGACCTGGTCGTCGATGCCCCACGCCCTGTACCGCTGAGCTACGACTACGTCACGACGTCGCTCGAGGGAACCGTAGAGCTCGCGATGCGCCGCGGCGAGGCCCCGCTCTATATCGTGCACTTTAGCCAGGACGCCGCACTTGCGACGGCGCAGTCGCTCGCCAACTTTGGCATTGCCAGCAAGGAGCAGCGCGAGGCCATTAAGGAAGCCGCCAAGGGAACGAGCTTCTCCACCGCCTTCGGCAAAATCCTCAAGCGCCTGCTCGGATGCGGCGTTGGCGTGCACCATGCCGGCATGTTGCCGCGCTATCGTCTGCTGGTCGAGCGCTTGGCACAGCAGGGCCTGTTGCCCGTCATCTGCGGCACCGATACGCTCGGCGTCGGCATCAACGTACCCATCCACACCGTGGTGCTCACCGCGCTCACCAAGTTCGATGGCTACAAGATGCGTCGTCTGCGCGCCCGCGAGTTCCATCAGATTGCCGGTCGCGCCGGCCGTTCGGGCTTCGATACCGAGGGCATGGTCATCGCCGAGGCACCGGAGCACGAGATCGAGAACGCCAAGCTCATGGCCAAGGCGGGCGACGACCCCAAGAAGCTCCGCAAGATTAAAAAGAAGAAGGCCCCCGAGGGCTTTGTCACCTGGAACAAGCAGACCTTTGAGCGCCTGATCGAGACGCAGCCCGAGACGCTCAAGCCGCGCCTGCGCATCACACACTCCATGGTGATTAGCGTGGTCGAGCAGGGCGGCGATGCCCGAGCCCGCGTACACGACCTCATCGAGACGAGCTTGCAAACCCCCGAGGAAAAGGCCAAGCTCGAGGTTCGCGCCGACGAGATCTTCGCAACGCTCATCGACTCCGGCGTCGTCGTGCGCACCGAGGTGCCGCCCGCACCCGACGCTCCGGCTGACGCCGCGCCGGACATCGACTACGCGCTGACGGTCGACCTGCCCGAGGACTTTGCCCTCGATCAGCCGCTCTCACCGTTCTTGCTTGCCGCGTTGGAGCTGCTCGACCCCGAGAGTGAGACCTATACCATGGATCTGATCTCGATGGTCGAGGCTACGCTCGAGGATCCCAAGCAGGTGCTGCGCGCACAGGAGCGCGCCGCACGCGATCGCGCCATGGCCGAGATGAAGGCCGACGGCGTCGACTATGAGGAGCGTCTGGAACGCATCCAAGACGTCACGTACGAAAAGCCGCTCGAGGATTTGCTCGACGCCGCCTTTGACAAGTACTGCCAGGAAGTGCCCTGGGCAAACGACTACCAGCTCTCTCCCAAGAGCGTTCTGCGCGATATGCTGGAAAGCGCGAGCGATTTTAAGGGTTACATTCAAAAGCTCGGCATCGCCCGCTCCGAGGGCATTCTGCTGCGCTACCTAGCCGAGGCCTACCGTTCCCTCGATCGCACCGTACCCATCGAGAAGCGCGATGAGCGCTTGCGCGACATTATCTCGTGGCTGGGCTTTGTGGTGCGCTCGGTGGACTCGAGCCTGGTGGACGAGTGGGAGAACGCCGGCAACCCGGCAGCCCTCGACGCCGCACCGCCGCAGGGCATCGACGAAGTCGTGGCAGACCGCCGTGGCTGCACCCTGCTGGTGCGCAACGCGCTCTTCCGCCGCGTGACCCTTGCCGCCCGCGAGCATGTTCGCGACCTGGGCGAGCTCGACGACGACTGGGGCATGAGCGAGATCCGCTGGCAAAAAGCACTCGACGCTTACCACGAGCAGCACGAGGAAATCCTCACCGACGGAGATGCCCGCAGCGCCGCGATGTTTTCCATCGACGAGTCCGACGAGAAGACCGCGCACGTATGGCACGTGCACCAGATCTTTGCTGACGAGGATGGCGACCACGATTTTGGCATCATGGGCGATGTCGATCTGGACGCCACGCAAGACGGTGGCGAGGTCATCTTCAAAAACTACCGCGTCGGCTTTATCGAAGACCTGCTCGAGGACTAGCCGCACATACTGGAACAAAACGAAGCGGGGCCGCTGGCAATATCGCCAGCGGCCCCGCTTTTGCACTATACGCTATGCCCTACTCGGCATCCTCGACCTCATACGAATCCGCCTCGGCGGGCTCATCGTTTGTCTCTGGCGCAGTCCCGCGCGCCTCGTCAAACGCCGCTTTCATGGTCTTGTTGCCCCACGTGAGCTTGCGAATGGTAAGATCGTCGGCTTTCTTGTTGGCTAGGCGCAGATTGTTCTCGGAGGACAGCAACGCCTCCTTGGTTTTCTGCAGATGGCTAATCGTCTTGTCGATCTCATCGATTGCCGTTTGGAACTTGTGGCTCGCAATCTCGTAGTTGCGGCCGAAATCGTTCTTGAACTTCTCCATCTTGGCTTCGAAGTTCGTAACGTCGATATTCTGCTGTTTGTACTCCGCCAGCTCCTGCTTATAGCGAAGCGAACCCATAGCGGCGTTGCGAAGAAGCGTAATCATGGGAATGAAAAACTGTGGGCGAATCACGTACATCTTCTCGTAGCGATAGCTCACGTCGACTATCCCTGCGTTATAGAGCTCGCTCTCGGGCTCGAGCAGCGTGCAGAGCACCGCGTACTCACAGCCTTTCTGGCGACGATCGTGATCGAGTTTCTTAAAGAAGTCCTCGTTTTTATGCTTGGTCGCAGTCTCGTCGTTCTCGTTTTTCATCTCGAACATAATCGAAATGACCTCGTTGCCGCTTGCGTCGCACTCGCGGAAGATAAAGTCGCCCTTGGTACCCTCGGACGCATCGTTATCCTTCTCGAAGTACGCGTTAGGAAATGCCGTCATGCGCAGACGGTTGAACTCGGTCTCGCAGTGCTGCTCGAGCGACTCGCCCACCATCTTGGTGGACAGGCGGACCTTCATGTCCTTAAGGCGCTCAATCTCTTCATCCTTGTAGCGAATCAGGTCATCGCTCGCACGCTTGGCCTGCGCAAGCTCGAGCTCGTGTGCCGCCTTGGCCTGCTCCTCGCGAGAATCGCGCACCGCCAACTCGCTCGTCAGCTTGGCACGTGCCTCATCGCGCTCTCGCTCCGCCGCGGCGACCGCCTCCGACAGGTTCATTTTTGCCATCAGCTCCTGCTCGCGCAGCTGGGCACGCAGACCCTCGGCCTCTTGCTCGGACTGAGCCTTTGCGGCGGAAAACTTCTCTTGTACCTGCGCGCGGTAGTCAGCAAGCGCGCGCTCGGCCTCGCTGCGAGCGGCATCAAGCTCACGCTGCGACTCTGCCGCGGCGGCGGCAAGCGCCATCTCCTGGGCCTTGTCCGCCGCGGCAAGCCTAGCCTGCAGCTCGGCAATCTGAGCGTCACGTGCGGACAGGTCGTTTTGCGCGGCGCCACGCGCCACCGCCTCGGCAAGCTTGGCTTCGTCGTCTTTGCGTCCCAGCTGTGCACGCAGGCTGTCAATCTCACGCTGGAGCTCGGCGTTCTCCTTTTGGGCATCGGCACGAGCCTCAATAGCCGCACGCTGACTTGCGCTCTCGCGCTCTGCGGCAGCACCCTCGAGCTTGGCGCGTAGCTCGGCAAGCTCGGCGTCGCGCTTGGCAACTTCCTGTGCCAACTCCTGAGCCGCGATATTCTTCTGTTCAGTGAGCTGAGCGCTGCGCTGAGATTCCACCTCCCGTAAGGCGGCAGCCGAGCGCGAGCGTTCAAGCTCCAGTGCCTGCTCGCCCTCGCGCTGGACGGCCTTCACGCGCTCATCCAGGTCGCGCGAGAACTCCGTATCGCGCACCTGTTTGACGATATCCGCATAGCCGGACGCATCGACCTTAAAGACTTCGCCGCAATGCGGGCACCTGATCTCGTTCATAGCAGCTCCTCGATGGACGCACATTTCAACTGCCTACACTCTACCGCGGCACGCGGACAAAAAAGGCGCCGCCGCCATAATGGCAACGGCGCCAGAACCACCACAAAGGCGCCTGTCCCCATTGTGGTGGTTTGGGAGCCTTAAAGGTCGCGGTAGTCAATCAGATGCAGATCGTCCTGAGCCTCGAGCCACGCCCGCAGCTCGGGGTCGATCAGTGCATCGACTTCCTTGGTGCGATCGGTCGTAAGCGAACTATTCTCTAGGATAAAGCGATCGAGATAGCCCGGATGGCACACGAAGACGACCGTCTCGCCGTCTGCCATCTCGCGAACCGTCTGCATAATCGAGTCCTTAGGCTCGTAGCCCGGCTCCATCGAATGCATCACCATGCGCAGGTCGGTATCTCCGCAGTGCACCACGGCCGTGGGGTCGAAGCTCGCCTTTTGCTCCTTAAGGCCCAGCTCCTGCGCCACCGCCGAAATCGCTCGATTGAGGTTTTTGCTCATAACGGCGTGGGCCTCAAAGTAATCGGGCTCGCGACCCACGATCTCGACAAAGTGATCGTGCTGCGCACGAATTTCAATGCATGCCTCGTCGAAGTCAATCAGTTCCTCGCCACGCTTAAAGCGCTCGCGGAAGGTACGGCTGCTATGGAACTCACCGTTTTCATCGAGCAGGCTTGGAATGAGTGCCGGATCGGCACACGGCTTGCCCAGGCACACGTTGGTATGCTGGCCCACCGCAATGTCAGCATCCGCCACGAGTGACCAGCCATGTTCGGCCTCGGGCATATTAGGCATAAGGCCCACCGAGCGCACCAGTCCCTCATTGACGCTACGGGCGATCCCTAAGTTAACGGCATACGAATAACCGATATCATCGGCACGAATAAGCAGTTGCTTCATAAGGACTCCAATCTATGGAAAAACCACCACAAAGGTGCCTGTGAACTGCCTCCCATTTCTTGGACATCGAGAAATGGGAGGTTTTCCATGAGTATAGACCTCAGGGCGAAGCACGACCTGGAGTCCAGGAGGCGGGCCGTCGAGCTCTTCGACGCCGGCGTCGGCTGCAAGCCGGCGGCCGAGGCCCTGTCCGTCCCCCGCGAGACCGTGAGAGAATGGCAGTGGGTATACCGGGCGTTCGGAAGCGAGGCGCTGCTGTCCATGGGCGGGAAACAATCCAGGTACACATTCGAGCAGAGGGTCGCCGCTGCGTCGGCCGTGGTCGACGGCGGGATGGCGAAGACCGACGCCATGGCCGAGTTCGGGATCAGGTCGAAGTCCCCGCTGGAGCGCTGGTGCAGGCTCTACCGCGAGGGCGGCGCCGAGGCGCTGCGGCCCGGCCCGAAGGGCAGGCCGAGGGGGTCGAGGTCGAAGCCCCGGGCCCGCACCCGCGAGCAGGAGCTCGAGGAGCGCTGCCGCAGGCTCGAGGCCGAGGTCGCCTACCTAAAAAAATTGCGCGCCCTGGTCGAGCGGGACGGGCTCTGACCAGGGCGGCGGCCGAGGCGGTGAGGACTCTGAGCGCGGAGGGGCACTCGCTTCGCCACCTGCTGGAGTGCTCGGGGCTCAAGAGGTCGACCTACTACTACGCGCTGGCGCACCCGCGGAGGCCGACCAGGCCCGAGCTGCGCGGCGCCGCGGCCGAGATATTCTCGCGCACCGCCAACGGCTGCGGGCACCGGCAGGTGGCCATGTGCCTGCGCGCCGAGCTGGGCGCGGTCGTGGCCGACAAGACCGTGCTCAAGATGATGCGCGAGATGGGCATCCGGTGCGGGATACGCCGCCGCGGCTCCCGCCGCCGGTACAGCTCGTACCGGGGCGAGGTCGGGCGGACCTTCGAGAACGTCATCGCCCGCGACTTCGGCGCCGAGGGGCCGTGGCAGAAGCTCGGCACCGACGTCACCGAGTTCAAGGTGGCCGGCGCCAAGGCCTACTGGGCCCCGGTGCTCGACTTCTGCACGAAGGAGATCGTCGCGAGCGACATATCGACCTCGCCGGACCTCGCCCAGCAGCATAGGATGCTCGACCGGCTCCTCGAGGCCCTTCCCGGCGGGGCGGCCCCGACCATGCACTCGGACATGGGCTGGCAGTACCAGCACGAGTCCTACACCTCCAGGCTGGAGGAGGCCGGCATCACCCAGAGCATGTCGCGCAAGGGGAACTGCATCGACAACGCCGCCACCGAGCAGCTCTTCGGCCACGTGAAGGACGAGTTCTACCGCGGCAGGGAGTGGGGCAGCTTCGAGGACTTCAAGCGCGACCTGGAGGAGTGCATAGCCCATTGGAACACGCGGCGCAGGCAGGTAAGATTGAAGGGCCTGACGCCGGAGGAGTTCCGGAACCGGGCCCTTGCGGCGTAGTCGCTATTTATTCAGTCCAAGTTTCGGGGCGCAGTTCACTGTCCCCTTTATGGTGGTTTGAAAGCTACAGTCCAAAGAAGCTCAAGATCTGGTCTCGGTTTACGGGCTTGTAGCCATTGGCGTCGAGGCCCACATCGTAGCGGTAGATGGGGCGTTCGCGATCACGGTTGCGCGTGTTGGTGCGGTCTCCCCTGCTGTGGATATGTCCGTGCAGCATAATGGCGCCACGCGCTTTGCCGTTCCAACTGAGCATGGGGTAATGGCTCAAAACCAGGCGATGTCCCTTGGCATAGCCGGGGGCAATTTCCAGGTAATCGCGCACGTCATCCCAAATGTGCGGTGCGTCCGGATCTTCCCAATCGCCGTCATGGTTACCGCGGATGAGCGTCACGTTCTGACAGGCAATGCGCTCGCGCAGGAGCACGGCCTCCGCCATGGGCAAGCGATACGTAAAGTCTCCCAGGATATAGAGGCGGTCGTCCGCAGCAACGCACTCGTTAATGGCGTCAATAACCTTGCGGTTCATCTCCTCGACCGAGGCGAACGGCCGATCCATATCGTGCAGGATATTCGTATCGCCCAGGTGCAGGTCGGCGGTAAACCACATCATCGTCTGTGTCCTCATTTCGCAACGCGTCTAACACGTGCCTAGTATACAGACGCTTTGGCGCAGCGGTTACCCAAAGAGCCCGCCAAACAGTCCACGGCGGCGCTTGTCATTCTTCTTCGATACGTCGTCCCGTGCGTTCTTATCCTTCCGCTTTTCTCGATCATGCTCCAGCTCATCGTCATCGAGCAGCAAGTCCCACTCAAACGGTTCATCCGTCAGATCAAACAGGTCGTCGTCATCAAACATGACAGCCTCCCCTAGCGGCTAGCGGGCATCCGCCACATAAAGGCCAACGCGCACCTGATGCCAGGGACTGCGCTCGGGCGCAACCTGCTGCACGCGGGCTTCAAACACATCTTCGTGCCCGTAATACATCATCACGGACAGCGGGCCAACCTCGTTTCCCGGAACATAGCCGAGCTTGATCTTGCCGAAATAGATCGCGACCGCCTCGGAATCGTGGGGATTATCGCGCTCGGCACACAGTGTCAGTTTATCGCCCGCTTTCAGATCGCCCAGAACCAATGCGCCGTCGGCATACTGAAATCCAGCGATGTGAAACGATAAAAGAACACGTGAAGGCTCGTACATGGCAGCTCCTCTAACGGCCGGAATAACCGGCACTTAACCTTATTGAGAAGTCTACGAACTCGTGCGGACACAAATAGACCAACCCGGGTCTTTTCGACCATTTGTCGCAACGCTTGCATGCCAGAGCGCTTGCAGATAAGATAGGAGCACGGATGGCACCCGTGGCAGCGGGTCTTGCCAACTCCGATACACGTTTACATCGTGAGAAGTGGCCGTCTTCGCTTACGCGGGGGCGGCTATTTCGTTCGGCCGATAAACAGGCCGAGTTCTATAGCCGCGATTAACAACGCCAATAACGAAATAACATCGCTTACGCTCATACCAATTCCCTTCTAAAGGGAGTTGGCCCATCCGTACCCCATGGCAGTAGTCTAACGCAAATTGCGGGTAATAGGAACACTTGTTCGTATTACCCGCTCCTATTTCCTAGTGCACAAACATGCGCACGAATTTGTGCTTCCAGCTTGCGTAGGGCGCATAGCGGAATGGCACGTCCAGCCAGGTTGCCTTGTTCACGATGCTCTTCTTGTGGCTAAACGTATCGAAGCTCTCGCGGCCATGGTACTGCCCCATGCCGCTCGCGCCCATGCCGCCAAAGCCCATATGGCTCGTAGCCAAATGCATGATGGTGTCGTTAACGCAGCCGCCGCCAAAGGGCACATAGCGCACAAAGCGCTGTTGCACCGCTCGGTCCTGGCTAAAGATATACAGGGCCAGCGGCGTCGGACGATCCGTGATAAACGTCTCGACCTCATCCAGACTCTCGAACGTCAGCACCGGCAAGATGGGACCGAAGATCTCCTCTTGCATTACGGCATCCTCGGGCGTCACGCCGTCCAAGATCGTCGGTTCAATCTTGAGCGAGGTCTCGCGCGCCGCACCTCCCAGCACAACCTTGTCGGGGTCGATCAACCCGCGCACGCGCGCGAAATGCTTGGCGTTGACGATATGGCCGTAGTCCTCGTTGTCGAGCGGGTGCTCGCCAAACATGCGGTGGACTTCCTCCTTGATGAGGTCCAACAGCTCGTCGTGCACGCGCGCGTCAACCAGCAGATAGTCGGGCGCCACACAGGTCTGGCCCACGTTGAGCCACTTACCAAAGGCGATACGCCGCGCCGCGACCTTCAAATTTGCGGAGGCATCCACAATGCAGGGACTCTTGCCGCCCAGCTCAAGCGTCACGGGTGTGAGGTTTTTGCTCGCGTGTTCCATGACAAGCTTGCCGACCGGAACGCTGCCGGTAAAGAAGATCTTGTCCCAGCACTCATCGAGCAGCGCCTCGTTCTCGGCACGTCCGCCCTCGACGACCGTCACCAGGCGCGGATCAAACGCTTCCTCGCAGATCTGTCTGAGCACCGCACTCGAAGCCGGCGCATAGGCGCTCGGCTTGATGACCACGGTATTACCCGCAGCGAGCGCGCCGGCGAGCGGCTCGAGCGTCAACAAAAACGGGTAGTTCCAAGGCGCCATAATCAGCGTCACGCCATAGGGAACCGGCTGCGTCCTGCACACGCTAATAGCGTTGGCAAGGTCGCACGGGCGCAGGCGTGCGCGACTCCATCGGGCCACATGCGCAATCTGATGGCGAATCTCGGAAAGTGACGTGCCGATCTCGCACATATACGCCTCGTCATGAGACTTGCCCAAATCGGTCTTGAGCGCATGGGCGATATCGTCCTCGTGCGCCCGCACCGCATCGCGCAGGCGCACGAGCGCGCGGCGGCGAGCATCGACATCGAACGTGGCATGCGTCTTAAAATAGGCGCGCTGACTGCTAACGATGCATGCGATTTCCTCGGTGTTCATGGGCCCTCCTAGTTCTCGTCCTCAAACATACCACCCGCGACGACCTCGTACATATGCTCGAGTTCCAAACGGTCCATTAAAAGCGGGACAGGATACAGCGGATTGGCCTCGGCGTCGGCATGGGCCGCCATTTGCGGAATATCGGAGCGGCGAATACCCGAGACATATTTAGGAATTCCCAAGACCTCGTTCATGCGGTCGACCCAGTCGATAAAGGCCTCTGCGGCAAGACTGTCCTGCGCGGTAGCCGGCGCAATACCCGCCATGCGAGCAAGATCGGCAAGCTTGGGAGCGGCGGTGTCGCCATAGGCGCGAAGCATGTGCGGCAGGATGATGGCGTTGGCCAAACCGTGTGGAATGCCGTATCGGCCGCCCAGGCTGTGCGCGATGGCATGCACATATCCGACATAGGAGCGCGTAAATGCGACGCCCGCCTTATACGCCGCCGAAAGCATATTGCGGCGCGCACGCATGTTGTCGCCATGCTCATAGGCCTCGAGCAAATTATCATGGATGAGCTGAACCGCCTGGCGCGCCATCTTGCGCGTGTAAGGCGTGGTGCTGCGGCCGATAAAGGCCTCGACGGCATGCGTCAGGGCATCCATGCCCGTCTGTCCCGTAATGGCAGCAGGCAGGCCACGCGTAAACTCGGGATCGTGCACCGCAAAGCGCGGGATGAGCACAAAGTCGTTGATGGGGTACTTATAGTGCGTCTCGTCGTCGGTGATAACCGCCGCGAGCGTGACTTCGCTTCCCGTTCCGGCGGTAGTGGGAACCGCGATAAGCAGCGGCAGGAGACGGTGGACGCGCAGCAGGCCGCGCATCTTGTTGATGGGCTTGTTTGGCTGCGCAATGCGCGCGCCCACGCCCTTGGCGCAGTCCATGGCCGAACCGCCACCAAAGCCGATAATGGCCCGGCAGTCGTTCTCGCGATACAGCGCCGCCGCTTCCTCTACATTCGAGACCGTGGGGTTCGCACGCGTTTCGGCATAGACCGTAACGCCAATTCCCTTTGCCGCAAGTGCGCTCTCGAGTGATGCCGTGAGTCCCAAACGGGCAATGCCGGGGTCCGTCACAATGAGAACGTGCTTGATCGAGCGCTTTTGAAGTACCGCGGGTACATCCTCGGCATGCTCCAAAATGCGCGGCTCGGTATAGGGCAGGATCGGCAATGCGATGCGAAAAACCGTCTGATATGTTCGGCACCAGGCACGACGGGCTAGATGCATAAAGGAAACTCCTTCATTTGTTGATGGGTCAACATTTGCTCGACCGATTGTACTCATCGAGGAGCGCAGGCAACCTGCCAAACGTCAATCAATCAACATCTTCATATTGTTCGGAGCCGCTTGGCGTCATCCGGTGTTAGTCTTTCAGGGTCCATTGGATTCACGTCCGCCGCAAAGGAGGCGCAAAGGTGCATGACATCTGGAACCCCTGGCATGGCTGCACGCGCGTCAGCGAGGGATGCGACAACTGCTACATGTATTACATGGACGGACGACGAGGTATCGATCCCTCCGTGATTAGCAAAAGCAAGTCGGGCTTTACCTATCCCCTCCAACGCCGCCGAGACGGCAGCTACAAAGTTCGCGCCGGCGAGCTTATCCGCATCTGCATGACGAGCGATTTCTTGTTGCCCGAGGCCGATCCCTGGCGACCAGAAGTATGGGATATCATTCGCCAGAGGCCCGACGTAAAGTTTTTCATTCTGACCAAACGTCCCGAGCGTTTTTGCGACTGTCTGCCCGGCGACTGGGGCGATGGCTGGCGAAACGTCATGCTTAACGTAACCTGCGAAAACCAGCGCAGGGCAAATGAGCGGATTCCCCTCCTGCTCGCCACGCCCGCAGCACACCGCGGCATCATGTGCGCGCCGTTTATCGGAAGCGTGTCGGTCGAAAAAGCCGCCCCCGGTAGCCTTGGAAAGCCCGATGGGATCGAACAGGTCATCGCGGGCGGAGAAAACTACGCGGGAGCACGCCCCTGCCATTACGAATGGGTGCGCCAGTTGCATGCTGAATGCGTGGCGGCAAATGCGACGTTCGCTTTCATCGAAACCGGAAGCACCTTCGTTAAGGACGGGCGAACATATCGCCTTCGCGGCAAAAACCTGCAAAGCGAGCAGGCTTGGAAATCAGGCCTCCAACACCGCGGCCGCCAAATCGAATGGGACCTAAGGGATCCGCTCGGCTTGGAAATCCCCAGCTCGGAGCTTTGGGACCCACCGTATTTTAAGTGGTGCGAAACCTGCGGAAGCAAGTTCATCTGCAACGGCTGCGTCCGCTGTGGACTATGTGGTCGCTGTTAGACGGCAGCGTCTAAATTGTTTTATTAAAAATCATTCCTAATAGGCTTCACATTCAGTCTCATTTATGGATAATAGAACTCGTCAAGACGCGCGTCCGGAGAGGGCCCTTACGGGACCGGATAAGCGCCCCATCGCCATCGATCGAAAGGATCGAATCATGAAGTTTGTTTGCCCCGTTTGCGGTTATGTGGAAGAGTTCGACGGCGACCAGCTGCCCGAGGACTTCAAGTGCCCCCAGTGCGGCGTCCCCGGTTCTCGTTTCCTGAAGCAGGAGGAGGGCCAGCTCGAGTGGGCTGCCGAGCACGTCGTGGGCGTCGCCAAGATGGAGGGCGTCTCCGAGGATATCGTTGCCGACCTGCGCGCCAACTTTGAGGGCGAGTGCTCCGAGGTCGGTATGTACCTGGCCATGGCTCGCGTTGCTCATCGCGAGGGCTATCCCGAGATCGGCCTGTACTGGGAGAAGGCTGCCTACGAGGAGGCCGAGCATGCCGCCAAGTTCGCTGAGCTGCTGGGCGAGGTCGTGACCGACTCCACCAAGAAGAACCTCGAGATGCGTGTTGAGGCCGAGAACGGCGCCACCGCCGGTAAGACCGATCTTGCCAAGCGCGCCAAGGCCGCTGGTCTCGATGCCATCCACGACACCGTGCACGAGATGGCTCGCGACGAGGCTCGCCACGGCAAGGCTTTCGCCGGTCTGCTCAAGCGCTACTTCGGCTAAGCCAACCGCCTGAGACATAACCTCTAGTTCGATGGGGCCCGGACCGTATTGGTTCGGGCCTTTTTCGTGGGCTTATTGCAGCTGTTCTTGAAGAACGATGAGCGAATGAGGGCTCAGGTCGTCGTATTGAATGAGGACGCGAGATGAAGTGTTCTTAGTCGATGCCCGATCACCCGTCCACAGGCAATCGGCGATGTTGACATAGGAAATACGAGCGTCAGCAAGAGCCTTCGCGAAACTCTCCCCCGCCTTGTCCTCGGCCAGGGCAACGGTACAGTAAAGGCCCGCGTCTGCATGCTCGATCGAGACCTCTCCTGCCGGAAATACCTTCCGCACAAGCGCCATCAGGCCATCACGCGCCTCGCGAGCACGAACGCGCACGCGGTTCACATGTCGCTCGTAATCACCCGATTCCAGCAAACGCGCCAAAGCGACCTGGTCAACAGAGCTCACCGACGAGGCGTAGAAACCAAGGTTGCGCCTAAACCGCTCCATTAGCTCATCGGGCAACACCATGTACGCCAAACGCAACGCCGATGAAAGGCTCTTCGAAAACGTATTGGTGTAGATAACCGACTGGGCGGCATCGATCGACGCGAGCGCGGGAATCGGCTTGCCGGCAAGGCGAAACTCACAATCAAAGTCATCTTCGATGAGATACCGACCTGGTCGCTCGGCGGCCCAGCTTAGAAGCGCATAGCGCCGCGCAATGCTCGTCACAAGGCCGGTCGGATACTGATGGGACGGCATCAGGTGAAGGACATCGGTCCCGCTTTTCTGCAGAATGCTCAAGTCCACGCCCTCATCATCCAACGGGATATGTCGAACTTTGCAGCCCATAGCCTGATAGATGCGCGTCAGACGCAAATAGCCCGGGTCCTCAACGGCATACACCTTGTCAGCGCCAAGCAACTGAACCAACATGGTATCGAGCAGCTGGGCGCCTGCACCGATAACAATGTTGTTGGGGTCGACATTCATACCCCTTGTCCCGCGCAGATGGTGAGCAATTGCGCGTCGCAGCCGAGCGGTGCCCTGCGCCGGTGCGGGCGAAAAGATTTCGCGCTCGTCTTCGAATGCCAGCGTCGCCCGTAGCACACTTTGCCAAAGCCGCGCCGCCTCCAAAGCGGAAGGAGAAAGTGCATCGAACAGCTCAACCTGTCCGTTGACATCATGCACGCTGGGGCCCACAGAGACGGCATCTCGGTCGATGCCCTCCGTAGCCAAAGGCAAAACCGGTGCATCCGGAAGCTTGCAAGCGTAGTAGCCACGCCGCGGCTTTGAGCAAATATAGCCCTCGGCAAGTAACTGGCTATATGCATTCTCGATGGTAATGACACTGATTCCCAGATGACTGGCAAAGGCACGCTTAGACGGAAGATGCTCCCCCGCCGCAATACGTCCAGCAACAATATCATCTCGAATTTGCTGGTAAACATACTCATAGAGCGATGCTTCGCCGCGTTTTTCCAAATTGTAGTCAAGCATGAGTTTGCCACCTGACCTTATCGGGCTGTTCAATCTGGTATTAAGCTGACCTTATTATTATCTCGAAAACTGAGTATTTTGCCATACCCAGCTCCCCGATAGGATGTTCCGTCAAGCAATGCACATGCCAACCAAGGGAGCAACCATGGCAGAACAGACCAGCAAGGCCGATCGCGTCAAACTCAATCGCGAACTCGCGCAGATGCTCAAGGGCGGCGTCATCATGGACGTCACCACGCCCGAGCAGGCACGCATCGCCGAGGAGGCGGGCGCCTGCGCCGTCATGGCACTCGAGCGCATTCCGGCCGACATCCGCGCCGCAGGCGGCGTCTCGCGCATGAGCGACCCCAAGATGATCAAGGGCATCCAGGAGGCCGTCTCCATCCCTGTTATGGCCAAGTGCCGCATCGGTCACATTGTCGAGGCGCAGGTCCTGCAGGCCATCGAGATCGATTACATCGACGAGTCCGAGGTTCTCTCCCCTGCCGATGACGTCTATCACATCGACAAGACCCAGTTTGACGTCCCGTTTGTCTGCGGCGCCCGCGATCTGGGCGAGGCGCTGCGCCGTGTTGCCGAGGGCGCCACGATGATTCGCACCAAGGGCGAGCCGGGCACGGGCGACGTCGTTCAGGCCGTACGCCACATGCGCAAGATCCAAAAGCAGATCAGCGACGTTGTCGCCCTGCGCGACGATGAGCTCTTTGAGGCAGCCAAGCAACTGCAGGTTCCGGTCGAGCTGGTGCGCGAGGTCCATGCCACGGGAAAGCTTCCCGTCGTGAACTTTGCCGCCGGCGGCGTAGCGACCCCCGCCGACGCCGCGCTGATGATGCAGCTGGGCGCCGAAGGCGTCTTTGTCGGCTCGGGCATCTTTAAGAGCGGCGACCCCGCCAAGCGCGCTGCCGCCATCGTCAAGGCCGTGGCAAACTTCACCGATGCCAAACTCATCGCCGAGCTTTCGGAGGACCTGGGCGAGGCCATGGTGGGCATCAACGCCGACGAGATCGAGATTATCATGGAGGAGCGCGGGCGCTAGTCCAGCAGAAGGGATCGCACATGAGCGATTATGCAGACCAAACGGTCGCCGTGCTGGCGGTCCAAGGCGCTTTTGCCGAGCACGAGGCAAGACTATCCGAGCTGGGCGCACGTTGTATTGAGCTGAGGCAGGCGGCCGATTTGCAGCAGAACTTTGATCGCCTGGTCCTCCCTGGCGGCGAGTCCACCGTTCAAGGCAAGCTACTTGCCGAACTCGATATGCTCGAGGGGCTTCGCACCCGCATTGTTGAAGGCATGCCTGTATTGGGAACTTGCGCCGGCTTGATTCTGCTGGCGCACGACCTTGCCGCCCACGACGATAAGGGAACGCCGCGCCTGGCAACCATGGATGTGCTCGTTGAGCGCAATGCCTATGGCAGACAACTCGGCAGCTTTCGCACCAAGGGGCAGGTAGGCGGTATCGACGGTGAGGTGCCGCTGACGTTTATCCGCGCGCCCCGCATCGTCGAAGTGCACGGCGACGCCAAGGCCTTAGCGAAAGTCGACGGCCGTATCGTCGCCGCCCGCCAAAGCAACCAGCTCGGCGTAACCTTCCACCCCGAGCTCGACGACGATACCCGCCTCCACGAACTCTTCCTTCAGATGTAGGAAGAGCAGAAACGAGCGTGGATTTTCGGACACATAACAAATGAGAGTGGATAATCTCCCACTCTGAGCTTGAATGCAGGCTCAAACCGGGAGATTATCCACTCTCATCCTATGCAGTCGTTAGGGACGTTCTTAAACGACTAGTCAAACAAGAACGTCCCCAATGACTAGTCGTTTAAGAACGTCCCCAATGACTACCCCGATGCTTTGGCACCGACAGCGAAAACCCGCCAGAGCGAGGGAGGCCCTTTTGGGGCGAGATGACGCCATAGGTTGAGCATAAGTCAGCGAGCGGGTCGCATTTGAGGCAAGGTGACGTGAAACGAAAGGGCGCTGACCTTCTGGTCGCGCCCTTGAAGTTGAACGTCAGATTGTCCAAATGCGGCCCGCGCAGCGTCGGCCCGTTACGGCGTTTGGTAAAACGCCGTAACTAAAAGCGGTTGCCGCGAAAGCCGCCGCCGTTGCGGCCGCCGCGATCGCCACCGCGACCGCCGCGGTCGTTACCGCGGTTGCCGCCGAAGCCGCCACGGTTGCCACCGCGATCGCCATAGCCACCACGGTTGCCGCCAAAGCCGCCGCGACCGCCGCGGTCGCCGCCACGGTCACCAAAGCCGCCACGGCCACCGCGATCGCCACCGCGACCGCCGCGGTCACCACCACGGCCACCGCGATCGCCAAAGCCGCCGCGACCGCCACGGTCGCCGCCACGGCCACCGCGATCGTCGCGACCGCCGCGAGGACCGCGGTCCTCGTCCAGGCCCATGGCGACGAGCGGAGCGATGACCTTATCGAGAGCGGTCATCAGCTCGGTGGCCTCCTCGTAAGAAAGCTCGGGCAGGAGCTTCTCCTTCTTGTTGGCAAGCTCGACCAGGCCCTCAGCGGCATCCTCGGCAGCGAAGACAACGATCTTGCGCATATCGCCCTCGGCGTCGTCGATGCGGCCGACCAGATCGGCAGCCTCGGCCTCGGCCATCAGGCCATCGAGCTCACGAAGGCGCATGCCCAGCAGGTCGGACATTTCCTTCTGCTCCATCTTGGGCTTGAGGTCAAGAAGCTTGATGGCGCGCTCGATGTTCGCCATGCGCTCGGCCTTGGCCTCCTCCTCCTTGGAAATAGCAAAGCGACGGCTACGCAGCAGGCGGGCGGCCTTCTGCATCTTGTCCATCAGCTCTTCGTCATCGTAATCAACGGCGGCCTCGACAACCTCGGCCTCCTCCTCGGCGGAAACCTCGTCAGCAGCCTCAACCTCGGCAGCTTCGGTCTCCACGGTCTCGACTGCCTCAACCTCGGCAGCCACGGTCTCGTTCTCGGTCTCGTTCATGATCTCTTCGTTCTCGGACATGAGACTCCTTCTTGGCCCTCTCGGGCATCATCGCCCCATTCGCGGGGCCCGTCGCGCACTCTTTGCGCTTTAAACATTCATGCCTCTCGGCAAAACGTCCATTAGTTTATGGTGTCGCCATCCAATCTAGCTGCAGAATCTATGTGCACACATTAATGCGACATGTGCGACTCGCGACGAGCGTACACCAGTGACGCCACGAACCCGACCACGGCAATTACAGCCGCCACACGCACGGCAGTTGCAAATCCAATCGCCTGGGCAACGTCCGTCGCAGCGCCAGCGGTGCCGGCAGTCGCCGCAGAACTCGAGAGCAAGCCGATAAACAGCGACGGGCCAAACGATGCGGCAATCATGTTCCACGTGTTGAGCAATGCCGTTCCGTGAGGATGCTCAGCGGCAGGAAGCGTCTCCAAGCCGGCCGTCTGCGAGGGGCTCAGCACCAGGCCGACTCCGGCATACACCACAACGGTCAGCGCCACGACGACGCCGATGTTCATGCTTGCCGCCGTCATCGAGATTGCAGTCTGCCCCACGGCAATCAGGGCAAAGCCGACCGGCAGCAGCGGCCATGCGCCACGGGCGTCCATCACGCGTCCGCCCACAATCGAGGTCACGGCGTTGCAGGCAATCGCCGGCAAAATGAGCAGGCCCGCAACAAGTGCGGTCATGCCGTAGGCACCTTCAAAATAGAGCGGCAACAAAACACTCATCGAGAACGTCGTCATCATCGACACCACCACAAGCAGGCACGCAGGCCAAAAGCGAACGCTCGCCATGGGACGCACGTTAAGCACCGGATGCTCGAGCTTGAGCTGACGGGCCGCAAACAGGCCGAGCAGCACAACGGCAGCGAAAAGCGCCACGACACCGGCAATCAGATTGGTCGAGAACTCACCCACGGAATACACAAACGCCGTAATGCCGGCAGCGAGCAAAACAACCGACAGAATGTCAAGCGTGGTGTTCGAGCGCTCTCCGACATTCTGGACATGCTTTACGCCCGCCGCAGCGACCGCAATGCCACCCACCAGCGGCACTACGAACACCGCCCTCCAGCCAAATAACGTGCACATAAGACCGCTAATCACGGGTCCAAACGCCGGTCCTAGCGTAATGCAGGCACCGCCCAGGCTCAGATACAGACCAAGTTTCTCGCGCGGGGCGCAAGACAGCACCACGTTCATCATGAGCGGGAACAAGATGCCCGATCCCGCAGCCTGCAAAATACGGCTTGGCAGCAAAACGCTAAACGACGGAGCGACCAGACACAGAACTTCGCCGGCGACCATGCATCCGCATGCGAAAAACAGCAGCTTGCGCGTCGAGAAACGACCGGAAAGAAAGGCCATGATGGCCGTAAAGATCGACGTCACGATCATATAGCCCGAAACAAGCCACTGCGCCGCGGTGGCACTCACCGAAAAGGCCGCCATGATGTCGTGCAACGCCACGTTAATGATGTTCTCGTTAAACGCGGCAACAAAGGCCGCGATATACATTACGGCGAGAAACGCCGAAGTGGCCGATGGCGCTACTTGAACTTGTTGCTGAGATTTGCTCCCCATGCATTTCCTTCCTCTTGGAACGACAGTCGTATCGCCCCAGAGGAACAGTCCAGGGCGAGGATGAGCCCTAGACTTACGCCAGACGCCGCACGCGACGAGTCTGGCAACATGGTCCAACGTCGAAAGATTGTAACGCGTACGTACAGCTTGCCTTCCGCGCTATTATTAAAAGTCCACGAAAGCATGAGACATGAGGAGCCCGCCATGATCAAACCCATCATGAAATCCGAGTTCTTTTTGCGCCTGCCATCCGAAGACGCGGGCCCCGATGACGCCGTGACCGGGCAGGACCTCCTGGATACGCTCCATGAGCATGAGCACGAGTGCGTGGGGCTCGCCGCCAACATGATCGGCGTGCGTAAACGCATCGTCTGCGTAAAGGACGGCAACAGGGTGCTCCTGATGTACAACCCTCAAATTCTTGAGCAGGTCAACGCCTATCAGACGAGCGAAGGATGCCTCTCGCTGACCGGCGAGCGTCCCTGTACCCGCTATCGCCGCATTAAGGTTGAGTATTTGGACGAGAACTTTGTCCACCGCATCAAAAACTTCTCAGGCTACACCGCCGAGATCATCCAACACGAAATCGACCACTGCAACGGGATTGTTATTTAGACAGCCAGGGTAACGATGCAGGTTGAGCACACGACAGCGAGCGAGCCGCATTTGCGCCAAGGTGACGTGAAATGAGAGGGCGCTGACCTTCTGGTCGCGCCCTCGAAATTGAACGTCAGATTGGCGTGAATGCGGCTCGCGTAGCGTCAAGCGGTCCGCCGTTCGGTAGAACGGCGGAACTAATTAGGACTGGCGATAATGGTCAAAGAAGTCGGCGAGGTCTTCGAGGGACTCTTTGAGTACTTCCATGCGCGGCAGGTACACGATGCGGAAGTGGTCGGGCTCAGCCCAGTTGAAGCCGCCGCCGCGCGTGATCAGGATCTTCTTCTCGTGCAGCAGGTCAAGGGCGAACTGCTCGTCATCGGTGATGTTGAACTTCTTCACATCCATCTTGGGGAAGATGTAGAACGCCGCACGCGGCTTAACCACCGAGATGCCGTCAATCTTGTTGAGCGCCTCATACACAAAGTTGCGCTGCTCGTAGACACGGCCGCCGGGACGGATGTAGTCGTTAACGGACTGATGACCACCAAGTGCCGTCTGAACGATCGACTGAGCCGGCACGTTGGAGCACAGGCGCATGTTGGAGAGCATGTTGATGCCCATGATAAAGTCGCTCATGCAGCGCTGGTTGCCCGAAAGCACCATCCAGCCAATGCGATAGCCCGCGATCATGTGCGACTTGGAAAGGCCGCTAAAGGTGACGCAGGGCAGATCGGGAGCGAGCGAGGCAATCGAGACGTGCTCGTAGCCGTCCATGCACAGGCGGTCGTAGATCTCATCGGCAAAGATCATCAGCTGATGCCTGCGTGCAACCTCGATGATGCCCTCGAGCACCTCGCGCGGATAAACGGAACCCGTGGGGTTGTTGGGGTTGATGATGACGAGGGCTTTGGTCGCACTCGTGATCTTGGACTCCATATCCTCCAGGTCGGGATACCAATCCGCCTGCTCATCACACAGATAATGTACGGGATGACCGCCGGCAAGGGTTGCGCACGCCGTCCAGAGCGGATAGTCGGGGCTGGGGATCAGAATCTCGTCGCCATTGTCGAGCAACGCGTTCATCGAAAGCTGAATGAGCTCGGACACGCCGTTGCCCGTGTAGATGTGCTCCATCTGAACATTGGGCAGGCCCTTGATCTGCGAGTACTGCATAATCGCCTTGCGCGCGGAGAACAGGCCGCGCGAGTTGGAATAGCCTTCGCAGTCGGGCAGCTGCTGGCGCATGTCCTTGATGACCTCATCGGGCGTGCGGAAACCGAAGGGCGCCGGGTTGCCGATATTGAGCTTGAGGATGCGCTCGCCCTCGTCCTCCATACGGGCGGCCTCGTCGACGACGGGACCGCGCACGTCATACAGGACGTTATCGAGCTTGGTGGATTTAGAAAAAGTACGCATGGTGGTGCTCCTTGCAATTTGAGCTGAGGGATGGGGTTCGGGCTTGGAAACGTTGCGGGACGATGATGCCTCGCCCTGATCGGCGTCACCGGCGAGCAGCCAGGTAACATCGACCTCCAAGATGCGGGCGAGCAGCTCTGCCACGTCGCGCCGCGGAATCGTCTTGCCGCTCACATATTGGCTCATCTGACTCTTGCCGAGTTTTTTGCCGAGCATCTCCGATGCGCGGATTACGTCCGACTGGCGAACGTCGCGATCGGACATAGCCTGTCGCAGGCGATTACTAAACGTCTCTTGGGCCACAGGAACCTCCTTGCTGGCAAAGTTCAATTTATAGAACACGAATTGAACCAAGGTTCAATTTAGCAAGCAGTATAGCGCCGTACCTCATTCGAAAGTTCAATTTCATAAGAAAACGTACCGAACTCCGAGATTTGCCCAAAGCGGACAATGACGTGCACGCGTTTAGAGGTATTCAAGGAATCGAGCGGCGGCAAGCGAAACGTCAGCCGTGCGATATATCGCATTGATCTGCCGATGGGGATGCCCCTCGAGCGGACGCACGGCAACATCGAACTGACAGCGGCGCAAGATGAGCGCAGGAAGAACGCTCACGCCCAGGCCATCCTCCACCATAGCCATAATCGCATAGTCATCCCAGGTCGACAGCTTGGAGCGCACCGTCAGCCCCGCCCGACGAAACAGCGGCGTAATCTCATCATCGGTGCCGCGTTCCAGCAGAATAAACTGCTCGTTGGCCAAATCGGCAAAGGAAACGACCTCCGCGGTGGCAAGCGAGGAGTCCGCTGGCACCACGGCCATCAGCTCGTCTTGCACCAACGGCCGCGACGCCATGCCAGCGCCGCGTGGTTCGCGCGGAATAAAGCCCAGGTCGCAGCGACCTTCCGCCACCCATTGTTCAATCTCTGAATAATCGCCCATCAGCAGCTCGTAATCGACGTCCGGGTGATCGGCGCGAAAGTGCGCAATCACCGGCGGCAGCACGTGGGTCGCCACACTCGAAAACGTACCGATGCAGATTTTGCCGCGCATGAGCCCACGCATCTCATCCACCCGTCGCTGCAAGCGAGTGAATTCCTCGCAGAGCGCCTCGACCGCCGGCATAACTTGCCGCCCGTCGGCAGAAAGCACTACGCCCTCGCGGCTGCGATCAAGCACCTTAAAACCCCAGTCCGCCTCAAGGTCGCCCACCATGCGGCTCACGCCCGACTGCGAATAGCTCAGCCGCTCTGCAGCACGCGTAAAGCTGCCGGCACGCACCGTCTCGAGCAGCACCTGCATCTTTTGAATATTCGTTTCCACGGCACGTCTCCACCTTCGCATGAGTTTTTGTCATGTTTGCCATGCATTTTATTCGCTTTTCTTCTAAAGCCAGTTCACCCATAGTGAACATGCTCGGATATAGAGGGGATGTCAGCGCATGAACAACGGACTGTTTACGTACTTAGCAGCATTGCTATTGTTTGGCTCCAACGGCATCATTGCCGCTGTCATCGCGCTGCCGAGCTCCGATATCGTGCTCCTGCGCACGTTTTTGGGCGCGCTCTCACTCATTGTCATCCTCGTCACTACGCAACGCCATAAGTTGCAGGCGCCATCTCGCCCTCGCGAAGCCGCAGCCCTCCTCCTTTCGGGAGCCGCGCTGGGCGCCAGCTGGATTTTTCTGTTCCGCGCTTATCAGACAATCGGCGTCGGCGTATCCTCGCTGCTGTACTACTGCGGCCCCATCATCGTCATGGCCCTTTCGCCGTTTATCTTTGGCGAGAAGCTGACCGGCGGCAAAATCGCCGGGTTTATCGCCGTCGCCTGCGGCGCTTTTCTCATTGCGGCGCAAGGTCTAGGCGGCAACATGCCCATTGCGGGCATCGTCTGCGGCATCGCCTCGGCATTTTGCTATGCGTTGATGGTCATCGCAAGCAAGGGCGCGCCGCACATCGAAGGCCTCGAGAACTCCGCGCTCCAGGTGAGCGCGGCCTTTGTGACCGCGCTGGTCCTCACGCTCATCACGCAGGGCGCTCCCTCGTTCCTGTCCGCCGGCGTCGCCGCCAGTATTGATTGGCGCGCCGTCGCTATGCTCGGCGTCGTCAACACCGGCATTGGTTGCCTGCTCTACTTTAGCGCCGTCGCCAAGCTGCCCGTCCAGACCGTCGCCGTCGTCGGCTACCTCGAGCCGCTTTCGGCGGTCGTGTTCTCGGCCGCCCTTTTGGGTGAAGCCATAACACCAGTCCGCCTGATGGGCGCCGCGCTTATCATCGGCGGCGCGATTTTTTGCGAACTCGCCGGCAAACGCGCAAACGCCAAGGCTGGCATCGCCCAGACAGCACGTGCTTAAAAGCCCCTGCTTTGAAATGCTACCTGCGTAGATAAATAATCCCCAGCTGAGGATTATTGTCTAAAATAACCCGATGTGCCAAACTGCTCTTGTATGTATAAAGACGGCATAAAGTTTTTTGTCCTAGACAGATAACCGGATGTCTAAGGGAGTCCTCGTGGCACACAACAAACTGGAGGCAAACCTCCAAGACCAGCGCGGGCAAGGCGGGCACGGAGCCATCCCCCTCTCCGCTGGCATGCTGCTCGTAACGCTCGGCGTCGTCTATGGCGACATCGGCACGAGCCCCATGTACACCATGAAATCAATCGTCGCCAACAACGGCGGCATCGGTACCGTCAGCGAGGACATGATCCTGGGCGCGCTTTCGCTCGTCATCTGGACCATGACGCTCGTGACCACGGTCAAGTACGTGGTAATCGCCATGAAGGCCGACAACCACAACGAAGGCGGCATCTTCGCCCTGTTCAGTCTCGTGCGCAAGGTGGCGCCATGGCTGATTCTCCCCGCCATGATCGGCGGCGCGGCGCTGCTCGCCGACGGCATCCTCACCCCCGCCGTCACGGTTACCACGGCCATCGAGGGCTTGCGCACTATCGAGTGGGGCCATGCGCTTTTGGGTGACGGCCAGACCAACGTCATCATCATCACCATCATCATTATCTGCGGCCTGTTTGCCATGCAGCGCGCCGGCACCTCGTCAATCGGCAAGATGTTCGGCCCGCTTATGACGCTGTGGTTCCTGTTCTTGGCTGGCGCCGGCCTGTTCAACATGCTCGACAACCTGTCCATCCTGCGCGCGCTCAACCCCATCCGCGGCATAATGTTCCTGTTCTCGCCCATCAACCACTCGGGCATCATGGTGCTCGGCTTCGTCTTCCTGTCGACGACCGGCGCCGAGGCGCTCTATTCGGACATGGGTCACGTGGGCAAGGCTAACATTTACGCATCCTGGCCGTTCGTAAAGGCGGCCCTCATCCTTAACTATCTGGGTCAGGGCGCTTGGCTGCTCGCCAACAATTCCAATCCCCAGATGCTCGCGATGGATATCGTCAACCCGTTCTATATGATGCTTCCCGAGCCCCTGCGCCCCTTTGCCATCGTGCTTTCGGCCGTGGCGGCCATCATCGCCTCGCAGGCGCTCATTACCGGCTCGTTCTCGTTGGTTTCGGAGGCAACGCGCCTCAACCTTATGCCGCACCTGCGTATCCACTACCCCAGCGACACCAAGGGCCAGCTTTATATTCCACTCGTCAACAACATCATGTGGGTCGGCTGCATCTTCATCGTGCTGCTGTTCCAGAACTCCGAGCGCATGGAGAGCGCCTATGGCCTCGCCATTACCGTGACCATGCTTATGACCACGACGCTTTTGACGAGCTATATCGCCGGCATTCTCAAGCACAGACTGGGCGCCTGCGTCTTCGCCCTGCTTTTTGGCGCCATCGAGCTGTGCTTCTTTGCCTCGTGCCTCACTATGTTCTTTGACGGCGGCTATGTGATGATCTTCCTGGCCGCACTGCTGTTTGGCCTTATGTACGTGTGGCGTCGCGGCACCGCCATCGAGCGCACGCAAACGATCCTGCTGCCCGTCTCCAAGTACATCGATCAGCTCAACCGCCTGCGCAACGACGAGACCTACCCCGTGCTCGCCGACAATCTGGTGTTCCTCACCAACAGCCCCGATCCGCTCACGCTCGACCGCGACGTGCTCTATTCCATCCTGGACAAACATCCCAAGCGCGCCAAGGCATACTGGTTCATTAACGTGCACGTTACCGACGAGCCCTATACGCACGAGTATTCCGTCGAGACCTTCGGCACGGACTTCCTCTTCCGCGTGCGCCTGGACCTGGGCTTTAAGGTCAACCAGCGCGTTAATGCCTACCTGCGCCAGATCGTTGGCGACCTGATGGCATCGGGCGAGCTGCCGCCGCAACATCACACCTACTCCATCTACGAGACGCGCGGCAACGTAGGTGACTTCCGCTTTTGCATGCTGCGCAAGATGCTTGCCCCCGAAACGGACATCAACCGCAATGACCACCGCGTGATGGCCATCAAGTACGCCGTCCGCCGCGCCTGCGGAAGCCCGGCACGCTGGTATGGTCTCGAGAACTCGGCCATCATCATTGAGTACGTACCGCTGTTTGCCCGCATGCGCCCGGCCGTTAAGCTCGTGCGCACCCAGGTGCCGCTCGAGGTTCAGATCGAAGAGGCCGAGGAAATGGAAGTCGACATCTTCTCGGACGACTTGGTCAACGGCAACGAAGCCGGTAAGGACATGAACGTCGATCCCACCGAGTTGCTCGAGAGCGTCGCCGATACGCCCGAACAGCAACAGCTCGACGGCCTCGAGAACGAACAACTCAACGACGCCAACTTCTAGCGACGTCACAAATCAACAACAGCGGCCCTGCACCTCACGAGAGACGCAGGGCCGCTTTGCATTGCGGTAAAGCTAACGGCTACGAACGACGCGGCTCGGGAACCACGAGCCTATCGGGGCTCGCGCCCTCGGCATCCATCAGGCTCACGTAGCGAATCGACGGATCCCCATACATCGCGTAGTAATAATTGCCCGTGCGCGCGCTAAAGCATCCGGTATAGATAGTCTTCTCGAACTTGCCATCGCCCATCCTGGACGCTCCCTCGATCATCACCACGCCCTCGAGTGAACGGAACATGCGGACGACGTTTTCGGTCTCGCTCTCCTTTTGCGGGTAATTGGCATTGAGGTACGCCGCCTTTACAAAACGGCTCGGCGAATAGCAGTCACCCGGAATACCGCGCATGCCGGCACCCGCGCCATAGGGCTTGAGCTCGGCGCCACGCCATGTCGCCGTCTGCGGAAAATCGCTTGTGGCGGTGATATAGGTGCGGAGGTTTTCCATGTGCCACGGGAAGGTGGGCTGGTTGGCAAGGGTGTCGACCGGATCGTCGTATACATGCAGGCCGTCAGCCATCATCTCGACCACGATGCTGCGCTGGCTGTCGCCGATAATCCAATGGAGCAGTGACACGCCCAGTCCCTCTCCGGCAGATTTGGCGACAATCACCGTGTCGCGCAGCGCGGCCTCGACCTCATCGACCGTCGAGAACGTCGCTGCCACCCACAGGGGAAACTCATAGGCCGCGATATTGGTCTTGCCGTCGACAGGGTCATCGGCATACTCGGCATAACCCGGGAAATTGAGACCCGCCACGGCGAGGCCCGCATCGTTGCCGCAATCGAAAAACATGGGATAGTTCTTGTAATCGATGCACATACCGATCACCGCGTGTGCCGCTGTCGCGTCGTCGATAAACGAATACGGAATGTGAAACCCGCGCGGCATCACGCGAACCTGTTGGCCGTAGTCAAAGCTCCAGTCGAGGTTGCGGCCCAGATACATGTGGCCAGAATTATCGGTAAATCGAATGCTCGTGCACATGGCGCCTCCTAGCTTTACGTTCTTGCTAAGGTTATTGTCTCCAAACAAAAAGGTGCTAAACACAAAGGCCCGGACATGACAACAATGTCACGTCCGGGCCAAAAGAGACGAAGTGCGGTGCTGTAGTCACCCTAGACAAGTTTGCCTTGACAGTGATCGATCATATGCTGGATCATCTGCGCCTCAAAGCCCGCGTAGTCGCGGCGGCACTCCTTCATCTTGCCGTCGACGATCTGGTCAAAGGCAACCTTGCACTTGATATAGCGCGTGGACTTGGTGACCTCCTCGTGCGTCAGGCAGCTCTCCTCCATCTTGCTGGCACCCAGGCCAAACACCAGACGGGGGTTGTAGAGCACGTGGGGCTCGCCGGCGTCGTCCAGGTAGACGCAGACCTTCTTGGTGACACCGATCTGGTTGGCGGCCAAGCAGCCGGCATCGTCGAGCGACTTGATGGTATCGATCAGGTCCTGAGCAACCGACTCGTCCTCGACGGTCGCAACCTCGCAACGCTGGGACAGGATAGCCTCGTCGTGGCAAAGCTCTTTAATCATACGTTCCTCCATAGGGGTCGTTGTAACCGCTTAAGTATACGGTACCCACACATTTTCATGCGAAAAATACCGTCCGTCTGCTACAAAGCGCCGAACATCAACATGCGAGGAACAACAGCGTCGTAAAGGGGCTATAGTGGGTGAGTTCGTGTCGATCGGCCTAAACTCGGGGCCGAACAAGGAAAGGGTATGCATGGACGAACTATTTCACGTCAGTGAGCGCAAGTCCACAATCGGGACCGAACTTCGCGCTGGACTGACAACATTCCTGGCGATGGCCTACATCATCGCCGTCAACCCCGCAGTGCTCTCGGGCGCTGGCATCGATGCGGGAGCGCTCGCCTGCGCCACCTGTCTGGGCGCTGGCATCATGACCATCTGCATGGGCATCTTCGCTAACCGCCCGCTCGCCTGCGCGTCGGGCTTAGGCGTCAACGCGATGATCGCTGGAATCACCACCACCGTCTGCGGCGGTGACTGGCACGTGGCCATGAGCGTCATCTTCCTTGAAGGCGTCGTCATCTTGCTGCTCGTGCTCTGTGGCCTGCGCGAGGCCATCATGGACGCCATCCCGGTTGTCCTGCGTCACGCCATCTCGGTGGGTCTGGGCCTGTTCATCGCCATGATTGGCCTGTGCGATGCCGGCATTATCACCGCTGGCGCCGGTACACTCGTCGGTCTGGGCGACATCACCTCCCCCACCTTCATCGTCGGCATCATCTCCATCCTGGTGACAGTCGCCCTCGCCTGCCGCAACGTCCCCGGCTCGCTGCTCATCGGCATCGTCGTCGCCGTCATCGCCGGTATCCCCCTAGGTGTGACCCAGGCTCCGACCGGTATCATCGCCCCGCTCGACTTCTCGAGCATCGGTGGCCCCATCGCCGACGCCGGCGGCGTGCCTGCCATCGTCAAGGTCCTTACCGACCCCGCGCTCCTCGTCATCTCGTTCTCGCTGCTCATGAGTGACTTCTTCGACACCATGGGCACCGCGATGGCCGTGGCCAAGCAGGGCGAGTTCCTCACCGACGACGGCAACGTCGAGAATATCAAGGAGATTCTGATCGTCGACTCCGCCGCCGCTGCTGTGGGCGGTTTCATGGGCGTCTCCTCCATCACCACCTTCGTCGAGTCCACCTCTGGTGCTGCCGACGGTGGCCGCACGGGCCTCACCTCCGTCACCACCGGCGTGCTGTTCATTCTCGCCGCGTTCTTCTCCCCCATCGTCACCATCGTTTCCAGCGCCGCCACCTGCGGTGCTCTGGTCTACGTCGGCTACCTCATGATGAGCGAGGCCTCCGAGATCGACTGGTCCGACGTGTCGCAGGGTTTCCCGGCGTTCATGATTGTCGCCGGCGTGCCCTTCACCTACTCCATCTCTGCCGGCATCGGCCTGGGCTTTATCGCCTACGTGATCGTCGCGCTCTTTAAGGGCGAGGCCTCCAAGATCAAGCCGCTTATGTGGATCGCAGCCCTTGCCTTCCTCGTCTACTTCTTCGTGGCGTAACGGCATAGTCTGCTAAAGCAAAACAACAAGGCGCGGAATCGCATCGAGCGGCTCCGCGCCTTTCTTTTAGCGTCTGCCCCCGTGCCAGCGTGCGACAATTGAGACTGTCAATATCACAACACCGAGAGAAGCCTGCCTTGGAAGCGCATCATAAGCAGATAACCGTTTATTCAGAGTGTGCGGAAGGCGCGCCCGTCATCTACCTCCCCGTGGTTATGGGCGACGGTAGTGAAGTCTACGAGCGCTGCCGAGAGCTCGACTGCCCACCCTTCACCCTTGTCGCCATTGGAGGGCTCGATTGGAATCGCGAGCTGAGCCCCTGGGAATGCGACGGAACTATACGAGATGCCGAGCCCTTTGGCGGACAGGCTGCTGGTTTTCTTGACGAGTTGTTGAAGCAGATAATCCCCCAGGCCGAATCATCGCTCCCGCAACCGCCCGCCTGGCGCGGCGTTGCCGGCTACTCGTTGGCGGGTCTTTTTGCACTGTGGGCACTTTGGCAAACAGATGTCTTTGAGCGCGCGGCGAGTGCGTCGGGGTCGCTGTGGTTCCCCGGCTTTATCGACTACGCGCGCGAGCGCACGATGACAGCCACGCCCGACGCCGCCTATCTGTCGCTCGGTAAAAAGGAAACCAAGACGCCCAACCGCATGATGCGGCACGTACTCGACGATACGCGTGCGATGGAAGAGCTGTTTATCGAGCGTGACATTCCAACAACGCTGGAGCTCAACCCCGGCAATCACTTTGCCCAAACTGACCTGCGCATGGCGCGCGGCATCCACTGGATACTGACGCATTAAAAATGGCGTCCACGCGTACATACGCATGGACGCCATTTTTAATTTGGCTGAACGCAGCTACTATTCAGCAGTCTCCTCAAGCTCGGAAGTATCGAACTCAAAGTCATTACCGGGCAGGATGGCGTTGAGCACAATGCCCACCAGCGAGCCCACGGCAAGGCCCGAAAGCGAAATCGTCACGCCGCCCAGCTCCAGCACGATGGCACCGGCGGTACTGTAGGCAATGCCGAGCGAAAGCACGAGCACCAGAGCCGCAACCAGCACATTGCGGTTGTTCTGGAAATCGACCTGGTTTTCGATAAGGTTGCGAACGCCCACGGCACTGATCATGCCGTAGAGCACGAGCGACACGCCGCCGATAACGCACGCCGGCATGGCGGCAATCACCGCAGCGAACTTGGGGCAGAACGAGAGGACAATGGCGCAGCACGCGGCAATGCGAATCACGCGTGGGTCGAACACGCGCGTAAGCGCAAGCACGCCGGTGTTCTCGCCATACGTAGTGTTGGCGGGGGCGCCAAAGAGCGATGCCAAGATGGTCGCCAGGCCATCGCCGAGCAGGGTACGGTGCAGACCGGGATCGGCAATGTAATTGCGTTCGCAGGTAGAGCCAATGGCGGAGATATCGCCAATGTGCTCAATCATGGTCGCAAAGGCCAGCGGCATGATGGTGATGATGGCCGTCGTGGCAAGACCGCTATCGAACTGCGGGCCAAAGAGCGCAAACACGGTGTTGTCCCACACGATGGGCAGACCGACCCAGGGGGCGGCTGCGACGCCAGAGAAGTCGACCTCGCCCAACGCGGCCGCAACGGCATAGCTCACCACAACGCCCAGCAAAATCGGCACGATCTTGACCATGCCGCGGCCCCAGATGTTGCAGATGACGATCACGGCCACAGCGATAACGGCGACAAGCCAGTTGGTCTGGCAGTTGGCAATGGCAGAGCTCGCCAGGATCAGGCCGATGGAAATGACGATGGGACCGGTCACCACCGGCGGAAAGAAGCGCATGACACGCTTGGCGCCAAATGCGCGGAACAGCACCGCCAGCACCGGATAGAGCAGGCCGGCGCAGGCAACGCCCAGGCAAGCGTAAGGCAAAAGCTCGGCCTCGCCGTTGGGTGCAATGGCGGCATAACCCGCGATAAAGGCAAACGACGAGCCCAGAAACGCGGGCACCTTACCGCGCGATAGAAAATGAAACAGCAGCGTGCCGATGCCGGCGAACAGAAGCGTCGCCGAAACGGAAAGGCCGGTGAGCACGGGCACGAGCACCGTGGCTCCGAACATCGCAAACATGTGTTGCAAACCCAACACGAACATGCGCGGGCGGCCGAGCGATGATGCATCGTAGATGGCATCGGTGACGGCGGGCGTCGAGGATTGGGACATGGAAGTCCTTTCATGATGGAAGGGCGATCAGGCATATCGGATAACCTGCCCGAACGATACGATCCGAACCATTGTACGAGATACGCCATGTCTCGCACGCGCCGTCACCTACAAGCGGTAGCGTTACTTCCAAACGCGCTCGGCGATGCGCTTGACCAGCGCGATCTTTGCCCACTGCTCGTCCTCGGTCAGCTTGTTGCCAATCTCGCAGCTAGCAAAGCCGCACTGGGGCGACAGGTACAGGTTCTCGAGCGGCACATACTTTGCGGCCTCGTGGATACGTTCGACGATAACGTCCTCGTCCTCAAGCTCAGCCACCTTGGTGGTCACCAGGCCCAGCACGACCTTCTTGCCGGGAGCAACGTACTTGAGCGGCTCAAAGCCACCGGCGCGTGGCGTATCGAACTCAAGGTAGAACGCGTCGACGTTCTCATGTGCGAACAGGTACGGCGCAATGGGATCATAACCACCCTCGAAGGCATACGTGGAGTGATAGTTGCCGCGGCACACGTGCGTGTTGATAACCAGATCGTCGGGCTTGCCCGCGATGGCGGCATTGTTGAGCGCCACACCTAGCTCGGACACCTTTTGCAGGTCAACCGGGCTCATGCCGGTCTTGGACACAAAGTCGGTATCGCAATAGATGCCCCAGGTGCAGTCATCAAATTGGATGTTGCGGCAGCCCGCGGCATACAGGTCGGCAATCACGGTGCGGTATGCTGCGGCAATGGCATCGGCGAGCTCTTCGTCGGTCTTGTAGATGGCGCGTAGACTCTCCTGCTGGCCGTCGCAGCGGTCGAGCGTGACTTCGGAGAACGTCTGGATCGGCGCCGGAATGGTTTGCCGCGCGATCTGGCCCTCCCCCTCAAGCGCCTTGACAAACTTAAAGTGCTCGACGAACGGATGGTTCTCGCCGCTAATGGGACCGGTTACCACGGCGGTGTCGGCGGTAGTCTCCTCATCGTGGAACATGTAGCCCGTGCGCGAGGCGCGGCGCTCAATGCCGTTGAGTCCCCACATAAAATCGAGGTGCCAGTAGCTGCGGCGGAACTCGCCATCGGTAATCACCTGCAGGCCGGCGGCCTTCTGCTTGGCCACCAAATCGCGAATGGCATCGTCCTCGACGGCCTTAAGCCCCCCGGCATCAAGCGTGCCTGCCGCATAGGCAGCACGGGCGTCCTTTACAGCCTGCGGACGAAGAAAGCTGCCGACGATATCGGCGCGAAACGGCGCGTTCGGTTGAATCGAAGTGCTCATAGATATCTCCCTTTGCATTGGTTGCTTTACTGGGACAGAGTATGAGCGTTCATATGGCCATCGTAAAATATACGTTTATAACAGTTTGATATAGATGCTTCCTATATCAGTCTGGACTGTCATAAAGAGACTTGAACCGTGCGGAGCACAGCAGCCTAGATATGCTGACGAATCGCGTCGATATAGGCCCGACCGTAGCGCGTGAGCGTCGTGTTCTTGCGCGTGATGATGCCAATCTCCATGTACTCGTCCACGTCGAGCGGAATCGAGATAATACCCGGCCCGTTGAGCTCGTGGCTGATCACGCCCGAACACACCGTGTAGCCGTTGAGGCCCATGGCCAAATTGAACAACGTCGCACGGTCGCGCACGCGGATGTTCTTGCGGCGCTCAAAGGTCGAGGTCAGTTCCTCGGAATAGTAAAACGAGTTATAGCTGCCCTGCTCGTAGGACAGGAACGGGTAGTCTTCCAAGTCCTCAAGCGTCACGCTCGAGCGGCCCGCCAGCGGATGGTCGGCGCACACGAAGACATGCGGTGTGGCGCAGAAGAGCCCCTCGAATACGAGCTCGTTGGCGGCAAGCATGCGCTCGATGACCTCGCGATTGTGCTCCGACAGATACAGGATGCCGAGTTCGCTTTTCATATGCGCGACATCCTCGATAATTTCGTGGGTCTGCTCCTCGCGCAGGGTAAAGTCGTAGCGCGCGGCATCGAACTCGCGGATCACATCGACAAACGCATTAACGGCAAAGGAATAATGCTGGCAGCTCACACTAAAGTGCGGCACCTGCTCGGACGTACCTTTGTACTTGCCCTCGAGCAGGTCGGCCTGGTCGAGCACCTGGCGCGCGTACCCCAAGAAGGTCTCGCCTTCCTCGGACACAATGACACCCTTGTTGGTGCGCTCAAAGATATGCACACCCATCTCGTTTTCGAGATCGCGGATCGACGCGGTAATCGAAGGCTGCGACACAAAGAGCCGGCGCGAGGCCTCGGTGATGCTGCCGCATTCGGCAACTTTGACGACATATCTGAGTTGCTGGAGCTTCATGGCTTTCTCCCTAGACGTTTGTGACGTCGAAACCCGCCGTGTCCATTTGGCTCATAAACGACGGCATCTCCCCCGTCGCGGCGCAGGCGGCAATCTGATGCAGAGCCCCGGCAACCGCATCATCTGCCGCAGCGCCGATATGCCAGCGCGCGGCAGCCGTGACGGCCTCGTTGGCATTGGCGACTGCAACGGAGTTGGGAACGGCATCGATCATGGGCAAATCGTTATCGGAATCGCCGAATACGGCCACCTCGTCGGGCATCAGGCCCAAAGCACGCGCCAGCTCCAGCGCAGCGCAGCCCTTGTCCCAGCCGGTCGGAAGAACGTCGAACAGGCGCACGCGGTTGTTGGGAAACACGAGCGAGAGCTCCGGCACCTCAGCGGCAACACGCTCGCGCAGCTCGGCGAGCTCCTCGCGCGAACGGGCACTCCAGATATTCGCCTTGTATACCGGGGCATCGTCAACGACAGGACGACAGGGAGCCTCTTCGCCCTTGAGCCACGCGTTGCCGCCTGACTTCATGGCGCGACGCACACGCTCGGGATCGTTTGTCACGCAATAGGCATCGTTATTCCAAAAGTCATCACCCAAACGGTAGACCTTCAAATACGTATCGTCGGTCTCCTGTTCAAAATAATCGGCTAAGCGCATAAGGACATCGTTATCGATTGCGCGCGAAGCGACTACTTCGCCATCGACAAACATCACCTGGCCGTTGCAAAACGCACCGGTCGAGAAGCACTCGGAGCGATTGCGGAACATCCAGCCCATCGCGGACGGCTGACGACCCGAAACCGGACCAAAGTGCAGACCCGCCGCCTGCATGGCATGAATACCCTCAATGGCGTAGTCGCTGGCGCCATCATGCCCGGCTGGAATCAGCGTATCGTCCATATCGGTTAGCACAAGTTTGATCATAGAGTCCCCCGTCATTTTCACCGTATCCATTGTAACGGTGCGCTAGTATAGGGAACAACAGATTCGATGCGGGAGTGCCGGCGGTGCAAACCACAAGGCTGAGAGGGCATGGGGCCCAATCCTTTGAACCTGTCAGTTAATGCTGGCGTAGGGAGCATGCCGCCTTTACAGGGGCGCTGTCTATGCACAGCGCCCCTTTTCTATGCCAAGGAGGCATGTGCAGTGATTGATTCGGAACAGCTTAAGCAACATATGGTCAAGGCCGTGGATGAGATTCGCGCTACCAATCCGATGGCCGGCTCCATCACCAACACGGTGACGATCGACTTTGTCGCCAACGCACAGCTCGCCGTGGGCGGATCGGCCGCCATGGTCTATCTGCCCGACGAGGGCGAGGCACTCGTTGCCGGCGGCGGCGCCATCTATCTCAACATGGGCACGCTCTTCCCCATTTACGAGCAAACGATTCCCCGCGCGGCCAAGGCGGCACACGACGCCGGTAAGCCCTGGGTGCTCGATCCGGTGGGTCTGGGTATCGGTAGCCTGCGCACCCAGCTGGTAAACGAACTCAAGCAGTACAAGCCCGCCATCGTGCGTGGCAACGCCTCCGAGATCATCGCACTCGCCGGCCTGTGGGGTCTTGAGGGCGAGGCGGCCGATCTGAGCCGCGTGCGCGGTGTCGATACCACCGACACGGTCGACGCCGCCCGCGCTGCCGCCGTGGCGCTCGCCCGCTACACCGGCGGCGCCGTAGTGGTCTCGGGCGAAGTCGACCTGATTACCGACGGTACGACCGTGGCCAAGTCCCACGGCGGCAGCCCGCTCATGTCCAAGATCACCGGTTGCGGCTGCTCGCAGGGCGGCGTGCTAGCCGTGTACGCCTGTGCCGCCGACCCGTTTACGGCAGCCATCTGCGGCTCCGCGGTCTACAACGTTGCCGGCACGCGTGCCGCCGCTGTCGCCGATGCCCCGGCAAGCTTTAAGGTCGCCTTTATCGATGAGCTCTACCGCGCAACCGCCCAGGACATCGCCAACAACCAGCTCGACCTCGAGGAGGCATAGGCCATGTCCGAGCCCGCAACCAATGCCGACATGAATACGCTCGTCGCCGTGGCCATCGCCCCGTGCGGCACCGGCGATGAGCTGTCCGCCGAGGTCGCCGAGGTCGTGCGCGTCATTCGTGAGAGCGGCCTTCCCAACCGCACCACCTCGATGTTCACCGAGATCGAGGGCGACTGGGACGAGGTCATGCAGGTCGTGCGCGACGCAACCTTTGTGTTGGCGAGCAAGGGCATCCGCACCGAAGTCGTGCTCAAAGCCGATATTCGACCCGGATTTACCGACACCATGACCGGCAAGCTCGAGCGCATGGAAGCACAGATCAAGAAGCAGGAGGAAGCACGATGAGCATCCGCGACAACCTTGATATCTCGGCCTATCTGGTACTCGGCCCCGAAAACACGCTCGGGCGCCCCGTGGGCGATATGGTGGCCCAGGCACTCGACGCCGGCTTTACCTGCATCCAGGTGCGCTCCAAGGTGGCAAGCGCCCGCGAGATCATTGCGCTGACCGGCGACGCCGCGCAGGTAATCGCACAGGCTGGCAAGACCGGTCAGGTCGCTTTGCTGATTGACGACCGCCTGGACTGCGTACTCGCCGCGCGCGAGCAGGGCATTGCTGTCGACGGCGTGCACGTGGGTCAGAGCGACATTCCCGTCGAGGTCTGTCGCAAGCTGCTGGGGCCCGACGCCATCGTGGGCCTTTCGGCCCGTTGCGAGGAGATGCTCGAGTACGTCAAGACCGCCGACATGAGCCTAGTCGACTACCTGGGCATCGGCCCACTCCACGAGACCGAGACCAAGCGCGACTGCGGACGCGCGGCCGACGGCTCTATCATCACCAAGAGCTTTGAGGACCTGGCCGCCCTCCACGCGGCAAGCCCCGTGCCCATCGTGGTGGGCGGCGGCGTCAAGACGGCCGACTTGCCGCAGCTTAAGGCAACCGGCGTCGACGGCTTCTTTGTGGTGAGCGCCGTCTGCAGCGCCGATGACCCCTACGCCGCGGCCAAGGAGCTCGTCGACACCTGGCAGCAGGCGTAAGTCTAGGCCGAGCAGCTGGTTCGCAGCCTCATATCTTCAGCAATGGAAAGCGCATCCCAGTTTGGACCATTCCGGGATGCGCTTTCCGCCTAGATGGCGGCAGCAGCCTCTACCCTGCCAGATATGCCTCCAGTGCCGGCAAGGTCACCTCCGCATCGCGGCGACCGACCTGGTAGATGCGCTCGAGCTCATCCGGTTCGCGGCACAGCGACGGCACCTTCACCGATTCGCTCGGCCGCACCACGAAGATCTCGCCGGCAGCCTCGCGACGTGCCAGGTCATCGAGCGTGGCATTGTAGACCTCATGCCGATGCTCAAGCGCTGCGACAAACTCCGGGTAGTGACGGAACACGCGCCGCAGCATGGGCATCACGCTGTTGGGCTGCTTCACAAAGCCCGCCGGCTGCGTGAGCACCACGATATTGCGGTCATACCCCTGCGCAAACAGCCATGCGCTGGGAATAGAATCAGCCACGCCACCATCCAGATACTTATGCCCGTCAATAGCAACGGGACGCGTCGCCACGGGAATAGCAGACGACGCCCGGATCCACTCGATATCCCGCTCGTCGCCATAAGGCAGGTCATGGTAGACGGCCTTGCCCGTCTCGATATCGGTACACACGCACGTAAACCGCATGGAGCAGGCACGATATGTCTCCAAATCGATGGGATCGCGCTCGATGGGCACCTCGTGATAGGCAAAATCGGCATTGAACATATCGCCGGTCCGCAGCCAGCTTGCTACACCCGCATAGCGCTTGTCGGCACAATAGGCCTTGTTATAGCGAATGGCGCGGCCGATCTGGCGCGATTTAAAATTGTAGCCAAACGCCGCGCCCGCCGAGACACCCACCATATGGTCGCAGGTCAAACCGTGCTCCATCCAAACGTCGAGCACGCCCGCCGTATACATACCGCGGTAGCCGCCTCCCTCGAGCGCAAGCCCCACCGTGCGCGTCATATTTGGCTGTGTCATGCGACCATCTCCGTCCCCGCAAATTTAAACGGAACAAGTATACCCGTCAACATATACCGCCCCAGACGCATTTTTCATGCGCACCCAGGCGTTGCCGTTTGGGGAATCAGAACCACCCTTAAAAAGGGTGGTTTGCT